>CAVPQW010000001.1:0-161726 GCA_963707645.1 uncultured Actinomycetes bacterium
ACTACGTCCTTACCATTTTGCTTGGGCCTCTAAGTTGCCGTTTCTAGGCTATGAGCGACCCTGGAACGCCGGGTATGGCTCCGTTTCGTCAGCCTGCGGATGGCTCACAGTGATTGGCCGCTCGGCGTTCCGCGACGACTCGACCGCTAATTGAGAGACGCGATGTGATCGCTGTGTAAGGACGCGACGGCGTGGTCGTCTGCAGGGCCAAATATCACAACAACACTGGGAGGTAGATGTGGCAGGACCATCGCTGTGGGCAGGCATCGATGCCGGCAAGCTCGATCACCACTGCGTCTTGATCGACGCATCCGGCGAAAGGCTGTTGTCCCGGCGTGTACGCAATGACGAGGCCGCGCTGACCGCCCTGATCGATGACGTGATCGCATTAGCTGACGGCGGGTTAGTGCAATGGGCCATCGACCTCAATGCTGGCGGCGGCGCCCTGGTGATCTCGCTGCTCCTGGCGCGTGATCAACACCTGCTGTACATCCCCGGGCGCATCGTGCACCACGCCTCGGCGGCCTACCGCGGCGACGGCAAGACCGACGCCAAGGACGCGGCCATCATCGCCGACCAAGCACGCATGCGCAGAGACCTACTAGAGTTCTGTCACCGTCCGTCGACTTCCCGGAGCCGTTCTCGCCGACGACGGCATGGACCTCACCGGCACGGCAGTCGAAGCTGACGTCGGTCAGCGCTCGAACCGCCCCGAACTGCCGCGAGACACCCCGCAACTCGAGGACGGCGTCCCCGTTCGTCGACGCTCCTTGGGTTTCGTTCATCAGTTCGCGAACATCAACTGCAGGATCGGGTCCGGCACGAGCGACGTGCCCGACACGTACGGGTTCACCCGGTCGGGGTTGCAATCCGCCGCAGTCACTTCCCGCATCACGTGGGGAACCACGATCTCCGCGGGGATGTCGGCACCCTTGAGCGACATCATGGACGCGGTCACGCCGATCCGTGACTGGAAGTTCCCACCGGCCGTGTAGAAGATGTGGTAGGTCGGCTCGTTGCGCTTCTTCCAGTCGCAGAACAGGGTCTGTTCGTCGGTGCGCAGGGCCATGGTGAGGTTCTTCACCGGGATCCCGAGCTCCTTGTACACGGACAGCCCCGTGTTCATCCCGTCGGCGTATTCGTACGCCCATCCCCTGACGTCGGGGTGGGGGGTCAGAATTCCTCGAAACACGTCCGGGATGATCGGGTCGTACCACGAGGTGTCGCCGGTCGTGGAGTTCTTGTCCGCAGGCGGATCGACCAGATTGAGCCCGGACGCGAGCGCCGGGATCGTGCACCGCTGCCATCCGAGGGAGAGCGCGTTCCCCGGAGTCCCGCCGAGGATCGCCACATCGCCCGTGCCGACACCCTGGTTGAGAACATCGGCGAAGGACTTGCCGAGCGCGCAGAGGTCCTCGCCGACCACGGACAGGTAGTCCTTGCCGGGAGTCAGCGCGCCCGGGCTGGTCCGGGAGGCCGACCCAGCCCGCCGAGAACGGGTGTACGGGATCCCAGCGTCGTGGGCCTCCTTGATGGCGTCGGCGATGGCGACCCCCTGGTCGGGATAGCCCACGATGAAGTCCACGCCTCGGCTGATCAGGAACCGGATGTCGTTGGCCGCGACGGCGGGATCCGGGTCGAAGTTGGCCTCAGTGGAGACGATCGTCCCGATCTCGGGGTAGCTGAGCGCCTGGAGGATGGCCTCCATGTGGCTCACCGCACGCCAGACGTTGACCGTGTCGCCGCCGCCGTCGGCATACCCCATCACGATGTCGCCGCCGGAGCCGGTGTCGCACTCCTGGTTGTTCAAGCAATTCATCGCCGTGTCGATCGTGGCCTGATCGGGGCTCTCGTTCACCCGCGCGACCGAGGCCAGAATGATGTTCCAGCTCGCCTCGTCCGACGGGTCCACCGGACCCAGGGCCTTGGCGATCAGCGCCGGATCGGCGTCGGTGCTCTCCCCGTATTGCGAGAGGTCGGCACCGCCACCACCGCTGGTCGTCGGTCCACCACCGCTGGTCGTCGGTCCACCACCGCTGGTGGTCGGCCCCCCTCCGCTGGTGGTCGGGGCGGTCGTCTGGCTTCCCGTGGTCGTGCCGGCGCCCGTGGTGGTCTTGGGTTCGTCGTTGCCCCCACACGCTGCACCCACCAGCGCGAGCAGGCCCACGATGGCGGCGATCCTCAGAATTCGTTGCATGTGTCTCCTCCCCGAAATGATTGGCCGGAGTTCGTTGCTCCGATGTGCGGGTCAGCCCCCTCCTTTCTCAGTGCGTCGTGATCGTTTGCGTTCCCGTAGCAGATGCTCGACGCCGCGGATGATGCGGTCGCCCGTGAGCAGCATTCCTCCGATGATCACGAGGCCGAACACCACGAACTGCAGCGCGGTGGGGAGCCCCATGATCCGCATCATCTGGCTGAGGCCCGTCAGGAAGATGGCGCCGGCAAGGGTGGAGATCGCGCTCGCCTGACCACCGGCGAGCGAGGCGCCGCCGATCACCACCGCCGCGATCGGCGCCAGGAGGTACTGCGTGCCGACGAAGGCCCCGGGCCGGCCGATCTGCCCGGCCAGCGCCAGGCCGGCGGCGGCGTAGAAGACCGCTGCCACGACATAGGCCAGAATCTGGTTCACGCTCACCCGGACGCCCACGGCATACGAGGCCACCGGGTTCGCCCCCACCGCCTGGAACCTGCGGCCGATCGACGTGTAGCGGAGGCCGAGGGCGAGGGCGATCGTCAGCCCCAGGCCGATCCAGAAGACGGCGCTCAGGCCGAACACGCGGCCCGTCACCCAGTTGGTCCATCCCTCGGGCACGGGGTTCTGCACGGGGAACGATTTGGCGTAGCGGAACACCACACCGATGGTGATCTGGCCGACGGCAAGGGTGACGATCAGCGGGTTCAGCTTGAGCCCGCCGATCAGGATCCCGTTGACCAGCCCGACGACGGCCGCGGCAACGAGGGCGATGACGATGGCCTTTCCGATCTGCGCGTCGTTCTGCTCGCCGACCCCGACCATGACCACCGCGGCCAGGCTCATCGTCCCCGGGACGGAGAGGTCGATGCCGCCGGTCATGATGACCAGCATCTGGCCGAGGGCCGCGATCGCCAGCACGGCCGCCAGGGGGGCGATCGCCCGGAGGGGCACGCTGCCCAGCGTTGCGGGAGCCCAGATCTTCGCCACCACCACCAGGAGCACGATGGCGACGTACACGGGGAGGTAGCGCGAGGCCACGACGAACTGGGTCAGCGCCGACGAGGGGGCCTTGGTCGAGGGCGCCTTGGCGGTCGCAGCGCGGCTCACGGCTGACCTCCGTTCGCGGCGCCGACCGGGAGGGCGGCGTCGGCGACGACCCGCTCGCGGGCCGTCGCCGCCAGGTCGCGCACGCGCGCGAGGTCCGCCTGCAGGCGGCCCTCGCGCATCACCACCCGCCCCCCGGCGAACACCCAGTCCACGTTGGACGTGTCCATCCCCCACACCACCGCCCCGATCGGGTCGTTGATGGGGAATACGTTCGGGCGGTCGGTGCGGAGCACGATGACGTCCGCCTGGAGGCCCGGCTCGAGCGACCCGGTCACGGCGCGGACCCCTGCCGCGCGGGCGCCCTCGACCGTCGCGGAGCGGATGACGTCCCGGGTGCTCATGAGCTTCGGGAGCCCGGCCTTGCCCATCAGCTTCCGGTCGAACACGGTCGCGTGCTGCAGCGATATGGTCTGCCGCATCTGCGCGAACATGTCGCCCGGCGCCACCCGTTCGTCGTCGACGCCGAGTCCCGGGCGGATGTCGCGGTCGATGAGCTCCTGGATCGGCGGAGAACCCAGGCCGCCCGCCATCTCGCTCGAGGGCGTCAGTGACACGGAGGCGCCGGACGACTTCAGCGCGTCGAGGTCGGCCTCGTCCAACCCCGAGCAGTGCACGAACGTCACGTCCTCGCCGAGCAAGCCGCGCTCGTTGAGGCGGACGGCGGGCCCCGGGCCCGGCGAGTCCCAGTGGGCGTGGACGTGGAGGCCGAGGTCCCGCGCGGCCGCCCACCCCTCGGGCGAGCCCGCGTCGTCGGGGCCGAGCTCGCCGGTTCCCCAGGCCACGGTGGTCGAGGGACCGGCGCCGGCCGAGAGCCTCGCCACCCATTCCCGCGTCGCGTCGCCGCTCAGTCCGCGGGCCCCGAGGACGAACACGGTCCGGAGCCCCGCGTCGGCATGGGCCCGGAGCGCGGCCTCGGCGAGCCCGTCCCCGGCGGGGAGGTCGCACCAGTCGACCACCGTGGTGACGCCGGCCTCCGCGGCGCCGAGCAACCCGACGAGCGTCGCCGCGTAGACGTCGTCCGGCCCGAAGCGCTCGCCGAGCACCGCCGGCGACGCCTGGGCCGCCGTGCCCGCTCCCTGCCCGTCGCGGAGGGGGCTGGCGCCGCCCATGTTCCGGAACAGGGACCGCCACGCGTGGCGGTGGGCGTCGACGAATCCCGGCATGACGATGGTGTCGGTCGCGTCGACGGTCTCGGCGTCGCGGGCCCGCAGGCCCGTGCCGATCTCGGCGATCCGGTCGCCGTCGATCAGCACGTCGCCCTGAGTGAGGTTCTGCGTTCTGGTCCCGAGGGTCAGGACCACGCCTCCACGGAGCAGCGTCCTCGTCATGAGCGGGCGCCTCCGCCGTCGACCGACTTCGCCACGGTCTCGTAGATGAGGTCCGCCGACGGCATCGCCAGGTCCTCCAGCGCGGCCGCCGCGGGCAGCGGGATGTGCGGCGTCGTGATGCGGATGCTCGGGCCGTCGAGATCCCAGAAGGCCTCCTCGCCGACGATCGAGACCAGCTCGGCGCCCCACCCACAGAGGCGCGGGTTCTCCTCGACCGTGAAGAACCGCCCGGTCTTGCCGACCGATTCCAAGAGCGTCTGTGTGTCGAGCGGAACCAACGACCGGACGTCGATGACTTCCGCCGAGATGCCGTCTGCGGCAAGCCGCTCGGCCGCCTCGAGCGCCCGCGGTACCATGAGCGCGAGCGCGGCGATCGTGCAATCCGTTCCCTCGCGAAGGATCTTCGCGGACCCGAGCGTGTCGACGACCTCGCCGTCGGGCACGTCGCCCTTGGTGCCCATCAGGCCCTTGTGCTCGAAGAACACCACCGGGTCGGGGTCGCGGATCGAGGCCGCCATGAGCCCGACCATGTCCGACGGGGTCGAGGGGGCGACGACCTTGAGGCCGGGGATCATCATCGCCCAGTTCTCGACGCTCTGGCTGTGCTGCGCGCCGAACCGCACGCCGCCGCCGTTGGCCGTCCGAATCACCAGCGGGAACGACACCTGGCCGTTTGTCATGTACCGGCTCTTGGCGATCTCGTTGGCGACGATGTCCCAGCACACGGCCAGGAAGTCGCTGAACATGATCTCGGCGATCACGGGGATGCCGGTCATGGCGGCGCCCATCGCCGCCCCGAGGATGGCCTGCTCCGAGATCGGTGTGTCGCGGACGCGGTCGGGGCCGAACTCCGCTGCCAGCCCGACCGTCGTCTTGAACACGCCGCCGGCCGGCCCGACGTCCTCGCCGAGCATCACCAGCGCGGGGTCGCGCCGCATCTCCTGGGCGATCCCGTACGCCACGGCCTCCCGGTAGGTCAGTTCCGCCACGTCGAACCCCCGTCGGCGTAGACGTCGGTGAACAGGGCCCCCTCGCCGGGCTCGGCGCCGGCCTTGGCGAACTCGGTCGCGTCGTCGATCTGCTGCGCGACCTCCTCGGCGATCGAGTCGAGCTCGTCGTCGGAGACGCCGAGCGACTGCAGCCGGGCCCGGTACATCGGGATCGGGTCGCGTTCCTTCCATGCCTCGACCTCGACGGCCGGGCGGTACTTGCCGGGGTCGGCCCGCGAGTGGCCGCCGCTCCGGTAGGTGACGGCCTCGACGATCGACGGCCCCTCACCGGCCCGCGCCCGGTCGAACGCGTCCTTTGCCACGAGGTACACGGCGTCGGGGTCGTTCCCGTCGACGAGGGTCGCGCGCATCCCGTACGCCGCCGCCCGGTCCACCGCCGGGTTCTCGACCGGCGTCACGACGTCGATCGGCGTGTACTCCATGTACAGGTTGTTCTCGCAGACGAACACGACAGGCAGCTTCCAGACCGCCGCCATGTTCAACGCTTCGTGGAACGCCCCGATGTTGGTCGTGCCGTCGCCGAAGAACGCCACAGCGACCTGGTCGGTGCCCCGCATCTGCGCGGACCACGCCGCGCCGTTCGCGATGGTGAGGTGCGCGCCGATGATGGCGTACGAGCCCATCATTCCTTTCGAGGCGTCCGTCAGGTGCATCGACCCGCCCTTGCCGCCAAGGATGCCGTTCTCCCGGCCGAGCAGCTCGGCCATGGCGGCGCCGGGGTCCATGCCCCGGGCCAGCGCGTGCCCGTGCCCGCGGTACGTCGCGAACGTGTAGTCGTCCGGCTTCATCGCCGCGCCGAACCCGGTCGCGACGGCCTCCTGCCCCAGCGACAGGTGGGTCGTTCCCTTCACCAGGTTCTGCAAGAACAGGTCGTGCGCCCGCTTGCCGAACTGCCGGAGCTCCTGGAGCGTCCGGTACATGCGCAGCCGGATCGTGTTGTCGATCTCGGCGAACGCCATCGACTCGTCCACCGGCTTGGGGAGCCGGGGCTCGCGGAGCGCGTAGTCGAGGCGGGGGTCAGTAGGCATTGGCGACCATGAGCTCCTCGCACGGGAACAGCGTGATGACCTTGCAGCCGTCGGCGGTGACGACGACCTCCTCCTCGATCCGCGCGGCCGACCGGCCGTCGGCGGCGGGGGCGTACGTCTCGAGGGCGAACAGCATCCCTTCCTGGATCTCCACCGGCGTCTCGAGCGAGTTCAGCCGGCTGATGATGGGCCGCTCGTGCAGCCCGACCCCCACGCCGTGGCCGAACTGCAGCCCGAACGCGTCCATCTCGTCGGAGAACCCGAACTCCTCGGCCGCCGGCCACACCTTGGCGATCTGGTCGGTCGTCGCGCCGGGCCGGACGAGGTCGATGGCCGCGTCCATCCATTCCCGGGAGAGCTTGAACGCATCCCGCTGGGCCTGCGTCGCCCGCCCGACCACGAACGTCCGGTAGTAGCAGGTCCGGTAGCCGTTGAAGACGTGGATGATGTCGAAGTACGCCTGGTCGCCGGGCCGCAGGAGCCGGTCGCTGAACACGTGCGGGTGCGGGCTGCACCGTTCACCGGCGATCGAGTTGATGGCCTCGACGAACTCCGATCCCATCTCGAACAGGCGGGCGTGCGCGTACCCGACCACGTCGGACTCGCGGATGCCGGGCTTCAGCATCTCGAAGATGCCCTGGTAGACGCCGTCGACCATGGCGCAGGCCTGGGTCAGCAGGATGATCTCGTCGGGCGACTTGATTTCGCGGGCCCGCATCATGGCCTGCTGCCCGTCGACGATGTTGAGACCGCCGGCCTGCAGCGCGAGGAACACCGCCGTCTCCGCGAGGTCGACGCCGAGCCGGTCCTCGTCGACGCCGTCCTCCTTGAGGGCGGCCTTGATCTCATCGACGGCACGGGCATGAAGTCCGGTCTCTGGCCCGATGGCCCCCTGCAGGCCGGTGTTCCCGCCGATTGAGTTCTTGGTGTCGTACATGTGCGGGAGCTGCAGGCGGTGGGCCTTGGCCGCCGAGCCGAAGTCCCAGATTCGGGGGCGGCCCTCGCGGGTGACGAGCGCCCACCGTTCGCCCTTGTTGAAGGCCCAGTAGCCGATCTGCGTCGCGGTGGCGTAGCGGATGTTCGACGTCTCGAACAGCAGGACGGCGCCGAGCTCGAACTCGTCCAGCATCTGGCGGACGCGGGCCAGGCGGTACTGCCGGAGGCGCTCGAAGTCGACGCGCATCTCCCAGTCGACGCCCATGATGCCGGGCGCGGGGCTGGTGGCGACGGGGAACTCGTGGTCATCCATGGCGTGCTCCTTGCCCATTCGGTGACGGCTGACCGAGATCGTCCTGGGCCAGGGTGTTCTCCAGGTACGTCCAGTCGCGGACGAAGCGGTAGGAGTGGCGGCCGGGCGGTTGGGGGGCCTGGGTCTCGAGCCAGCGGACGCGGCCCGTTCCGCCCTCGGTGACGTTGCGGAACCCGTGGACGCAGCCGACGCCGGCCCACGCGACGTCGCCCGGCCCCAGGCGGTACGTGGCGTCGTCGAACGTCCCCTCCACCTCGCCCTCGAGGATCATGTAGGTCTCCTCGAGCGGGTGGTCGTGCGGGCCGGCGAACCCGTTCGGCTCGTACTGGACCATGAACATTGTCGACAGGTCCGCGCCGAGGTCGGAGTCGACCATCATCTTCACGGTGATCCCGCTGTAGACGAGCAGCGCGGTGCGCATGCTGGCGCTCAGCGAGAGCCGGTCCTGGGTCTGCTGCGCCGGGTCCATGTTCTCCGGGTCGATGTGCCCGAACGACCGCGTGCGAGGGTCGCGGACGTCGATCTTTCGCGCACTGCCCGGCTGCAAGGCGCTCGGGAACTGCGTGTCGTAGCCGAACCGCTCCCTGGGCAGCGGCGCCTTCATCTCGGCGAACTCGGTGGTCGTCTGACCCGTGTTCCGGAACGCGTGCGGGGTGGCGACGGGGATCAGGCCGTAGTCGCCGGGGACCAGCTCGAAGCTGCCTTCGGGAAGGTCGAGCGTGAGCAGGCCTTCCACGACGTAGACCGACTCCTCGAACGAGTGCACGTGGGTGTCGACGCCGCCGCCGGGATCGATGCGGGCGACCCGGAACCCGGTCTGGACCGCGCCTGCGGCCTCGTCGACGACCGAGTCACCCGCGTAGCCGCTGGAGCGGCCCTCGAACTCCGGCGAGGTCGCGAACGCGAGGTCGGCCTTTGCCTTGACGATGTGGGCGGCCATCTAGTTCGCCCCTTCGCGCAGGTAGACGGCGATCGTGCTCATATCGCGCGGGCCGTAGCCCTCGGCGAGCGCGTTCCGGACGATGTCGAGCGTGGTCCCGGCCTGGCGCATCGGAGCTCCGACGCGCTCGGCGAGGCCCGTGATCAGCTCGAGGTCCTTTGCCATGAGCTCCATCGTGAACGCGACCGGGGTTCCGTCCGGGTCCTCGAACGCGCTCCGCTTGTACTGGAGAAACGGCGCACCGGTGGCGCCGCTCGCGAAGACGTCGTAAGCGGTCATCCGGTCGACGCCGGCCCGTTCGGCCAGCACGAGCGACTCCGAAAGGGCCACGTCGAGGGCATGCACGAGTCCGTTGATCGCGAGCTTGGTGGCCGAGCCGGAACCGCGCTTGCCGGTGTGGACGACCTTCGCGGCGAGCGCGTCGAGCACCGGGCGAACCCGGTCGACGAGCTCGGGGTCGCCTCCGGCCATGATCGTCAGGGTGCCGGCCTCGACGGTGCTCACGCTCCCCGACACCGGACAGTCGAGGAACCCCGCTCCGGTCGCGTCGACGGCCGCCCCGACCTTCTCGACGGTCGACGGGTCCACCGTGCTGGTGTCGACCGCGACGGCGTCCGGGCCGATCCCTTCGACGACACCATCGGAACCCAGGTACACGAGCTCGAGCGCGGCATCGTCGGCGAGGCTGGTGAGCACCACGTCGGCCTTCGACGCGGCCTCGGCGGCGGACGAGGCGACGGCCGCCCCGCCGCAGGCTTCGGCGACCCGTTCCGCCTTGGCGGGGTCGCGGTTCCACAGGATCGTGTCGAACCCGGCCCTGGTGATCGTCCCGGCCATGGCGCCGCCCATCCGGCCGGTCCCGATCACTGCCACTGTTCGCACCGCGCCCCCCGGCATGCGCGGACACTATGCGCCGGAGCCTGGCCAGGTCAAGCGCGAGCGGGCGGACTGAACAGCCGGACTGTACAGGCGGCATCGCGATCGGGTAGGGTGCCCCGACCGGAACGCAGGGGAGGCGGGGATGACCGAAGGCGCCGTTGTCGTGGTGGGGGGCACCACGGGGCTCGGACGGGCCGTGGCGGCCCACTACCAGCAGCGCGGTGCATCGGTCGTCATCACCGGGCGGGACCAGGCGAGGACCGAGGCCGCGGCCGCCGAGATCGGCGACCGCGTGACGGGCCTCGCGCTCGACCTCACCGACCCGCGATCGATCATTCCGGGGCTGGCGAGCGTGGGGCCGGTCTCGCGGCTTGTCGTGGCCGCGATCGCGCGCGACAACAACACCGCCCGGGACTACGACATCGACGGGGCCCTCAACCTGCTCACGGTCAAGCTCATCGGGTACACCGAATGCGTGCACGCCCTGGTCGACCGGATGTCCGACGACTCGTCGGTCGTGTTCTTCGGTGGGCTGGCCAAGGAGCGGCCCTATCCCGGGTCGACGACTGTGACCACCGTGAACGGCGGAATCAGCACGCTCATCACCACCCTCGCGGTCGAGCTGAAGCCCATCCGGTTCAACGCGATCCATCCGGCGTTCATCCCCGACACGCCGTTCTGGGAGGGCAAGTCGCTCGCCCACGTGCTGGAACGAACCCCGACCGGCCGGCTCCCCACGACGGCCGACGTCACGGACGCGACGGTGTTCGTGCTGGAGAATCCGGCCATCAACGGCGTCAACCTGTTCGTCGACGGCGGGTGGATGCTGTCGTGAGGCGCTGATGCAACAGGCCAAGGGCGATGCGGAGGTCCTCGAGGGAATCGGCGACCGCCTGCGCGAGGAACGCGTCAAGGCGGGGATCAGCCAGCGCGAGCTGGCGCGCCGGCTCGGGCTGTCGGCGAGCCTCATCTCCCAGCTCGAGAGCGGCCAGTCACGTCCGTCGGTCGGAACGCTGTACTCGATCGTCACCGAGCTCGGCGTGTCGCTCGACCAGGTCATTCGCGGCGAGCACTACGCCCCGGACGGGAACGGTGCTGTGGCTGCGGACAGCGGCCCGGCGGCGCGCTCGCCCGTCGCGCACCCTGGCGAGCGCCCGGCGATCGACCTCGACTCCGGCGTCCGGTGGGAGGAGCTCACCGCCGACCAGGAGGGGATCGACTTCCTGCACGTGACGTACGAGGTCGGCGGCGCGTCGACCGCCGACGAGTCGTCGATCCGCCACGCCGGGCGGGAGTACGGCTACGTCATGACCGGCACGCTCGGGATCCGGATCGGGTTCCAGGAGTACGAGCTCCAGCCGGGCGACTCGATCGCGTTCGACTCGACGATCCCGCACCGGCTGTTCAACACGGGCGACGTGCCGGTCAAGGCCGTGTGGTTCGTGGTCGGCCGCGACGGCGACCACCGCTCCGAGTAGCTCGCGCCACTATCCTCGTCGGGCCCGGCTGGGAGGTTCGTTCGATGCTGCTCGAGGGGTCGTGCGAGTGCGGCGGGGTGCGGTTCTCCGTCGAGTCGAAGACGCCGTACCCGTACCGGATCTGCTACTGCCGGCGATGCCGGAAGACGGCAGGGTCGATCGGCGCGTCGATCAACGTCATCGCCGACGCCGACACGCTCGTGCTGTCCGGCGAACTCGAGCCGACGCGGTACGAGCATCCGGTCGAGCCCGTGATCGCGCACGTTCTGCCCGCAGTGCGGGAGCCCGCTGCTGCTCGAGATTCCCGCGTTCCCGCAATGGACGTATCCGTTCGCGGCGGCGGTGGATACGCCGCTGCCGACGCCGCCCGAGTACTTCCACGTCCGGCTGGACGAACGCATGCCGTGGGTTCCGCCGATCGGTTCGCCGGACGACCCGCAGTTCGAGACGAACACCGACGAGTCGATGGTCGAGTGGCACCGGCGGCTCGGCCTCGAGGAGCCCTGAACCCAGCGAGGCAGCCTGCTGAAGCTGAAGGACTGACCCGCTACGGCTTCTCCACCAGCATTCGCTTCCCCGTGAACCGGAACTTCCGCGGCGGGAACAGCGGATGGCCGTGCGGGCCGACCGCGGTCAGCGTCGCGAGCCCCTTGAGCTCCGCTCCGGCGAACCTCCCTGCCGCCCGGACCTTGGTGGTGTGGTGCAGCTGGAGGTCCGGGTCGAAGTGGAAGTTCTGATAGGTGAACGCGAACCGGTCGGCCGCGGGGCTCGTCCACTGTCCGATGCCGGTTCCCGGTTCGTCGGATCCGGTCGTGAGGAACACTCCACCAGCGGCGAACGCGGCGAGCGCGTGGAACCCGGCCGGGTTGTCGCCCGTGCCCGGCTGGATCTTCCAGGTTCCCTGGACTCCCTCGGGCTCGGCCCCGGCCGGACCGGCCAGAGCAGCCAGGACGACGCCGCTTCCGACCGCCGCCACCCCGGCGCGAGCCAGCGCCTGTCGCCTCGTGACCTCGTCAGCCATCGCTCCCCTCCATGTAATCGGCAGCCGGATGATGGGTGAACGTAGTCCAGCAGGGCGCGGCCACGCCACCTCACGTCGGGGACGTGCCTCAGGCGTCCGGGTTCCGCAACCAGGGTGGGGTCGGCGCGTCGATCCGCGCGAGCTCGGACGGAACCGGGCCGAAGCGGTCGTCGTCGTGGTCGCGCCACGCGCGCCAGGCCTCGGTGATCTCGTCGAGGGTGCGGGCGACGAAGTTCCACCACATCTTGATCTCCGCGCCGAGCGGCTCCCCGCCGAGCACGAGCATCCGGGCCGGGCCGCCGCGCGCTGCGAACAACAGCTGCTGGAAGCCGGTCGGGACCAGCGCGAGCGAGCCGGGTTCCACGATCGCGTCCTGGATCTTGACCGGCTGATCGATCGGAACGACGCCGTACTCGAACGTCGGGTCGGTCGGCAGCTCGAGCGACGACCGGAAGGTCACGTCGACGCCGATGGTTGGGTGGTCCACCTTGGCGTCGGACGTCGCTTCGCCGAGCGCCCCGATCAGCACGTGGCCTTCGCCGGAACCGAGATCGGCGACCGGCAGCTCGCCCAGGTGCTGGAAGGCCGACCCGGCGTTCCTCGTGTCGTCGGTCAGGGCCAGCCACATCTGCGCGCCCATGATCCCGTTCGTTCCGGTCGCGACGCCCGTCTCGACGCCGAGCTCGGCGTGTGCGATCCCGCGCCCGGAGGTCATGAGGTTGAGCTCGCCCGGCCGGATGAGCTGCTCGCTCCCGAGGGAGTCGCTGTGGAGCGCCGCGCCGGCGAACAGCCACGTCACCGTGGCGAGCCCGATGTGCGGGTGCGGCCCGATCTCGAGCGGCGGCGGGTGTTCGAGGTCGTCGGGGTTCATCAGGTCGACGAAGCACCACGGCCCGACCGTCCGCCGGCCCTTGGTCGGCAGCACGCGGAGGATCCCCATCCGCCCGATCGAGGTCGAGCGGCCCTCCCGCACCTCGATCGCGCTCACGCCGAGGTCCGACGTCACCGCCGCCATCTCGTCGACCGGCCCGCTCATGCCGACCGTTGTAGCGCATCGCGGCCCGAGTGGCGATTCGGTGGCATCCGGGCGGGGTTCGTCGCGCTGTGGGTAGGCGCTCGGTAGGGTCGGAGCCTTCATGGGAAGGCATTCCGTTCGCGCGCGCGTCGGCCGCAGGACCGTCGTGGTCGGGATCGTGGTGGCCGTCGTGGCGACGGCGGGCGTCGTCTGGTTCACGCGGAGCCACGATCCGGTCGTTCATCCCTCCGATACGTGCGCCGAGGCGCCGCCGTTGCAGTCGTTCCAGGGGATCACGCTGCAGCAGCCGGCGCTGAAGGCGTTCCGAAAGGCGCAGCGCCAAAGCGACGGGAACATCTCGGTGGTGCAGAGCTACCGCTCGTGCGCCGAGCAGGCCGCGGCGTGCCGGAACATCTGCGGCAACGCGAACGGGTGTCCCGGGACCTGTGCCTCGCCGGGCGCCTCGTACCACCAGCTGGGCGCCGCCATCGACATCACCCAGGGGAGCCTCGATACGCCCGGAGTGATCACTGCGTTGCAAGAGGCCGGGTGGTGCCAGTCGGAACCGGATACCGATCCCGGCCACTTCTCGTTCGCCGGCTGTCACTGAGCGCGAGGCGATCCGACCGTCGCGGGAATGGTTCCTCTGCTGATCGGGCACAATGACTGGACAGCCCGCACACGAGAGCAGAGGTGATCGCGATGGCGGAGGCGGTTCCCGGCGTCCACCGGCCCCAGACGACCGCGGCGGCGCCGAGGCCCACGGTCGCTCCCGAAGCGAAGCCCGAAGATGCGGCGGCGCTGGTCGAACGGCTCCGGGAGGCGTTCGACCAGGGGCGGACCAGGCCGGTGGCATGGCGGCGCGCCCAGCTGCAGAACATCAAGCAGATGCTCCGGGAGCACGAGGACGAGTTCCTCGAGGCGCTCGCGACCGACCTCGGCAAGGCGGCCCTCGAGGGGTGGCTCACCGACGTCATCCTCACCACCCGCGACGTCGACTACACGCTGAAGCACATGGCCGACTGGATGCGGCCGGAGAGGGTCTCGGTTCCGGTCGTCCAGCAGCCGGCCTCCGCGCGCGTCGTCCGCGAGCCGCTCGGCGTCGCCCTGGTGATCGCCCCGTGGAACTATCCGATCCAGCTGCTGCTCGAGCCGATGATCGCCGCGCTCGCCGCCGGGAACGCGGTGGTCGGCAAGCCGTCGGAGATCTCGGCCGCCACGTCGGCGACGCTCGCGCGGCTCGTTCCCCAGTACCTCGACCCGGAGGCCGTCGCGATCGTCGAGGGCGGCGTCGAGGAGACCACCGCTCTGCTGGAACAGCGGTTCGACCACATCCTCTACACGGGGAACGGCAAGGTCGGCAGGATCGTGGCGGCGGCCGCGGCGAAGCACCTCACGCCGACCACGCTCGAGCTCGGCGGGAAGAGCCCGGCCATCGTGCACTCCGACGCCGACCTGCGCATGGCGGCGCGGCGGATCGCGTTCGGGAAGTGGATCAACGCCGGGCAGACCTGCATCGCGCCCGACTACGTGCTGGTGCACCGCGACGTCGAGCGCGCGCTGGTCGAAGCGCTCCGGGGCTCCATCCGGACGTTCTTCGGCGACGACCCCAAGACGAGCGGGGACTACGCGCGGATCGTCAACGACGCACACTTCCAGCGGCTGGCCGGCCTGCTCGACCGGGGCGGCTTCAAGGAGGTCGTCGCCGGCGGCGAGGTCGACCCTGCCGACCGCTATATCGCGCCGACCGTGCTGCGCGGCGTCGACCCCTCGGCGCCGGTCATGCAGGAGGAGATCTTCGGGCCGATCCTGCCCGTCATCGCGGTCGACTCGCTCGACGACGCGATCCGCTTCGTGAACGAACGCGACAAGCCACTGTCGCTCTACGTGTTCGCCAAGTCGAAGTCGGCGCAGGAACGCGTGCTGGAACGGACCTCGTCCGGCGGTGCCTGCGTGAACGCGACGGTCGTGCACTTCGCCGTGCCGGGGCTGCCCTTCGGCGGCGTCGGAGAGAGCGGCTACGGCTCGTACCACGGCCGGGAGGGGTTCGAGACCTTCAGCAACCGCAAACCGATCATGACCAAGCCGGCCAGGCCCGACCCGCCGGTGCAGTACCCGCCGTGGAGCGGCCTGAAGCGCCGCGTCCTCCGCAAGCTGCTGTAGCGAGGCGAACGGCCGGTCAGGATCCCAGCGGGAACGAATACCGCGACGGGAGTGGGTTCGGGACCTGATCGGCGGTTCCGTAGGTGACCACGATCTCCTGGTGCGAGCTGAGAATGAGCAGCCGCACCTCGGCCGGGTCGAGCAGCTCACCGTCTGCGTAGACGCGGAGCTTCTGGTCGCCCTCGTTGCACAGCCCGCCGAGGCATTCATCGTTGAGCTGCACTCCCCACACGTCGAACACCTGCCCGAGCGTGTATTCGTGCCCCTTCGGCGACTCGATGTGGATGATCCCGTCCTCCGTGTGCGTGTGGATGACGGTGATGTAGCCGGCGCCCTCGTTCCGCCCGATGTCGTCGGGGACCGCGACGGTCTTACCGTCCACCCGGACGTCGAGGTGCACGTGGAAGTGCAGGCTGAGGTCCTCGGCCGTGAGGACCGGAAGCCCCAGCTGCTCGAGGCGTTCGCGGAGCGAACCGAGCGCGGCATCCCACGGCGGGTCGTCCGTCTGCAGCCCGGCCAGGTCGGGGTTGGGCGAAAGCGAGGCGGCCGGCGTCGCGAACGTCAGCGGCTCGGGCCCCTTGCGCGACTGGAGCCACTGCCAGCCGAACCACCCACCGAGGACGACCAGTCCGATGATGCCGATGACCATCGGCCGTCCGAGGCCGGAACGGACACGCGACCGCTGGGGCTGCTCCGGTGCGAGCCTGCGCGACCGGTTCGCCGGGCCCTTCGACGAGGGCTTGCTCGAAGGCTTGGCTGCCGGTGTCGAGGGCGTGGCCGCGTACTGCGACCGGCTTGCTGCGGCCTTCACCCGCGCCTGCTGCTGCTGCGCGCGGGAACGGTTCTTGCTCTTCTTCGCCATGGACGGCCCCATGGTATTCGGCCGCGTGCGCAATCGAGGCCCACCGTTCGCCGATCGGCCGCGCCGGCTGTTCCCGGGAGGACGTTTCCGTCACAATCCCGGCCGATGTTCCGGAACACGTCCCCGCCGGCGGCCGGGCTCGACGACGCCCAGCGGTCGCGCCTGCTCGAGCTGCTCGAGCGGTACGGGAGGAATCCCAACTCGTTCCTCGCGATGTACGAGGGGCCGTGGTCGCTGTACGAGTCGGCGTCGATCGACGGCGGGGTGCCCTACGTGCTCTCGCACGGAACCGCGCTGGCGTGGGGCGACCCGCTCTGCGCGCCGGGGCGACGAGCCGACGCTGGTCGAGGAGTTCACCAGGGTCATGCGATCGCAGCGGGTTCGGGTCTGCATGGTGCCGGTGCAGGAGGACGTCGCGCAGCTGGCGATGCAGGGCCGGCACGCGGTGCTGAAGATCGGCGAGGAGCCCGTGTTCGAGCTATCGACGTGGCAGCGGCCGAGGGGCGACCCGGGCAAGAAGCTGCGCTGGGCGTGCAACCACGCGCGACGGGCCGGTGTCGAGATCGAGGAGTACGCGCCCGGCTCCGCCGACCCGGCTGTGGAACGCGAGATCGCCGACGTCCGAGCCGCCTGGGAGGAATCGCTCGGGCGCCGGCCGGTTCGTTCGTTCATGCAGGCGGCGCCGCTCGCGCTGCGCGAGCACAAGCGGATCTTCGTGGCGCGGCAACACGGCCGGATGGTCGCGGTACTCGCGTGCACGCCGGTCCATGGGAGGAACGGCTGGTACCTCGAGGACCTGGTCCGTCGGCCCGGCACCGTGACCGGCGCCACCGAGCTGCTCATCGTCGAAGCCCTGGAACGTCTGGCCGAGGCCGGCTTCGAGTTCGCGACGCTCGGGATCGCGCCGCTCCGCGGTTCGGACCGGCAGATGGACCGCCGCGCGCGGTGGCTGTCCGGCGCGCTGCGGCTGGCCTTCGAACGGTTCGACGCGCGGTACCACTTCGCGTCGCTCAGCCGCTTCAAGGCGAAGTTCCGCCCGAGCGGGTGGGAGTCGCGATACGCGACGTTCCAGCCTCGCCGGCCGAGCGTCGGGCTCATCCGAGCGGTGTCATCGGTGCTCGACCCCGAGCCGCCGCCCGAGGAAGCGGAACGCCTCACCCCCGCTGCGGCTGGCGGGCGCGTCCTGGTTGCGCTGCAAGCCCTCGCGGTCGGGATCGCCAGCGTCGCCGTCATCGCGGGGGAACGGATCGGCTCGCCCGTGGGCCCCGCACCATTCATCGCCCCGGTCGGCGTCGTGGGGATCGGGTTCGCCGCGATCCTCGCCGTGGTTGCCTCGAGGTTGCGCCACGAGCCCGGCTTCGGACTCCGCCTCGGCATCGTTCTGGTGGAGGCCTGCATCGTGGTGGCGACGCTCGGCCGCCTCCAGGACCACCGCGCGATCCTCCTCGATCTCGTCAGCCTCCTGGTTGCGCTCGCTGTCGTGGTGCTGATGTTCCGCGGACAACGGTCGATGCGTTCGCCGACGACACCGCCTGACATCCGGTCGATTCGGCCCTCCTGCGCGACAATCGAACCGTGATCCGACCACCCGGAGGTGGAGTGAACGGGATGCCGAGGTCGTTCCGCATGGCGCTGTTGCTGCTCGTCGCCGCCGGATCCGCGTGTGGGCACTCGTCCGACGGCGGGCCCGCCACGGGGGATGCGTCGGGGCTCGGCCGTGGGTTCGAGGTCCGGGAGGTCCTGAACTCGTCGCTCGGCTCGGACGGCGATCTCGCGGGCGCGCCGTTCACGACCGGCGTGCTCCGGACCGACGACCCGTACCGGGACGACCCCGGATTCTCCGAGCAGCCCACGGACGCCAAGGGCGACGCCGTGACCTTTGCCGACTCGGACGGCGACGGGTTCTACTCCCCGAACCTCGACATGAAGGTCCGGGTCGGCCCGCCGGCGGTTTTCGCGAGCGACGTCCGGGAGGCGACCGCGGTCGAGCTGGGCGGCGATTGGACCGTCGAGGTCCGGCTCGACGACCGGGGGACCGAGGAGCTCCGCGTCCTGACGAGGCGCCTCGTCGGGAGACAGGCGGCAATGCTGTACGACCGGCTCGTGATCGCTGCTCCGACCGTGCAGGACATGGTCACGACGGGGAACATCCAGGTCGCGGGCAACCTCACTGAAGGCGAGGCGCAGCGGATCGCCGACGACCTCGATAGTTCGGGTTGATGGGTCTCGGGAAGGTCACCGAATCGCGTCGATCCCACGCGGGGGGTGCGCCTCGTCGATGCGGTTCTGCGCGGGTGCCACTCCACGCGGTGCGCCATCGGAGACGGTCAGGTCGTCCGGCCGGATGACCCCCGAACCCGTCCGATGGCCGGCGCGGAGCTGCCTCCCAGGCCGGCCCGTGACTGGGACCTCGCCTTCATCCCCGTCGTCCGTCTCGCCCGCCCGGGCGCGCACCGGATCGACGGGTTCTTCGTTCGCTACTCGGTCGGGCCGTTCCACTACCGCGTCTACGTGGACGCGCAGGTCGAGCTGTGCGGCTTCACGCCGGGCGATTCCCGCAGCCGGCAGGCGTGCGCCAAGGACGTGACCGGGGAGCTCTGAGCCGGACCGGTCAGCCGGCGAAGGGGTTCGCGCAGTTGGCGATCATCTGCGCGAACACGGTGCACGACGGCGGGCGGTGGGTCGCGTCCTTCAGCAGCGCCTGGCCGACCGCCCAGTGGAGCTGCTGCGGCAGGTCGGGGCGGCCGATCGTCGGGTCGGGCGGCGCCTCGTTGAGGATCGCCTGCGCCAGCTGGAACATCGGCCGCTCGCCGAACGGCGGCTTGCCGGTGACGCACTCGTAGACCACGCAGCCGAACGCGTACAGGTCCGACTTCGGCGTTCCCTTGCCGCCCCGGATGAGCTCGGGCGCGAGGTAGTCGAGCGTTCCCATGACCTGGCCCGGGTTGGTGAGCACCGTGTACGCCGGGCCCTTCGCCAGCCCGAAGTCGGTGACGGTGGCCGTTCCGTCGAGCTCGAGCAGGATGTTCGCCGGCTTGATGTCGCGGTGGATGAGCCCGGCCTGGTGCAGCGCGTCGAGCCCGGCGCCCGCCTGCTGCGCGATCCGGACCACGTCGGGGAACGGCACCGCTCCGTGTTCCTCGATCAATACCCCCAGCGAGCGCCCGCCGACGAACGCCGCCGCCAGGTAGGGCCGGCCGTCGATCTCGCCGGCGTCGAGGATCGGCACGAGGTTGGGGTGGCGGACCGAGCCGGCCGCGCGCGCCTCGTGCACGAATCGCCGCAGGTACACGGGGTCGGACGCCAGCTTGGGCCGCAGCAGCTTGAGTGCAACGACCTGGCCGGTGTCCGTGCGGGTCGCCCGGAACACGCGGGCCATGGCGCCCTCGCCGAGGAAGTCTTCGAGCCGGTACGGCCCCACCTGCGACATCAGGGCAAGGCCGGGATCGTCCGGGGGTGGTTGGTACATCGACACGGGCAAGCATAGGGGTTGCTTCCAAATGACTACCGGCGGCGGATATCCTCCGCGGGCGCCGCGGAGCGGGGAGGTCGAGCGCGTGCCGGAGGCCGGCGAGAGCCCGGAGGTCAGCTGGGTCCAGATCCTCAGGGGATCGACGTTCATGCTCTCCGACAACCACGGAGACGTGGTCGGCGGCTCCCTGGGGGGGTTGTTCCACGAGGACACGCGGTTCCTCTCGCGATTCGCCCTCACCGTGAACGGAACCCGCCCGTCGCTGCTGTCGAGCGGCGCCGGCGAGTACGACTCCGCCGCGTTCTTCTTGACGAACACCGACCTCGAGGGGATCCCCGGCCGGAGCATGTCGATCCAGCGCTTCCGGTTCGTCGGCGACGGTCTGACCGAAGTCATCAGCGTGACCAGCCACGTCACGGTTCCGCTGGACTTCGAGCTGCGCCTGTCGTGCGGGGCCGACTTCGCGGACCTGTTCGAGGTGAAGCGGTCGGACTTCCACAAGCGGGGCCGGTTCCATTCGGAACACGACGCGGCGGCCGGTTCGCTCGTCTTCGAATACGAACACGAGACGTTCACCGCGGCGACACGGGTGAACACGTCGGAGCCGGCGACGATCGAGGGTGACGACCTCGTGTTCCGCGTCCGGCTCGAGCCCCGGGCGTCGTGGAAGTCGCGGATTCTGGTGGCGTTCCGGATGGGCGACCGGAAGTTCGAGCCGCTCCAGGAGACCGAACGCGCCGCGTCGATGGCGCTCATCCAGTGGCGGGAGGGCTCGCCCGACCTCCGCCGGTGGAAGGACGAGGTGCCGGCGCTGCGCTCGTCGTGGGACCTGCTCGACCTCGTGTACCAGACGTCGACGGAGGACCTCGCCGCGCTCCGCCTGCACGCGGAGGTCGAGGGGAACGACTACTCGCTGCCGGCCGCCGGGCTGCCGTGGTTCATGGCAATCTTCGGCCGGGACACGATCGTGACGTCGTACCAGTCGTTGCTGATCGGGCCCGACCTGGCCAAGGGCGCGCTGCGGGCGCTGGCCGCCCTGCAGGGCAAGCACGTCAACGACTTCAAGGACGAGGATCCCGGCAAGATCCTCCACGAGATCCGGTTCGGCGAGCTGACGGTGCTCGGCGAGATGCCGCATCGGCCGTACTACGGAACCGCCGACGCCACGGCGCTGTGGCTGGTCCTGCTGCACGAGTACTGGGCGGTGACCGGCGACTCGGAGACGGTGCAGGCGCTGCGGCCGCATGCCCTGCTCGCCCTGGACTGGATCGACCGGTACGGCGACCGCGACGGCGACGGCTACGTCGAGTACATGACCCGGTCTGCGAGCGGCCTGCTGAACCAGGGGTGGAAGGACTCCTCGAACTCGATGGCGTTCTCGTCCGGGGACCTGGCCGCGCCGCCGATCGCCTGCTGCGAGATCCAGGGCTACGTCTACGACGCGAAGGTCCGAACGGCGAAGCTCGCCTCGCAGGTGTGGGGCGACGAGGAGCTGGCCGCCCGGCTCGGCGCGCAGGCCTCGCGGCTGTTCGAGCGGTTCAACGAGGACTTCTGGATCGCGGATCGAGGCGGCTATTACGCGCTGGCGTTGGCAGGCGACACGCCGGGTGGGAAGCGGGTCGTCGACTCGATGACCTCGAACATGGGCCAGCTGCTGTGGTCGGGCATCGTTCCGGAGGATCGCGCTGCGCTCGTGGTGCGCCAGCTGTTCGACGACGCGATGTTCAGCGGGTGGGGCGTCCGGACCATGTCCGTGAACGACGGCGCCTACAACCCGGTCATGTACCACAACGGAACCGTGTGGCCGCACGACAACTCGCTGATCTGCGCCGGGCTGGCGCGATACGGGTACCGGCGGGAGGCCAACCGCATCGCGACGGCCATGATCGAGGCCGCCGGCTTCTCGCAGTACCGCCTGCCGGAGGTGTTCGCCGGCTACGCGCGGGGCGAGAGCGGCTTCCCGGTGCGCTACCCGACGGCGTCGAGCCCGCAGGCCTGGGCGACGGCGGCGCCGTTCCTCTGGCTGCGGCTGATCCTCGGCGCCGAGCCCCGCGACGGCGCGCTCCAGGTCGATCCCCTGGTCCCGGAGCAAATCGGAAAGCTCGACGTTCGCGGCCTCCACGCGTTCGGCCGCCGCTGGGACGTGCTGGCCGAAGGAACCGACGGCTGGATCAAGCAGGGGTCCGCTGCTGGAGACCAGCCCGCGTCTCCCGGCGTGAACGGCCAGTCCACGCCGGGATAGCATCCGGGCGGGATCGGGGATGGCGGACGCGCTGCGGCTCCACGTCGAGCCGACCAAGGTGGACCTCAAGCCCGGCGGGGAGGCTGTGAAGCTGACCGCTCGGGTCTACAACGCCACGCGCATCGTCGACGAGTTCCACGTCTCGGTGATCGGGACCGGCGAGTGGCTCGACTCGCAGCCCGACCGGATCCGGCTGTTCCCGGACACGGACGGAACGGTCGAGATCGAGATCTCCATCCCGAAGGACCGGCTGGTCACGGCGGGGCAGCGCATCGTCGGCGTGAAGGCCACGTCGGTGTCGAACCCCCAGGTCACCGGGACCGAGCGGGTCGAGATCAACGTCGTCGAGGTGGTCGCCGGCGAGACGATCAAGCTCGACCCCCAGGTCGTCCACGGGAAGAACGACGGTGAGCTGGTCGCGACGGTCCGCAACGGCGGCAACACCCAGCTGAACATCGTGCTGGTGGGGGAGGACCCGGAGCGCGAGGTCGCGTTCACCTTCGAGCCGGCCGCGGTGGCCGTCCCGCCCGGCGGCGAGGGGTGGTCGCGGGTGCGGGTCGCGGCCAAGCGCCCCTTCACCGGCGAGGACCGGAACCGTCAGCTCGTGGTCCGGGGGGAGGGAGCTCACTCCCAGCTCGTGGCCAGCGCGACGTTCATCCAGCGGCCCACGATCACGGCGGTCCGGCTCTTCCTGCTTCGGGTGCTGTTCACGCTCCTCGGCGCCGGGCTGATGGTGGTCGGGGCGTTCATGCCGTGGGCGGGGAGGATCGCCGGCACGAAGATCACCATCCCGGCGTTCGTGTACATCGCACTGGACCAGCAGGGCCGGCCGCCGACATTCGAGGATCCCGTCGCGTTCTTCGTGTCATGTGGGCTCGCGGTGATGGTCCTCGCCGTCGTGGCGGGGCTCGGGATCCTCTCCCGGCGGGCGTTCCTGACCAAGATCGGCGCCGGCCTGGCGATGCTGTTCCTGATCGCTTTCATCGTCGTGATGTCCTCACGCGACCTCGGCAATGGCCCGTTCGTCTGCCTGTTCGGCAGCGTGCTGGCGCTCGCCTCCGGGTTCATGGGGACGTCGAAACGGCGGTAGCTGTCGCCTATTCCTCCGCCGGGGGCGCATCCGCCGTCCACACGCCGGCGTTGTCGTCGCCGGCGGAGGCGTCGGATCCCACCGCGACAAGCCCCGTCCGGAGCTGGCTGATCGTGTTGATCGACTGGGCGTTCTGCCCGCCGAGTGCAGCCTCGGACGACGTCTCCCGGTTCCAGGCCTCGCCATCGTCGGAGTACCAGAGCGCGCCGTCCTGATCCCCGTCCACCGTGCTCGTCCCGGCGGCGACGATCGCCGGCACCGCCAGCCCCTCGACCGGCTTGGTCGTGAGGATGCGCTTGATCACCTGATCGCCGGCGCCTCCAAGCTCGTCGGAGGTCACCTGCGTCCAGTCGGTGCCGTTCGACGACGTCCAGATGGCGCCGTCGAGCCCGTCACCCGTGTCGAAACCTCCCGCCACCAGCAGGTCGCCGAACTCCTGGACGTCGGTCATCCCCTGGTTCCCGTCGCCGCCGAGGATCCCGTCGGGATCGGGGGCCCGGACCCACTCCTGCCCGTCGACCGATGTCCACACCGCGGCGTCGCTGTCGCCGTTCAGCGTCGAGGTGCCGACCGCGATGAACCCCGTCGTGATGCCGGACCTCAAGACCGTCACGCGGAGGACCTCCTGGTCGCCGGGCCCGCCGAGGTCGCCCGCCGGGAGCAGCGTCCAGCTGTTCCCACCGTCGGGGGAGGACCAGATCGCGCCGTCCTGGGTTCCGTCATCCGTGTTCGTGGTGGAGCCGACGCCGAGGATGCCGACGTCGGTTCCCGTCGCGGCCACGCGGTTCATGGACTGCTTCCCGGGCCCCCCGAGCGCCGAGCTCGAGACCTTGTTCCACTGGTTGCTGTCCGGCGACAGCCAGACCGCGGCGTCCTCGCTCCCGGAGGAGGTGTCCGAGCCGACGACGATGAGCCCGCCGCCCTTGATCGGCGAGATGCCGTTGATCTGCTGCTCCCCCGGACCGCCCAGGGAGTCCTGGCCGGTGACGAGGGTCCATGTGCGGCCGTCGGCCGAGTGCCACACGGCCGCGTCGTTCTCGCCGAGCGACTCGGTGGACCCGCCGGCGACGAGCTGGCCGTTTTCCTTCGACGATCCGACCATCGCGTTGATCGCCTGGGCGCCGGTTCCCCGGAGGTCGGTCTGCGGGTCGGCCGCCTGCCACGTCAGCTGGATCCCCACCGGAGGCACGGGCGCCGTCGTCTGGGCGGGTGACGGGGATTCGGACGGCTCCTCGCTCGGCTCCTGGCTGGGCTCCTCGCTGGGCTGTTGCGTCGGCTGCTCCGACGGCGCCGTGGTCGGCTCGGCCGTGCCCCCGTTCCCGTCGCCCTTCAGCAGCAGGAACGCCACGAGGATGATCGCGACCACGGCGACTCCGCCGGCGACGAACAGGATGGGCCGGAGGTTCCGCGGCGGCTTGGGGGGCGGCGGCGTCGGGGGAGGCGGTGTCGGGATGGGCGTGGTGACCGCCTCGCCCGGCTTGCGCTCCATCGGCAGCGGGTCCGTCGATGCCGTGGACTCCTCGAGGAACGAGATCGGGTACCCGCAGTTCGGGTTGGGGCAGAACTCGAGATTGCCCCGTTCGAACTCGGTCCCGCACTGCGGGCATCGCATCATCGCCATCGGTCGCTCCTAGGTCGTCGTCGGGGAAGTGAGGGTATCCGTCGGGCTCGGGCTGGGGGAAGGGGAATTCTCGGGAGCCGTGGTGACCGGGGGCGGGCTGGGCTTCGGCTGGTTGGGCGGCCCGAGGTCGGGGAGCGAGGTGTCGCACGTGTCGACGCCGGTGTCCTCGGCCAGCGTGTTGGCCGTCCGCTCATCGATGATCGAGTTGGCCGGCGTGATCCCGCGGCACACCTGGTAGTCGTGGACCGCGGTCGCGGTCTTCGGACCGTACGACCCGTCGGTCGTGAGGACGCGGGTGCCGATCAGGACGACGTTCAGCTGTTCCTGGGCCTGTCGCACGTCGCTCCCGCGCATCGCCGACTGGCACGGGCCGAGCACCCGGTCCCCGAGCGCGCCGTCGAAGAACTCCGTCGTGCAGTCCGGGGTGGCGGGCCCGGTCGTGGCCCCGTCGTCCGGTCCGTCGCCACCGCCGCGAGTCAGCAGGAACACCACGACCCCGATGACGAGGAGCCCGATCAGGAACGCGAGCAGAACGATGGACCCCGTCGACCGACCCTTCTTGGGCGGCGGCTGCTGCACGGGAGGCGTGGGGACGGTCGGCTGCGGCACGGGTGGAGGAACCGGCTGTGGCGTCGGCGGAGGCACCGGTTCCGGCGTCGGAGGCAGGACGGGCTGCGGCGCCGTGGCCTGCTCGCCCGGACGGCGGAGCATCTCGTCGGGTTCCTGCCCCTCCGCCTCCGGCGTGACGATGAAGGCCGACGGGTACCCGCAGCCGGGCGTCGGGCAGAACTCGTACGCGTCCTTGTCGAAGTCCGACCCGCACTGGGGGCATTTGACGATCACGGTCGCACGCGTCCTCTCGGTCCCGTTGCCGCGCCCATCCTGACCGACTCCGGCCGGATGGCGCTCACGACCCGGTCGACCCGGGCGGG
Source organism: uncultured Actinomycetes bacterium (assembly GCA_963707645.1). Classification (GTDB taxonomy): domain Bacteria; phylum Actinomycetota; class UBA4738; order UBA4738; family JACQTL01; genus DATBHM01. The sequence continues at coordinate 25,632 of CAVPQW010000001.1, forward strand.
GCGGGCGGTGGCGGAGGAGGTCCGGTGGGGCCGGGATCGGTCGGTTCGTCGTCGGTGTTCGGCGTGAACTGGCCCTCGACCGTGTAGGGGATGTCGGGCGCCGGGCCCGTGAACGTGTCCTCGCGGAGCTTGCGCCGGCCCACCCGGAGGTCGATGACCGCGTTGGCCGGGACCTCGCGCTGCACCAGCTCCATGAGGTGGGCCTCGCTGATCGCGCCGGTGCTCGACACTCTGATCGTCACCTGGTTGCTGGCGGCCGGGGCCGCGCCCGACCCGAACACCCCGCCGCCGTCGGTGATCTCGACCTTCGACTGCGTGAACGCCTCCAGCAGGCCCTGGAGGCCGCGCTTCGTCCCCCGCAGCGGGAACATCGGCCCGGCCGCCCGCACGAGGTTGCGCTGCTGTTCCTCGGGGAGCGACGGGTCGAGCGCGAACCCGAGCCACCCGGCCATCCACCGCAGGAACTCCGGCGGGGCGAGGGCCGGGTCGAGGTCCCGGTGGAACCTCCCCACTCGCGACCGCAGGCCTCCGCCGATGTCCTCGAAGATCCGCAGGAACTGCGAGAGGAACACGTCCTCGGCCAGCGGCCGGGGGAGCTCGCGGAGCAGCCACCCGGGCGGCGGCCCGTCGTGTTCGGTGGGCGTGCGCGGGGGGACTCCGCCGCCGCGCTTGGGCGCGGGCGGCGCCGGGGGGAGCGGCGGCGGCGCGGGAGGCACGGCCGGTGCCGGTGGCGGCGGAGCGGGCGGGGCCGGGGGATTCGCTGCGGTCATCGCACGAGCACCTGGTGCTGGAACGACCCGAAGATGGCGTCCGGCGAGCTGCTCGCCCGCTGGCGGCCCTCCCGGCGCTCGCCGGTCCGGAGGTCGGCCAGGAACAGGCGGACCTCCTCGACGCCGAGCACGCCGTCGATGCCCGCGAGCAGCGCGAACACCTCACCGACGTTCAGCTCCCGTCCGAACGGCCACCCGGTGCCGTCCGGCCCCCCCACGATCGGGTTGATGTAGGAGTACAGGGCGTCGAGGATCCGGTCCCGGATGAGCTCGGGGTCGGCGCCCGGCGTTCCCCGGACCCGGGCCACCACCGTGACCCCCTGGTAGAGCGGCGTCGTGATCTCGACCGCAGTGGTGAGGATCCGACGGGCGTCGAGGTACTCCGACACGTCGCGCACCAGGTTCTCCGGGAGCGCCAGGTCGTCGAGCTGCAGCTGTTCCGGCGGGATGTCCACCCGGGGCACCACCAGGACCCGGACCGGCCCGCCCGGCGCGGACGGCGGGAGGCACCGCGCCCGCGCCACCGACGGCGCGGCCTCGAGCGTCAGCCGCTCGAAGTCGTGGACGGTCACGGCGCGCTGTCCGGTCCGGAGCGACAGCGGCCCGCGGATCTTGGCGTTCTCCACGGTCTCGGGGTCGACGCCGCCCCGCGCCGAGTCGAGGTTCTCCACGCGGCCGACGAACGGGATCGAGGTCTTGAGCACCGTCAGCGTCCCGGCCCCGACGTTGCCGCGCGCGCCGCCGCCGGTCCGATAGCCGGTCACGCCGATGCTCGCGCCGACCGGCGGGATGGCCCCGTGCTGCACGGCCCGGCCGTCGCCGAAGCGGATCAGCGGACCGAACGCGATCTCGCCGCTCACCGCGTCCCACGTGTAGTGCGCGTCCTCGGGCCCCGAGGCGGAGAAGTCGGGAACCTCGACCCACCGGTCGGAGGCGCCCGCCGTGGCGACGACCACCGCCTCGTCGGCGCTCCGGGGGAGCACCGGCGTCCGGCGGACCCGGAACCGCTGGTCCGGCGTCCCGTCGCTCCGTCCGAGGGCTTCCGCGGCGACCGGCTCCGCGTGGTGGGCGTTCATCGTTCCGCCCAGGCCGACGACGATGAGCGCGGAGATCTTCGGCGAGTCCCGGTACGCCGGCTGGTCGGCCGTCGGCGCGGTCATCCGGCATCGGAGCCAGAACGCCCGGGTCGGCCCCACGGTCAGGGCCTCGTGGCCGGCCGGCATGATCAGGACGATGTCCCCGTCGACGTTGAGGCCGCCGGTGCCGTCACGGTGGATGCGGGCCGGAGCCCATTCCGCCCCGTCCCAGGCCTCCCACGCCCACGGCGGGTGCCGCGGGTCGACCCCGACGCCCTCGACCTTGGCCTTGAGCTCCAGCCGGATGATGTTGTGCGGCAGGCCCTCGTCGAAGCCGAAGTAGACGGCGTCGTCGGGCGACACCGAGCGGAAGCACGTGACCTGCTCGCCGGGGATGCGGAGCTCGTCCCAGTGGTCCTCGTACTGGCCTCGCCGGCCTGCGACGTGACGCACTTGCTCAGCTTCGGCGGCACGATCTCGAGGCTCCCGTCGGTCATGAAGACGATGGACTCCTCCTGCTCGGTCCGGATCGTTCCGACCTGGGTTCCGGCTCCGACCGTGACCGCGCCGGCCTGCGGCGCCGACAGCCAGAAGGCCTCCTCGGTCGTCGCCGCGGCGGGCGGGAACAGCCGGATGCCCATGAGATCGAGGAACCGCGTGTAGTGCAGGTCGGGGACCTGGTTCATGCGGTACAGGATCATCTCGGTCATCCAGGCGAACAGCTCGATCAGCGCCACGCCCGGGTCGGACAGGTTGTGGTCCGTCCATTTCGGGCAGTACTGGGGGATCAGCCGCTTGGCCTCGTCGACGATGTCCTGGAACCGCCGGTCGTCGAGGGTCGGGGTGGGCAGGGGCATCTCATGCCTCCTTGGGGATCACGTAGAAGGGGAAGACCAGGTTGCGCCGGTCGTTCGTCGTCCGGATCGCATAGGCGAGGGAGATCAGCACCCGCGAGGCGTCGTCGGGGTCGGGGCGGACGGTCACGTTCTCGAGGTCGACGCGCGGCTCCCACCGCCCGACCGCCTCGCGGACGGCCTGGACCATGAGGCCGAGCGAGTTCGGCTCGACCGGGGCGAACAGGTGGTCCCAGATCCGGCAGCCGAAGTCCGGGCGCATCACCCGTTCCCCGGGCGCCGTGCCCAGGATGACCCGGAGCGACGCGACGATCTCGTCGGGGCCGGTGGCCATGGCGATGCCGCCGTGCGGTCCCACGCCGAGGGGGAACGCCCAGCCGCTGCCGACGAAGTCCCCGGCCTCGCTCATCCGATCATCACCGTGGTCGAGCCGCCGACGATCGTTCCGGTCGGGGCGGGGACGGGGTCGTTGCAGTTCATGACGGTGTCGCCGAGGCGGGCGGCGGGCTTGCCGTCGATGAACACCGTGGTGGAACCCATCAGGACCGTGCCCTGGTTGGTGGGCGGCACGACGAACGACACGCCGGGCGGCGTCGGGAAGTGCGGCGGCTGGTTCATCGCCACGCTGCCGATCGTGGCCGCGGGCAGGCCGTCGATGAGCACGTCGGTGGACAGGCTCTGCAGGAGCGGCCCCGCGAACGGGTGGGGGAGCGGCGTGGGGACGGGCGGACCCGGCGGCGCCGGCACGGCCACGATGTGGATGTCCGTTCCCGTCACCGCGTCTCCCTGCCTGCGCCGCCGGCTGTCCCATCGCGTTGCTCCTTCCTCAGTTCAGCTTGATGACGGTGCCCTTGACCGAGACGTCGGCGTCCGCCGAGATCTCGATGGAGCGGGCCTTGAGCTTCAGCGTCGTGTCCGCGGTGATCTCGATCGAGTTCGCCTGGATCGAGAGCTGCTGGTCGGCCTGGAGCTTGCTGGCGTCCTTCTCCAGATGGAGCGACGAGGACGCCCGGCCGTGCGACAGGGTGATCGAGGGCGGGTCGCCGTCGTCGAACTCGAACTGGTGTCCCTTCGTGCTCTTCCACACGAGGGTCTCGACGGCTCCCCCGGAGACCCTGGCCTTGGGCGTCGGGTCGTTCGCGTTCCACAGGCCCCCGAGCACCACCGGGCGGCGCTTGTCGTCGTGCTCGAAGCCGACGAGCACCTCGTCGGAGACCTGGGGGATCAGCTGCATGCCCGCGCTCGGGGCCGGCGCCCGGCGACGCGACGCGGGCCCAGGTGCTCTCGTCGTTGTCCGACAGCGTGGGGAACTTCACCTTGACGCGGCCCGAGCCCGGAGGGGTCGTCGGAGTTGGTGACGATGCCGATGACCAGGCTGCCCCAGCCGCGCTTCTGCCCGCTCGCGCCGTTCCCGCCGCCGCCTCCGACCAGGTCGGCGAGGAACGCCGGCTCCTTGCCGCCGCACACGAACCGGGTCACGTACGCGGTGTCGGCGCCGTAGACGTGCTCGACGCTCGTGACCCGGTACGAGCCGGAGAGCCGTTCGCCGACCTCGGCGACCTCCACGTCGGCGCCGGCCGCGATCATCGGGTCGCCGCGGGCCTCGCCCTTCAGGACGACCTCGTCGCCGCTCGCCTTGAGCAGGAGCGACCGGGCCAGGGCGTCGGCCTCGGACTGGGTTGAGCACGGGGAACTGGCCGGCGAACCGGGACACGCGGCCGAACGCCTGCTGCGCCGCGCCCGACAGGTCGCTCGAGGCCGGGGCGGTCGTTCCGGTGTCGCCCTGATCCGACCGCCCGACGATCGAGGCCTTGTTCACCGGGTCCCAGCCGCGCACGGTGACCTCGTCGCACCGCTCGGCCGCCGAGAACCGCACGCGGAAGCCGTGGAGGTTGTCGCCCCACTTGAGCGCCGGCGGCGACTCGCGCGACTCGGGCTGGCGCTTGAAGTACAGCGTCCCGTCGGCCACGTACAGGTCGAAGCCGATCCGCTCGCCGCGGGCGTGGAGGAACGCGTAGTCGGTCTGGCTGCTCTGCAGGACGTACTCGTAGACCTCGGGCGTGGCGTCGATGTCGGTGTCGAGGTCGTACTCCTGGGCGATCTTCGACACGATGTCGGCGTCGGTCATGTTCTGGAAGCTGCGGGTCTTGGGCCCGCGCGCCAGCCGGTGCGTGGCGTCGAGGCCGGTCACGACCAGCTGATGGCGCCCGCCCGGGCCGGGTTCCACGGTGAGCGCGGTGACCTCGCCGCGGGTCACGGTCACGAGCTCGCTCTCGGAGGCGAACGCCAGGTCGACCTTGGTGCCGAGGCTGAACGTGCCGGCGTCGAACAGGTCGAAGTGGGGGTCGTCGAACCGCAGCGTGAAGGCGTCGGGGAGCTGGACGGACTCCTCGACCTTGACGCAGCGCGAGCACGTCGTAGAGCGCCTCGGGCATGTTCTGCCCGTCGACCGTGACGGCGGCCGCGTCGAGGCGCCGCTCAGCCACGGGTCACCGCCCGGAGGTCGGGGATCATCAGCATGGTCCCGGGCGCGAGGTCGAACGGGTCGATCACGCCGTTCGTCTCGGCCAGCAGGCGCCACCGCGTCGGGTCGCCGTACCGGACCGCCGCGATGCGGTCGAGCGTCTCCCCGACCGTGACCTGGTGCACGAGGTGCGGGTGGGGGGTTCCGCGAGGTCGGGTTCTGCGGGCCGTACGCGTCCTCGTCCTCGAACTGCTTGAAGCTCACGTTGGCCTTGGCCCGCAGCGGGGTGCCGTTCCCGGCGAAGTACGTGAACCGGATCGAGAGGCTCTGGATGATCGCCTTGAACGAGTGGAAGTCGCCCCAGTGGAACGTGCAGTACGGCGGGCGGGCGCTGTTGGTCTTGGTGTTGGCGTCGGGGAGCTCGCTGTCGATCTTCATGAGGTCGAGCAGCGCGCTCGTGTAGGTCGTGACCGCCTCGCCCGTGGCCGTGGTGTCGAGCGTGAGCTCCATGGAGATGGTCCCGGGAGCCCCCTGGGAGAACGTGAGCTTGGGCGTGTTGCGGCCGGGCGCCTTGACCTCGGACCACTGGTTGGACTTGGCGATGGTCAGCTCGGCGGGGTTGAACAGGCACTCGATGTTGCTGCCCCGCTCGGGCTCGATGAAGGCCTTGACGGGCGCGGCCGCCGTGGCGGCGCCGCCGCCCGGCGCGCCGGCCGGGGCAGGCGCGGCGGGCGCCTCGGGCGCCGGCGCCGCGGGAGCCCCGCTCTCGCCACCGCCGGGGCCGCCCCCGCCTCCGCCGTTCCCCCCGCCTCCGCTGCCCTCGCCTCCGCCGAGCCCGGCGTCGGCGAGGGCCTGGTTCGCCGCCTGTTCGGCCACCGGCGCGGCCGCTTCGGCGACCGCCTGGCCGGCCTCCCGGAGGTCCTGTTCCGACAGCATCTAGAACAGCCCCTGGAACCGGCCGCCGCGGCGTTCCAGCTCCGCCAGCAGCCGCTGCTCGATGGCCTCGATCATCGCGTCGACCTGACCGGACTGCTCGAGGACGGCGCTGGCGTCCTGGACAACGGATCCGAGCGCTGCCCGCGCGTCGCCGACGGCCTCCTCGGCGCGTCCCCGGAGCGCGCCCGCCTGCTGCTCGGCCTGGCCGACGGCGCCCCGGGCGAAGTCCTGCGCGCGGGACCACCCCTGCTGCGCCATGGCGGTCGCGTCGCCGATGGCCTGGCCGGCCATCGCCTGGCCGCGGGCCGCGTAGCCTTGCGCCGTTTCCATGGCGGACGAAGCGGCCCCGCCCGCCTGGGCCATCATCCCCTCGGCGGCACGGACGGCCGCCGGGACGGCGGCCGCCATGCCCCCGATGGGGAGCGAGGAGATCGGCGGCCGCTCGAGGAGCCCTTCCGCGGCCCCCACGGCGCCCTGCGCCGCGCGGCCCGCCCTCCCCGCGAGGTCGGCGGCCTCGTTCCGGACGCCGCCGACGACCGACCCCGCGGCCTGGCGTGCGCTGCCGATGGCCGAGCTCGCAGATTGGCGTGCGCCGCCCGCGGCCGAGCTCACGGCCTGTCCGATGTCGCGGGCACGGCGTTCGCCCATGTCGAGCAGGCCCTCGCCGAACAGGCGCGGCCGCGTGTCGGTGTCGGCGGCGTGGCTGAGCTCGTGCGCCAGGATCCCCAAGCCCTTCGAAGACCGTTCTGGGGCTACCGGGAGATGGATCGTTCCCGCTGTCGCGGCACCTTGGGTTCCTGCCGCGCGGAGGGCCCGCCGGGTCGCCGGCCCCGATGTCATGCGCGTGTCCGTTCGTCCCGTGATCGCGCGCGCGAGGGGCCGCGCCCAGGTGGGCAGCGGTCGCGGCCGCTCCAGCGGCGTCGCCCCGGCGCTGGCCGCGAACCGTCCAGGCCCGTCGGGGCGCGGCGCGCGGCCGGGCGCTACCGAGCCGATGGAGGGCCGCTCGGCGTCCGGCTCCGGCCTGGGTGTTGCCGCGGGGGCCGTGGTTCCCCGATTCGTCGTGGTGGCTCGGCTCGACCTCGGGCCGACCGTTCCGGGCGACGAGGGAGCTGGATCTGCCCGCCGAGGAGCCTGGGCCACCTGAGGCGTCGCGGCGGCGGAGGGTTCCTCGGCCGGCGCCGCGGGGGAACTGCCGAAGATCGCGCGCAGGAACCGCCGGATCGGACCCACCGGCCGGTCCGCGACGGAACGGTCCGGAGCCGGAGCCCGGACGGATGCAATCGGTCGCGGTGGCGGGGGCGGAATGGCTCGAGCGGGCGGGGTGGTCGGAACCGGTCGAACGGCGGCCGGACCGGGTGTCCGCTGCGATTGCCGGTGGAGTACGGACGTCCGGAAGAGCCCCGTCGACTCCGACGCCGGAACGCGACCGATCGCCGGGGGGCGCTCTTGCGGGGAACCCACCGACTCGGCCGGACGCACGAAGAGCGGCCGGATCGGAAGCCCTGCGACCGTCCTGCCCCCGACCGCGCTCCCAGCGGCAGGGCGGTGCATCGACCCGGCCGTGAGGCGCGGACCAGCGGCCGACGACATCGCGCGTCCCGGACGGGCGATCGTCGACGGGAGCCGCACGGGTGCCCGGAACCGTTCCCCGAGAGCCGCCCGCGTGGAGCGGATCGCGGTTCGCTCCGCCCGGGCGAGCGCCGGGACCCGGCGCGCCAGCGAGAGCGCGCCGATCCCGGCCGCGCCCACCCGCCGCGGCCGGCGTGCCGGAACCAGGCCGGGCCGTCAGGCTGGTCGGAATCCATGGTGTGCGATCTCCAGTTCCTCCATGGCCACGTCCCTCGACGAGGACGCCAGGTTGGGTCCCTTCCAGGCGACCGGGAACGCGTCCTCGAACTTCCAGCTCCGGACGCGCTGGCGTGCCGCATCGAGCACCGCGATCTCGCCGTGGGTCCGCTCGAGCTTCGCGCCGGCCCCCTCGAAGCCCTCGCCCGAGGTCTTCCAGAACCACTCGAAGAGGTTGTCCGAGTCGGTGATGCCGCGCTTCAGCACGATGTTCGGCCACTTCATCCGGCCCGGCATCTTGTGGATGAAGTGGTTCTGCCCGCCCTCGTTGATCTCCTCGACCCCGACCTCGACCGACAGCCCGGAGCACTCGACGAACGCGCCGATCTCGCCGACGCCGTCCACGCTGAACACGAACTGCCCGGTGAAGGGCGCGTCCATGGTCCGGCTACCGTTCGCCATCCTCGACTCCCTGCAGTGCGCGCTCGTTCAGCCTCGCGACCTCGTCGACCAGGCGGAGGCGGTCACGGTGCTCGAGGGCGATGAGCGTCCCGAGCTCCCAGTGGAGGTGGTAGGCGAGATAGCTGATCTCGCCCCACAGCTCGTCCATCGGATAGCGGGTCAGACCCCCCCCGACGCAACCACCTCCACCGGACCGCCGTTGGAGAGCGCCTGCCCGGGAACGGGCACGTCGCCGAAGTTGATGGCCCGGTACAGGTCCTGCAGGAAGGACAGGTCGGAGACGAACAGGCCCTCGATCGTCTTCGGCGTGACCTGCGACAGCGACCCGAGCGACACCACCACGCGCGACAGCACGATCACCGTGAGGTACGCCTCGTTCTCCTGGACCCGGTGGTCCCGCAGCGGCTCGATCTCGTCGGACGCGTTGGCCAGGCGCATGACGCCCTCGCGGTGCAGCGTGCCGGACTGGTCGACGTAGCCCTTCGGCAGCACGAACGGAAACTCCGTCTGGAGGCTCATCCGCGCTCCAGCCCCTCGTGCGTGATCGTGATCTCCTCGACCGCGACCGCGTTCTCGCCGGCGTTGAGGTCGGCGCCCTTCCACTTGGAGGGCCACCCGTTCATGAAGTTCCAGCGGGCGACCTCCTTGGCGGTGGAGTCGTACAGCACGATCGAGCCGTTGCGGCGGGCGGCGTCGATGTCGCCCTGCTCGACCTCCTTGCGCCAGTCCCAGAGGTCCTTCTTCTGGTCGATCCGCTTCTTCAGGGTGATGTCGCTCCACTTCATGGCGCCCGGGAGCTTGCGGATCAGCATCTTGCCGTCCTTGGTGGTCTCCTTGTACTCGACGATCTCCGTCTCGGAGTCCACCCCGGACGCCTCCTTGAACGCCCCGATGTCGATCCCGTCGAGCTCGACGTGGAACGAGAAGGTCGTCAACAGGTCCGGCATTCGCGGAACACCTCCTTCATCTCGTCACCGTGTGCGAACGACGCGGCCGGCTACTCGGCGGCCCCGCCGCCGCCCTGCCACTGGCTGATCCGGAAGATCACGAACTCGGCCGGCTTCACCGGCGCCACGCCGATCTCGACGACCAACTTGCCCTCGTCGACCGACTCCGGCGGGTTGGTCTCGGCGTCGCACTTGACGTAGAACGCCTGCTCCGGCGTCGCGCCGAACAGCGCGCCCTGCCGCCACAGTCCCAGCAGGAACGAGTGCACCGTCCGCTTCACGCGCTGCCACAGGTCGAGGTCGTTGGGTTCGAACACGACCCACTGGGTCCCCAGAAGGATCGACTCCTCGATGTAGTTGAAGAGCCGCCGGACGTTGATGTACCTCCAGCTGGGGTCGCTCGAGAGCGTGCGGCCGCCCCACACGCGGATGCCCCGCGTGCCGAACGGACGGATGCAGTTCACGCCGATCGGGTTCAGCAGGTCCTGCTCGCCCTTGGTGACCTTGGCCTCGAGGTCGAGCGCGCCGCGGATGACCTCGTTGGCCGGCGCCTTCCACACGCCGCGCGTGTCGTCGTTGCGCGCCCAGATTCCCGCGAGGTGGCCGCTCGGCGGAACGGTGAGCATGCCGCCGGACCGGCTGAGCGGGTTCGCCACCTTGATCCACGGGTAGTACAGCGCGGCGAACCGCGAGTCGTACATCGCCTCGCCGGAGCGCCAGTCCTTCACCTGCTGCGGGTTCATCCCGGGCGGCGAGTCCAGGATGGCCATGCGGTCGCCCGCGTTCTCGCAGTGCGTGATCATCGCGGTCTGGACGGCCTTGAACATGTTCAGGTCGAACCGCCCGTTGCGCGTCGAGGCCGTCACCAAGTCCGGGACCACGACCATCGTGACCTCGTCGGCGATGACCAGCCCGCGGATGCCCGTGCGGTCGGTCTCCGAGCCCTCGAAGTCCCCGCCGGACACCTCGATCGGGGTCACGGACCCGGCCTCCAGCCCGTAGCTCCCCGCCGCCGGGATGCGGTCGGCGAGCGTGGCGCCGCCGACGTTGGGCGCCTTCACCCGGACGTACTTCGACTCCGCGTTGACGACGGTCTCGACGTTGCGGTTGCCCTTGCCGAACGTCAGGTCCGCGAACGACTCGACCTCACGGCCACCGGCGAGGACCTTCAGCGTGAACGTCGACGGCTGCTCGCCCTCCGGCGCCGCCTGGGGCTCGACGGCGACCTCCAGGGAACCGCCGGCCTCGAGCGCCCGGACCTCGAGCGTTTGCAGCTCGCCCTTGGTGCCCGACGGCAGCGCCCTGGTCGGCGCGCCGCCGCCACCGCTCTGGTGCGGGATGCGACACACGTAGCAGGTCCCGCCGCCGTTGTTGAAGTAGCCGTACACGGCGTGCGGCAGCATGGCGCCCTCGACGAACCCGCCGTACAGGCTCTCGAACTGCGCCCAGTTGGTGACGAGGCGCGGCTTGATGCCGTCGGGATCGTCCGGGTCGTCCACGGGGGACCGGGCGGTGAACCCGACGAAGGCCGCGACCGCGGTGCCGACGCCCTCGATGGGCTTGGACCCGCGGTCGACCTCCTCGACGTACACCCCCGGCGACAGATACGTGGGCATGTGCCCTCCCTTCTCTAGCCCCTCACCGTCTCGGCGAGGAGTCGTGGGGTCAGCTTCGATTGGTACGACTCGCCGTGATGGAACGGCGGATAGACGCGCATCCGCGGTTCCTCCGAGGAGCAGGCGATGACCTTGACGGCGGGGAAGTTCGCGGCGATGGCCGTCGCGACCTCCTGGCCGGTCTCCGTGTCGAGGTCCAGGACCACGACGTCAGGACGGAACTCGGTCAGCCGTTCGAGGATCTCGCCCGGCAGCTCTTCCTCCGCCACGACCTCGAATCCCTCCTCGTCGAGGAATTCCCGGAGCCCCAACCGTGCGATGGCGCCGAAGTCTCCAATGAGCACGCGGGGCACCCTGCTCCCCTCCGGGAAATGACAACGTCCCGACGGTAGGGACGTGCCCCGTGCCCGAACAGAGGCGAACGGGCAGACCTCCGGGCAGTGCCCCAAAGGCTGCCCGCGGGGCACTGTTCGTCGCCGGACCGGGCGCCGTAGCGTCGGTGGGCGATGGAGCAGGATCGGTCGCCCGATCGCGACCGGGTCGCGCCGGCGGCGGGGGGGCGACGGCCCGCCCCGGATCGCGTCCGCCCCGTCATCAGCAATCGTGCGCTCGCCCGGGCGCGCGCCGGGGGACGTCCGCTGCCCCGCGACGTCGGCGGCGACATGCTGCAGGCGCTCGGCGTTGACGTCGGGGACGTCCGCGTGCACACCGACCCTTCGGCCGACCAGGCCTCCCGGGCCCTCGGCGCGAACGCCTTCACGGTGGGCCGGGACGTGTTCTTCCGGGAAGGCGCCTACGCGCCGAACTCGGACCGGGGTCGCGAGACGCTCGCCCACGAGCTCACACACGTGGCCCAGCAGCCGGCGTCAGCTCCGCCGTCACCCGACCGGCCGCTGCCGGTGAGCGAGCCTGGGCATCCAGCCGAGCGAGAGGCCGCGTCCATCGCCCACGACGTGGTCCGGGGGGCGGCTCCGGCATCCGGTGGCGGCTCGCCGGGCTCCGTGGCCCCGCGCGCGCCGGCCGTTGCCGGCATGGTGTACCGGCAGATCCTCGAGGGCGAACCGGGCGTCCCGATGGTCGGCGGTAAGCCGGTGTTCCCGGCCGAGATCGAGGCGGGGCCGTCGGCGAGGCAACAGATCGCCACGCTCCTGCAGCAGCACGACCTGTACGCGGCGTTCGCCGGCATCGCCGAGCTGGTCCGGAGCAACGGCCATCGGGAGGCGACCAACGACGAGCGCCTCTGGATGATCAACGTGCTGATCGTGGTGTCGATGGCGCCGATGCAGCGACGCCCGGCCCCGGGCGAGCCGGCGCCCCCCGATCCGATCGCGCTGGGGCGCACGATCTGGGAGAGCTTCGCGGCCGACCTGTTCCCCGTCGCGGCCGACAACTTGGAGCTGTTCCGGGCGTCGTACCGGCGGGGCATGGTGTATTCGCTCCCGGTCGTCGAGCAGGTTCGCCAGGCGTTCCACGACGACGTGCAGGCCACCGCCCGCGACTACCTCGCGAAGAACCGGAGCCTGGTGCTCGGCGAGCTGCAGGAGATCGGCGAGGCCGAGTCCGCCCGCACGACCTCCAAGGACCTCTCGGACGCCGCCTCGGAACGGCAGCAGGCGATCGCCGCGATGCAGGACGCCGCGAAGCACGTGATCGAGGCCCAGCGGATGATGGACCAGACGAGGCGGATCCCGGTGGGCGTCGGCAACCCCGGCACCGAGAACCCCGGCGGACCCTGGCTGGTCTCGTACTTCGACCCCGAGCGCCCGCCCGACATCCCGCTCACCGGCAAGTTCCAGGGGTGGACCGGGACGATGGACGAGTGGTGGGTCGACTACATCCCCGGCCGTGGCGGCACGCCGGGAACGGGCACCGGCGAGGTCCAGCTCATGAACTACGAGGCGCTGAAGGTCACCCACAACCAGCTGCGGTTCGAGGTGGCGAGCTTCATCAACCAGTACCCGGCCGTCTACGCCGCGATGCAGGCGGACAAGCTCGACAAGCTGGCCGAGGCGAACGGCCCCGCCGAGGCGCACGCCATCCTGGCCGAGACGCTCCATGCGGTGCTCGCGAACATCGTGAAGACGAGCCCCAAGCTCCAGGGCGACGACGACTTCTGGCTCAAGCTCAAGCCGATCCACCAGCAGCTGACGTCCGGGGCGGTCGCCGGACCGTCGGGCACGCCGTGGTCCGATCCGGCGCGGGCGTTCATCGCGAAGGAGATCGTCAAGGACTACGAGGACGCGGAGTTCTGGAAGGACATCGGCCTGGCGGTCCTCGCCATGGCGGCGTTCGTCGTGGCGGAGCTCGCGACCGCCGGAGGCGCGACCTTCTTCATCGCGGCCGGGGTCGGGATGGGCATCACCGGCTACCAGGTCTACGAGAAGTACAGCGAGTACGACCGCCTCGCGCCGGCGAGCGGGGTCGACATGGGGCCGGAGCTCCAGCTCGTCGACCCCGCCCAGGCCTCGGCCGCCCGGCTCGCCGCCATCCTCGAGACCGTCGGGGCGTTCCTGTTCTTCATCGGTCCGGCCGCGAAGCTGGCCCGGGCGGCGGACGTCGCGCTGATCCCGTCCAACATGCTCCTCGAGGTCACTGCGGCGGAGGCCTCCGGCCTGGAGAACCTGGCCACGCGCCTCGCCGCCAAGCAGATCGGGGAAGCCGAGGCGAAGACGCTGGTCGAGCGTTCGGTCGTGGAATACGGCGTGGAGGGAGCCGCACGGCGGGCCGGGATGGAACCGGGCCAGCTGATCCCGATCGTGGGCAAGGACTCGGAGGCGGGGCGCCTGATCTCCGACTACCTGAAGGCCGGCGTGCGCCCCACCACCGCCGCGCCCACCATGGCCCAGGGCGCGTACTCGACGCTCACCCACGACGAGATGGTCACGATCTTCGAACGGGCCTGGGGCCGCGCCGGCCCGCCGCGGGAGGCGTACCAGGTGTACCCGTCACGGCAGGCGTTCGAGGACTTCGCCGGGCCGCTGTTCCCCGATCGCGATCCCAAGGCGCTGGCCGGCTTCTTCGACTCGGCGACGAACATCATCCACGTCCCGCCCGGACGCCGGGACGCTGTCGGTCTTCCACGAGGTCTTCCACTGGGCGTCCCGCGAAACGAACTTCTCGGAGTTCATGGGCCAGTTCGTGGACGAGGGCATGACGGAGATGCTGACGCAGCAGACGTTCGGCCCGCAGTGGTTCAAGGGCCCGGTGTACGGCTACGGGCAGAACATCGCCTTCATGAGGATGTTCGGCGACACAGTCGGGACCGACGTCCTCGTCCGGGCCTACTTGGATGGCGCGTGGGAGCCGCTCCTGGCGAAGCTCGACACGATCCTCGGAAACCGCGTCGCGACCGACAACTTCATCGCACTCTTGCGGGCCACCCCCCGTCGCGGCGGCGAGAGCCTCGGCCAGGCCATGGACATGCTCTGGCCGGGCCCCTCCGCGGTGCGATAGCCGCCCGGGGACACCGGGCTCGGTTGGTCCAGTCGGACTTCGTTGGCTCTCCGTGAGCATGACGCTCTCGAGAGCCTTCGCCGGGTCTGGAGGCCTCCCCGGGGGGCGCCGGTGGTTGCCGGCGTCTTGTTCCCAGGCCCGTGTCAACGATCGATGACTATCAGGGAATGTCGTCGTTCGTCGACATCCGGCGAGTCGGATCCGTGGTGTCGCATGCCAAAGCGCTGCTCAGCGGCACGGGCGCAGCGCTTTTCCCCGGGGAAGTGTCGTCGTTCGTCGACAGATCGCGCAGGTTACCGATCGGCGACATGACGCTGGGGGAGAAGGGCATGACGATCCCACCTCCGAGGGACATCGTTATGGCAGACACGGGGGACGCGAGGATGTGCGTTTCAGTGGGTGCGTCACCAGCCCGCCGGATCGGCACACTTGAACAATCGACCCATGCCCGATCGGTGCCCCGACGTCTGCACGAAGGACTCTCCCCCCGCCCATCGGCTGGCGCACGATCGACGCCACGTGGCAGAGCGCAGGCGGAAGCGTGCCGTCGAGCCGGCCGAGCCCGAGCCGTCGGGCTCGGCGCCGCCGCGCGCCATCCCCGGCTCGGCGCCCGCTCGTCAGCAACCGGGCGGCGGCGAACGGCGGGCCCGCCGACGCGTTCCCGGTCGGCGCGTCGACTGCCGCCCGGATCGGCCGGGCGCGGAGCGGCGGCAGTGCGATCCCGCAGCCGGCGCGGACGGACCTCGAGGGGCTGACCGGCCGGGACCTCGGCGGCGTCCGGCTCCACACCGGGCCCGAAGCCGACCGGCTCGCGAAGGGCGTTGGCGCGAAGGCTTTCACCTCGGGCGCGGACGTGTTCTTCCGCGCGGGCCGGTACCAGCCGTCGACCGCCTCGGGTTCCACGCTGCTCGAGCACGAGATCGGGCACGTGGTCGGGCCGCGCGCGCCCGACGGGGTGGTGCTCCGGACGACGACGACGAGGGCTCGGACGAAGAGGGCGGTTTCGGCGGCGAGGACGAGACCGCCAAGCCGGCCGCCAAGGACCCCGAGCTGCTCGCGGACGACTTCCCGGCCGACCCGAAGGGTGCGCGGGCGGAGGCCATCAACCGCATCCAGGGCAAGATGAACGAGGCTCTCGCCGCGAGCGACCCGCTCGAGGGCGCCCGGTTGGAGCGGGAGTTCCTGCTCGCGAAGTACACGCAGCAGGAGGACTTCAACTCCACCGAGGGGGTCGAGGAGTTCATCGCGATGTGCCGGATGGACTCGGCGAGCGAGGCGACGGTGCTCCGCAAGCTCGGGCCGTTCGCCAACTGGTCGCTCGTGGTGACTCCGGCGGCGTTCCCGCAGACCTGGTCCGAGATCGTGAAGGCCCAGCTCGACCTCGGGATCGACGGGGCGACGCTGCAGGCGCAGGCGACCGAGGCCTGGAACAACCTGGTGTCGTGGGCCAACCAGGTCCCTCCGTACGTGGTGCAGAACGGACTACCGGTCGAGTATGCGCAGGCGCTCACCCTGAACAAGTTCGACCTGGGGTCGCCGATGGGCGCCGCGGACTCCGCCGATGCCGTCAACCAGTACCGGGCTGCGGCGATGCGGTACCGGTTCACGGCGTTCAAGGCCGGGTTCGTGGCCGGATGGCAGCAGTTCGTGATGAACCTGTCGGCGAGCGTGAAGGCCGGCCTGGTGGTCGTGGACCAGGGCCAGATCGACACGATGCGGGGGGCGACCACCCGGCTCGGGGACATGGCGAGGGCGTCCGGGCCGCCGGACGCGGACGGCTACCGCGAGCTCGACACGGAGATGATCAACCTGCAGGAGGCCGGGTTCTTCGTGTTCCTGATCTCGTTCCTGCAGTCGATGCAGGACTCGGCCAGCCTGTGGAAGAAGGCCTCCGACCTGTTCGACCAGAAGATGGCCGAGGCCGACGTCACCATCAAGGGCACCGGGAACCTCGACAACATCGGCCACGGGTTCTGGTGGGCGTTCTCGCACGGGTACTTCGAGGGCGCGGTCGTCGCCACCGCCATGGCGATCTACGAACACAAGGGCGAGGTGTTCGCGAAGCTCGTCGCGCTCGGCGCAGCGCTGGCGGCCGTCCAGGACACGCCGATCGGGTGGATCGCCGACCTCTTCGGCGCCGCGGTGATCCTCGAGGGGGTCGGGAAGCTCCTCCTCGCCTTCAAGACGGTGGGCGGCTCGGACTACGTCGTGACGCTGCAGAAGCACAGCGCCGAGCTCGCCCAGGAGATGGCGAGCGCGATCGCGAACGGGGTCCTCGCCTATGTCATCGGGAAGGGCATCGAGAAGACCGCCGAGGCCATCCGGACGCGGATCGAGAAGTACAAGGCGGGCGGCGTCCAGCGAGCGCGAGGCGGCGAAGCGGACGATGGAGGAACCCGAGGAGGCCGGCATCGGCGTGTCACAGCCGGTGAAGATCACCGACGAGGCCCGCGGGGCGCCGTCGATCTCCGGCAAGGAGGGCAAGCTCAAGGCGGCGCGCGACGAGGCCACGCTGAAGGAGGAGGCCGCCGACATCGCCTCCGCCGCGAAGGCCGCGCCCCGCGTTCCGCGGTGGACGCTGATCGAGCTCATCCGCGAGGCGAAGTACTGGGCCGAGCGGGGCATGGGCAAGTGGATCCAGCGGGCGCAGGTCGAGGGACGCATCCACATGCTGACCCGCGAGGAGGTCGTGAAGGTGTTCGGCGAGCAGGTGGGCGGCGACCTGTGGGGGGACCTTTCGTCAGGGACGCGCGGCCTGCACTACCAGGGGCACGTGTTCGTCAAGCCGGGGCTCGAGCTGCAGTCGGCCGCCAGCACGCTGGCGCACGAGGTGACGCACCTCATCCAGCTCGGGCGGATCAACCCGTTCCAGGCGACCTTCGAGTCCGAGTTCCAGGCGCTCTCGATGCAGAAGCGCTACCTGCGCCAGCTGCCGCCCAAGGACGTGCCCGAAGACGTCAGGTGGTTGTACGAGGCGGAGATGGACGACATCGCCCAGAAGATCCTCGAGCGCTACGGCACCTGGAAGCCGCTGACGGAGCCGGAACTCGAAGCGCTGATCAAGCAGGTCACCGACGAGTTCGGGAACATCTGAGCATGGACGCCGAGCTGGCACGGCAGATCGTGGAACGGCACGCGCTGCCCCAGGGGCGGCACGTGGAGTCGGTGCACGAGGAACCTGTGGGCGTCGTCGTCGAGACCGACACGCTTCCCCGGGTGGTGCGGGAGGCCTCGCCGGCGTTCGGTTCGCTGGCGGTGTACGAGATCGGCAGCGCGTACCACGCGGACCCGCCGCGGGCACCCCTCGGGGTGGTCGTGATGCCGGACGGCGAGTCGTTCCACCTCAACGAGGACGAGGAGTTCCACGCCTTCTGGGCAGCAACGGGCGGCGACGTCGAGGCGGAAGTCCTCGCCGACCTGCTGGCCGCGTACCATTCCGGCGAGAACCCCGGCTACGTGCTGGGTAGCGCGCGCGTGCCGGTTGCAGGGCGCCGCACGGCGCAGGTCGCGCAGGTGGACGCGTGCGAGCCGCTCTCCGTCGAGCGAACGGGCCGGCGCCTGCGGGTCCGGTTCTGCTCCTGGTCACTCGCGCCGGAGCCGACGGGCGAGGACGTGGTCGTCGTCGTGCGATGGGACGTGGACGCCGAGCAGCACGGGCCAATCGCCTGGACCATCACGCCGCTCGCAGACCTCCCGGCCGACTGACCGCGGTCGGATCAGCGCTTCTTGGAGCCGCCGGCCACCCGCACGGCGCCCTTCGCTGGCACCTTCGCCGAGCGCTCGCCCACCGTGACCTCGTCGCCCTCGTCCGCCTTGACCAGGAACCGCCCCTCGGCGTCCGCCGTCGCGCGGCCCCGCGGGGACGTGACCGCGGCGCCGGCAGCATCGGACGCCTCGCCGCCCACGGCGCGCAGCCGGTCGGCCTTTCCCGGGTCGTCGCGGTCGACCACGCCGATCTCGTAGCGCTCGACGGGCGGCCCGGCCTCGGCGTCCACGACCGCGTCCACGGTGGCGGTGACCCACAGGTCGAGCCCGGGCTTGAGCTTGCCCCCGAGCGCCTGCCATAGGTCCGGGCTCCCGTCGTCCTCCGGCTGGGCGACCTTGACCGTCGGCAGCGGCCGGACCGGCGAGTACGCGCCCTGGAGGTGCTCGGCCGCGATCTCGCGGCTCTTCAGCAGCGTCGCGAGCAGCGACCCGAGGAGGCTGTGTTCGTCCCGGACCTCGGTGGTCCAGGCGGTGACGAGGTACCGGCAGTCGACTCGCGGCTTCGGCGGCCGCCACGCCCGCACGCCGTCCTCCTCGACGAACTCCATCCCCGATTCGCGTTCGGACGTGTTGAGCCGGACGTCCCACAGGTACAGGTTCACGGTGGGCTTGGTGACCGCTGCGCCCCATTCGCTGTCCGGCGCGTCGAACGACACGTCGACCTGCCGCGCGGCGGCAGCGGCACCGTCGGCCCGCAGGAAGGCCTCCAGCGTCTCATCGAGTAGGTGCAGCATCGGCTTCCTCGTCTCACGAGGTCGAAGTAGCGGTCGAACTCCACCTCGGTGCGCAGCCGGCCCAGCTTCTGGAACTCGCGCTTCAGGCGCGAGGATCGCGATGCTCCATGGTGATCGGCCGCCCCGACGTCGGCGGCGAGGAAGGCGGCGGCCAGCGCGGCGTTGCGGATCACGCCGCCGGTGATGCTTGAACTGCCGCGCCAGGAAGTCGAGGTCGACGCCGTCGAGCGGCGCCGCCGGCGGGAACGAGCAGCGCCCAGATGGCCCGGCGGCCGCGGCTCGTCCGGCACGGGGAACTCGACCGCCACGCGGATGCGGCGCAGGAACGCCGTGGTCGATGTTGCGCTGCAGGTTGGTCGCCAGGATCACGACGCCGTCGTGACGCCTCCAGGCGCTGCAGCAGGTAGGCAACCTCGATGTTGGCGTAGCGGTCGTGGGCGTCGCCGACCTCGCGACCGCTTGCCGAACAGGGCGTCGGCCTCGTCGAAGAACAGCACGAGGTCCCGGCCGCCGCGGCGCCGACGAAGATGCGTTCGAGGTTCTTCTCGGTCTCGCCGATGTACTTGCTCACCACCGCGGACAGGTCGACCTTGTACAGGTCGAGCCCGAGCTCGCCGGCGACGACCTCGGCGGCGAGCGTCTTCCCGGTGCCGGACGGCCCCCGAGAACAGCGCGATCAGCCCCGGCGACGGGAACGACGGCGAACCCCCACTCCCCGTACACGCGCCGGCGGTGTCGGTACCGGGAGACGAGCTCCTCGAGCTGCTCCTGCTGGTCCTCGGGCACGACGAGGTCGTCCCAGCCCCGGGCCGGGCGGATCCGGACGGCCATCCGGTCGAGGTGGCCGCTCGCCAGGCGCCGGACCGCCGCGTCGACATCGCCGCCCATGGCGTCGGCCGCGATCCCCACCAGCCGGAGCTGCTCCCGGCCCACATGGTGGTCACGGGGCGGCTCCTCGCCGATCACGCGGCGCCAGTCCTCGGCGTCCGCGATGCAGTCGTCGACGCGGATCTCGGCCCACGGCCGCCTCGGCAGCGACTCGACGGCGAGCTCCGACGGCGAGGCCAGGGCCCACACGAGGTGGTCGGCGCGTTCGATGCGGTCGCGGGCCTCGGCCGTGAGCTCTGCGCGGGGCTCGAGGATCACCCCGCACCCGCCGACGGTGGCCTCGCGGACCAGCGCGTCCCAGGCCGGCGCGGTCTCCGGGACGGGGGACACCAGGAACCGCCCGCCGGCGCACCGGTCGGCGGCGGCCGCGAGGCGCGACGCTCGGTCCGGGCCCACCGCGAGGATCATGGCCACGCCGCCCCCGTGGTTCGCCGCGTCGAGGACCTCCGTGCCGAACGGCAGCTCGGGGTCGGGCGAGTCGTCGCCGGCCAGTTCCCACGCCGCCCGTGAGGACGCCGACGCCATGCGCGTGGCCCACGGGCCGGCCGGCTCGACCTCCACCAGGCAGGCCCGGGCGAGCCGTGAGCCGGGCCCCACCGCGCCGCTGCGGCCGGGGTCGAACGCGTGCTGGAAGGTTCCGAGCGTCAGGCGCGGAAGGTGGACGCTGTCCTGCAGGTACACGACGAGCCGCTGCCGCCGGTCGTCGAGCTCGACGGCCGCCAGCAGGGCGAACACCTCGACCTCCTCCGGCGACAGGCGCGCCCGCCGCGCGATCCCCGCGAACGGCGACCGCTCGTCGAGCGAGGCATGCAGCGCGGCCCGAAGCGGAGCGAGGGCGGGTCCGAGGCTCGCGCGGCCCGGCTCGACGCCCCCCAGCTCGGCGGCGATGCGTCCCGCGTCCGCGTCGTCGACGAACAGGCCTGCGGAAGGGCGTTCCTGCGCGCCGAACCGGATGGCTGCGAGCGCGGCCTCCGCACGGAGCCAGGCGTCCGCGAACGCCTCCCAGGGCTCGGGCGTCACCACCGCGCCGTGCCGCCGGACGTCGCCGACGGTCCAATCGGCATCAGATGACCCCCTGGCGGGTGGCGAGGGCGACCGCGTGGGCGCGGCTCCGACAGTTCAGCTTGACCAACAGGTCGTGGACGATGTTCTTCACGGTCCGTTCCGAGTACGAGAGCTTCGACGCGATGTCGCGCGTGTCGTCGCCCTCGGCCAGCAGTCGGAGGACGCCGAGTTCCCGGGCTGCGAGCGGGCCGCGGGCCCCGCGCGAGGTTCCGCGGGCCAGCGACTCGACCATCCGCGCAAGGAGCGCCGGAGGCAGGGTCCCGTTCCCGGCGACGACGGCGCGGAGCGAGCTCGACAGGGCGGCCGGCGTCAGCTGCGACCGGACAAGGAATCCCGCCAGCCCGGCCTGCACGGCGTCGAGGAGTGCCTCCTCGCCCGGGGTCCGCGCCACGCCGACGAGGCGAACGTGCGACCCCTCGGTGAGTCGTACCGCCCGCTGCAGTCCGCGCTCCCTCCAGGTCGAACAGCAACACGTCCACCCGCGCCGGGTCGGGCTCCGGCTCGAACGCGGCGCTCTCGCCGGCGACGGCGAATCCATCGGCAGTGAGGCAGCCGACCAGGCCGCGCCGGAAGATGGCGTTGCGGTCGTCGACCCAGACTCGGGGGGGCGAGCTCGGCTCCACCGACGAATCGCACCACGCCACGCCGCTCCGCCGACAGGTCCGCGCGGGCCGACTTCCGGACCGGACGGCGCCGCCCGACCGCCCGGCGGCATTCCCGGGCGGGTAGAGGCGCTTCCCGATCGGGAACCGGCGTTGCCCCGAAGGGGGGATCGACTCGTCGCCGGCGAGACCGTTCAGATCAGGCCTTGGCGGATCCCCCGGGCGACGGCCTGCGCGCGGCTCCGAGCGTCGAGCTCGCGCTCCACGTCCTGGATCAGCGATTTGATCGTGCGTTCCGAGTAGCTCAGCTCGCGCGAGATCTGCTGGGTGTCCGCTCCCTCGGCCAGGAGGCGCAGCACCTCGAGCCGGCGCTCGTCCAATCTACCGGGGTCGATCCTCCTGCCGCGGCCCTCGTCGATCCGGAGGCCGGCGGCGGCCGCCCGCACCGCCGCGATCAGGCGGTCGGGCGTGAGCGTGCTCCGGGGCAGGACCGCCATGACGAGCTCGCCGGGCGCCATTCCCGCCGTCGCCTCCTGGTCGCCGCAGATGACGAGGGGCTGCTCGAAGGCGTCCCCACGAGCGGCCGCGGGCGACGCGACCACGACATCGACGTCGGATTCGAGCGGACCTTCGGGGACGTCCGACACGACGACGATCGTCGGATCCTCCAGTAGGCACGTCACGACGCCACGACGGAAGATCTCGTGCTCGTCGACCACAGCCACACGGACAGGGCGCATTGGGGGAGAGGATGTCCTTCCGCCGTGAGCGCGTATCTTGCCCCGGTTCGCTCGCATCGACAAGCCGACGCCCGGTCGGTCTCCGGCGCGGTGATCTGTCCGCTTCGTCCACAGAGCGGGCGCGACGCGCGGGCCGGGCTACGCCGGTGAGCGGTCCCAGATGATCTTGGTGCCGTCCTTCGAGTACTCGGCGTCGGAGTCCGCGCCCGGGAAGTCCGTCAGTCGCACCGGGTCGGTCCCATCGGAGTTCATCCGGTAGATCTCCCTGTTCCCGTCGCGCGTGCTGACGAACACGATCTTCGAGCCGTCTGGCGAGTACTCCGGCTGGTCGCTGCTGCCCTCCGCGATCTGCGCGGCAACTGCTCCCACGCCCCCACCCACGGTGGCGTCGGCGCCGGTGATCTGGCGGAGGTTCGATCCGTCGACGTCGATCAGGAAGATCTGCCGCGTCCCATCGGGCGCCATGGAGCTGAAGGCGATCCGCGTTCCGTCTGGGGAGAACGCCGGATCCCTGTCGTTCCGGGTGTCGGTCGTGATCCGGCGCTTGTCGCTGCCGTCGGCGTTCATCACCCAGATGTGCAGGCCGCCCTCCGAGGTGCTCGACCACACGATCTGCGAACCGTCCGCGTTCCACGCGGGGAACAGGTCCGCGCCCGGATCGTCGGTGAGCTGCTGTTGGCCGCTCCCGTCGGGAGCGATCGTGAAGAGGTCACCGTGGGGGTTCCGCGTGCTGACCCACAGGATCTTCGAGCCGTCCCGCGACCACGCCGCGCCGCCGTCGTCGGCGGGGTCCGTCGTCAGGGGGGTGACGTTCGTCCCGTCGGGGTCCATCAGGTAGACGTCCTTGTTGTCGTCCACCGTCTGGGAGAACGCGACCTGCGTGCAGTTCGGCGCGAACGTCGGCCCGGTCTGGTCGATGTCGCCGATCGAGATGCGGGCCTGGCCCGAGCCGTCCTTGTTCATCGCGAAGATCTGCGCGACGCGGGCATCGGGGTCGGCGAGGTCGGTCGTGGAGACGTCCGCGCAGGTGACGCCCGGCGGCTTCGTCTTGGAGCCCGTGGTGGGTTGGCCGGTGGTGTCGCCTGGCCCGTCGTCGTTGTTCCTGGTGACGACGAATGTGATCCCGCCGACGATGAGGAGGCCCGCGACGATGCCGGCGATGATGGCCGGAGCGTTACGTTCCTTCTGGGGCTTGGGGTCCTTCGGGCCGAGCGGGGGCGGCGGGGCCCCGTGGGGAAGGTCCTTGGGCTTGGGGCGGTCGATCGGCGGCGGGCCGGTGACGACCGTCTTCTGCGGGGCGCCACCGGGAGGCGTCCCCGAGACCTCGGTGGGCGGCTCGCCGGGTGGCGGTCCTCCGCTGACGACCGTGCGGTGGCTCACCCGATCGGCGGCTCGCCGCGCCCGTCGGAACGGGCGGCGGAAGCGACACGGGCGGCCCCGGGCCGGACGGCGGCGGCGGGGGAGGTGGAGGCGGCATCGCGCCGGTCCCTTCGGCTCCACCGGCCGAGGCAGCGCCGACCACTCCGCCAACAACGCCGGCAGCGCCCGCGCCGGACGGACCGCTTCCCGCATCCGGGGGCGTGCCCGTGATCTTCGTTCCGGAACGGATGCCCCACGACTTCAGCGCGTCGCGGACCGCCATTACGAACGCGACGCACGTCGGGAAGCGGTCGTCCGGACTCTTCGCCATGGCCTTCTCGATGGCCTCGTCGACCTCGAGCGGCAGGTCGGGCCGAAGGCTCGTCACCAGGGGCGGCGGCTGCTGCACATGGGCGATCAGCGTCGCCACGTCCGACGTCTCCCCGTACGGCACGTCGCCCGTGATGCACTCGAACATCACGCATCCCAGCGAGTACTGGTCGGCGCGCCCGTCGGTGCTCCGGCCCTCGACCTGCTCGGGAGCGACATAGTCGATCGTTCCGACGAACTGGCCGGTCTGTGTGAGCGCGCGACTGGCCCGGTCGAACCGCTTGGTCAGACCGAAGTCGGTGAGGTAGACGTGGTCGGCCTCCTCGGTGCTCGAGCCGGCGCCCAGGAGGATGTTCGCCGGCTTGACGTCGCGGTGGACGATGCCCTGCGCGTGCGCGGCGTCCAGTGCCGAAGCGACCTGCCGCAGCACCGACACGGCGCGGTCGGCCGGCAGGGCGCCCTGTTCCGTGAGCTGCGACCGGAGGTCGGTTCCCTGGACATAGCGCATGGCGAGGTACAGCAGGCCTTCGAAGTCCCCGGTGTCGTAGATCGGGATGATGCTCGGATGGTCGATCGCGGCGGCCATGCGCGCCTCGCGTTCGAACCGCTCCCGGAAGCCGGGGTCGCTCGCGACTTCGGGCGCCATGATCTTGACCGCCACCTTGCGTTGCAGGCGCGTGTCGAACGCCAGGTAGACGACGCCCATCCCGCCCCGGCCGATGACATGGTCGAGCCGGAAGTGGGCGACCATCGTGCCGGAGCGCGGATCATCGGACATGGGTGGCCCGTTTGTATCACGCTGCCTCGATTCGCCGGGAGGAACCAAACCCACCCCCCCGTTCATGACTGCGCTTGGCGCGCGAAGCAGCTCACCGCCGGCTGGAACGTCATCCGCTCCGGGCGCTCGATGCATCGAAGTCCGCAGCTGGGGAGCTCGGCGGGCGGGGTGCCGAGCATCCTTCACGACGCCGCGGACGCAAGCGAGGTCGTGCTGCCGGTCGCTGCCTGAACCTTCTTCGGGCGATATGCGAACCTTCCCCGCCGAGGAGTCCGGACAGGACCCGCACACGGGGAGGAGGGGAAATGACGCTTGCCGACAGATCCTTCTACGCGACGATCCCGACGAAGGACCTGGCCCGGGCCCGGGAGTTCTACGAGGGCGTGCTCGGGCTCACCCCGACGCGCGATCTCGGAGTCGAGATCGTCTACCGCGCGGGCCAGTCGGAGTTCGACGTGTACGAGACGCCGTCGGCCGGCACGGCGCAGCACACGCTCGGCACGTTCATCGTCGACGACGTCCGGGCGGCGGTGGACGAGCTCCGCACGCAGGGCGTCGTCTTCGAGGAATACGACTTCCCCGGGCTGAAGACGATCGACGGCGTGGCGCAGGCCGGGCCCGACAAGGTCGCCTGGTTCAAGGACCCCGACGGCAACATCCTCGCGCTGACCCAGGAGAACGCCTGAGGCGTCCCGGTTCCCGCATGATGCCGCGATGGCTGGCGAGCGGATCGACCTCCGGCGTGCGCGGAAGGCCGCGCGGGACCGGCTCGGTATCGAGCACCTGAAGCCGGGCCAGGAGGAGGCGCTCCGGTCCGTGCTGGCGGGCCGGGACACGCTCGCCGTCATGCCGAGCGGGGCGGGCAAGTCGCTGATCTACCAGGTCGCCGGGCTGCTGGTCCCGGGCGCCACCGTTGTCGTGTCGCCGATCCTCGCGCTCCAGCGTGACCAGGTGGGCTCGATCGAGGAACACGATGCCGGCGGCGCCGCGCAGATCAGCTCGGACATCACCGAGTCGCAGCGCGAGGTCGCCTTCGACGAGATCGAGCGCGAGGGCGTCGAGTTCGTGTTCCTCGCTCCGGAGCAGTTCAATCGGGAGGACACGCTCGAGGGCCTGGAGGGCAACGTCTCGCTCTTCGTCGTCGACGAGGCGCACTGCGTCAGCGAGTGGGGACACGACTTCCGGCCGGACTACCTGCGACTGGGGACGGTCATCGAGTCGCTCGGGCATCCGACGGTGCTCGCGCTCACGGCGACCGCGGCGCCGCCGGTCCGTGAGGAGATCGTGGACCGTCTCGGGATGCGCGACGCGGCGGTGATCGTGACCGGGTTTGATCGGCCGAACATCTGGCTCGGCGTAGAGCGGCACGAGGAGGAACACCGCAAACGCGACGCCGTGCTCGACGCGGTGGTCGCGGCCGAGGGCGCCGGGATCGTGTACGCGGCGACGCGGCGCGAGACCGAGGAGGTGGCCGAGGCGCTGCAGGAACGCGGCGTCGACGCCGTTGCCTACCACGCCGGTATGGGCCGACGGCACCGCGAGGAGGTCGAACGGACCTTCATGGACGACGTGGTCCGGGTGATCGTCGCCACGATCGCGTTCGGCATGGGGATCGACAAGCCGAACGTCCGGTTCGTGTTCCACCACGACGTCAGCGGCTCGCTCGATTCCTACTATCAGGAGATCGGCCGTTCCGGTCGGGACGGCGAGCCGGCGCGTGCGGTGCTGTTCTACCGGCCGCAGGACCTCGGGCGGCGGAGGTTCTTCGCGGCAGGCGGGCAGGTCGGCACCGACCAGTTGGAACGGGTGGTCGAGGCCGTCCGCGAACACGACGGCCCGGTCGCCGCCGACGAGCTGTCGGAGATCGCCGACGTGCCGCCGACGCCGCTGATCGCGGCCCTGGCCCGGCTCGAGGACGCGGGAGCGGTGCGGTTGCTGCCCGACGGAGGCGTGGCGGAGGGCGACGAGACGGCGGACGTCGAGGCCGCGGTCGAGTCGACCGTCGAGGCGCAGGAACGCCGCCATTCCTACGCGAAGTCCCGAGTCGAGATGATGCGCGGCTACGCCGAGGTGCACGACTGCCGGCGCGAGTTCCTCCTCAACTACTTCGGTGAGCCGTTCGACGGCGCCTGCGGGAACTGCGACAACTGCGAGGCCGGCGTGCTGGCGGACCCGAACGAAATGCCGTTCCCGCTCTCGTCACGTGTCAGGCACGCGGAGTGGGGAACGGGCCTGGTCCAGCGCTACGAGGACGACAAGGTCCTGGTCCTGTTCGACGAGGTCGGCTATCGGACCCTGTCGGTTCCGCTCGTCCAGCAACGCGGGCTGCTCGAGCAGGCCGAGCCCGAGAGCCCTCGGCGCGCTACCTAGCGCGCGTTGCGGGAGCCTCAGCCGGGGCGGAACACGGGCAGGCCGTCGCCCTTCGTCGAGAGCGTGACCGCCTCGTTGCCGGTGAGTTCCGCGAGCTCGGAGGACAGGCGGTTCCAGGCGTCGCGGTCCCAGGACTCGACGACGTCGGTCACGGTTCCGTCGTGGACGAGCACGACGGTCGGCACCACCCGGACCCCGTAGGCCTCGGACACGTCATACGGCGGGAGGTCCGGTTCGGAGGCGAACGACCACCCGTACTCCCCGGCGAACGCGTCGAGCTTCTCCTCCGGATCCTGGCCGATGCCGGTGACCGTTCCCGGATACGAGGCTTCCATCTGCTTCGCGATCGGGCCGGCCATCTGGCACACGGGACAGGTGACCTTGTAGAAGAACAGCGCCCGGGTTCCTTCCGCCATGTCCACTCCGAGGACGGGCGGCGCCGGGGTTCCCTTCGAGATCACGCTCATCGCACTCCCTAGCGTAGCGCCGACCACCCGATTCTCAGGGTCCGCCGGTAGGCTTGGACCCGCGTTGGCCTCTGTCATCGGGACGTTCGCCCTGTTCCTCGCGCTCGCCGTCGCGGTGTTCGGCGCGGTCGCGTCGTTCGTGGGCGCCCGGTCACGGAACGCGCTCATGGTCGAGAGCGCGCGGACCTCGTCATGGGCGCTGATCGGCCTCGTCCTGATCGCGAACCTCACGATGCTCGTCGCGATCCTGTCGAATGACTTCTCGCTGCACTACGTCGCCGAGAACTCGAGCCGCGCCACGCCGACGTTCTTCAAGGTCCTCGCGCTGTGGTCGGCCGACGAGGGCTCGCTCCTGCTGTGGAACCTCGTTCTCTCCGGGTATCTGCTGGCGGTCGCGATCCGGTTCCGGCGGCAGCGGCCGGAGACCTTCCCTTGGGCGCTCGGCGTGATGTTCACCGTGAGCTCGTTCTACCTGCTGCTCGTGACGATCGCGACGCATCCGTTCGGCACGCTCGCGCAGACGCCGGTCGACGGGCGGGGGCCGCTGCCGCTGCTGCAGAACCATCCGCTGATGGCCGCGCACCCGCCGATGTTGTACCTCGGGTTCATCGGCATGACGGTGCCGTTCGCGTTCGGGATGGCAGCCCTGCTGACCGGGCGAGTGAGCGACCAGTGGATCCGGATCACGCGCCGATGGACGCTGTTCGCTTGGGTCTGCCTGACGGCCGGGCTGTTCCTGGGATCGCTGTGGTCGTACTCGGTGCTCGGGTGGGGCGGGTACTGGGCGTGGGACCCGGTGGAGAACATCGCGCTGCTGCCGTGGCTGGCGTCGACCGCGTTCCTGCACTCCGTGATGGTCCAGGAGCGCCGCGGCATGCTGAAGGTCTGGAACCTCTCGCTGATCGTCGCGACGTTCGGGCTGACGGTGTTCGGGACGTTCCTCACGCGTGGATCGATCCTGTCGAGCGTCCACGCGTTCGCCGAGTCGGCGGTGGGGCCGCTGTACCTGGGGTTCCTGCTGGTGGTGCTGTGTGCCGGGTTCGGGCTGATCGCCGCGCGCTCGAAGCAACTGGCCAGCGAGTCGTCGATCGACCGGGTGATCTCGCGCGAGGGCGTGTTCCTCGGGAACAACATCCTGCTCGTCGCGCTGACGGT
Source organism: uncultured Actinomycetes bacterium (assembly GCA_963707645.1). Lineage (GTDB taxonomy): Bacteria > Actinomycetota > UBA4738 > UBA4738 > JACQTL01 > DATBHM01. Next base: position 54,248 of record CAVPQW010000001.1, read on the forward strand.
GACCGTGCTGATCGGGACGGTGTTCCCGCTGATCAACGAGGCGCTGACAGGGGCGAAGGTGTCGGTCGGCGGGCCGTACTTCGACCGGACGGCGGCGCCGGTGATGATCCTGCTGCTGTTCCTGATGGGGATCGGGCCGCTCCTGCCGTGGCGGGTGGGGTCCAAGCGGTACCTGCTGCAGCGGCTGCGGGTGCCGCTGTGGGCGGCGGCGCTGACGATCGTCGGGCTGGCGGCGACGGGCGTGCGGCACCCGACGGCGATCTTCGCGTTCGGGCTGGCGGCGTTCGTCGGAACGGCCACCATCGGGGAGATGGTCCGCGGCGTGCGGGCGCAGGGCCGGGCGCACGGCGGCGGGGTGTGGCGGTCCAGTCGGGGCGCCGTCTCGCGGAATCGCCGGCTGTACGGCGGGCTGGTCGCGCACCTCGGGCTGGTGCTCGCGATCGTCGCGATCACGTGGTCGACGTCGTTCAAGACCGAACAGGAGGTCACGCTGGCCAAGGGCGAGTCGACCTCGTTCGCCGGGTACGACATGCGCTTCGTCGGCTCCACCTTCCGGAACGAACCCCAGCGGATCGTGTTCGTCTCGACGCTCGAGCTGTCGAGGGACGGCAAGACGGTCGGCGTGCTCATCCCGTCGCTGAACTACTACCCGTCCGCGCCGAACGAACCGATCGGAACGCCGTCGATCTCCAAGGGAACGCCGCTCAACGGGTTCCACGATCTGTACGCGTCGCTGCAGTCGCTCGCGCCGAAGGGGACGTCGGCGACGTTCCGGCTGTTCTCGGAGCCGGGCGTGATGTGGCTGTGGGTCGGGGGCGCAGTGATCGTGCTCGGCGGGGTGATCGCGCTGTGGCCGTCCCGGAAGCGGCGCCGAGCGCCGGAGCCCGTGGTGCGCGAGGCGGAGCCCGTCGAGGAACCGCCGGAGCGCGTGGAGGCGGAGGTGACGGCGTGAGCGAGGCAGCCGCCGCCGTGACGCCCGTACGCCGGCTCACCGACCGCCGGTGGAAGGTCGTCGTGATCGCGCTCACGCCGATCGTCATCCTCGCGGCGCTGCTCGGGTTCGGCCTCGGCCGGGACCCCTCGGCCACGCCGGTGAACCAGCTGATCGGCAAGCCCGCGCCGGACTTCGCGTTGAAGAACCTCCGCACCGGCGAGACCGTTCATCTGTCGGACTTCCGCGGTCACCCGGTGGTGATCAACTTCTGGGCCAGCTGGTGCGTGGACTGCACGGTCGAGCACCCCAACCTGGTGAACGGCTGGCGCCGGTTCGGAAACCAGGGCGTCGTGTTCCTCTCGGTGCTGTACCAGGACTCGCCGGCCAAGGCGGGGGAGTGGCTCTCCGGACTCGTCGGTGACTGGCCCGACCTGTACGACCCCGAGGGGCGGGTCGCCCTCGACTACGGCGTGACGGGAGTGCCGGAGACCGTGTTCGTCTCGCCCGACGGAAAGATCGCGCACAAGCAGATCAGCGTCGTCACGTACGACACGATCGAACAGCAGGTGCGCGCCATGCAGGAAGGAACCGGCGTGAGCGCGTCGACGTCCGCGCCGGCCTCCGCCGAACCGGTCGCGGCCCCGGCGAACGACCCGGCCCGGCGCCGCCGCGGAACCATGGCCGTGGTGGTCGGGGCCGTCGTCGTCGCACTGGCCGCGCTGGTGGTCGTCGCCACGCGCGGCCCGGCGCACCCGCCGACCCTGAACGAGCGCGTGAGCGCCATCGCCGCCAACCTCCGCTGCCCCGTCTGCCAGAACCTGTCGGTGGCCGACTCGCCGTCCGAGCTGGCCCGCGACATGCGCGCCGAGATCGGACGTCGCCTTCGCGTGGGCGAGACCGGCGAACAGATCGACGCCTACTTCGTCGCGAAGTTCGGGCAGTGGATCCTGTTGACGCCCGACACCGGCGGGATCGGCCTGGTCGCTTGGCTCGCGCCGGCGCTCGCCATCGCGGCGGGTGGCCTGGTCGCCTGGGCGGTGGTGCTCCACCGGCGCCGCCGGCCCGCCCTGGCCGATGGTTCCGATGCGGAGGAAGGCACACCGGACGCCGACGCCGACGCCGACGCCGACGCCGACGCCGTCGGCGAGGCGGCCATGGGCGAGCCGCGGCTCACCGACGCCGAGCGCGCCGAGATCCAGCGCGAGGTCGATGCCCTCGAGGAGAACGCGTGAACGCGATCGCCGTGTCGATCGCCCTGGCCGGGATGCTCGGGATGGTGCTGTTCGCGGCGACGGCGCCGTACCGCCGGGCGACGGTTCCGGCGTTCGAGCCCCTCGCCGACCCCCTCGAGGACCGCCGTCGCGCGCTGCTCGTCTCGCTCAAGGACCTCCAGACGGCGCGCGACTCGGGCGCGATCGACGCCGACGAGTACCTCCGTCTCCGCGACGACACCGAGACCCGGATGGCGAAAGTCCTCCGGGCGATCGAGGAACGAACGCGCAAGGAGGAGGCGGCCCCCGAGGACGCCGCCGTGGAACGCCCCCGCCGGAGCCCGGCCCGGTACGTGGCGATCGCCATGGTCGCCGCCGTCGCGATCTCGATCGGCCTCGTTCCGTCGCTGCTCCGCTCGCTGAACGACCGCCCCGACCAGTCGCTCACGGTGTCGCTCGAGCAGCTCCAGGCCCGCGTTCGCCAGAACCCCCACGACGTCGCCGCCCGCCTCGACCTCGGCCACTACCTGCTCGACTCCGGCGAGCTCGGCGACGCGTTCCGCCAGTTCACCGCCGCGGTGGCCATCCAGCCGAACAACGTCGACGCCCTCGCGAACTACGGCCTGCTGCTCCACCTCTCGGGGCGCCCGCTCGACGGCCTCACGCAGGAGAACAAGGCCCTGCAGATCCAGCCCGACTACGGCGAGGCGCTGTTCTACAAGGGGAGCATCCTGCTGAAGGGACTCGACCGGCCGGCGCAGGCGATCGTGTTCCTGCAGCGCTACCTCGACGGCAACCCCACCGGCTCGTACGGCGACACCGCCCGCCAGGAGATCGCCGACGCCAAGGCCGAACTTGCCGGCGGTTCCGGTTCCGGCTCAGGGGCGACCCCGAGCACGGGCCCATCCTCGCCGCCCGCCGGCACGGAGTCCCCCGGTCCAACGGGCTGAGCCCGATTTCGGTCGGGCCGGGCCGCGACCGCTCGGCTCCTCCAGGGCCTTCGGGACGTGGAACCATCCGAGTCCGACCGCGGCCCGGGCACGGCGAACCCGGGCAAATCGGACGATTGAACGAACACGCAGGTGGGCGATACGATCCGCCCTCACGGTCGGGTCGAGCGGGAGGAGGTCGGCAGGGCGTTGACGCGGTACGCGATCATCGGCGACGGCGCCGCCGGGACCACCGCCGCGTTCTACATCCGGAGGGCCGACCCGCAGGGCCGGGTCATCATCCTGTCCGACGACCCCCAGGCCGCCTACTACCGCGCCGCGCTCACCAACTTCCTGATCGGCGAGCTCAAGGAGGAGCAGCTCTTCGCCGTCCCGCCGAACTTCTACACGGAGTTCCGGGTGGAACGGTTCCAGGCCCGCGTCGCGCAGGTCGACACCAGGACGAACACCCTGCTCCTCGCAAACGGCGGCCAGCTCCCGTACGACCAGCTGCTGATCGCCGCGGGCGCCAACCCGAACCTCCCGCCCTGGCCGGGGGTCAGCCTGAGCGGCGTGATGACCATGCGGACGATGCAGGACGCCCGCGTGGTCCTCGACGGCCTGGCCGGCAAGCAGATCCGCCGCGCGGTCGTGGTCGGCGGCGGCCCGCTCGGCGTCGAGTGGGTCCAGGGCCTGCGGAGCCGCGGCGTCGAGGTGACCTACGTCATCCGCGGCGACATGTTCATGGACGGCGTGCTCGACCGAACTGCGTCCGACCTCGTCTGGTCACGTCTCCGCGCCGGCGGAGTCGACCTCCGCCTGAACGAGGAGATCACCGAGGCCCTGGGAACGGAGGACCACCGCGTCCGAGCGGTCAAGTTCAAGAACAGCCCGGAGCTCGCGTGCGAGCTGGTCGGCGTGGCGATCGGCATCCGGGCCAACACCGAGTTCCTGGAGGGCTCGGGCGTCGAGGCGGAGCGCGGCGTCAACGTCGACGAGCGGATGCGGACGAACGTCCCGAACGTCTACGCCGCCGGCGACATCGCGAGCGTGGTCGACCCGGCGACCGGCAAGCGCCGCGGCTACGGCCAGTGGGAGCCGGCGCGTCTCCAGGGCCGCACCGCCGGGATCAACATGAGCGGCGGGTCGCACCAGTTCACGATGCGGGTCCAGTACAACGCGACCCGCCTGTGGGACCTCGACCTCGGCGCGATCGGCCGGACCATCGAGGGCGAGGGCGACCAGGTCATCCCGGACTTCCCGCGGACCGGCCGGGAGATTCGCTACCGGAAGCTCGTCCTGCGCGACGGCAAGCTCGTCGGCGCGCTCCTGCTCGGCCACCGCCGCCAGGGCGTGCGGGCGCGGGCGCTGCAGTTCCAGCGGCTGATCGAGCTCGGGCTCGACGTGAGCGACGTCGCGAGCGGCCTGCTGGACCCGCGGTTCGACCTGGCCTCGTGGCTCGACGAACACGACCCCGAGATCAGGGCGCGCGGCTCGGAGACCGTTGCGGCGCAGGCCGAAGCGGTCCCCACCAACAGCGTCCTCCGCCGGGGAAGCCTGGCCACCGCCATGCCGAACCTCCCGTCGCTGCCGAAGCAGGAGGCACCGGAGGTCACGCTCACCGTCCAGGGCGGCCAGGCGTTCCGCGTGACCAAGCCGATCACGACGATCGGCCGCCACCCGGAGAACGACATCGTCCTGTCCGACGAGTACGTGTCCGGCCATCACGCGCAGGTCCGGCTTGAGGTGAACGCGTTCATGCTGTCGGACGTCGGCAGCCGGAACGGCACCTTCCTGAACGAGGCCCCGGTGATCTCGCCCACGCCGCTCCGCCAGGGCGACACGATCCGGCTCGGGTACTCCTCGATCCATGCCGCGTTCCCGCCGTCGCAGGTGGCGCCATCGGCCGGGTTCGGCGCGCAGGCGCCGCAGGTGGGCCCGCCGACGCCGGCCACTGCGCCGCCCGACACGGCCGCGCCTCCACCGGCGGGCGCGCCGGTCCGGCCGGCGACGGTCGTCATGGCGGCGCCGAACGCCGTGCTCGGGTGGCTCGACCTCAAGGGGCAGCGGTTCGACCTCGCCGGGCAGACCAGCACCATCGGGCGTGACCCGTCGTCAGAGGTCGCGGTCCCCGATCCGGCCGTGTCGTTCACCCATGCGCAGATCACGCGGCTCGGCAACGACCTGTACCTGCGCGACGTCGGCAGCCGGAACGGGACCTACGTGAACGCCCAACTGGTGTCGGTGCCGCACCTGCTGCGGGAGGGCGACGTGGTGCACGTCGGAACGACCGACCTGACGTTCCACGGGGCGGGCGGGCCGGCGCCGGTGGTGGGGGCGCCGCCGCTCGCGGTGGCGCCGCCGGTGGTGCCCGGTCCCGGCCCGGCGGCCGGCGTGCCGCCGGCCGCCGCGCCTCCCATGCAGGAACCCGCCCCGGCCACCGGCCGGCTCCAGCCGGTCGCGCCGCCCCCGGCCCCGGCGCCTGCGGCGCCGGGCCCGGCCGCCCCCACCGAGCGCGCGCCCGCCGGTCCCCGCCTCGCGGTGACCGTCGGCCCGATGGTCGGCCTGTCGTTCGCGCTCATCAAGGACTCGCTGCGCGTCGGACGGGATCCGGTCTGCGACCTTGTGCTGCGGGATCAGACCGTGAGCCGGCAGCACGCCTCGCTGCAGCAGGCGGGGGGACAGTGGTCGGTCACCGACCTCGGCAGCACCAACGGGACGACCGTGAACGGTGTGCGCCTCGCGCCGCAGCAAACCATGCCGCTCCCACCCGGCGCCGGCGTGGGGTTCGGCGACGTCGTGTGCAGGTTCGAGGTGGGCTGATGGAAGTCGGGGGGGCGCATGAGCGAGGCCGGAAGGAGGCGGGGGCCTCGGCGCGTCAGCCGAGCGTTCGCCCCCCGGTGAGCTGATGGCGGTCGACTACTTCACGCAGCTGCAGCAGGAAGTCGAACGCGAGGTCATGGCGTGCATCGGCTGCAACGACTGCCTGCTGGCGTGCCCGCTGCCGGACAAGCATTTCGTCACGATCGCCCAGCTCAACGCCGGGGCTCTGGCCACCCACATCACCGACCCGCAGGTCATCGACTTCGTCCGCGCCTGCACCCAGTGCCAGCAATGCGTGCCGGTGTGCCCGGCCGACCTCCACCGCGCCGACATCGTCCTGTGGAACAAGGTCCGGGTCGAGGACGTCGAGCCCGACCGGATCATGCCGCTGCAGGTCGGCCCGAACGTGTTCCAGTCGACGTGGACGCTCGACACCCTGGCGACGCACCTGGCAGGGCTGCCGCTGTTCCGCGGCGTCGAGGCCGCGCACCTCCGTCGGATCCTGCTGAGCGTGACGCTCCGTCGGCTGGCGCCCGGCGAGGTGCTGTGCCGCGAGGGCCAGTTCCACGAGCGGCTGTACATCGTCCTCGACGGCGCGGTCGAGCAGTCCACCACCACCATCGGCCGGGAGCAGACCCGGATCCTCGTCATGGGCCCGGGCTCGTTCCACGGCGAGATCGCCGTCCTCGGCAACCAGGAGGAGCTGTTCACGATCACCGCCGTGGCCGACTCGATCGTGGTCGAGCTGCCGAAGGCGGCGGTGTTCCGGCTGATGCGGGAGTCGCAGCCGTTCGACCAGACCATGAACGAGCTGTACCGCCGCCGCGCGACGTGGACCCAGGCGAAGACCCACCCGCTGCTCAGCAGGTTCCCCGACGTCGACATCGAGACGCTGCTCCACGAGGCGACGTTCAAGGTCTACCAACCGGGCGAGGTCGTGTACCTCGAGGGCACGCCGGCGACCGACCTGTACATCGTGCGGAGCGGGTTCCTCAAGGTCGGCGTCCGCTACGGCGAACGGGAACGCGTCCTCCAGTACTTCCGGGAGGGCGACGTGTTCGGCGGCACGGCACTGTTCTTCGGAGGAGCCCAGCAGGCGAGCGTGACGGCGAACACACGGTCGGAGGTCCTCGCCATCCCCGGCGCCCTGGTCCGGCAGGTCCTGCAGAAGCACCCCGAGCTGCAGACCGTTCTCCAGCAGGAGGCCACGAAGGCCGAGGCGATCATCCGCGACCCCAGCGTGCGGTTCCCTGTCGTCGACCGCGCGTCGTCGCACGTGCTGTCGATCGAGGACCTCCTGCAGACCGGCGTCATGCAGGGCCACGAGATCCTCGTCATCGACACCTCGATCTGCACGAACTGCAACAACTGCGTCGACGCCTGTGAGCGGCGTCACGGCTATGCGCGCCTGGATCGGCGGGGCCTGCAGCTCGACAACCTGCTGTTCCCGAGCGCGTGCCGGCACTGCGAGGATCCGGTCTGCCTGCTGTGCAGCGTGAACGGCATCGTCCGCGAGCCCGACGGCGAGATCCGGATCGTGCCCGACAACTGCATCGGGTGCGGGGCCTGCGCCGAGCGGTGCCCCTACGGCAACATCCAGATGCACCAGCGCGACACGCAGTTCGAGAACACGAAGTTCAGCATCTTCTCGCTGCTCGGGATCCAGAAGAAGCGCAAGGTTGAGCCGGCGCTGGCCCTGCCGCACGAGCAGCACGTGGAGCGCATCGCGGTGAAGTGCGACCTGTGCGCCGGGTACCCGTACTACGCGTGCGTCCACGCGTGTCCGGTCGGCGCCGCGTTCCGCATCGACCCGGTCTCGACATTCGGGCGGACCGACCTCGTCATCGGGCTCGAGATGCAGGAAACGAAGTGAGCCAGGCGCCTCCGCCCCCTCCGGGCGGGTTGCCGCCTCCGCCCCCGCCGGGGGCCCCGCCGCCTCCGCCCCCGCCGGGCGGCCCGCCGCCCGGTCCGCCACCGCCCGGAGGCGCTCCACCGCCACCGCCCGCGCCTGGCCCGCCGGGCCGCGCAGTCCCGCCGGGCCAGTTCCCGTCGGAGGTCCCGCCGGAGCCCGGCCCGGGCACCGGCAGGGGTCGCAAGAACGAGCCCGTCACTCCCGAGGCCGAGGCCGGGAAGTGGAAGGCCCGCCGGAGCGAGGTCAAGGTCCGGCCCGACCTCGCGGCGGCGTCCGCGAGCGGCAAGGCGCCGACCCCGCGGCGCGTCCGCAAGACGTTGGAGCACCCGCTGCCCTGGCTCGTCCTCGCGGTGGTCGGGTTCCTCGGGGCGATCCTGTTCGGCTGGGGTCTGCTGACGGTCATCCAGAACAGCGGCGGCGCGAGCGGCCGGGGGGCCTTCTGGCTCATCACGTTCCTCGGCGTCGTCGCGGTCGTGCTCTCGGCGACGACGTTCCTCTACACCTTCCGAAAGCGGTCGCGACGGGTCCAGGAGGGCTCGCGGGCCACGATGATGACGTGGTTCAAGGCCCACATCTGGCTGGGGCTGCTGGCGTTCGGCGTCGTCATCGCCCACGTCCTGGTTCGGCCGATCACGCTGAACCTGTCCACCGGCAAGCTCGCGCTCATCGTCTTCGCCCTGCTCGTGGTGTCGGGGATCCTGTGGCGGATCGTCTACCGGCGGGTGCCGCCCCGGGTCGCGCGGGGCCCGCGGAACCTCGCCACGGTCGACACCGAGCAGCGCCTCGAGGACGCCCAGATCCAGATCGACAAGCTGTCGGCCGGCAAGTCGCCGATGTTCCAGTCGCTCGTCCAGGCCAGGCTCCACGGCCAGCCGTCGTCGGTGCTCGATCCCCAGGTCGCCGCGCTGCCCGACCACGAGCGGGCCGCGTGGGTCGAGATCAACACGCTGACCTACAACCGCGAGGGCCTGCAGAAGCGGGAGGAACGCCAGCGCCACTACGCGAAGTGGCTCCAGCGGTGGAAGCTGCTGCACATCCCGCTCGCGGCGATCTTCGTCGGGCTCGTCGCCGTGCACATCCTCGACGTGTTCGGCGCGGGCAAGGCCGTGGTCGGCGGCGAGAAGGCGCAGTTCCCCTCGTCACAGACCTGTGCCGGCTGTCACGCCGACATCGCCGAGGAGTGGAACGCGTCGGTCATGGCCCACGGCGTGACGAGCCCGATCATGGTCGCCCAGACGGCGCTGGCGCTCGAACAGAACGCGGCCGCCGGCCACGCGCTCGGCCAGCTGTGCGTGAACTGCCACGGGCCGATCGGGGCGACCATCACGAAGTCGGAGCGGCTGCCGTTTCCGGGGACGGCCGACTCGAGCGACCCCGGCGCGACCGGCAAGCGGAACCTCATCCTGGCCGAGGGCGTGAGCTGTGTCGTGTGTCACGCGCTCGGCGCCCCGCCGGACCGGGCCTCCGGCGCCGTGCCGTTCCTCCCGAACCACTCCGGGAACTCCTCGCTCGGGGAGTTCCAGGGGCCGCCCCCGACCACGGGCCCGGACCTGGTGCCGGTTCCGGATCACCAGGTGAACACCGGCGGGTTCATGACCAGTGACGTCGCCTCGTCGGAGCTGTGTGGCGCGTGTCACATCGTCGAGGTCGATCTCACCCCCGACAACGGCAAGCCCGTCGACCGGTTCGCCGACCCCCAGCCGGACCTGGTGCTCCAGACCACGTACGACGAGTGGAACCAGGAGTACCGCTCGACGTTCCCCAACAACGGAGAGGGCATGCAGGGGTGTGTCGGCTGCCACACCTCACAGGAGACCGAGAAGCTCGTGTCGAACGGTCCGTTCGGACAGACCGCGCCGGTTCGGGAGGACGTCCGCAACCACACGTTCTTCGGCGTCGACTACGACCTCACCCCCGGCCACCCGGGGATCAGCGACGAGCAGTTCGCCGAGCTCCAGGCACAGATCCAGGGGCTGCTCTCGTCGGCGGCGTCGATCGACGTGACGGCCAAGCCGGTGAACCTCGACCAGGGCCCGTTCCTCCAGGCCGACGTCTCCGTGCGGAACGTCGGGAACGGCCATCAGCTGCCGACCGGGTTCGCGTTCGTCCGGCAGATGTGGGTCGAGATCTCGGCGGAGGTCGTCGACGAGAACGACCAGCCGACCGGACGCAAGGTGTGCCTCGCCGGGTTCACCTTCGGGACGCAGCGCGCGATCCCCGGCCTGTGCGAATCGGGGAACGTGGCGGCGACCGAGGACCTGCCGTACTGCGACGCGTCGGTGGTGGCCGCCGACAAGAAGGACTTCCCGACCTTCCAGAACGACGACGTCCGGATCCACCTCGCCCCCGGCGCCGCGAAGGGCGTGGACCAGTGTGACCCGTGGCTCGCGTCGTGGCAGAAGATCCTCACCGACGGGCCGAACCCCGGGAAGGGCGAGACCCGGCAGGAGGTCGCCTACCAGAACCTGGTGCCCGACATCGTCCGGGTCCGGCACCGCATCGTCGACAACCTGGCCATGGCCCCGATGGGCCCGCCCGGTTTCCCGGCGAGCCCGGCGGACCAGAAGAAGTTCCCCGCCGTGAAGCCGGCCCAGTTCCCCGATCTCAGCTACATCTTCAGGTTGTTCGATGAGGACGGAACTCAGCTGCAGCGCGGCGACCGGATCAAGTTCACGGCGACGCTGCGGTTCCGTCACCTGCCGCCGTACTTCATCCGGGCGCTGTCGGACTACTTCCCACCGAGCGTGACGGCGGAGGAGCTGGTCCAGAACCTCCGGATCGTGGACATGGCGTCGGCGTCGACCGTGGTGACGATCGGGCAGCGCGGCTGAGGCCGAGCTCGAGGTTCCGCCGGGTTCAGCTCGGGGTCTCGAGGACGTCCGAGAACCGGTAGTCCACGGGCACGTCGAGCTGCTCGTACGTGCACGAATCGGGATCGCGGTCGGGCCGCCACCGTCGGAATCGCGCCGTGTGCCGGAACCGGTTGCCCTGCATGTGCTCGTACGCCACCTCGACTACCAGCTCCGGGCGCAGGAGCGTGAAGGAGAGGTCCTTGCCCTGGCTCCACCGGCTCTGCGTTCCCGGGAGCCGGTCGGGGTTCGCGACGGCCCACTCCTCCCAGTCCTTCCAGGGGTGGCCGTCGGTTCCGCTCTCGTAGGGCGCGAGCTCCCCGATGAGCTCGGCGCGCCGCTGGGCGGTGAACGACGCCGATACGCCGACGTGCTGGAGGCGCCCCTCGTCGTACAGGCCGAGCAGCAGCGACCCGACCAGCGGCTTCGAGGGCGTCGAGGTCTTGTGCAGCCGGTAGCCGGCGACCACGCAGTCCGCGGTCCGCTCGTGCTTGATCTTGAACATGACCCGCTTGTCGGGCTGGTAGGTGATCGTCGTCGGCTTGGCCACGATCCCGTCGAGGCCGGCGCCCTCGAACCGGTCGAACCACTCCTTCGCGGTCGCGAGGTCGGCCGTGGCCGGCGTGAGGAACACCGACCGGCCCCCTCCGGCCAACGCTTCGGTGAGCCGCTCGCGCCGCTCCGAGAAGGGTTGTCGCATGAGGTCGTCGTCGCCGTCGGCCAGCATGTCGAAGCCGATGAACGCAGCCGGTGTCTGCTCGGCCAGCATCCGGACCCGGCTGTCGGCGGGGTGGATGCGCTGCTGGAGCGCCTCGAACTCGAGCCGGTCGTCGATGGCGACCACGATCTCGCCGTCGAGCACGCAGCGGTCCGGGGTCTCCTCCTTGATGGCCTCGACCAGCTCGGGGAAGTACCGGGTCATCGGGCGCTCGTTCCGGCTGCCCAGGACGACCTCGTCGCCGTCGCGGAACACGATCGTGCGGAAGCCGTCCCACTTGGGTTCGGCGTGTCCGACGTCCGGGATCTCCGGAACGGACTTGGCGAGCATGGGCGAAACCGGCGGCATGACGGGAAGGTCCATGGAGGAACATTCTCCCCGCTCGGCCCGCGAGTGTCCGTCGAGGCGGGCCGGCGATCTACGTGGTCCCTTGACCCCCGGCGTCGGCCGACGGTGCTCGATTCCGGCGGTGAGCCATCACCAAGTATCCGGCCGCCGCGGCGACCCACGCGACGCCCGAGAGCAGGTAGATCCAGCCCAGCCGATGGTTGACCACGCCGACGATCCCGATGCCCATCAGCAGCAGGCCGGCGACCAGCCAGCCCCACGCGGAGCCGGTCCTCCAGCGCACCGGTCGGATCGGGCGACCTTCCATCCCGCCGAGGCCCTACCCCTGCGGCGCCCGGCGGAAGTGCTTGCCGAGGGTGTCGACCTGGCCCTGGTAGGACGAGCCGATCGCCCTCGCCGTACAGCACGTCCGGCGGTTCGACCATCCGCTCGAAGGTCAACTTACAGACGCGCTGGCGGTGTTCGATCATGAACGGCACGTCGTGCGCGCGAACCTCGAGCGCCGCACGGGAGCCCTCGAGCGTCGAGCCGAACCCGAACCCGGGATCGAAGAATCCCGCGTAGTGCGTCCGGAGCTCGCCGCTGGTCGGGTCGTAGGCCGCCATCTCGGCGGCGTAGCCGGGCGGGATCCGGACGGCCTCCTCGGACAGGAGCAGGTAGAACCGGCCCGGCGCGAGCACGATCCGGTCGCCCGGCTCGCGGACCACGGGGTCCCAGTAGTCCTCCGGGTCGTACCGGTCGACCAGCGACATCTCGATCGGCGGCGCGAACTCCCGGGCGCGGTAGCCGACCCGCCCTCCGGCATCGCCCCGGAGGTCGAGGCTCAGGAACAGGCCGTCGGCCGTGGCCAGCTCCGTCGCCGGGCAGCGGCCCGCCGTCGCGGAGCAGAAGTGGTTCCCGGTCGTGCAGCTCCTGGATGTCCGTCGTCGGAGAGCCTCGCCTGCCGACCGACAGCCGCAGCTGGTTCAGCGCGAGGCCTTCCTTCACCCGGACCGTGTACGAGAGCGGCACGACCTCGAGGTACAGCGGACCGTGGTAGCCGGGCTCGATCTCGTCGAACCGGCCGCCGTGGTCGGTGATCACGCGGGTGAACACGTCGAGCCGGCCGGTCGAGCTCTTCGGGTTCGCCTTGCCCGCGGACGTCCGGCGGCAGGGCCAGGCCCTCGCGAAGCGGGATGAGATACGGCCGGTTCGTCTCGAGCACGGCGCCGTCGCGGCTGATGTCGAGCTCGTCGATGACGAAGTCCTTGAGCTTCACCTCGACCGGACGCTTGTCGGGCAGGAAGCTGCACCGGATCCGGTAGGCGACGTCGCCGAGGTGAAGGTCGATGCTCGCCGGCTGGATGCTCGCCGCGGGGACCTTGTACTCGCCTGCGTCGACGAACCCGAGGTCGACGGCGCGCCGAAGGACCTGGCTGGGGAGCACGCCCTCCGCTCCGTCGGCCAGGCCGAGGATCGCCCGTCCGCTCGTCCGTGTCACCTCGGCGTCGCTGCCGGTCACCGTTCCCTCCGCGTCATTCCTTTTCGCCGGCCACTGTTCCTCCACGGCACCCTTTGCCGATGGCCAGTGTTCCTCCACGGCACGTATCGCGGGCCCGAGCGGACCTCCGGCTGGACGGCGTCGAGCTCCGCGCGGCACGGTCGGCCGGGTCCGGGTCATCATACGCAGGCCGATCCGGGCGCCCGCCTGCACTGGGAATCGAGGTCATGGCCAAGGTCGAGGTCGAACGCCGGGGCGCGGTCTCCGTGCTCACCATCAACCGTCCGGAGGTCCACAACGCCGTCGACGGCGAGACCGCAGAGCTGATCACGGAAGCCATCGAGGGGTTCGCCGGCGACGACGAGGCCCGTGTCCTCGTCGTGACGGGCGTCCGGCGGGAAGGCGTTCTGCAGCGGCGCCGACCTGAAGGACGCCGGCTCGCTGATCGGGAGGCCCGAGGCTCCGCGCACGGGCCCGATGGGCTTCTCGTCGCTGGACCCGGGCAAGCCGGTGCTCGCCGCGATCGAGGGGTTCTGCTTCGCGGGGGGGCTCGAGCTCGCCGCGTGGTGCGACATCCGCATCGCCTCCACGACCGCCGAGTTCGGCGCCCTGTCCCGGCGGTGGGGCGTTCCCTACGTGGACGGGGGAACGCAGCGCCTGCCGCGCATCGTCGGCACGGGCAACGCGCTCTACCTGCTGGTCACGGGCGTGCGGATCAACGCCGGCCGGGCCTACGAGATGGGGCTCGTGCAGGAGCTCGTTCCTCCCGGCGAGGCCCAGCTGCGCGCCCTGGCGCTGGCCGAACACGTCGCCGCCTACCCGCAGGCCAGCCTCCGCGCCGACCGGGCGAGCGTGCTGGAGACGTTCGACCGGCCGCTCGGCGACGGATTGATCCTGGAACGGGAACGAGGCATCCCGACGGCGTTCGACCCGGAGCTCGCGGAGGCCCTGCGGCGGTTCGCGGCGGGCGACCGACCGGAGCCGCCCCGCCCGCCGCTCGTTCCCGACCGGTAGGAAGGTCAGCCGAGCTCGCCGGGCGGGGGCGACCAGCAGCTCAAGAAGTAGGCCGAGATCGGCGGGAGGTCGCGGTCGTATCCGCCGGACCGGTAGTAGCGGGCGACCGGCGGCGGGGCGGAGTCAGGCGTCGATCGGATCGGGAGGGGCTGAGCCGGGGCCAGATGCCGAGTCCGCCCGGAGCTCGTCGCGGGCCAAACGCAGCGCCTCCTCGTACACGTCCCGGGCGGGGACGCCGCTCTCGCGGGCGACGCGGGCGCAGTCCTCGAACTCCGGCGCCACCGTGACCGGGTGTCCGTCGAGGAGTCCGACCTTCACGGCGACCGTCCCGGCCGAGGTCTCGACCTTCAGCGACTCGCGGTCGAGCGCGACCTTCGTCACCGGCGTCGACCGGACGCCGAGCGTTCCCGTCTCGCGGAACAGGATCCGTCGCAGGCCCGCCTCGGCCGCCGCCGTGCACAGGACCGAGACCGTCACCGCCGGGCGGCTCTTCTTCATGACGATCGGCGTGAGCCAGGCGTCCTGCGCCCCGGCGGCGAGCAGGCGTTCCAGCACGTACTCGTACAGCTCCGGGTTGAGATCGTCGACGTTCGTCGCCAGCACGACCTCGCCGGTCGTGGCGGCGTCGCCCGCCCGGGGGCGGGCGTCGGACTCGATGCCGACGAACACGCGTACGACGTTGGGGAACTCGAGCTCGTGCGTTCCCGCGCCGTAGCCGACCGACTCCACCTCCATGAGCGGCAGGTCGCCGAACCCCTCGGCCGTCGCGGCCAGGATGGCGGCGCCGGTCGGTGTGACGAGCTCCACCGGAACGCCGCGCGAGTACATCGGCGCGCCTCGGAGCAGCTCGACCACCGCCGGCGTGGGGAGCGGCAGCAGGCCGTGGTCGGTCCGGACCATCCCCGTTCCCGTTGGGACCGGCGACGCGAACACCCGCTCGATGCCGAGCAGGTCGAGCGCCAGCGCGGTTCCCACGATATCCACGATGGAGTCGATCCCGCCGACCTCGTGGAACGTGACGAGCTCCACCTCCTTGCGGTGGATGCGGGCCTCGGCCTCGGCGAGCCGCCGGAAGATCCGTTGGGCGGTCGCCTTGGCGGCCACCGGCAGGTCGGCCTGCTCGAGAATGAGTCGGATGCTCGAGTAGGTCCGGACGAGCGCGGTGGCCTCCGCCCGGACGTCGACCTTCGTGGCCCGGATTCCGGCGGACTGCCGTTCCTCGATCTCGATCTCGAACTGACCGAGCGGGAGGGCGGCAAGGCCCTCGCGGATGCCGTCGGGGTCGGCGCCCGCGTCGATCAGGGCCCCGAGCGCCATGTCGCCGGAGATGCCTGCCACGCAGTCGAAGTAGGCGATCCGCATGGCCCGGTCAGCGCTCCCGGGCGCGGAGGATCCGGTGGGCGACGAGCGCCGCGCCGAACCCGTTGTCGATGTTCACGACGCTGATCCCCGGGGCGCAGGAGGCGAGCATCGTCAGGAGGGCGGCGAGCCCCTCGAACGACGCCCCGTATCCCACGCTCGTGGGAACGGCCACGACGGGACGGCTCGTGAGCCCTGCGACGACGGACGGCAGGGCGCCCTCCATACCGGCGACGACCACCACGACGTCCGCTCGTTCGATCCGGTCGCGATGCTCCAGGAGCCGGTGGACCCCGGCCACCCCGACGTCGGCGATCCGGTCGACGTCGGCGCCGAGGGCGCCGAGCGTCAGCCCCGCCTCCTCGGCCACCGGCCGGTCGGACGTTCCCGCGCTGACCACGGCCGCGGCGCCGAGGCGCCGGCCGTTGCGTGACGCTTCCTTGGCGACGATGAGCCGGGAGCGCTCGTCGTAGGTCGCGGCCGGCACAGCGGGCTGCACCGCGGCGAACTGCTCCGGAGTCGCCCTCGTGACGAACACGGCTCCGGAGGCTCGCCGGACGAGTGCCGTGGCGGCCTCGCGGACCTCGTCGGGGGTCTTCCCCGGCCCGTAGACGGCCTCGGCCTGGCCGGTCCGCAGCTCGCGGTGATGGTCGATCTTGGCCGACCCGATGTCCTCGAACGGGAGGCCCCGGAGGTCAGAGAGGGCCTGCTGGACGCTCCGATCGCCATCGGCGACCCGCTGCAAGAGGGAGGTCAGCGCTGCTTCGTCCACGGGATGGAGGATTGTATACTTCGCCCGTTCGGGCAGGTCCTCGCCCATTTCTCCCTACACTTCGAGCCGTGAATCTTCCCCCGAAGACCCTTTCCATCCTGGTCATCGTGGCGCTCGGGCTTGCGCTCCTGGCGCTGTTCGTGGCGATCGCGTCCGCCGCCCGGCGGAAGCCCAAGGAGCCGTCGAGCTCGCTGCCAATCCAGCTCGACGACGTGCTGCGCGGCATCCTGGAGGGCCACGCCCGGGCCCTGAAGCGCCTGGAGGGCGCGGTTCGCCAGCTGGCGCACGAGGACGCCCGCCTGGGCGAGCGGCTGACGGGGGCGGTGCAGAAGGTCGCGCTGATCCGGTACGACGCGTTCGAGGACGTCGGCGGCAGGCTGTCGTTCTCGTGCGCGCTGCTGGACGAGCGAGGGGACGGCGTCGTGGTCACTTCGATCAACGGGCGTCAGGACACCCGTGTGTACGCGAAGCCGGTCGCCCGGGGGACGAGCGATCACAACCTGTCCGAGGAGGAAGTCGAGGCCATCCGCGAGGCGCTGGGGAGTCGACCCGCGGCGCCACGCCAGGCAGTGGAGGCGGGATGATGTGGAGGCGCGACGGAGAACCGGTGCCGGAGGAACGAGCGGAGGGAGTGCGGGAGATGGCGCAGGACGGTGAGGTCACGGTCGTCGGCCAGGGGGCGCGGCTGGAGGGCACGATCGTGTCCGCGGGGTCGCTCCGCATCGACGGCCAGGTCAAGGGCCAGATCAACGCCGACGGCGACGTCATGCTGTCGCCCCAGAGCCACGTCGAGGCGGACATCAACGCCGAGAACGTCATCGTCGCCGGCCGGTTCAAGGGGAACATCATCGTGAAGGGCAAGGCCGAGCTCGCCCGGGGCGGCCGCGTCGACGGGAACATCACGTCGAAGACACTCGTCATCCAGGAGGGCGGCACCTTCTGCGGCCAGTCGAACATGGACGGCGGCGCACAGGCCCAGACGGCGCAGACGGGCCAGCCGGCGGCCACGGCCGCCGCCCAACCCGCGACCGGCGCGAACGGCTCGGGGACGAAGGCCGCCGAGCCCGACTCCCCCAAGACCGTCACGCGATAGGAGACCTCACGCAGCGCGTCCGCCGCTGCGCCGGCTCGACTGATCCTCCGGCGCCTGAGTTCGCCCCTATTCCCGAGCCGCCGCCCTCGACGGGGAACGACCCGCCGACGCCCGGACACCTTGCCACGCGGAAGCTGGAGGGGCCGCGGTACAGTCTGCGGATGCCTGAGCAAGGCCGGGGGTTGTGGAGCTGACGCTCCGCGGACGCGCCACACCCGCCGTCACCGACTCTGCCGTCCCCCCCTCGAGGTGGTGGTCTGTCGTGTTGGTGGCGGCGACCCTCCTCGGTGTGGCATTGATCCTCGGTGTGTTCGTCTCTCTCTACCCCGTCAAGGAGTTCCACGTTCCCGTCGGCGACGACTCGTCCACCTACATCTGGCGCCAGCGCGTTGTGGCGGCGGGTGGGCTGGACGCGCTCCAAGCAGTGGACCAGTACCCGTTCCGGCCCAACGCCCCGAACTCCGGCCGATCCGGCTACCCCGTGCTGGGGGCGCTGGTCGAAGACGTCACCGGCATCACCTCGTGGAAGCTCGCGTTCGCCCTCCCGGGCGTGGTTGCCGGCGCCGTGGGGCTGGTCGCCGGGGTGCTGGCCCGGGCTGCGCTCCACGAGCCGGCGTGGGCCGTTCCCCTCTACGTCGTCATCGTCGGGCTCTCGGTGAACGTGGTCCTCACGGCGAACGGCTACTTCGACAACCTGATGGCCGACCTGCTGCTGCTCGGAGTGCTTGTGTTGGCCCTGCTGGTCGTCCAGGGCCGGCCGGTCGGCCCGGCCTCCAGCCTGCTGCTGGCCGCCGGCTGGGTCGTGCACTGGCAGTTCGCGCTCCTCACCATGACCCTCCTCGCGCTGCTGTTTTTCCTCGTTCTCCCCTCGAGCCTCAGGGACACGATGCCATTCCGCCGGACGCCCGCGGCGCGCCTCGCCGCCTCAGTCGCGGGGGGAACGGTGGCGGGCGGCGCCGCGCTCCTCGCGGCGCCAGGGTTCGCGCCGGTCGAGGCGAACACCCGCCGGCACTTCGACCTCATCCTCTCGGGGCAGGGGCCGTACTACGCGTTCTGGGCGAGCCTGCCGGTCGCAGCCGGTGGCGTGGCCGCCCTCTCGTGGCCGGCGCTTCGCGACCGGCGACGCGGCATGGTCGTACTGGTTGCCTGGGCGGCCATGGGGATCGGGGCGTACATCCTGTTCCGAGCGGGTGTGACGTTCCCGGCGCAGCGAGTGCTGGGTTTCGCACTGGGGCTCCCGCTGCTGGGCGCCGCAGGCGTGGTGGGACTGTGCGTTCTCGCGACGCGGTGGATCCGCCGGCCCCGGTGGGCCGGCGCCGCGGTGGCCGTGCTCATCGCCGTGACGGCCGTTGTCGGCGCCACGGCGCTCGGCGTTCGCGCGTGGTTCCGGGCGACCCCCTACGAGCAGCTGTCGACACACCGGACCCTCGCGACGGCGATGAACTACGTGCGGGACCTACCGGAAGGAACCCCGGTGGTGTTCGCCGTCGCCCAACACCGTCCACGGGCGGACTTCGGCATGATCCCGGCCCTCCGGCGGCTCCGGGGCCAGGCGCCGCCGGAGCGCATGTCGGACATCTACGTGTACCTGGGCAACCCCGAGCTCCTGGCTGAGGGAATGCCCGACATCAGAGCGAACGCGCCCGCGTTCAATCGCGTTTCGAACCGATACTGGCCCGCCGTCCGCGATGTCCTCGGGAAGCAGCCGGTGATCTTGATGGTGGGGGCCTTTTACCAGGCCCGGAAGCCGCATCCGTACACGAAGGGATCGCACTTCGGGGTGTTTCGGGGACCCCCGCCGCAGGTCGACCTCCCGAGGCCTCCCGACCCGATCCAACCGACGGCATCGGGTCTGGGCTGGGTCAGCGCGTTGCTCCTGGTGGTGCTCGTCGTGGCTGGCTCGGGATGGGCGGTCGCGTTGCTCCGCCGCCCGTGGTGGGAGCGCGCGGCGTTCGCTCCCGCGTTCGGGCTGGGCACGCTGGTCATGGGCGGCTTCGCCGCCGACCGCATCGGGCTCTCGCTCGACGGTCTGTCCGGCGCCGGCGTGGCGGTCGCACTCGCCGCGGGCGGCTGGGCCGTGGCGGCGGCGAGGGTGCTGATAGCGCGGAGACGGCGCCGCGACGTCGCCGTGGAGATCGGGGTGCCCGGGTGAGGAATCTCCGGCGGAACCCACTCGTCGCCGCAGCATTTCTGCTGCTGATCGCCTCCTGCTCCGGCTCGGGCTCGGGCGCCGGATCCGGGGAAGAAGGACGTCCCCCAGCGGGGCTGGAGAAGATCGATCACATCGTGATCATCATGCAGGAGAACCGGTCGTTCGATCACTATTTCGGCACGTTCCCCGGCGCGGACGGCATCCCGATGACGAAGGATGGCAAGCCCAAGGTGTGCATCCCCAACGACCGTTTGGGGACGTGCAACCGCCCATTCCACGATCCCAGCGACGTGAACCTCGGGGGGCCGCACAACTTCGACAACGCCGTCTCCGTCATCGACGGGGGGCGGATGGACGGGTTCGTCGAGGCGGCCTACAACGAGCCGCTCGGACTGCTGAACGGCGCCGACGGGCCCAACGGGAAGGCGCGGGCGCGGACGTGTGCCGAGGCGCCGGAGATCCCGATCTGCGCGAACCCCGATCTCATGGGGTGGCACGACGCGCGGGAGATCCCGAACTACTGGAAGTACGCGGAAGATTTCGTCCTGCAGGACCACATGTACCAGCCGAACTTCGGTCCGAGCGAGCCCGCCCACCTGTACCTGGTCTCCGGATGGTCCGCCCGGTGCCGCGATGCCTACGACGCCTCGACCTGTGTCACCGAGCTCGAGCACCCCGACCACGAGAGTCCCCGCGACCAGGACAAGGAGCCCGACTACGCATGGGCCGACATCACGTGGCTGCTGCACAACGCCGGGGTGTCGTGGGCCTACTACATCGACCCCTCCGATGATCCCGGCTGCGACCCGACCGGGGTGTTCTGCGGGCCGGACGAGGACATCGAGGGCACGCCCAGCCTGTGGAACCCCCTCCCCGACTTCACCACGGTGCATCAGAACGGGCAGATAGGAAACATCCGGCCGATCGAGGACTTCTACCAGGCGCTCGATGACGGCAACCTGCCGTCGGTGGTCTGGATCATGCCGAACGCCGACAACAGCGAACACCCGCCGGCGAAGGTGAGCGATGGCCAGGCCTACGTGACGGGCCTCATCAACGCCGTCGGGAAGAGCGACGCGTGGGACAGCACGGCCATCTTCGTCACATGGGACGACTGGGGCGGCTTCTACGATCACGAACCCCCGCCGGGCGCCCGCGACGGCCTGGGGTACGGCATCCGCGTCCCCGCGATCACGATCGGCCCCTACGTGAAGCGGGGGTACATCGACCACCAGACGCTGTCGTTCGACGCGTACCTCCGGCTCATCGAGGACCGCTTCCTCGGAAGCCAGCGGCTCGATCCCGAGACCGACGGCTGGTGGGACCCGCGTCCGAGTGTCAGGGAGGACGAGCCGATGCTCGGTGACCTCTTGGATGAGTTCGATTTCACGCAGGAACCCCGTCCGCCGTTGATCCTGCCGACGCGGCCCCCGCCCGGGCCCGCATCCATTCCGGGGACCTGAGCGCGACCGTGGACCGCCGGGGGGTGCGGAGCCGCGCCGAGACGCGGCGTGGATCGGTGCGCGACAACATGCTCCGCCGCCTGGCGCCGCTGGCCGGTCCCGCCCTGATCGTGGTGGCGGTCCTCGTCGTCGACCAGGCGTTCGCGTTCGGCGGCAAGCTGACGAACCAGCACGAGGACGTTCTCGGGCTGACGCTGCCGACGTACTGCTTCCTCGGGAAGTCCCTGGCGGCCGGCCACATCCCGCTCTGGAACCCCTACTCGCTCGTCGGACTCCCGTTCGCGGCCGACCCGCAGTCGGGCTGGGGGTACCTGCCCGCCATGGTGCTGTTCTCGGCGCTGTCGTGCGGGCGGGCTATGCGGTGGTACATCGTGTTGCAACCCATCCTGGCGGGGCTCGGGATCTACGCCTTCCTCCGCGGCGAACGCGTGTCGCGGCCGGCGGCCACGGCCGGGGGGCTGGTCATCGCGCTGGTCATGGCCGGGTCGTACGTCGGGTTGTCGATCGCCGTCGCCGCGGCGGTCGCGTGGACGTCGCTGCTGCTCGCGGCGACGTCGAGATACTGGCGCGCGGCCACATGGCCCGCGCGTCTCGGCTGGCTCGCCCTGACGGCGCTCGCGATCGGGCAGCTGGCCGGCGCCTACGCGGCCGACGGCCTGGCCTACGGCGTGGGGGCGGTCGGCGTCTACGTCGTGGTGCGAGCGGTGGCCGACCTGCGTTCGAACCGGGGGTGGAAGTTGGTCGGTGGCCTGATCGCCATGCTGGCGGCGGCCAGTCTGTTCGTGAACATGGCGTACCTGTTGCCCCGGCTGGGGTACGTCTCGCGGGCCACGACGGGGCTCGGGTACGAGAAGCTCATCACGCTGCAGTCGCAGCTCACGGGGGTCGATTCGCCGATCTACCGGGCGAAGGGCCAGCCCCCGGCATGGCCGCTCGGGCTCACCGTGTCCCCGGGGTCATACGTGGCCCTGGCCGCGCTGCTGTTGGTCTTCGCGGCGTTCTTCTCGCGCCAGCGCCGGAGCCTGGCGGTCGGGTTCGGGGTGTTCGGGTTGGTGTCGTACCTGCTCTCCAGCGAGATGTTCGCGGGGTGGGTGCGGGACGAGTGGCCGCGAGTCTCCCTGGTCGACTTCTACCTCCACGATCCCCGCCGGTTCCGGTACGCCTTGCTGATCGCGATCGCGGTGCTGGCCGGGCTCGGGGTGGAGGCCTGGCTCACGGCGACGACGACGCGGGCGCGCCTGCTCATGCTGGCACCCGGCGCGGTGGTGTGGCTCGTGCTGCCGCTCCTGTTCGATGTGCCGGGAGGGCATTCGGGCGTGTGGGTGTTCGGTCTCCTTGCCGGGGGGGCGGCGCTCGCGGTCGCGTGGCGGAAGCCGGCACTGGCCTTCGTGGTGCCGGCGGTCATCGCCGTGGAGATGGTGGCCAGCGGGCTCTCGGGGCAGGCGACGCCCTATCTCCGCGTGGGGCTCGGCCAGTCAACACAGGACCCCGGCGCATTTCCCGGCCTGCAGCGGCCGGTGATCGACGCCGGAGCGTACGCGAGGCCGGATGCCATCGCGAAACGCATCGCGACCGGCGGCGGAGGACGGTTCGTCACGTTCGACCCGCGGCTCATCCAGGGTCGCGACGCATATCTGGCGCTGCAGACGCCCCAGTACTGGGCCCTGGAGGCGAACGGCCGGGGGATGATCTCCGGCATCGAGGACGTCCAGGGGTACAACTCCGTGGCGCCCATCCCGTACTGGGCCTACTCGCGGACCGCCGACCCCCACCCGACGCGGTACAACGTGACGTTCTACCGGAACCTCACCCCGCAGATCCTCGATCTTCTCGACGTCGGGTGGGTCGTCGGAGGCGGATGGAAGAAGCCCCCCGTTCCCGGGCTCGTGCCGGTCACTGCCTCCCTCGATCCGAGGGCCCCGCGGGACCCCATCACGCTGTACCGCGTGACCGGGCCGGCGCTCGATGTCGGCACGGGGTTCCGCGAGCACGAGCGCGCCACGTTCGTCGATTCGTGGAAGGTGGTGGGATCGGCGCAGGAGGCCCGGGACGCGGTGACCGCGAAGGTGTTCGATCCGCGTGCCATCGTGGTCCTCACGGCGGACCCTGGGCTCGGCCCGTCGCCGGAGCCGAGCGTCGGCGGCGGGGTCGCGCGTGCCGCTTTCCGGGCGACCGGGAGCCAGTCCGCCGACATCGACGTGGTTGCGCCAACCGACGGATTGGTGCTGGTACGCATCCCGTGGGACCCGCACTGGACGGCCACGGTTGACGGTGAGCCCGCACCCGTGCTCGAGGCAGACTCGTTCCTGCAAGCGATCCCTGTCCGGGCCGGCCAGCACAAGGTGCGGATCGCGTACCGGGACGGGAGCGTCGGCCTGGGGATGATGATTGGCCTGCTGTCGCTCGGCGTGATTCTCGGCGTCGCGCTCGTCCTCCATCGGCGGAGGCGAGCGGGGGGCCGTCACCGCGAAGCGCCGCCGAAGACCATGCGAACGGCCGAGACTCCGCCGCCGGGAGCAGCCGTTTCACGAGTAGCCGAGGATGAGCCGAGCGAGCGGCCGCCGGTCCACCGAGTCCCCGGTCGGGGCGAATCGGCGAGCCAACCGGTAGCCTGTGGAGCCGATCGCCTTCGGAGTTCACCCTTGCGGCCCTCGGCATGACTGATCCAAGATGCTCAACACAAGGACGAGATGAGACGAATCACCACCATCGGCGCATTCATCGTGGTGCTGCTGATCTCCGGATCGGCACACGCTTCCACCAGGGTGATGACCCCCTCGAAGGCGCTCAACGAGCTGCTGTCACTGGCTCCCGACGAGGCCCGGAACGCGTACAGCAACGGGTTCGGCACGATCAACATGGAAGACGGCTTCGTCCCTGAAGACCCCCTCCGTGGCACCAAGGTCTACGGGTTCAGCAAGGTCGGCACGTTCATGCAGTCGTCCATCCCAAGGGGGTCGTGGGTCATGTACGACCTCGAGTGGAAGGCGGACGAGAGCGAGACGTCCTGGCAGCTCAGAAAACCGAGGGCCGCCATCAAGCGGTTCCTGCAGACGGCTCACTCGCGTGGGCTCAAGGTCGTCATTGCCGTGGGCCTGGGCGTGGTGGAGAAGGTGAAGGCAGCGGACTGTCAGCGTCGGAAATTTGAACTCCTCGCGGACGCGTTCCTTCGATGCGGCATTGTCGCCATTGCCAACGCATACCACGCCGACATGTTGATGACCCTGACGCAGCGGTACGTGTGCGATCCCGCCACATTCCGGACGGCGACCCAGAAGCTCGCGAATGCCTTCCATGGTCCCGTGTTCGCGGAGTTGTCCGTCCTCCCGTCCAGGGATTGCCTGAGCGCGGCTCGTATCTACCGGAACTACCGCTACCTCGCCGATTCCGGCTCGGTCGAGGGACTCGCCCTGTGGACGAGCGGCCAGCCCGGTCTCCGCCCGTATGAGGAACAGCTCACGATGGCGGCAAAGGTCCTCGAAATGATTGCCGCGGGGGATGCCCAGGGTGGCGGGGGTTCGGCCAAGTGCCTCGGCCTTCGCCCCACGACAGTTGGCACGAAGGGAGCGGACACCTTCGTCGGGACCCCCGGCAACGACGTGATCGTCGGCATGGGCGGCAACGACACGTTCCGCCCGTCGGGCGGCTCCGACAAGCTGTGCGGGGGAGCTGGCGCCGACACCATCGAGGGGGGGGCCGGGGACGACAAGCTGTCGGGCGGTCTCGGAGGGGACAAGCTCATGGGCGGATTCGGCAGCGACAGCCTCGTGGGGGGTCCGGGCGGCGATGAATGTGACGGAGGACCCGGCACTGACTCGGTCAGCGGCTGCCAAGCTGCTGGCGGTGGCGGCGGGAATCAGTTGCTCGAGAGCGCGCTCTGAGTGCCCGGGCTCTCGGGAGGGACGTCAAGGACCTCACGGGCCGGCCGCAGCGGAGCAGATGAGCGACCTGCGATGCTGTAGCGCATGCTCGACCTGAAGGCCATCCGCGACAACCCGGACGCGTTCCGGGCCGCACTCCAGCGTCGAGGCGCCGCAGACGCCTTCGAGACCGTCCTCGACCTCGACCAGCGGCTCCGCGATCTCAAGACGCAGGTCGAGGCCCTCCGAGCGGAGCAGAACCGAGCCAGCAAGGAGATCGGACGAGCGGTCCCCGACGAGCGTCAGGCCAAGATCGACGCCGTCGGAGCCCTCTCGCAGCAGCTCAAGGACCTCGAGCCGCGGCTCCAACAGACCCAGGACGAGCTCGACCAGCTCCTCCTTCGCATCCCGAACGTCCCCCACGAATCCGTCCCCGACGGGCTGACCGACGAGGACAACGTCCTGGTCAAGGAGGTCGGCGCCCCGCCGGACCTGACGTTCGAGCCGAAGGACCACGTCGACCTCGGGAGCCCGCTCGGCCTCCTCGACATGGAACGCGCCGCCCGAACGAGCGGCTCACGGTTCGTCTATCTCATGGGTCCCGGCGTGTGGCTCGAGTTCGCCCTCGTCCGGTACGCGCTCGACGTCCTCGCCGGCAAGGGCTTCACTCCGGTCATCCCGCCGGTCCTCGTCCGCGAGGAGGCGATGTACGGCACCGGCTTTCTCCCGACCGACGAATCGCAGATCTACGCCACGCGGGACGACGACCTCTACTTGGTCGGCACGTCGGAGGTGCCGCTGGCCTCGTTCCACCAGGACGAGATCCTCGACTCAGACGACCTTCCCATCCGATACGCCGGGTTCTCGACCTGCTTCCGCCGCGAGGCCGGCACCCACGGCAAGGACACCCGGGGCATGTTCCGCGTCCACCAGTTCGACAAGGTCGAGATGTTCTCGTTCTGCGACAGCGAGCGATCCTGGGACGAACACGAGTTCCTCGTTTCGATCGAGGAGGAGATCGTCCAGGGCCTGGGCATTCCCTACCGCCTGATGAACGTCTGCACGGGTGAGCTCGGCGCGAGCGCCGCGAAGAAGATCGACCTCGAGGCGTGGTTCCCCGGGCAGGGGCGGTACCGCGAGCTCACGTCCTGCTCGAACTGCACCGACTACCAGGCCAGGCGCCTCGGCGTCCGCACCCGGGTCGGCGAGGGGGACAACCGCCCGGTCCACACGCTGAACGGAACCGCCTGCGCCGTCGGGCGCACGATCATCGCGGTGCTCGAGAACCACCAGCGCGACGATGGCTCGGTCGAGCTCCCCGAGGTCCTGCACGCGTACCTGCCGGCCGGCATGGCGACGTTGAAGCCCGTCTAGCGGCGAGGCGGAGCACTCCGACCGAACGGATCAGGAACGGCGCGGCGCCGGCTGCTCCGACGCCATCACGGTGCGGTTCCGCCCGCCGGTCTTGGCCCGGTACAGGGCGGCGTCCGCCGCCTCGAGCAGCGTGGTCGGCGTCGACCGCATCCGCCGGACAGGCCGCCACACCGACGCTCACCGTGACCTGAATCGACGCCCCGTCCGACTCGAACCGGGAGTCGGCGACCAGTTCCCGGATCTTCTCGGCCGCGACGAATGAGCCGACAGCGTCCGTCTCCGGCAGCACGACGACGAACTCCTCCCCACCGAAGCGGGTCATCACGTCGATGTCCGCCCGGATCGAGCCGTCCATCGTGTGGGCCACCTCGGTCAGCACTGCGTCTCCGACGGCGTGGCCGTGTTCGTCGTTGATCCGCTTGAACCAGTCGATGTCGATCACGAGCAACCCGAAAGTACTGTCGAACCGTTCGAACCGCTTCACGTGCTCTCGCATCGCGCGCTCGAGGTACCGGCGGTTCCACACCCCGGTCAGCGGGTCGATCAGTGTGAGCCGCTCGGCGGCGGCGAGCCGCCCCCGGGTCCGCTCGAGCTCGCCCCGCGAGCCCGTCAGTTCCTGGGAGACCGTCCGGAGCGTCGTTGCCACCTGGTACAGCTCCCGCCCGGCTCCCTCGTCGACGACCGGCTGCACGTCGGGCTCCCCGCGGGCCACGGCGGCGACCTCCTCGGCGAGCCGCGCGATCGGCCGGGTGAGCAGGCGCGCCAGCAGGTAGGCGATCCCGACCAACACGCCCAGCCCGAGCGCCACCAACAGGACCTGCGGCCAGCGGAGCCACGCCGTCAGACCTTCCGACCTGGCTGAGGTGAACAGGAACAGCCCGGTCGTGCCGTTCGCGAAGCGGCACAGGCAGACGACCCGGCGGTCGCCGTCGGACACCGGCCGCGCCGACGGGGTGAAGGCGTCGTCGGGGCCGGCCACCGGCCGTCCGCCGAGGACGAACCCGGCCCCGACTCCGAGCTCGGATGGGATGTTCGTCCGCCACAGGCGCCCGGCCAGGACCCGCGCATCGGTGCCGCCGATCACCAGGGTCCGCTCGGCCGCGAGGTCGCTGAGCCCGCCGCCGGCGATCTCCTGTGCGCTCGCCTCGACGCCGGCCGGCAGGTCGACGGACGACCGCACCACCTCGCCATCGCGCACGACCAGGAGGTAGTCGAGTCGGAGGTCGCGTCGGATGCCGTCGATCTCGGTTCCGCTTTCGGCCTGGAACGCGCGCAACGCAGCAGCCGGCGAGGCCACCCGCGAGACGCGCGCTCGCTCGAGCCGGAGGGCATCCGTCGCGGTCACGGCCGCCACCTGAAGCCGCCCGTCCGCGTCGCGAATCGCCTGCGTGCGGGCTGAATTGGCGGCGACGACAGCGCCGACGACCAGTGGCGCGGCCACGATCCCGACGAAGAACAACGTCAGGCGTGCCCGAAAGGTCACGGTGAAAGCATCGGACGTCGGTTCTGGGTAGTTGAGCCCGAATTCGTGTTCAAGGTCCGACTGATTCGTGTCGAGAGATCAACGGGGTGTTGTAGGTGGCAAACGAACGGAACCGTGCCCGGGTCCTCGCCGGAGTTCTCGGCGTGCTCGTCGCTCTGGCCCTGGTCGCGTTGCCGCGGGCGGGGCTGCTGCCCTCGTGGCTCTCCACGCCCCTCTCCCGCGGCGACAGCGTCGGCCACGTCGCACTCCCGAGCGAACGTCCTTCACCCACTCCAACGCCCAAGCCGAAGCCGAACCCCGAGCCGACGCCGAACCCCAAGCCGAAGCCGAGTCAGAACCCGACCGGCCCCGGCTCGACCCCGGGCGCCCCAGCCCCGACCCAGACGCCGACGCAGCCATCGGGGCCGATCGTCCAGCCACCGTCGAGCTCACCGTCCGGGAATCCCGGCCAGCTTCCCGGCACCGGGGTCGACAACCCGACCACCGGCGGTGGTGGCCAACCTCCGCCCGACACCGGCGGACAGACGCCCGGCCCAGACAACCCGAAGCCCGGCTCGGACAAGCCGCACGGCGGCAAGAAGGACGACAAGCCGGGCAAGGACAAGGGCAAGAAGGACAAGGGCAAGAAGGACAAGGGCAAGAAGGACAAGGGCAAGAAGGACAAGGGCAAGAAGGACAAGGGCAAGAAGGACAAGGGCAAGAACGACAAGGGCAAGAAGGACAGGGAAGGCAAGGGGAGTAAGCACGAGAAGAACGACCACGGCAAGAAGAATGGTCGGGGTCACAACAAGCACGGCGGCAAGCCCCACGGCCGGGGCCACGAGAGCCACGGGAACAAGCACCACGGCAGCGGCCACGACTCACACCACGGCCATGGCAACAACAAGCACGGGAACAAGCACCACGGCAGCGGCCACGACTCACACCACGGCCATGGCAACAACAAGCACGGGAACAAGCACCACGGCAGCGGCCACGACTCACACCACGGCCATGGCAACAACAAGCACGGGAACAAGCACCACGGCAGCGGCCACGACAAGCCACACGGGAGCTCCCATCAGGGCGACCAGGGCCACCACGGGAACCACCACTCCAACGGCCACCACACACACGGGGGCGGCAACGGTCACTCCCACGGCCACGGCTCCAAGCATTCCCCGAAGCACCACGCGCACGGGCACCACTGATCTCTGCTCCGGACTCTTGACCCCCTGAACACGCGGGGCTACGTTCGAAGAAGGACGGACAAGGACGAGCCTGAGGCCGCCGCCAGAGCGCCCCGGCGCCTCGAGCCCTCGGAAGGGCGCTGGGCGGAGCAGCGGATGCAGACGAACCGTCCCGACGAGCCTGCCCCTCCCGCAGTTCCACCTACCGCGCGCGCCGGCCAACCGGCCCACGAAGCGGGGCCGCAGCCTGCAGCGGCGGGGGGCCCCGAGGCAGTCCGGATCGGCGTCGCCACCTCCGGCAACGGCCAGATCAACCTGTGCGTCATCCCCGGCTGGGGGAACCTCGACCGACCGGAGCGGTTCGCGCGGGAGCGCTTCGCTGCGCTGTGCGCGCCGATCCCATAGGAGTCGACGATGGAAGCTCCCTGGCAACTCCGCGGGCAAGCGCGAACCCGGTACTGGATTCCGGATGGCTTCCCCGAGGGCTGGCGGATCCCGCGCGAGCTCCGGTACCTGGTGATCGATGAGTTCATCCAGGACGTGCTGACCCTGGCGGTCTCCGGGTGGCCGAAGATCGATCACGACGGCCGGCTCGAGTTTCCGGAGCCCACGACCGGCGTGAAGCTGCGGGTCCCGGCGCTCGAGGCGTTCCTGACCGCCCATCGCCAGTCACCCCCGCAGGCGCCCCCCGCCGAGGGTGCCGAAGCGTTCCGGCAGCGGCCACTGCGCCTCGGGGACGCCTTCGCCGCGGCGGAGGCCCTTCCGCCGGGTGAGGCCTCTCGCGCGCTCGAACCCGGGGCAGTCCCCTTCGTCGTTCCGGATGAGTGGCTCCGGCCACCCGTCTACGACATCACGGCAGCCGCCCGCCTTGCGGCCAAGCTCGCGTTCTACTCCGCGGCCGCGCCCGCGATCGCGCCGGAGACGTACGTGACGGAGGCGGGGACTGCCGAGGCCGCGTCGGAGGACGAATACGACCTGCTGTCGGCACCGGTCGAATCGAATGTCATCGAGGAGACACCCGCATGACCGAGCTCGATCAGATCCCGGCCTCGAAGTTCCAGGCGGAGGACTTCCTGCAGAGCCTCAACGACGACGACCTGGTGCAGTTCGTGCTCAACGTGGGGGACGCGGACTGTCAGCTGCTGCTCCTTCCCAAGGCGCCGAACGCACCGCGCGAAGGGATCGTCGTGGACGTGGGAGTGGCGGGGAAGCTGCCGCCCCTCGTCGATGCGTTGACCGCGAGCGGCGATCTCGATCTCTTCCGCGTGGTGCTCGCCACCCACCCCCACCTCGATCACATCGGGGGGATGGCCGAATTCCTCCGCACCTTCGGACCGAGGGTGCGCGAGTACTGGGACTCGGGATATCGGCAGCCCACCTCCGTGTACATCAACGTGATGGGCGAGATCGAGAAGCAGCTGGACATCGCCTTCGTCCAGCCGACCAGCGGGATGACGCGGTACTTCGGCAGGCTCCGCGTCACCGTCCTGGCGCCGTCGATCGGCATGCGCAACCGGTACGACTCCTACGGCGTCGACCCGAACAACGCGTCCGTCTGTCTCAAGCTCGAGTACCCGGTCACCCGCACGGTGCAGAAGGACGACACGAGATACCTGGAACAGCGGCAACACGACGACGACTCGGTCACCCGGATGATCCTGGGGGCGGATGCCCAGATGGAGTCCTGGGGCAATGTCCTGGCCGACTTCCCCGAGCTCATGCCGGACCAGTCGGCGGTCTGGCGGGCCCTCAAGATGAAGCAGGGATCGGCCCCCCTTCGGGCCGAGATCCTCAAGGTCCCCCACCATTGCTCCAAGAACGGACTGACCGTGGAGTTGGCCGCGATGGTGAACGCCCGGGTCGCGATCGTGTCGTCACTCGGCAAGGACAGCGAGTACGGCTTTCCCCACGCCCTCACACAGGGCGCCTTGCGCGAGGCCAAGGACCCGATCGCCCAGTCGGGCGCCACGACGTGGCCGAAGAAGGACTACGAGATGGGAATCCACTACACGGGTGGAACCGACTCGAACGACGACGCGCTCGGGTCGATCGCGATGGTGGTCAAGTCCTCGGGGCGAAGCGCGTCGATGTGGCGGTTCAGGGACGAGGTCGACGAGGCGGTCGATCTGACCAAGGCGGTCCGTTACTCGCCACGGGGCTAGCCGGCACCCGCCGGGTTGCCCGGCGATCCGGCGGTACCATCGACCGCGTTCGGGAGGGTGGCCGAGCGGACGACAGCACGGTCTCTGGGGCCTCGGACCACACCGATGATTCTTGGCTCCAGAGTCAAGTCCTACTGGGAGAGTGGGAACGAAGGGAGATCAGATGACCAGCAATGCAGGTGTGGGTGCAGGGATCCTGGGCAGCCTGCGATCAGCAGATGGCAGGGGCGTCGTCCGCATCGAGGACCGCTTCGACACCGATATCCAGGAGCTGTGGTCGGCACTCACGGAACCGCCGCATCTTGCCGGCTGGATGGGCGAGGTCGAGGGCGACCTCCGCTTGGGCGGTGAGTTCCACGCCCGGTTCTTTGCCAGCGGATGGGAGGGCACGGGGCGCGTGGAGGCATGCGAGCCCCCGCGGCGGCTGCTCCTGCTGACCACTGAGCCGGACGAGCCGGACGAGCATGTCATCGAGGTCACGCTGGCCGCCGAAGGCGACCAGACCATCCTGGTCTGGGAGGAACGGCGCATGCCCCTGGACCAGATCGCTGCCTACGGGGCCGCGATCCAGGTCCATGTCGAAGATCTGGCCGCCCACCTGGCGGGGCGGGAGAGATGTGACGCCGCGGTGCGGTGGAACGAGCTGATTCCAGCCTATCGAGACTTGGCCGCCGACATCGACTAGGACTCGAGCAGGCCGCCGCGTGCCCAATCCTTGCCTCCCCACTCGCGGCAGTCCAGGCGGTCGCCATGGTCGGGGTGCAGCGCCGGTTTCGGTCCCAAGCCGGTTCCCGCGGGGTCCGATGCACGACGGGGCCGCAGGTGTTTGTGCAGGTAGGATGCCCTTTCGGGAGGGTGGCCGAGCGGACGAAGGCGACGGTCTTGAAAACCGTTAGCGGGGCAACTCGCTCCAGGGTTCGAATCCCTGCCCTCCCGCGACGATGGCCGGTGACCGACCGCCGCGCCTACGCGAGGTATCGGGCCACCGCCAGGGCGTGGTCGGGGCTGTTCTCCTGGCCCGCGACCACGATGGTCCCGTCGCCGAGCGCCACGCCGTTCGCCAGCGAGTGCTTCCCGACCTTCGTCGTAACGATCCCCCCGTTCCCGAACGACGCGTCCGGTGTCCCGTCGCCCAGGAACCGAACGAGGCCGAACCTCGGGTCGTTGAGCTCGGCGCGCCATCCCGCGGCCACGATCCGGCCCGACCCGTCGACGACCAGGCTGCGGACCTCGTCGATCCCGATCGAGAGCGACAGCGTCGCCATCCCCCGGTGCCGAACCCCGTGTCCGGGTGGCCCGTCGCGGTCAGCCGCGCGAACGCGAAGTCCGCCGCCTGGTCCTCGTCGGCGATGCCGCCCAGCACGACCTTCCCGGCCGACAGGGCGAGCGAGGTGCAGAAGTCCGCCCCCGGCCCGAAGTCGACGGTCGCCCGCCCGTCGCCTCCGAACGTCGCGTCGAGGCCGCCTGCCGGCGTATAGCGGGCCGCGGCGAACCGCTCGTGGAGTCCGCCGACCCGCGTGCCTCCGCACGCCACGATGGCGTGGTCTGGCTGCACACCGACCGCGACCGCCTCGTCATACCCCTCACTGAACTTCGTGACCCTGTGACCCGTGCCGTTGAACGAGTGGTCGCGAGTCCCGTTCGAGTTCCACCGCAGCACCAGGAACCGGAACACCGTCGACGAGCCGGGCAGGATGCCGCCGGCGGCGACGATCTTCGACCCGTCGATCGCGACGTCCGACACGTACTCGCCGTTGCCGGAGAGCGACGTGATCGCCCAGCCGTCCCCGCCGCCGAAGGCGTGGTCGAGCGAGCCGTCCGGGAGGAACCGCGCCAGCGCGATGACGGTGTTCGAGGTCGTGCAGTTCTCGCGGACGCCGGCGACCACGATCCGGCCCTGCCCGTCGACCGCGACCGCGCGGCCCTGGGTGCACGCGCCGAAGCTGAGCTCCTGGATCCCGTCGCCTCCGCCGAAGTTGTGGTCGAGCTTGCCGCTCGCGTTGTACTCGACCACGAGCATCTGCGACCCCGTTCCCACGTCAGCGTCCTCGGTCCCCACCGCGACCACCTTGCCGTTCGGCAGGACGGCGACGTCGTCGGCCTCCGCGCCGGCCCCGAGCGCGATCGTCGCGATGCCGTCGTCGCTGAATGTCGCGTCGAGGTCGCCCGGTGCCGCCGCTGCCGGAGGCGCGATCAGGACGATGACGAGGCCGGCGGCGATCGCCGCGCAAAGGACGGTCCGGCGGGACATGGCGCTCCTCCTTGCGGCCGCCAGGGAACGGCCGCGTGGCCCACCGATGCTGCCCGCGCCGGCCCCGCCCGTCAATCCAAGCCCGCGCCCCTCTCGCCGTCCCGGCTATGCGAGCCCGCGGCCGAACACCCCGTCGTATTGGGCGCCCACGCGAACCCCGAATGTCGCCGCCGTGTACCGGGCCGCATCCTGGATGGTGATCCCGTTCCCCGATCCGAACAGGATCGTGACGGTGCCCGCACCCGGGTTGATCCCGATCTTCTCGTACGGCGCGCCGACGACAAGGTCGTCCGCGGCGCCGTGCCCCACGTTCAGGACCGAGATCGCCGTGCCGAACTGGGCGTCCTTGCTGCTCGTCCCCGGCACACCGCCGACCCCGGCCTTGAACTGCCGGCTCCCGGCGGCTTGCAGGCCCTTCTGCCCTCCGTATACGACGTTCACGGCGCCGGGGCCGTTGTACGGGACGCCGACGGCGAGGTCGTCGGGGCCCGCCCCGTTCATGTTGCCGGCGACGAGCGTGTACCCGAATGTCGCGTTGGCGGCGTCGGTACCCGCCATGCCGGGCGTGTGCAGGGACAGCTCCTGGGCGCCGATCCCCGAGAGGCCGGCAGCGGACCCGAAGAGGACGAAGACCGCACCGCGGCCACCGTCCTCGCCCCACGCGCCCACGGCGAGGTCCGGACGGCCCGTCCTGCCGAAGTTCCCGGCCGAGAGCGAAGCTCCGAACGTGTCGTTCCCCTCGACGGTGTCGGGCACGCCGGGCGAGTCCTCGTCGAGACGCCGCGACCCCTGGGTGGTGAGCCCGGCGTTCGACCCCCGCAGGACGTACACGGCCCCCGGCGACGCACCGCCGGTGAGCGTGCCGATCGCGAGGTCGTCACGATGGTCGAGGTCGAAGTCGGCCGCCGCGAGCGAGAACCCGAAGTAGAACGCGTCGCCGTTCGGCAGGCCCGGAGTAGCGCCAGAGAACATCCGGGTCTTCGAGGGCTGGAGGCCGGTCGGCGACCCGGGGATGACGAAGACCGCGCCGAGAGCCCCCGGTCGCGCCTCCATGTGCGTCCCCACGGCCAGGTCGTCGCGGCCGTCCCCGTTGAAGTCGCCGGCGGCGACGGCCGTTCCGAAGAACTCGTTCTCCTTGGGCGTCGCGTCGATGCCCGGCGTGGCCTCGTCGAGGTACTGCCACCTGTCCCGGTTCAACCCGGACGCCGATCCGTACAGAACGCCGACTGCGCCGGTCAAGGTGGTTCCCCGGAAGGCCTGTGGCGCGCCGCCCGCCAGGTCGGCGAACCCGTCGCCGTCGAAGTCGCCGGTCGCCGAGGTCCAACCCCAGGAATACGGGTAGAGATCCGACGCGTATCGCGAGTGCTCGATGTCGAGCGCCGGGCCCGTGCCCCGCGCAACCGTCACCGCCGTGCTGCCGTACAGGCCCTCCGCGCTGAACACGGCCAGGTCGGACCGTCCGTCGCCGTCGAAATCACTGGGCGCCGCGGCCCCCGGTCCGTGGACCGACGCGAGGGCGGCGAGCGTGTCGTTCGATGCGATCGGATCGTTGGTCGACGAGGTCGCGGCCGCCGTGTTCCGGAGGATCGCCGGGTGGTCGGAGCGAACCACCACCGTGAGCGTCGTCGACTGTCCCGTGTCGAGCGAGGGCCTGGTGCACGTCACCGGCGACGATCCCGAGCAGTCGAGTCCCGGCCCCGTGGCCGAGATCAGCGTCGCGCCCGGCGGCGGCGAGTCCGTCACCGTGAGGTTCGAGGCACCGCTCGGACCGCGGTCCCGGACCGTCACGGAGAAGGTCACGTCGTGCCCGGTGAGGAAGGGATGGGGGGCCACCTGCTGCGCCACCGAGAGGTCGGCCGACCCCGGGGGCAGCGGCACCGGCTGCCATTCGGGCTGCCTGCCGTCGGCTCCGTCCGTCAGCGGAACCGGGTCCGATTCGTCGAGCCCGACCGTGGCGATGCGGCCACCCGAGATGCGCCAGGATTCGAACACGAGCGCCGAGCCGTCGGGGGACCAGGACGGGTACTGCGCGGACTGGTCGTGGACGCCGTAGAGGTACGTCACCCGCCGCAGATCGCTCCCGTCGGCACGGATCGTGAACAGGTCGCCTCTCGTGAAGGCGATCCTCGCGCCATCCGGGGACCACGTGGGGCTGCCGCCCTTCCCCAGCAGCTGCCGTCCGGTGCCGTCCGCGTTCACCACGTACAGCCGCGGACTACCCGTGTTCGGATCGGGGCTATTGAACGCGATCTGCGATCCGTCGGGCGACCACGCCGGTTCCTCCTCGTCGAAGGTCGGCGTCGAGATCAGTGCGTGGAGGTTCGACCCGTTGGCGTTCACGACCCACAGGTCCTCGCGACGGTCGAAGGGATCCGGGAACGTGACCTTCGTGAACAGGATCTTCGTTCCGTCCGGGGACCATGAGGGCCACTGCGCCGACGCCTGGTCCAAGGTCGCGACCGGGTGGGGGTTGTCGCCGTCCGAGTCCACGACCTCGATCAGTCCCTGGAATCCGCCCTGCGGGTCGTACGCGATCCGCGAACCGTCGGGCGACCAGGCGAGGCCGTCGACCCATCCCTGGACGTCGACGACATTGGTCGCCGAACCGCCGCCGTCCTGGATGTAGATGGCGCCGTTGCCCGTCTGCAGGTCGTCGCGGAAGAACGCGACGGCGCCCTTCGCGCCGGGCGCCGTGGCGTGGGCCGGAGGCGTCGCGAACACGAGTCCGCAGAGCGTGAGCAGTGCCGGCGCAAGGTACGCCGGCGCGCGGAGTCGGAACACGCGGGCCATCGGACACCCCCCTCGAAGTCGCGCGAGTGTCCCAGGTGTTCCGCGGAAGGTCAATGGACAAGTTCCGCGAGGTCCGTGTCAGGCTTTGTCGGGGCGCTCCACTTCCGTCTCGATCGCGCCCTGCGCGGCCCCCGAGCCCGCCCGGCCACCACCGCGCCCCCGAAGGACGAACGCAGCCCCCACGGCAACGAGCATCCCGCAGAGCGGGCCGGCCACATACACCCAGTAGTCCGTGAAGCTCGCACCGACGAGGTCGGGCCCGAAGGTGCGCGCCGGATTCATGGACGCGCCGGAGATCGGGCTTCCCCACAGGCCGGCCAGGGCGATGTACGCACCAACCCCTGCCGCTCCGAAGATGCCGATGTTCTGGGCTCCGGACGCCGTCCCGAGGATCACGCTCAGCAACCCGAACGTGAGAACCACCTCCATCAAGAACGCGTCGAACGAGGAGTAGCCGGTCGCCGGATAGTTGGACCCGAGGGTCGCCGACACGTGGACCACGGACTGGAGGAACCACGCGGCGAGGGAGGCCCCGATGAGCTGCACGACGATGTAGCCGGGAACGCGGTTCCACGGGAAGTCACCGCGGAGCGAGAACCCGATGCTCACGGCCGGATTCAGGTGCGCGCCCGAGATCTTGCCCATGAACAGGATGATGGCGAACACCATCAGTCCCGGCGCCACCACGGCGGCGTTCCGGTCGATCGTGTCCGGGAATGCCGCGCCCATCATCCCGCCGCCGGCAGCGACCAGCACGAGGAAGAACGTTCCCATCAGCTCCGAGAAGAGCCTCCGCCATTCCTGCTTCGGATCCTGGAAGTTCTCCATGGGCCGAATGATGTCCTCCTGGACCCAGCCCTCGACCCGCCCGACCACCGATCCGCCACCCTGTGCCATGCGTCCTCCTCTCACCCCACCAGCGCGGGCGACATCAACCAAGAGAATCAAACCACTCCGGGCGAGCCGGCGTTTTCAGCCGGCGAGGCGGCGGACTGCGTGGAGCTTGTTGTGCGCGTCGAGGGCAGCGACCTTGTAGGACTCGGCAAGGGTCGGGTAGTTGAAGACCGCACCGGTCAGGTAGTCGAGCGTCCCGTCGTTGCCCATGACCGCCTGGCCGATGTGCACGAGCTCGGTGGCGCTCGTTCCCAGGATGTGGACCCCGAGCAGCCGGCGGTCCTCGTGCGAGACCAGGATCTTCAGCATCCCGTAGGAGTCGCCGAGGATCTGCCCCCGGGCCAGCTCGCGGTACCGGGAGATGCCGACCTCGTACGGAACCGCGGCGTCGGTGAGCTCCGCCTCGGTCTTTCCGACGAACGAGATCTCAGGGATCGTGTAGATGCCGATCGGAAGCAGGTCCTGCATGTCGACGACGTCCTGGCCGAGTGCGTCGAGGGCGGCCATCCGGCCCTGTTCCATGGCGGTGGCGGCCAGGCTGGGGAACCCGATCACGTCGCCGACCGCGTAGATGTGTGGCACAGAGGTCCGGAACCGGGAATCGACCCGGATGCGGCCGCGGTCGTCCGCGGCGAGCCCGGCGTTCTCGAGGCCGAGTCCGTCGGTCGCGCCCAGGCGGCCCGCCGAGTACAGGACCGCCTCCGACGCGATGCGCTTGCCGCTGTTCAGGACGATGAGCGCGCCCTCGTCGAGCGATTCGACCGCGGTGACCTCCTCGCCCAGCCGGAACGTCACGCCGAGATCGCGGAGCGAGTGCATGAGGCCCTCGACGATCTCGTCGTCGCAGAACTCGAGGATGTGGCGGCGCATGTCGACCACGGTGACCTTGGTCCCGAGCGCCGCGAACATCGAGGCGTACTCGATCCCCACGACCCCGCCGCCGACGACCACGAGCGCGCCGGGGATGCGTTCCGCGTTCACCAATCCGTCGGAGTCGAAGATCGTCCGCTCGTCGAACTCCACCGCGTCCGGCCGGGCCGGCTTCGTTCCGGTGGCGATCACGATCGAGTCGGCGCCGATCTTCCGCTCGCCGCCATCCTCCCGTTCGACCACGACCGTGGTCGGGTCGACGAACCTGGCGGAACCGTCGAGCAGCGCCACGTGGTTGCGGGCCAGCTGGTCCCGGATGACGTCGATCTCCCTGCGGATGACCTCGTTGGCCCGCTCCCGCAGGTCCTCGATGGTGATGTCCTCCTTGACCCGGTAGCTCTGGCCGTAGATGCCGCGCTGGCTGAGGCCGGTGAGGTACACGACCGCCTCACGCAGGGTCTTGGAGGGGATGGTGCCGGTCATGACGCACACGCCGCCGACCTGGCGTCGTTCCACGATGGCGGCCCGGCGTCCGAGCTTGGCGGCCTGGATCGCGGCCTTCTGCCCCGCGGGCCCGCACCCGATGACGAGGAGGTCGTAGTCGCTGGTCACGGTTCCCTCCTTCTCGTGGAACCCGCCACCCCGTGGCGACCATAGGCGAGGGGTTCTGGACCCGCAAACGGCGCCCAGACGCTATCCGCTGTGCTCGAGGGCGGCCTCCAGGCGGTCGAGGAACGGTGACTGCGCGTCCTTGATGCGGTGGCGGGCCTCCTCGAGGTCGAACCACTCGACGCGGTCGATCTCCGGGAACGAGGCTCGGAGGCCCGAGCGCGGTGGCCATTCCATCTCGAAGGTGTTGCTGAACGCGGCCGCGGGGTCGAGGTCGCCCTCGACCGCCCAGGCCAGGACGACCTTGCCGGACTTCTGGCGGATCTCGCCGAGGTCGACCATCGGGCCGGACGGGAGCTCGTGCCCGGTCTCCTCGAGGAACTCGCGCCGGGCCACGTCCTGGGGCGCCTCCTCCGGGTCGATCTCGCCCTTCACGACCGTCCAGTGGCCGGCGTCCTTCTTCGCCCACAGCGGCCCGCCGGGGTGCCCGAGGAGCACCTCGAGCCCGGCCGGGCCCCGCCGCCAGAGCAGGACCCCGGCGCTCGTTCGACCGGTCTTGTGGGACGTCAGGAGATGGACCTCGCGTTCGTCATGACAACCCGATCCTGGCACGCGGGGGCGACACCGACCGCTTGCGACGCTCACTTCGCGGTCGCCCGACGGGGTAGCGTGCGCGTCGTGTCGACGGACGAGGCGGGGAGGTCCTCCCCCGAGACGCGGTACGCCCGCACCGAGGACGGCTATGTCGGGTACCAGGTATTCGGCAACGGCCCGTTCGATCTGGTCTACATCGGGAACTGGGCCAGCAACATCGAGGTCATGTGGGAACACCCACCGATGGCCCGATACCTCCGCCGGCTGGGGCGCTTCGCCCGGGTGATCTGCTTCGACAAGCGGGGGTCCGGCGTCTCCGATCCGGTGCCGCTCGGCGCCCTTCCCACGCTCGAGCAGTGGATGGACGACGCCCGCATCGTGATGGATGAAGCCGGCTCGGAGCAGGCCGCGCTGATCGGCGACGCCGAGGGGGGCCCGATGGCCATGCTGTTCGCGGCGACATATCCGGAGCGCACCCGCGCGCTGGTGCTGGTCAACACGTTCGCCCGGATGCTGCGGTCGGACGACTACCCGATCGGGATGCCGGAGGCGTCCGCGGAGAAGTTCCTGGGGCTGTGGGAGATCGGGTGGGGGCGGCCGCTCGCGCTCCGGATCAGCTCCCCCTCCATGGCGGATGATCCCGAGCTCCTGCGGTGGGCGACGCGGTACATGCGGCTCTCGGCCGGCCCGCTCGCGGCCACCCGGATCTACGGATGGGTCCTCCGGCTCGACGTGCGCTCCGTGCTGCCGAGCATCCGGACGCCCACCCTGGTCATCCACCGCGCCGGCAACCCGCACTACCGGCCCCCGATGGGCCGCTACCTGGCCGACCACATCCCGGGGGCCAGGTACGTGGAGCTCCCGGGTTCGGACTGGTACCCGCCGTCGATCGATGCGGAACCGCTGCTCGACGAGGTCGAGGAGTTCCTCACGGGCACCCGTCCGGCGCCTGCGTACGACCGGATCCTGGCCACCGTGCTGTTCACCGACGTCGTCGGATCGACCCGGCTGGCCGCCCGGCTGGGGGACCAGGGGTGGCGGGAGCTCCGGGAGCGGCACGACGCCATCGTCCGCGCGGCGCTCGACCGTCACCGCGGGCGGGAGGTGAAGACGATGGGCGACGGGTTCCTTGCGACGTTCGACGGGCCGGCCCGCGCCGTTCGATGCGCGTCGGAGATCGCCGAGGAGGTGCGTTCGCTCGGCATCGAGATCCGGGCGGGGCTCCACACGGGCGAGGTCGAGGTGCAGGGCGACGACATCGGGGGCCTGGCCGTCAACATCGCGGCCCGGGTGATGGCGATGGCCGGGGACGGCCGCGTCCTCGTGTCGGGAACGGTGAAGGACCTGGTGGTCGGTTCCGGGATCGAGTTCGCCGACACGGGGGAACACCCGCTCAAGGGCGTGCCCGGCGAATGGCGGCTGTTCGAAGTGACGTCGCTCCCCTGACCGGGCGGAACGACGGTCTGCCCGGGCGGCTGTTCCCCCGCAGCGGGAGCTATGCGGGTTCGTTCGCGTACGACTCCAGCTCGGCCAGGTAGGCGTCGCGGTCGGCCTCGTCGAGCCACGCGATCGTGAACGCGTTCCGTTCGAGCTGGACGAGCTCGTCGTTCGAGAGGCCGACGGCCTCCTGGGTGGCCACCAGGTTCTCGAGCACGTAGCCGTTGAAGTACGCCGGGTCGTCGGAGTTCACCGTCACCCGCATCCCGCGATCGAGCATGGTCTTGATCTCCTCCGCCCTGAGCCCGCCGACGACGAAGCCGTTGGAGATCGGACACACGGTCAGGCCCGTGCCGCGGTCTGTCAGCTCCTGCGCAAGCGCGTCGTCCTCGAGCGAGTTCACGCCGTGGTCGATCCGCTCGACGCCGATCTCGTCGAGGGCTTGCCGGATGTGCCCGACCGAGTCCTCCTGGTCCACGTCGCAGTGCATCGTCAGCCGGTAGCCCATGTCCCGGGCCCGGGCGAAGACCTCCCGGAACTTCACCGGCGGGTTGTCGCGCTCGTCGGAGTCGAGGCCGACGCCGACGATCCGGTCGCGCCACGGCTTGCGACTGCTCGAGCGTCTCCATGGCCGACTCCGCCGACATGTCCCGGAGGAAGCACAGGATCAGCTGGGACCGCAGTCCGAGATCGTCGCGGGCCTCGGCCTGCGCGCCCAGGAGCCCTTCGATCACGACACCGATGTCGATCCCCCTCGACGTGTGGCCCTGCGGGTCGAAGAACGTCTCGGCGTACCGGACGTTCTGGGATGCCGGCCTTCCGGAAGTACGCCATGGCCAGGTCGTGAAAGTCCTGCTCGGTCTGGAGCACGCCCATGCCCTCGTAGTACCCGACGAGGAACGAGGTCAGGCTGTCGAAGTCGTACGCCGCGCGCATCTCGTCGGCGGAGGCGTACGGGAGCGACAGGCCGTTTCGTTCCGCGAGCTCGAACTTCAGCTCCGGTTCGAGCGTGCCCTCGATGTGCAGGTGCAGCTCTGCCTTGGGCATCCCTTCGACGAACGAACGCATGTCGTCCACGGCGGCCTCCGCTCGCGTCGAAACCCGGACCCGATAGTGGGCGCGATCCTGACCCAGAGGCGCGCGCGTCAGCGGTCGAGGCGTCGAGTCGCTCCTCCAGCAGGACCGTGACGGTGTCGCCTGCCTCCTTGCCGATGACCTTGCGCACGTCGGCCTTGATCGGCAGCTTGTGCGTTCCGTCGCCGAGGGCCATGAACGAGCTCCGGAACGGGTGGCCGTCGACGGTTCCCCGGACCTTCACCAGGCCGCGCGTTCCGAAGTACTCGGCCGAGCCGGGCATCACGACGAAGGTCCAGCCGCCCACGTTGGGGCTCTTCTGCAGCGTGGCGGTGAATCGCTTGTCGAGTTCGCTCATCGAACGCCACCTCCTTGTGCTGGAAACAAGACCGCCGTTCGGAACGAAACTCATCGCTCCGCGAAGGCGATGTCAACCCGGAGCGCCGCTCGGAAGTCATAGTCATCGGTGGAAGACGAGCGACTGGAAGGGCGTGCGTGGACGACTCCGAGCTCCGCCGGCTGATCGAGGTCGCCTATCCCAGACTCGTCGCCGGGCTCGCGCTCATCAGCGGGAGCCGGGCCGCCGCCGAGGACGTCGTGCAGGAGGCCCTGGCGCGGTGGTGGGAGCACACCGCCCGGGGCCGGACGATCGAGAACCCGGAGGCGTGGATGACGACGGTCGCGATGAACCTGGCCCGCAGCCGGCGGCGGCGGATCCTGGCGGAACGACGGGCCCGCGACCGCATGCCGCCGGGCGACCCTCCCACCCCACCGGGGCCGGACGCGGTCGACGTCCGTCGCGCCCTGGCCGGCCTGCCCCGACGGGAGCGCGAGGCCGTCGTCCTGCACTACTACTTCGACCTCCCCGTGTCGGCGGTCGCCGACCTGCAGCGGGTGGCCGAGGGCACGGTGAAGACCTCGCTCCACCGGGCGCGAAAGTCCCTGGCCCGTTCGCTCGGGGAACCGCAGTGGGCCGACGAGGAGGTCGAGCATGAACGGCGATGACGACCGCTCGCTGAGCGACGCCCTTCGGAACGCGACCGACGAGCCCGGTACCGACGGCGTGTACGAGGAGGTCGCCCGCCGCCGCAGCCGCTACCGGCTCCGCTCCCGCCTGACGACGGTGGCAACGATCCTCGTGGTCCTGATGGCCGTCGGGTCGACCACGTGGCTGCTCAGCCGCGCGTTCGGCATGGGGAACGGCACCCCGGCCACCACCGCCGCCGATCGACGGTTCCGCTCCCCATCCTTCGGTCCGGTCGGCCCGACGGCCTCGGAGAGTTCGACGCCCGACGTCGGCCCCCGCACCGACCACGGCTCCGACCTCCACCGGAGGCACCACCTCGGTTCCAACCAGCGGTCCGACGACCGAACCGACCACCACGAGCGGCACGCCGACGTGCACGGAGCAGGGTTCGCTGAAGGGGGACTTCGACGGCGACGGGAAGCGGGACACGGCGACCGTCCGCCGGTGCACCGGCGGCGCGGAGGAGTGGTTCGTCGACATCGAGTGGAACGGCCCCGCGGGGTCGTGGGCGCTCCCGGAGTGCCAGGACGCCTGCTTCCTGCTCGCAGCACCCGACGTCGACGGCAACGGAACCGACGAGCTGGCCGTGTCGACCGTGGCGTTCACCATCCAGGAGGTCGTGATCTACGTCGCGCCGCCCCGGGAGATCGGCCCGAAGGCGGTTCCCGTGGCCCCTCCGGGCGATCCGGCCGGGCAGTTCGACCCGGGCGATCCGGCGCGGTTCGCGTTCCTCGGGGACGCGTTCAGCGCCTTCAACGTGCGATGCACCGGGAGCGGCGACAATCGCCGGATCATCCAGACCGCTGCGGAGAGCCTGCCCCACGACAGTCCCGACGCCGTGTGGCACGTGCACGAGACGGTGCTCCGCCTGGCGGGTTCGTCGCCGACCACGGGATCGCACCCGAGCGACGGCCGGTTCGAGGTCGTCTCGGTGCGCGATTACACGTTGCCGACGACCGGACCCGAGCAGGAGAAGCTGTTCGCGGACCCGAGTCAGTTCTGCGGGGCGCCGACCACCCTGCCGTAGCCGGTCGTGCCTTGACACGCCCGCGGAGGCTGCGGATATTCGCCTCCATGCGAACAACGAACGGAATCCGACGACTCCCTGCGTTGGCCGTGGCGGCCTCGGCGGTCGCTCTCCTCGCAGGAGCATGCAACGTCAACAAGCAGGTCCAGGACATCGCAGGGGTTCCATTGACGAACGGCACCGCGCACGTCGAGATCACCGGCGACGCGGAGAGCACCTTCGACGCTCCGCTCGAGCAGGGCCGCGTGGGCAGCGCGGCGACGGTGTTCGTCTACAAGTCCGAGTCGAACGACCTCTTCTCGATCACGGGGTTCGGCGGCGTCGAGGGCACCGCGAAGACCAGCAACACCCTGCCGCTCGTGGTCAACGGCGGAGACATCTTCGCGACCTCCGCCGAGGGGGAGTGCACGATCACGCTCACCCGCGGCGACGACGACTCGGAGAACGGAACGGCGAGCTGCACGAACCTCGACTCCAACAAGGGCACGATCGACGTCGAGGCGACCTTCTCCGCCACGCGGTAAGGCCGCGGAGGACACCCCGCGGAACGAAAGAGGACCGGCGACCCGCCGTGCGGGCGGCCGGATCGCCGGTCCCTCCATGAGGCCGGGCCGGACGGCGCCCCCTTCTGGAACACCGCCCGGCCATCGGCCGTCTTGGTGGCTCAGTGCCCGCGGTTCACAACCGGGGCTTCCACTGGCCGCAAGGGACGTGTCGGTGTCGAACGAGCGTCTCGGCGGCGCGACGCTTAGCGGGGCAGGAGCGACGTGAGCGACGCGACATGCGGGCGGTTCCCCTCTCGATTCGGCCGGCCGGACGCGGGTGCTTCAGCGGACAACGCCGCCGGGCGGGCGGCAGGCGCGTCCTACCCGCGGGTCAGAAGTGGGAAACGTGAGAAAGCCCTCATGGGCTGCGGCTCGCGACCGCGTTTACCGGATCGCGAGTCGTCGACCCCCGATCCTGGGATGCGTTCCTGAACGTATCTTCGTGAGCATGGATCCGAGACTCCCGGGCGGCAATCGTGGAACCGTACGCTGGTTGCTGGTCGATCCGGTCGGCTGGTTCGTCCTGCAGGTTGGCATGCTGTTCCTCGCCGGCGTGATCGGACGGGTCATCGTGTCGGTGGCGGGCGGGGATGTCTCGTCGGGGGCCCAGTGGGCGATGTACGCGGTGCTCCTCATCGCAATGGGGCTCGTGATCTACCGGATTCGGAAGCGCTAC
Organism: uncultured Actinomycetes bacterium; assembly: GCA_963707645.1. Classification (GTDB taxonomy): domain Bacteria; phylum Actinomycetota; class UBA4738; order UBA4738; family JACQTL01; genus DATBHM01. Next base: position 99,147 of record CAVPQW010000001.1, read on the forward strand.
CTGGCCGACCATCCCGAGGAGGACGATTCCATCACCGGGCTCCGGTGAGCGAGCGCCGGTGCATGGGCGCCTGGAAGCGGCACGCCGCCCATTTCCTTGACCGCGGATCAGCGAAACGAGCGGGACGAGGGAGTCAGCAGGCCTTGTTGAGGAACGGGTACGGGTCGATGGCGTCCATGACCCGGGTGAACCCCGACGGCGCCTGGTGCAGCGGGCTCGGTACCACCCATGGGTGCCACTCGAAGTGGTCGTGCGGATCCGACGCATCGCCGGTCTCGCCGACGTAGCCGATCACCGTTCCCGCCTCCACGTAGCCGTCCTCGCCGAACTTCGAGAGGTGGCCGTTCCGGTCGTAGCCCTTCTTGCCGACGACCGTGACGTAGTTCCCGGCGAACCAGTTGTCCGAGTGGTGCACGACGAACCCGTCGAACGGCGCCACGATCGGCGTGCCGATGGCGGCGCCCATGTCGTTCCCCCAGTGCGGGTGGTAGCCGCCGACGGTCCGCCGTTGGCCGAAGTCGTCCTTGTACGCGTTGCTCCCCCGGACCGGGCACTTCGTGAGCGGCAGGCTGGCCGGCTTGTCGAACGTCCCCTGCCGGGGATACGAGTCGAACCGGCGCGTCTTCACGATGTGGCGCCACGCCGCCTCCGGGGTGCCGAAGTTCAGCCAGATCCACCGGAGCCCGGCGATCAGCTGCTGCGCGGTGGCGGTGTTGCCGGCGTCGTGGTCGCAGGCATCCCACCCACGCACGAAGCAGGCCTGGCTGAGCCGGAAGGCGCCCCGCGTCCGGGTCATCCACGCGCCGAAGATCGTCTGCATCTCCTCGGCGGTCATGGCGAACATGCCGTGCCAGACGTGACGCGGCCCACCCTTGGCCTTGAAGTCCTTCCGGAACCCGGTTCCCTGCCAGCAGATGATCTTGGGGACGTACTTCGAATCGGCCCACGAGGGCTCGATGTCGCCCGAGACCCGGATCGCGGCCACGATCGCGTCGTGGAACCAGGCCGGCGTGCCGGGATCGCGGCACTGTTCGACGGGGGACTCGGCGCGGGCGGTGGCCGGCTTGGACACCTGCGCCGTCAGCGGCCTCGCGTGCGCGGGCGGAGCGAGGAGGCGACGCGGCGACGGATCCGACGAGCGCGATCGCAACCGCGGTGCGCACGTGGGAAGGGCAGCCCCCCCGTAGAACGTCCGCGCGGCCGAACGCCATGCCTTCCCCCTTGCTCGCTGTCTGCGGTCAGAGATGGGTATACCAGCCCGAACGGGCATCCGACGCAGGCCCTCATGAGCGCCGTGCAGGGGCACTCGCAGCCGTTTCGTACAATCGCCCCGGAGACGTGGCTGAGTGGCCGAAAGCAGCCGCCTGCTAAGCGGTTAGGGGGTTCATAGCTCCCTCGCGCGTTCGAATCGCGCCGTCTCCGCCAGTTCCGACGGCGTCGACGTACCGATACATGCACCGCGCCAGCCTGTGGGCCGAAGTACGCCCGTATTCGAGGAATGAAACCTACGCCCGTGCCAGCGCGCTGCGGGCTCGGGTAGCCCCGACGACATTCCCTTTGCGCTCGAACAGCGCCATCGCTTCGGCCCGCACCCCCGAGGCCTCTTCCCGACGGCCGGAGAGGGAGAGCACCTCCGCCAGGTCGAGCAGCGTGTCGCCCTGCTGATTCAGGTCGTCGGTCCGCAAGATCAGCTTCAGCGCCTCGCGAACCAGCGCCTCTCCCTCCTCCTGTTTTCCGGCCTGGGCGAGGACCTTCCCGAGGACGCATCTCCAGAGGGCCTCCGACGCGACGTCGTCGGGCGCGGAGACCTCCTGGCTGATCAAGGAGAACGCCTCCGCCTCGCCGAACAGGCCCTGCCGGTACTTGGCTTCGGCGAGACATGCGGCGGTCGTCGAGATGTAGCTCCGTTCCCCCATCTTCTGAAGGGTCTCGTAGTCGCGGCTGAGCTCCGCTTCGGCGGCGGCGAGGTCGCCGGCCGACATCTCGAGCGGCCCCGAAACCAGCGACGTGAGCGCGGCGTGCAGCTTCCACCCGAGTTCCTCCAGGGAGGCGCGACTCCGTTGGTAGAGCTGACGTGCGGGGTCGAACTCTCCCTGCATCCCGAGCAGACGCGCGAGGACCGACAGCGTGAGGGCCTCGGCTTTGCGGTCGCCGGCAGCGTCGACCAAGATCTGTTCGCAACGTGCGATGGCGTCGGCGACCGCGGTCGGGCCGTACAGCGCCGCGAACGCGAGCGAGCTCAGGAACCGTCGCTCCATGACGTTGTCCCCCGCGAGCCGGGCGGCATCGATGGCCTGGCGGGCAGCGATCTCGGCGTCGCCGTTCCTGCTGGCGTTGGCGTGGACGATCCAGGCCAGTCGCCAGGCCCTGGCCACGCCTTCATGGAACTGGAGCTCCTCGAGTCTCGCGATGCTGCTGGTGGCCAGCGTGAGCAGCTCCTCTTCGGTTCCCTCGCCTTCGGTCAGGAAATGCATCTCCCGGCGGACGAGGTCGGCCGTCATCTCCAGCCCCTGCTGCCCGAGTCCCGCCGCGGCTTCCTGCGCCTCCCCGAGGGCGCCATCCGCCAGCATGAACTCGCCGACCTCGATGAGCGCCTCGCCGGCATCGAGCCGGAGCCGGGGACGGGAGGCGTCGTCGCTCGGCAGCAGGGCGGCCGACCGCTGGAGCAGGTTGCCGGCCGCCGGCATGTCGCCCCGCGCCTGGGCCCGCTTCCCGGCAGCCGACAGGTAGCCCGCCCCGTGGATCCCCACCGAGCGCGTGTGGTCGTCTGTGGGCCCGAGCTGGGTCCTCGTCAGGTACGCCTGTTCCAGGTGGTAACCGCGGATCTCGCCGAACTCGAGCCCCCCCTCCGGGTCGACGCGCTCCGCCCAGTCCACGAACCGCTCGTGGAGCTCCGCCCGGCGACGCTTCAGCAGCCCGTGATAGGCGGCGTCCCGGATGAGGACGTGCTGGAACTTGTACGCATCTTCGCCGGCGATGTACGACTCGACCGGCCGGACGAGCTGCTTCTCGATGAGGCTCTCGATGCTGGCCTTCACATGCTCGCGGATGGGCTCGGGAGCCAGCACCTCCACGGCTCCCCGGAAGAAGACCTGTCCGATCACCGCCCCACGCTCGATCACCGCCCGGTCCGTGCCGCTCAGGCGATCCAGACGGGCCGAGAGCAGCGCGTTGATGGACGGTGGGATCGTGAATGTGGCCAGGTCGGCGACGAGCGTCAGCGCGCCGTGCTCGTCCGGGGCCAACAGACCGTCGTCCACCATCATCGACAGGATCTGCTCGACGAACAGCGGGTTGCCTTCCGCGGCCTCGATGATCCTGGCCTTGGCGGTGGGATCGAGCGCCGCATTCCCGAGGAGGTTCTCAACGACCTGCGAGGACTCCTCCTCCGACAGCGGGTCGAGCGTGATCGCCACCGAGTTGTCGCCTTCCTCGACCCACTCGGGCCGGTTGTCGACGAGATCGGGGCGCGAGGAACAGATGACGAGCAGGGGCGCAGAGCCGGAATCCACGACGAACCGGATCAGGTCGAGGAACGTCGACTCTGCCCAGTGGATGTCCTCCACGATCGCGATCAGCGGTTCCCCGCGGGCCAGGGTCTCCAGGCACGTCCGGACGGCCCAGAACGTCTCCTGCACGGGGAACGTCGCATCCGACAGGCCGATCACGGCGCCCAGCCGCTCGGCGACGCCGCTCCCCGCGTCGACCATCAGCCGGTCGAGCTCCGCCTTCGTCCGCGCGGCGTCGTGGGAATCGCCGGTCGTCCCCGTGGCCTCCCGAAGGATCTCGCCGAGCGGCCAGAACGTGATGCCCTCGCCGTAGGAAAGGCAGCGGCCTCGCAGCGCCCTGGCCCGATCGCCCGCTCGCGAAACGAGCTCCGCCAGGAACCGTGACTTCCCGACGCCCGCCGGGCCGAGGATCGTGACGAGCTGCGGCCGCCCCTCGTCGAACGCGCGCTCCATCGCGGCCACGACGCGGTCCATCTCCTCCGCCCGTCCCACCATGGGCGTGTCCGTTCGCCGCGCCACGCCTTCCTGCGACGAGACGGCGAGCAGGCGGAAGGCGGGGGTCCGCTCGGCCTTCCCCTTCAGCTCGAGGGGCTCGACCTCCTCCACCTCGACCGCGTCGCGCACAAGGCGGAGCGTCGATTCGCTGATGAGGATCTCGTCGGTGGGCGCGTTCTGCTCGAGCCGGGCGGCGGTGTTCATCACGTCGCCCGTGACGAGATGCTGCCCCGCGTGGACCTCTCCGGCGACGACCTCGCCCGTGTTGACACCCGTCCTGTTCTGGAGCCGAACGTGCCAGTGCGATTCGAGCTCCTCGTTCAGACGGACCAGCGCATCCCGCATCTCCAACGCGGCTCGCACGGCCCGGAGCGCGTCGTCCTCGCGGATGCGCGGGAGGCCGAACACGGCCACGATGGCGTCACCGATGTACTTCTCGATGGACGCGCCGTGGCGCTCCAGCACGACCTTCATCGCGTTGAAGTACCGCGAGAGCACCTCGCGGAGGCTCTCCGGGTCGAGGCGTTCGCCGAGCGAGGTCGACCCCTTGAGGTCCGTGAAGATCACGCTGACGGTCTTGCGGACCTCCTCCGCCTGGATCTCGGGCGCGAGCTTGGTTCCGCAGAACCCGCAGAGGGGGAACCTATCCGGGTTCTCTTCGCCGCACTTCGGACAGATTTGCACCGGTCGAGTCTACGTCCGTGCGTGGCCTTCCCAGAAGGGACCATTTGCGGCCGTGCTGAAACGGAAGGCGCCCCGGGCATCACCCCGGGGCGCCTCCAGACGTACTCCGCCGATCCGCCGGATCAATGGGTCCAACGGTCTCCCTCGGCGGGGAGCCGCGCCGTCAGGGTGACGACCTTGTTCTGGTTCCCGGAGGTCGTCGGGCCCACGAAACAGGGCGCCGGCGCCGACTTGCACGGGAGCAGCAGTCCGATGAAGTAGGTGTCGCCGCTCTCGTCGGTCAACGTCCCGGCCGGGCCCGATGGCGTGTTGAACGCCGCGGTCGACGCGTAGCACATCTCGAACTGGCTCGCCGGGCGGTCCGGCTGCAGGACCGTGTATTCGAGCGTGAGCGCTCCCGACCCGCCGTAGACGTCGTAGGTGACGCCGTCGCTCGGCGGCAGGACGTACGTGGATCCGGGGCACGTCGTGAGGCTCGAGAACTGCACGTCGAGCGTGACGGCCAGGAAGCCGGACGTCGCATCGGTCTTCACCACGGCCTTGGTCGACCCGTTGCTGTCCGGCACTCCGCCGGTGCAGGACGGGCCACTGGGCTTGGGGTGCGCGCAGTCGGCGTTCGCGTTCGTGACGTCGAAGACACCCGAGTCCGCGCCCGCGGCGGCGATCCCGTCGGCGGTCGCGCTTGTCGGTGCGGCGTGGAGGAACAGGCGATGGTTGCCGTCGTCGATCGAGAGGTTCGCGAACGACGCGACGCCGGACACCGCCGACCGGGTGGTCGTGCCCTGGAGCGCGAGCGCTGAGCCGAGCACGTCGGTTGCCGACATCGTGACCGACGCCGTGGAGAAGGTGACCAGGGTCGACGCCGGCGTCGAGGCGGCCGTCTGGCTCATCACCGCGACACGGACCGGTCCGCCGGTCGAGAACAGCGCATCGCTGATCGGGTCTCCGACGTTCGTGCTGAGCGGCGGGGCCGAGAACGCGAGATGGCAGACCCCCGTCACGGTCGTCGCAGCGGCGGAGCCCACCAGGTTGTAGTTGTTCCCCGGCTGCCCGTTGAAGTCGTTGGACTGCTTGACCAGCGACGTCCAGGAGTAGCTCAGCCCGTTGCCCTGACACGGCGCCTCAGCACGGAAGCTGATCGTCGCGAAGTGGCCCGGGGCGAGCGAGAGGTTGCGCACCTCGATCAGCCCGGTGTTCCGCAGCGTCGCCGATCCGACCGGGGTCGTGCCGTCCCGGAGAGGCTGCGCCAACGCCTGGGGGAACCCCGACGCCGGCGTCGGCTTCAGGAACGAGAAGTGGGCCGAGGTCGTCGCGTTCGTCGCCGCATTGAGGTTCACCGACCCCAGGCTCTGGGGACTCGACGCGACGTTGGAGATGGTCAACGTGTAGGTGGCCGATCGATCCGGCGCCCACGCTCGCGGGGGCGACGCTGGTCGTGTACTGCTTGATGTCAGGGTTGGACGCCATGGCCGGCTGCAGGTACACCCCCGACGCGATCACGAGCACCGTCGCCGTCGCGAGGCCAGCCCTGACAGGACGGAACGTGCCGAACCGAAACTTCACCATGGGTACCCCCCCGGTCGTCGACCGCGAGGCGCCGGGCGGCGCGACCGCGGACTTAGCTATGCGCAAACAGATGGTACGGACATAGATAGTACGGCATCTGCCCGTCGAAGGACACCGACGCGTGTCGATACGGTCGATCGCCAGCGGGGTTGAACACGCCTGGCGGGTTGGTCAAAGATGCCGGGGCCCTCATTCGCGGTCGGGGCGCCATCCATTCCGGGAGGAAGGGCAACCTTGCGGTTCGTCGGCAGGATCAGGCGCGGCGTGGTGCTCGCCGTCGGGCTCACTCTGCTCGTCGGCGGAACCGTCGCTCTGGAGCCGGGCCGCTCGTCCGCCGTGGCGGGCCGGGGCCGGGGCCGGGGCCGGCCGTGTCCACGGGGGAGCGATCAGCGGACCGGTCGCCGCTCAGCATCGCCAGGCGCCGCATCAAGCACGTGATCTTCATCGTCCAGGAGAACCGCTCGTTCGACTCGTACTTCGGGACCTATCCCGGTGCGAACGGCATCCCGATGGTCGACGGCCATCCCTCCGTCTGCGTGCCCGACCCCGTGCTGGAGCACTGCGCTCGTCCGTACCACACGACGAACCAGCGCCAGATCGCGGGGCCGCACAACGTGCTCGCCTCGGAGGCGGACGTGAACGGCGGGAGGATGAACGGGTTCGTCCGCGTCGTGGTCCGGTCCAGGATCGGCGTGTGCCGTGCACCGGGACAAGCCCGAGTGCGCGCCGTTCCTTGGGCCGGGGGGCCAGCCGGACGTCATGAGCTACCACACGCGGAACGAGCTCGGGAACTACTGGGCGTACGCCGACCACTTCGTGCTGCAGGATCGGATGTTCGCGCCGGCGGACTCGTGGACGCTCCCGGCGCACCTGTACCTGGTGTCCGGGTGGGCGGCCAGCTGCACGAACCCGCTGAATCCGATGACCTGCAGCTCCGACCTGGTCCTGAGCGACCAGAAGCGACGCATGGACGCCGGCGAGGACGAGGCGATGTTCGGGTGGACGGACATCACCTACCTGCTGCACCGGGCCGGCGTGAGCTGGTCCTATTACGTGGGGGACGACACGTGCATCCCCCGCCGGGGCCCCTGTTCGGGCGGCCCGCTGGCCTCCAAGACCACGCAGATGCCGCTCGCCTGGTTCACCACCGTGCGCCACAACTACCAGCTCCACAACCTCCGGGGCCTGTCGACGTACTACGAGGCCGCGGCGGCCGGCACGCTGCCGTCGGTCACGTGGGTTGTTCCCTACGAGGGCGTCGGCGAGCACCCCGCCGGAGCTCGCCACGAGATCTGGCGCGGCGTGTGCCACGTCACGAACGTCGTCAACGCCGCGATGGAGGGGCCCGACTGGAAGTCCACGGCCGTCTTCCTCACGTGGGACGACTGGGGCGGCTTCTACGACCACGTGCCGCCCCAGCAGGTCGATCTGAACGGATACGGCATCCGCGTGCCCGGCATCCTGATCAGCCCATGGGCGCGCGGCGGGACCATCGACCACCAGACGCTGTCGCACGACGCGTACCTGAAGCTCATCGAGGACCTGTTCCTCGGGCAGCAGCGGCTGGACCCGGCGACCGACGGCCGGCCGGACCCCCGTCCGACGGTGCGGGAGGCGCTCCCCGCCCTCGGCGACCTGCTGAACGAGTTCCGGTTCGACCAGGAGCCGCTGCCGCCACTGATCCTCGACCCCCTGGCGCCGCCCGCCCCCGCCTCTGCCCGCGAGGTGGCCGGGGATTGGGAGGAGTCCGCGTGCGCTCCGACCGAAACCTGATCCGGCGCGGGATCGTCTGAAGTCGCGCCGGCCGGGTCGGCTCAGGATTGCGTCGAGGCGGGGCAGGGCCCGTGGAGGAACTGCCGGCACTCACCGGGAGTGAGCTCACGGGTGAGCTCGCCGCGCGCGATGCGGACGAGGTCGTCGAGGTCGAGGGCCCACACCCGGATCATTCCGCCGGCTCCCGCCGAGGCGAGCTTGCGCCCGTCGGCGCTGAATGCCACGTCCGTGACGGGTTCGCCGTGGTCGAGCTCGAGCATTCGCACGCCCGTTGCGGCGTCCCACAGCCGGACCGTTCCATCGGGCCCGCCCCCGGCGACGAGCGTTCCGTCCGGCGAGAAGTCGATGTCGCCGAGCCCCTCCGCGCCGCCGGCCAGGGTCGTGACGACGTCGCCGGTGGCAGCCGACAGGATCTCGCCCCCGTCCCGCCCGGCCACGGCGAGCCGGTCCCCCCTCGGATCGAACGCCAGGGCCTCTGCCGGCGCGTCGATCGTTCGAATGATGGTCCCGCTCTTCCAGTCCCAGATCCGGATCCGCTCGCCCGTCGGATCAGGCCGGCCGATCGGCCAGACGGCGGTTGCCAGCAGGCGGCCGTCCGGGCTGAACGTGACCGCGCTGGGGCCGAGCCGGCCTCCCTCCTCGAGGTGCGTCAGCTCCTTGCCGGTCCGGTCGAAGATCAGCGTCCTGCCGCTGTCCGGGACGGCGATCGCAAGCAGGCGGCCGTCGGGGCTCCATGACGCGTCGGTTGCGAAGCCGTCGCTTCTGACCGTGAAGGGCTCCCGGCCTGTCGCCACCTCGGACACCTGGACGCCACCGTCGACGACGGCGGCCATGAGCCTTCCGTCCGGGCTGGGCTCGATGTCGTCGACGATTTCGCGGTCGGGTGGAGGTCCGCTGCGGTCGAGATCGCGGATCCTTCGTCCGGTCTCGGCGTCCCACACCCGGATGGCGCCGCCCGGCGTCTCCGCCAGCAGGTCCCCGCCCGCAGTGAACGCGACGCTGTTGAATACGTCCCCCGAGGGGACGTTCGTCCATTCGGCATCGCCCGCGATGCTCACGTCCCAGATCCTGGCCGCCGTGATCTCGATGTCCCCGGTCAGGACCCGGCCGCCGTCCGGGGAGTAGGCGACGCCGGTGATTCCCGGGGCGGTGTCCTGGGCCGCGAGCGCCATGAGTTCGCGGCCGCCGTCTTTGGAGATGTCCCAGATCTTGACGAGCCCGTCGCTCCCGCCGGTGACCAGACGGCGCGAATCGGCGCTCCAGTCCACGTTGGTCACCGCCGCGTCGTGGGCCAGGAAGAATTCGGTGTCGCCCGTATCGGCCGCCCGGATCGCGACCGTTCCGTCGCCGCTCGACGTTGCGAGCCACATGCCGTCGGGGCTCCAGTCGACGTCGGTGACCTCGAACTCCTGGCCGCCCGCCGAGTACACCTCGGCGCCGGATGCAACCTCGATGACCAGCGCCCGCGCGTCCTCAGTCGCGACGGCCAGGCGTCCGCCGTCCGGACTGAACGCCGTCGCGAACGCCCCCGGAACGTCGATCGTGGCCGTGATCTCGCCGGTCCGCCAGTTCCAGATCCGGGCTGCGTCGTCGAAGATCCACGTCGCGGCCACGAGGGAGCCGTCCGGACTGAACGACGGCCCGAGGACGGGGGCGTCGGGCCCGTCGAGTTCTCCGAGCATCTCGCCGGTCCTCGGGTCCCACACCCGGACGGCGCCGTCGTCGCCCGTCGTCGCGAGCATCGAGCCGTCCGCGCTGAACGCCACCCCGTTGACGTCGACGTCGTGTCCGTGCCACGAGCGGAGGGACTCACCCGTCTCGGGATCCCGGATGTCGATCGTGCCGGTGTTCTCGGGTCCCTCGGTGACGAACATGTCGCCGGCCGGACTCCAGTCGACCCACCCGCCGAGCCCGGGGACACGCAGCACGGCGCGAGACGCCCCGACGGCGCGGTGCAGGGCCTCCTCCGCCTCCGGCAGGACCGATTCGTCCGTGCCCCTGGTGGTGTCGACGGCCTCGAGCGCCAGCAGGATGCTTCGGTCCGAGTCCACGGCGAGGTTGGACACCGACGCAGCCGCCAGCTCGCGGGCCAGCGCGACCCGGCTCTCGCGTTCGGCCCGGCCCTGCTGGCCGAACGCGAACAGCGTGAGCGCTCCCGCGATCAGCCCGGCTACCGCCAGGACGGCGACGAGTGCGCGCATCCGGCGGAGCGATCGGCGCTCGAGCGCCCGCTCTCTGGCCGCCCGCGTCTCCTCCTCGGCGAGCGCCCGGTCCCGCTCGGCCAGGGAGGCGTCGAGGAACTCGTTCTCCTCCGCCGTCGACGCGAGCCCTGCGTCGTTCCGCCACGCGTCGAATTGCTCGAGACGGGAGCCGCTGGCGAGGAACGACTGCTCGCGTCCCGACTGGACCCACTCCTGGGCGGCGAGCCCCAGACGGCGTTCGACGCGCAGGTCCTCGCGGGCGTCGTCGATCCATCGCCGGAGCCGGCGCCAGGCCGTGAGCAGGGCCTCGTGGGCCACCTCGATCGTCGGCTCGCCGCTCCGCGAGTCCCGGTCGAACGAGAGCAGCCGCGAAGCGCCGAACGGGTCGAGCATCGCCGCGGTGACCGGCGCGTCGATCCCCGGCAGCTCCGCGCGGTGCACGGGCCTCCGGGTGTCCTCGGTTCCCTCGCCGAGCGACACCAGCCGCAGGAACACCTGCCGGCATGCCTCCCGGCCCTCGTCGTCGAGGCCGGCGTAGAGCTCCTCGGCCCGCCGTCCGAGCGCCCCCGGAACGCCCCCGATGACGTCGTACCGCTCGAGCGTGAGGACGTTCCCCTCGCGCTGCTCGAACAGCTCCGTGAGGGCGTACTCGAGGAGCGGGAGGCCGCCGGGCTGGTCTCCGACGTCGGCCATCATCCGCGCGACGAGCCCGTCCTCGAGCCGCGCGCCGACCCGCTTGGCCGGGCCGGCGATCACCCGTTCCAGCTCCTCCGGCGACAGCGGGACCACGGCCTCGACCCGCGATTGCAGCAGCTCCGCGAAGCCGCGGTAGCGGAGCGGACGGTCGTAGAAGTCGGCGCGGAGCGTGACCACCACGCGGAGCCGGGTGTGCGGGTCGGTCACCGCCGCCTGGATGCTCTCCAGGAAGTGGACCCGCGCGGCCTCGTCGGCGACCAGGGTGAAGACCTCTTCGAACTGGTCGATCACGAGCAGCAGCTCGGCGTCCCCCCCGGCGGGCAGGATCCGGGCCGCCGCTCGGGCGAGTCCCCGGTCGTCGCGCTCGAGCTGCTCCAGCAGGCTGCTCGGCGGGTTCTCCGCCACGCGGAGGAGCGCGGCCTCGAGCTGCTCCAGCGGGTGGGCCCCGGGGAACATCTCGGCCATCCGCCAGTCGTCGGACCCGGGAAGCGCACGCCGGCGGAGGGCCGGCAGCAGCCCGGCCCGGACCACCGAGGACTTTCCGCTGCCGCTCGGGCCCACGACGGCGAGGAACCGCGACTCGCCGAGCCGTTCGAGCAGTTGGGCGATCAGGCGGTCGCGGCCGAAGAAGTCGGCCGCGTCGGCTTCCTCGAAGGCCCGGAGTCCCTTGTAGGGGTTGGCGGGCATGGCGCCGGGGACGGCCGGCGTCAGCCGGGCGGCCGCGGGGCCCAGCGCGCGCCGGAAGGCCAGGTCCTCGGCCGGGTCGTCCGCCTCCGCCCGAAGGCGGACGACCTGCACCGGTTCGGCGAGGCCCTTGAGCGAGAAGGCGCCGCGCTCGACGACCGCGACGCCATCGACCTTGCGCGCGAGATGGACGACCTCCCGGCTGGCCAGGATCTCCGCCGGCGCGGCCATGGCGCACAGGCGCGCCGCCAGGTTCAGCGCTCCACCGCGGTACCCGTCCTCGACCGCAACGGCCTCGCCGGCGTCGATCCCGATCCCGACGGGCATCGGCAGGGTCGGGTCGGCCACGGTCTCGTCGACGAACCGGCGCTGGAGCGCCACCGCGGCCCGGATGGCCTGCCGGACCGACTCGAACACGGCGAGCGCCTCGTCGCCCCGGAGCTCGGGGACCTGGCCCCCGTGCGCGGCGACCACCTCGCGCGCCGCCGTGGCGAACCGCGCGGCAAGCTGCGCGGCCGCCTCGTCGCCGCGCTCCGCCGTGAAGACCGTGTAGCCGCGGATGTCCGCGATCAGGAACGTGCGGACGGACGGCCCCGATTCGACCTCGGTGCTCTGTGTGGTCTCCATGCCGCGTCGCCCGTCGAGGAGGCGACGACCCCCCGCCGGGAAGCCTAGTCGCGTCCCATCGAACGGAACAGGGAGGCAAGCAGAATAGGTGTCGGACCCGAATCGCAGGATGTCGTCCGGCGAGACCGGTGGGGAGGCGCGGAGTGGGGCAAGCGGAACGAGCAGCGGCGGTCGCGGAGGAGTTCGACCGATCCTGGTCGGCGATGCTCGCGTCGCCGGGCTGGTGGCCCGACCGGTGGCAGGCCGAATGCACCCGGCTGGCCCGGGCGGCGGGAGGCGCGGCCCCGGCGCTCGGGAACGACGACTACGTCGACGCCCTCTGCTCGTCGCTCGTCCGGTGGAAGGCCTTCCGGGGAACCCCGTTCGATCGCGGCCGCGTCGCGAGCACGCTTCGTGGCGTCGCGCCCCTGCTGGAGCCCTGGGAGGGAGTCTCGATCCTGCGTCTGCCGGCCCGCCGAGTTCCCGACCTGTTCGAGCTGTTCGACGCCGTGCGGGACATCAAGCCCACCACGCGCAAGTGGGTCGTGACGTCGAAGACGCTTCATCATCTGCTCCCGGACCTTGTCGTCCCCATGGACAACCTCATGACGGCGCCGTTCCTCGGAACGAGCGCACTGCCGGCGACATTCGACGAAGGGTTCCTGGTGCAGGCCGTGTCGGCCTTCCGAGACCTGGCCGCCGCCATCGGCACCAGCAGGGTCCGCGCCGCGGCGCGCGACGTCCCGCGTCCGGTCGCCGGTTACGCGACCCGGGACTGCCGGATCGGGCATGCACGGGTGCTCGACTACGCGGTCGCGGGGCTCCTCATGACGCACGACCGATCGGACCTTCGCCTCCGCTGACCGCATGATCCGAGCCGGTCCGACTGCTCCGCGCCGTCGAACGTGCCGTGGAGGGTCGTGGCGCGCGAGGCGGCCGGGTCGGTCAGCCGATCTCGGGGATGTCCTGCGTCGAGTCGTCCCGCGCGACGTCCACGTGGGTCGTGAAGTGCCGGATCCGGCCGTGCTGTCGCGCCAGCAGCCGGTGGGTCAGCGAAGTGCCGGAGAGCGACACCCAGCCGATGTTGTTCAGCCCGACGAGCGGCGTGCTCGCCTCGTCGATCTGGGCATAGTCGCGCCACTCGAGGTATCGGGGCGGCTCGACGACGCCGACCCGCTTGGCCATCTTCGGCAGCACGAACACCGGCGAGTCGTCGTTCCACTCGTCCTGGTTGGAGGGCCGTTCCAGGATCCTGCGGCGGAGCCGGCTCTCCTTCCGGAGCTCGGGCGAATGGTCCCATCCGACGCGCTCGTGGCGCTCCCGGGACAGGATGCCCATGGCGGTGAGGACGACGCGGCTCACTGTTCCGCTGTGGTGGAGGGGGCTCGACACGAGCTGCGTGAGCGGAATCGACCGTCCATCCTCACGGACGGTGACGTCGACCGTGAATCCGTAGTGCACGTCGCCCGACAGCAACACGCCCCACGGGAGCTTCAGGTCGTCCCGGAGGAACTGCACGAAGTCGACGAACCCCTGGAGGTTCGAGTGCCAGGCCTCGAAGTCGATCGCGTAAGGCCCCACCACCAGGTCGGCGTAGCGCTGGCGTCGCTCGACGATCTCCAGGCCGCATACGGGCACCGCGGAGACGATGAGCAGCGGCTCTCCGGGTCGGTGGCCGAACTCGCGGGCGAGCTCCGCCTCGGCCCGGAAGCCGTCCGGCTCGATGAGGCGCGAGCCCGCCTCGGGGGCGTCGTAGTGCCGCCTGGTCCGGGTGTCGAGGAACAGGGCGGGCGGGTCGCTCGGGGCGACGAACGTCCACCGGTCGAACGACCACATGACCTTCTCGAACTCGTCGGCGCCGACCGAGCCGTCCGCGTAGCCCTCGACTGCGCTGCGAACCTCGCCGTCGATGCGCTTGGGGTCGTTCCCCCATCCCTGGAAGGCCCAGTACGCCGCGAGGGCGTTCGCCACGATCCGGCGTCCGCTCGGGGAGCGTTCGACCTTCGTTCGCCAGCTCCCGGTGATGTTCCAGTCGTCGGTGACGTCGTGGTCGTCGAAGATCATGTACGTCGGCGTGTTGGCGAGCAGCCGGCGGACGCGGGGGAGCGCCGCGCGCGTGCGTTCGAGCGTACGCAGCTGCTTGCGGTGCTGGCGGCGGTAGGCGAGCGGGTTCCGGCCCTCGACCTCGAGCTCGCTCGCCGTCGGCAGATGCTCGGGCCAGTTCCGTTCGTTCCACGACAGGACGTACATCGCCATGAACTCGCCGAGCTCCATCAGGTGGTTCCACGAAAACGGGCCAGTGAAGCAGGCGCGCTCCTGGACGAGCTCCTTACGTCCCCACACCGGGATCTCCTCGGCCGGCGGGAGGCCCGGGACGTCGTCGGCCCGGCCGAGCAGCTCGCGCCCGAGCGCGGTCAGGTGCCGGGCGAGCGGCCCGGCGACGTCGTCCGCGTAGATCTGGTCGCCGGTGAGGAACAGCGCGGACGGGCGGTGCTCGACGTCCCCGGCGAATCGGTGCACGAGGGCGTCCCCCGCGCCGAGCGCGTCCTCGCCGCCCGCGTGGAGCTTCCGGCACGAACCGTGCAGCAGCGCGAGCCGCTCGGTTCGCTCGCGGATGAAGAAGGTGGGCAGGGGGAAGTCGCGGTAGGCGATGCGGTGCTCCCCGTCGAGAAGGCCGAGGTCACGCAGTCGCCGCTCCCCGTCGACGACCAGGTCGTAGGCGAGCACCTCGTCGGTCGGGAAGCGCCCGCCCTCGTCCGGCCTGATCCGGACGAGATGGACGAACAGCCGCTCGCCGAGGCGGACCGACTCGGCCCGGCCAGTCCCGAGGACGTCCGCCGCCCGGTTCGCCTCCAGACGCAGGACCTCGCCGCGGACGTCGGCCGGAGCCGAGGTCGCCAGCCAGACGCAGACCTGCCCCGGTTCGGTCCTGCGAAGGATCGGCCCGGCCAGGAGCCATTCCAAATGCATGTGTCTCCTCACTGCGGGCTACCGGAAGGTCTACCCAGCTTCGCGGCCTGCTACCCGGTCGGTTCCGCGGCGTCGGCGGGTATCCTTCCTGGCCGGACCGTGGTCCAACCAACGGTCCTACCCACCTTGCGCCGGTAGCTCAGTCCGGATAGAGCGTCTGACTACGGATCAGAAGGTCGGGGGTTCGAATCCCTCCCGGCGCGCTTTTTGTCTGCTTCGGCAGAACACGAGCGCCGCGTCCATGTCCCGCACTCCAACTTGGCCGTTCCGGAGTAAAGGATTCGCCGCGCTCAGGGGTTCATGTCAAGAGTGCTGACGCGGGAGAGTCGGCCGGCGTTTGCCGGCCGCCCGTGGTGATGAGCGCTCAGGGAGGAGGTTGGTGTCGTTCGAGCGTCATCTGGGGGCTCAGAACAGGAGCCCGCCAACCATCCAGTGCTCCAGCGAGTCCTTGTCAGCGCGAGCATCGGGTTGAGCCCGCGAGGAGGGTTCCATGAAGACATCTACGCTTCTCCGTCGAGCCGTTGCTGTGGCGGCAGCGGTCACAGCATCACTCGCCGTGGCGGTGCCTGCCGCGAGTGCCGCGCGACCGACCCGAGAGAACAACTGTGTCCATCCACTATCCGGGGTCAGCTTCAACGAACTCTTCGGCGTTCCGGAGCAGTTCGCCCTCCCGTTCTGTGAAGGTTTCACGACGGGCGAACATTGGCGGCCGGCGATGAACTACTTTGGTGCCGATGGCTCCGACGCCGTCTACCCGCCAGGGTATGTGCCCCTGCACCCGAACCCAGTTGACGACATCCTCGCCAAGGTCACGGTCAAAGTGGTGGTCGATGGCGGCACCAGACAGCAGAAGACCTACACATTCTCCCCGACGGACCACGACGCGTTCCGCACGGATGTCAGGGTCCACGAGCTCAACCCGGCGTTTCCCGACATCCCGTCGTTCTTCATCATCCCCCGCATGGCGCCGCTCAGACCCGGCCACCACACGTACGAGTACATCTGGGTGCTGTCCGCCCCGCACTGCGACGGACTCAGCACTGACGAAGACGTCAGCTGCCTCCCCGCCGGCGAGTTCCCCCAAGGTGTACGACCCGCGGACGTCTCGACCCCCAGGTCTGTTGCCGCTGGCTGAGCCGGCCGCGATTCGCGCGCAGGGACGAGGCCCTCATCGGGAGGGACGGCTGCCGCCCACTTCGAGAGCTGTGTCTCCGGACACACAGGCGATAACCGAGCCGCGTTCGCTCGCAAGCGACCTGCGGAAACGCCGAGTCGCACACCGCTAGTGCGGCGCTGACTACGGATCAGAAGGTCGGGGGTTCGAATCCCTCCCGGCGCGCAAACCAGGTAGAAGCACCTTTCCGGGTCTTCCGTCCTGGTTGCCCCGAGACCGCGCACGATGTCGCGAGACAGGTGTGAACTATGTCGTGGAACCAGACACCTCCCGGCGCGCTGAACGACCAGCGAGTGTGCTCAGCCCCAACTTCTCGTCCGAAACTCGATCACTTCGTGACACACAGCGCCGCGAGGTCGACCGGGACCCCAGCCTTCTGTGCTACTTGCTCTCGAGCAAACTCCCCCACACCCGGGCATGGTAGTGACCACCGAAACTCTTGCGCTCCACGATTCCTTCACGGCATACGACGCGTCGTGTCGGGGTGTTCTCGCTCTGCGATCACTTTCAGGTTGTCCAGTTCGCGCCTGGCGGTTCGTTGGTTGAAGACGGCCCACTCCAGGACGCGGCCGAGCGCCCGACGCTCCCAGCGAGCATCGAGCCGGACCGTCAGGCGCGTCCCACGCTTCTCCGATTCGAACTCCGACCCGATCTCCGCGTGGAGACCCAACGGCCCATCCACCTTCACTACCTGTCTCGTCGGCCGATCGGCGACAACCACCTCGGATCGACTCGCGAACGGCCCCCGACGCGTCACGTGACTGGAGCCAGCCCTCCGGGCGTCGCCAGAGCGTTCGGTGATCCTTGGCTTTCCCTCCTGCCACTCGCCGATACGGTCGATGTCCGTGTAGAGGTCGTAGACGCCCTCCGGCGGGGCAGCGATCCATATCCAGTACGAGAACGTCCCCATGTCGCGTCATTCGATCACAGCGGACTACAGTCCGATGCTACGGAGGCCACGTTTGGGTCGGGCATCGGCGCGAACACCAAGTGGCGGATCAGCATGACGGTCCAGATACCAGCCTGATCCGAACGGCATCGCGAGCTGTCGGGCGGCAATTCGACCCGTCGGTTCACAGACGATAACTGAGCCGCTTTCGCTCACCCGCGACCTGCGCAAACTCCGAGTCGCACACCGCTCGTGGCTCGATACCTACGGATCAGAAGGTCGGGGGTTCGAATCCCTCCCGGCGCGCCGACCTGCGGAAACGCAGGGTGGGCGTTTCGCACAGCGCTTGGACAGCGTCTGGTGGAACCGTTCCACCTTGCCGCAGGTCTGGGGATGGTAGGGCCGGGAGTGACGGAACTCGATGCCCCGTTCGAGCATCTCGACCTGCATGGCGTTCGGCCCTCCTGGTGCCAGGTCGTGTACACGCACCCGTTGTCGGTGAGCAGGGCCGCGGGGACCCCCACTGCTCGCCGCCCTCGAGCTTCATTCACATCGGGGACAAGAGGATCCGCGAGCAGGTCGAGCACGACCTGACGGCTGGGCCCATGTGGCCGGATCCCTTGATCCAACTGAACCCGGCGTTCGAGCCTGGGGATTCGTCGACGAACTGGTCGACGATCCTCCAGCGCCGACTTCGATGACCTCACCGGGTTTCTGCAACAGCCTCTTCACGTTGGCCAGCCTCAGCGCGGGATCACTCGCTACAACCGCCAGCCTGCGGCGGTGGTGGCACCCCTGGCCCTGCCGCTGAGATCGCCGCAAGGGCCACTGTGCCGACGCCGATCCACGCCGACGCGGCGAACCACGTCGCCGCCTCCGCAGACGCCGCTGCTTCGATAGCTGCTACACGCGAAGGGTACGTCGCTGCGTAGCCGTACGCCTCCACCGAACCATTCATCTGGATCAACGTGCCCACAAGCGCCGGGACGCCCGCCGCCGCTATCCCGCCGTTCACGATCTGACCGGTGGACACGCTGCCTCCGCCTCCCTCGGCACCGCCACCGCCACCGCCGCCGCCACCGCCACCGCCACCGCCGCCACCGCCACCGCCACCGCCACCGCCGCCGCCACCGCCACCGCCGCCGCCACCGCCACCGCCGCCGCCACCGCCACCGCCACCGCCACCGCCACCGCCACCGCCACCGCCACCGCCACCGCCGCCGCCACCGCCGCCGCCGCCGCCGGGGCAGAGGCCGAGTCGATCGGTCAGGCCGGTGGGGTTGTCGGAGGCATAGACGTAGAAATCGTTGTTCCCGCCCCGGAACCCGATGGGGTCCTCGCTGATGAACCGGCCGAAAGCTGGGCGGTAGTAGCGGGCGCGGTTGTAGTACAGGCCGTTCCCTTCGTTCTCGCGGCCGGTGAACTGGAACGGGTTGAGGCTGGCGCTACCTCCCGCGACGGTCGCCCCGTACGGCCCGTACTGGTAGGTCGACCGGATCGCGCCCGTCGAGTCCGCGAGCGCGACGGTGCTCCCGAGGGCGTCGGTGAGGAAAGTGCGCCGCCCCGCGGCGTCGGTTCGGGAGAACAGCTCGTCGAGGCCGAGGCCGGTGAGGGTCGACGCGGTTACCGCGGAGCCCGCCGTCTCGAGCAGCGGGTTGAAGCCGTCGTAGGCGAACCGCGTCGTCGTGCCGGCGACGGTGCGGGCAGCCCGCCGGCCGAGCGGGTCATAGACGAACGAGGTGGTACCGCCGCTCGCAGTGACCGACGCCAGCTGGTTACGGGCGTTCCAGGCGTAGCTGGACGTGCCGTCGGAAAGGACGTTGCCGTTCGCATCGTAGGTCAGGCTCGCGGCGCCCCACTTGGTCAGCTCGCCGGCGGCGTCGTACTGGATCGAGCCGACGGCGGCCGGCAGGACCGGGGCGCCGAAGGTCCCGGTCGCCCGAATTCGATTCCCGGCGCGGTCGTAGGCGTACGTCAGCTGGCCGAGCGTCGTCGTCCCGTGCTTGTACGCGATCGACTGGAGGCGCGAGGCGGCGTCGAAGACGGACGTCCTGACGACGCCCCCCGGCAGCGTGAGGGATGTGACGCGGCCGAGCGCGTCGCGCGCGAAGGTCACCGTCTGCGCCCCGCGGGCGATCGTCGCCACTCGGTCGGCTGCGTCGAACGTGTAGCTCGTGGCGGGGAGGCCTGTGACGCTCATGCCCGTTCTACGGCCTGCCGCGTCGTACGCGTACGTGACCGCCGCCACCGGCGATGTCTCACCCGCAAGCCGATCGAGCCCGTCCCAGGCCAGGTCGAAGGTTCCCGCCGCGGAGTCCGTGACGCGGACCGGCCGGTTCACGGCGTCGTACTGGTAGTTCACGGTGCTCTCGTACGTCGCGGGGCTTCCGGTCCGCCCGGACCCCGTGAAGATTCGTCGATTTAGGAGGTCGTACGTCGAGTCGACGACGACGCCTCGCCGATCGGTGAAATGGGTGAGGTTGCCGAGTTTGTCGTAGACGCGTCCGCTCGACCTTCCGAGCGGATCGGTGGTGCGAGCGAGCCAGTTCATGGGGTCGTAGGCGAACCTCGTCTTCGAGCCGCGGGGGTCGGTGACCGACGTCAGGTTGCCGTTCGCGTCGTAGCCGTACGACACGGTGCCCGCCGGATCGGAGACACGGATCAGCCGGTCGCGCGCGTCGTAGGCATACGTCGTCGTGTTGGCGAGCGGATCCACGTGCGCGACCGGACGCCCGAGCGTGTCGTACCCGAAGCTGTCGACGTCTCCCAGCGGGTCCCGGAGCTGCACCAGCTCGCCGAAGCTGTACGTCGCGGCGTACGCGTGGCCGAGCGCGTCCCTGCGCGTCACGGGCCCGCCGAAGAGGTCGTACGTGAACGTCGTCGCGGCGCCTGTGGGGTCCGTGACCTTCAGCAGGTTCCCGCGCTCGTCGTAGGTGTAGGAGGTGACGTGGTGCAGGGGGTCCTCGACCGTCGAGACCCGGTTGAAGACCGGCTCGTAGGTGAAGCCCGTGCTCCGCGCGCCTGGTGTGCCCGCGAGCCGGGTCAAGCGCGCGAGGTTGCCGGCCTGGTCGTAGGCGTACGTGGTCGCCCGGCCGAGAGCGTCGACTTCCTTCGTCAGGAAGTGCGTGGACGGGTCCCACTGGTAGGTCCGGGTCTGGGCAAGGCTGGTCCCGGCGGCTCGGACGTCCTTGACGACGAAGTGCTTCGAGTCAAACAGCACCTGCCGCTGGCTCCCGCGCGGGTCGGTCACGGTCGTCTTCGTCACCTCGCCGCCGCTGAGCGTGTAGCCGAGCTTGTAGCTCCCCCCGTTCGCCAGCGTCTGCTTCGTTAGGCGCCCGGCGGCGTCGTACACGTTCGTGAGCGCGGTTGTGCCTCTCGCATCGACGAACGAGACGAGCCGCGTACAGTCGACGGTGACGGGAACGGCGCAGGACGGCCACGAGTAGCGCGTCACCCCGCCCGCCGCGTCCGTGACCGAGGTCAGGCGCCCGAAGGCGTCGTAGGCGTAGCCAACGGCGCGACCGGCGTTGTCCGTGGCCGACACGACGTGGTTGTCCGAGTCGTAGGCGAGCTGCACCCAGCGGCCGTTCGGCGAGATGATCTTCGTAGCGCGCTTCTTCGAGTCGCGGATGATCCGGAGCTCGTTGCCGTTCCTGTCGATGATCGCTGTCAGCGGCGTGTACGCGGGGAACTCGTAGGTGGTGCCGTCCTTCAGCCGGAGGTACCAGCCGAACAGGGTCTGATCCCACGTGATCCTCGATCCGTAGAACTCGTTTGGCGCCAGCGACCGGAAGACCGCGTCGGAGTAGCCGGTCCCGGGCGAGATCCGGTCGTAATGGACACGCCCGCCGTCGGGGAGGATCAGGTCGACCTCCGTGTACTGGTGGGCAGACCAGAGGAACATGTCGTAGAAGTCGGTCGTCCCGATTCCGAACGGTCTCGAGTCGACGTCGTTCTGCCGAAACACGCGGGTCAGCCGGATCGGTACCACGTCCGGGAGGACGAGGTCGGTGGGCTTGTGGACGAAGAGGCCGGTGCCGAGATCCACGGGGTCGCCGTCGTCAGCATTGTTCGAGTGGTTCGGCCCGGTCGGCGGCGGCCCGTTGCTGCCGTTGAACATGGCGCCGGTAAACGAGTCGATTCGCGTCCGCCGGTCCGGCACGACCTGCCTGCCATCCGCCGACACCGTCCCGTGTCCGTAGACGTACCAGCCCTCGTCCGGCTCGTAGTGCCAGAACTCGCGGCGCGCTCCGGGTGGCAGGCCGTAGTAGTTCGGGTAGACGATCCACGCTCCTCGCGGCAAAATCTCGGCGCCGCCGGGCTGCACGGTGAAGTAGATCGGTACGTCGACGCCGAGCAGTGGCAGCGGAAACGGCGGCCGGCGGATCGGGATCGGGGTGATCGAGAGCCGCCGCACGACGTTCCCGTCCACGTCTCTGATCACCGTTCCAGGAGGAATGTGCACCTCGAGGCCGGGGATCCTCGGCGTCGTCAGGACGACCTCTTTCCGGGTGGGGGAGGGAAGGCTCACTGCGTGCCGCCAGTCGATCTCCGGCATCCAGATCGTGAACGGAAGCTCGTTCGTCTCGCCCTCGGCCACCTCGACGCCCGCCTCGAAGACCCCGTACGCCGCGCCCCGGCGGCTCGCAGTTCGCCCGTCGATCGCGAGCTCGCCGTGCCCCGCTCGAACCCCCTTGAGGACGAATCGCCCAGAGCTGTCCGAGGTGACCGACCGTCCGTCCATCGAGAGAGTCACCCCTGCGAGCGGCTGCCCGTTCAGGCGCAACGTCCGCCCCGTGAGGGCGGTCGTCTCGGCGGGCGCCTCGCCCTTCCGCGGAGACGGGCGCGCGCGCGACCGCGCGGCGCGTTCGAACGTGCCGAGCCGGGGGAGCACGGTCGTGCCGGCAACGGCTCCCTCTGCGGCGGTCGGCGTCGTCGGGATCGCGGCTCCGCTGGTCTGGGTGAGCGTCAGGCGCATCGAGCCGGTGTTCATGAACGTCGGGTCGATGCGGATCGCGTACGCGCCCGCGGCCGGCAGGGCGGGTAGGTCGATCGTCCTGCCCGTGGTCGAAACGTCGAAGGGCCCTGCGAGCGTCTGCTGATCAGGCCTCACGACGGTGACGGAGCTGTCGGCGATCGTGACGTTGTCGATCGCGAGCCGGAGCGTCTGCGCTGCGCTGCCAACGAAGGTCGCGCTCGCGTTCTGCCCCGGAACCGTCGTCGTCAAGGTGACCGGCGAACCGCCCGGCGCGAGCGTCCCCGTCGCGTCGGGTGGCACGTCGAACAGGCGCAACGTGATGCTCCCGGTATCCGTGTGGTAGGGATCGACGACGATGCTGTAGGTGCCGCTCGCGGGCAGCGCCTTCGTATCCATGAACGAGCCGTTGTGCATCGCCCCGGGCGTGAACAGGACGCTCCCGTCCGGGTCCTTCAGCGTGACGAAGGCGTCCGCGTCCGGGAAGGTGACGCCCGAGGCCGTCATGCTGACGCGCTGCCCGGTGGTGCCCTGGAAGGTCAGCGCAGCATTCTGACCGGGAACAGTCGTCGTCACGGTCGTGGGCGACCCACCGGGCGCGAGCGTCCCCGTCGCGTCGGGTGGCACGTCGAACAGGCGCAGCGTGATGCTCCCGGTATCCGCGTGGTAGGGATCGACGACGATGCTGTAGGTGCCGCTCGCGGGCAGCGCCTTCGTATCCATGAACGAGCCGTTGTGCATCGCCCCCGCCGTGAAGAGAACGTTCCCGTCAGGGTCTCTGATCGTGACGGGGGCATCCCCGTCGGGGAACGTGACGCCCGAGGCCGCCAGGCTGACCCGCTGCCCGGCAATGCCCTGGAAGGTCAGCGTCGCGTTCTGGCCCGGAACCGACGTGGTCGCGGTCACCGCCGACCCCCCGGGCGTGATCTTGCCCGCCGGGTCCGGAGGGATATCCGCGAGCGTGAGGTCGACATCACCCGACTGGCCGGTGCCCGGGAAGACCAAGAGGCTGTACGTTCCCGCCAGGGGCAGTCGAAGCGGATCGACGAACGTCCCCGACGTGATCCCGAAGGAGGCGTGAAGCAGCCGTCCGTCCGGGCCGTAGACGGCAAGGCGCCCGTCGGAGAAAGTCTGCCTCGTGACCGTGACCGTCAGCCGGTGCTGGGCCGACCCGGCGAACAGCATCAGTCCAACCCGCCCGGCCGTAGGAATCGACAGGCTTCCGACTCCCGGGAACGCCGTCCGCCCGGTGAACTCGACGTTCGCCGGCGTGTACGGCGCGGGCGGGATGAAGAAGTCCCCTCCGGTCGCCAAGCCGGCCGGCGTCTTCACGGAGATCCGGCCGGACGCCGCCCCCTCCGGAACCGTCGCGGTCAGCTGCTGGGCCGTCGCCGACATCACCGTTGCAGGCATGGATCCAAAACGGATGGTGTCGAGCGCAGGCGTGGGATCGAACCGCGTTCCGCTCACGGTCACCGTCGTGCCGACGGCCCCGATCGTCGGGCTGACGCTCGTGATGGTTGGGCCGGCAGAGCTCCGGACCGTAAAGGCGTCGGCGCTCGTCGCATTCCCGGCCGGCGTCGTCACCGCCAGCGTGCCGGTCGTGGCGCCGGCGGGGACCTTCGCGGTCAGCATCGTCGTCGAGGCGGAGATGACCGTCGCGGGGGTGCCGTTGAAGGTGAGGGCGTCGTTCGCGGGCGTCGAAGAGAAAGCCGTGCCCGACAGGGTCACGAGCGTGCCGGGCGCCCCCGAGGCCGGTGTGAATCCGAGGATGGCCGGTACGGAGGCGCTGCGGCGCTCGATCGAGACGATGTTGCCGGCCGCGTCGTACCGGTAGACGGCGACCGAGCTGGTGACGAGCGCCTTCAGGCGGCCCGCCTGATCGTAGACGTACGTCTGGCTTGCGCCCGCCGCTCGCACCTCCCGTCCAGCCGAGGTCGCGGCCGGAAGCAGAATCGAGAGGAGCACGACAGCGGAGAACACCGATTTGGTCAACGCCGGGCGACGAGACCGGCGCGTACGACGACGCCTCGCATCCCCCGCCCCGCTGTGGCCCACGTGACGGATATTCGTTCCGGCTTGCGGGGGAAGTCAATGGTTCTCGGCTCGCGCGGTTAGCCCGGGACTACACCTGCACTTTGGGAAGCTGCCATGGTGGATCGCTTCGTTAGTCCGTCCGAACCGGCTCGAACCGTAGCCAGTTATCTATTACGGCGAAGAGCCGAACAGGCATCGGGCCCAGCGCATAGAAGAGCCGGCGCGCTGACCGCATGCCTCGAGCGACGCAGTGATGGGGGAGTGGTTCGCCTGAGAAGCGGCGTGAGAGCGAGCAGAGCTTGGCGGAACCGTGTGGCGAGCAGTCTTTCCTGGACCTCCGGTCGATACATCAATCAGAAGTTCCGAGGGGTCTCCGTATGTGAATCAGCCGAATCCGCGTCAAGCTGGCGCGACAGCGCTGCCAACCTTGCCTGGTGCGGCAGGCCACTTCGAGTAGGGAGGCATCGGGACTCCGCGCGTCTCCATGCCGACGTGGCCGAGGAAGTGGCCTCCCACTGGAGCGATCGGGCTGAACGTCAGCATGTACGCCAGGCTCAACACCCCGCATCCGATGATCGGCATCACCATCTGCCGGGTCCCTCGGAATTCGCGGTATCCCAGGTGGTGCACCCAGATCACCACGAGGCTGGCAGCGACGGCCAGCGCACCCGATCCAATGGCTCCAGCGGTCGTATCCGTCCATCCCAACAGGTCGAACGACTGCCACGCGGCGAGAACCGGCAGGACCGACAGCAGCACCCCTTCCGCAGCCCCATAGAGCAGGCCCTCCCACGCGATGTCCTCCGACATGCGGGCGAAACCTCGCCGCGCTGGGCGGGGAACGCCCCTGCGGTTCGCGGCCATGGCAATCCCTCGGGCACCAAGGCCACCGCTGACCACGGCCCCGACGAGGCCCCAGCCCCAGTGCCGAGTGAGGAACGCCACGGCGTCGGTGCCACTCCAGGCCAGGTAGCCGTACATGAGCGCGGCGGTCACGATCATCAAGCTCGCCAGGTACGCGGCGCGAGGCAGATGGACGAGATCAGTCAGGACCCACGAGACCAGGAACGCCACCAGCGTGATGATGCCGAGCGCTGAGAGGGTCATCCACGCCGACAGCGATGGATCAGCAACTGGCATTTCGGTCATCCCTTCCTATGCGCCAGGCGGGCCGGTCCATACCCTCTCCGCTCTTCGCATTGGAGCGTCCTCTACTGAAGGTACTGGCCGGAACACCGAGCAAAGGGGTCAAAGGTCCCAGTCCTCGGCGGGCAGTTGGTCTCACGTCCACCTCGACCCCGTTCCCAAGCACCAGCCGGACCCCCTGAATGCAGCGTGGCACGAGCTCGAGTGCCCACCCTGAGGTTCGCCGGCGCGCACGCGAGCGAGCCATGCCAACGAGAAGAGGCCCACCTCGCGGTGGACCCCCTGTCGTGGTCGCGGGCGACCCGATCGGGCTCGGCTCCCCCCGGCCGAGACCCGGTCGCTCAGACCTTGGCCGGTGTGTCGATGCCCGTGTAGAAGGCGAAGTCCCCGACGAAGTTCTCGCGCAGCTGCACGCTGTCCTGGATGTTCTCCTTGACCCACGTGGCGGCGACCGGCGAGGCGGCCTCCGCCTGCTCGTGCGTCTCCCACAGGCTGATCGACATGAGGGACTTGTCGCCGACGTCGGCTACCCCGTAACGGACGAAGCCCGGAAGCTCGCGGAACTTGGGCAGCAGCCCCGACTTCGCAGTGGCGGCGAGGTCCTGGAATGAACCATTGGTGATCTCGTACTTTGCGATTCGCATGTGGCGCATGTTCGCGCTCCTTCTCGTAATGGTTGCTCTTCATCGGGTCCAGAGGTGCGCACGGCCGAGAGTGAAGATCACCTCGATCGGGTGGCCCTGAACGCCGCATTGGAGCGGGTTTCGGAAGGAGGCGATCCCGTGAGTGTCCTCTTCTCCCGCCAAGAACGGGGTCGCTTCTCCATCGACTGTACGTCTTTCCGCAGAAGTCCGACCCGGAGGCCCGACGCTCCTGGTGGGTGGGTGCCCTCGGAAACGATCTCGAGGGCCACGGCGAGATGGACCGGCGTCCGCCGGGACGCGGCTTCCCGGCAAACAGGGTAGTCGGGCGAGCCCGAGCGACCGAGTTCCCCACCTGACGGCTGGATCACAGACGATAGCTGAGGCGGTTTCGCTCATCGGCGACCTGCGGAATCGCTGAGTCGCACACCGCTCGCGCCTCGATACCTACGGATCAGAAGGTCGGGGGTTCGAATTCCTCCCGGCGCGCTGACCTGCGGAAACACGCGACGACTCTGGGCGTACAGTGCTCGTCGGACAGAATTCTGCTGTTCACCGGTCTCCTACGGTCCTGTGACGGCATTCCGGGGTAGGACCTTGCTCTGCTTCGGCTGATGTGCAAGCCTGCGGGCACGTCCGAATTGGGGGGGCCTTGTGAGCGTGCGGCAAAGCAGATGAGCAAGCTCCTGATGAAAGAGGCGACGGAGTACACGCCTGCATACCGGGGACGCACGGACCTCCTCATGGCGCTGTGTTCATTCACCTCAACTTTGAGTGGCGACATGTGGAGGTGCGCATGAGACTCACGGCGAGAGTCGCATTGGGTACTGTGCTCACGTACGTCGTCCTTATTCCAAGTGCCGCATGGGCGGGTCTTGATCCGTCCTTCAGTAAGGACGGCAAACTAGTCATCGATCACCTTGGACGGATAACGGACCTGATGGAATCAGGCGGCAAGATCATCGCCGTAGGTACTGGCTGGACGGTCATGCGGTTTACCGGAACAGGTGCACCAGATCCGTCATTCAGCGGCGATGGCATAGGGATATTTGGAGAGGTCGGTTCCGCGGTGGGTGTCGCGGCCCGAGTGGGCGGCGGCTACTGGGTGGGAGGTTCGGCCAACGGGGACTTCGCCATCCTCGCTGTGACATCGGAGGGGGAGGTCGACACCACCTTCGGTGGGGGCGACGGCATCGAGACGGTGGATCTCGGCGCGGCTGAGACGGCTCTCGCCATGCGCGTCGATCCTTCGGGCCGGATGCTCGTCGCCGGCTTCTCGTTGAAGGGCGGCGATACTCAAGACATGGCAGTTGCGCGCTTCACATCTGACGGCGCTCCCGATGCCTCATTCGGGGCAGCCGGTGGAGTGTTGGTCGATGCGGGGACGCTGTCGGAGACAGCCACCGACGTCGCGACTACTCAGTCCGGTCGGCCGGTTCTCGTCGGTGAATTATCTCAGGCCCCGAATCGGATCGTAGTCGCCAAACTGGAGATGGATGGGGACCCCGATCCTGCATTCGGCGGTGGCGACGGGCTTGTGCTGACCGGAGTCGGGAATAACTCTGCCGGCGGCGCCGTCGACGTGCTCGCGAATGGGAGCATTCTCGTCGGGGCCACCACCTGGAAAGGAGCTGGACCGGCCGATGGGCCAACGTTCGACTTCGTAGTGATGCGGCTCACGGCTGCCGGTGAAGTCGATACAGCGTTTGGAACCGGAGGGCGCAGTATCACGGATTTCGGCGGTCGAGACGGCCTCGCCGACATCGTCGTCATGGGCGACGGATCGATTCTCGCGGTCGGTTCCGCTGATGTTGTGGGTGCCGACGACTTCGGACTTGTTCGTTACACCAAGAACGGAGTGTACGATCCGGTCTTCGGTAAGCAGCGAACGCACTTCTTCACCGACCAGTTCGGGAATCGGTCGGACGACGAGGCTGACACGGTCGAGCTGCTCTCGGATGGCCGGTTGCTCCTTGGCGGGATGTCGACGGCCAACCTGTTTCCGTCGACGGGAGAACGGATGGCGTTGGCCCGCTACACGAAGCCCCTCCCAGCCTGCACGATCATCGGCACGCCAGGGCCAGATGCCATCACCGGCAAAGCAGGGCCGGACGTGATATGCGGCCTCGATGGAAACGACGTCTTGAAAGGCCTTGGAGGGGACGACATCCTCTTGGGGGGCACGGGGGACGATACCCTCAGGCCAGGGCCCGGTGCGGATCAGAACCTCGGGGGTTCAGGAGTGGACTCCGTGGTCTTCGACGTGAGCGGCAACGGCGTGACGGCAAACCTATCAGCTGGCTCGGCGACCGGACAGGGTGCAGATACCCTTGCGGAAGTGGAGCGCATGTCAGGTACGGGTCACGCCGATGCCCTGACAGGCAGCGGGGGAGCCAACCAGCTGAAGGGCTTGGGCGGGTACGACGTCGTGAGGGGTTTGGCCGGCAACGACGCGTTGTATGGAGGCCTCGGGAACGACGTGCTAGATGGGGGACCGGGCAGCGATGCGTGTGTCGCAGGTGGGGGGAGCGACACGGAGGTCTCCTGCGAACGCTAGCTGCTCCGGCGGGGAAAACCGTGCTGAGCAATTGGTGCGATCCGAACTGCGATCATCCTCGCTGGCACGCGATGACACGGCCTGGCCCAACGGGCCTCAGGTTGCAGGCACACGCTGGCCCTCCGCGACACCCGACGGCACCTTCCATAGTGACAACGGATCAGAGGCTCGGGGGTTTCGAATCTCCTCCCGGCGCGCCGACCCACGGAAACGCGGACGGGTCGGTCGCGCACAGCGCTCGCAGAGTTGTACTTTGCGCGGCACCCTAGGCGCGCGATTCCGGACACCCGCGTATGCTCGCCGACGCTGCCCGTCGAAGGAGGAGCAAGATGGATCACACGGCCACACTGCGACGCTTCTACGAACTGATCAGCGCGCACGACATCGATGGGTTCATCGATCTGATGGCGGACGACTTCGTCGAGCACGAGGAGGCACCCGGCCTCGCGCCGACGAAGGATGGCGTCAGGGAGTTCTTCCGGATGTACATCGCCGCCTTCCCCGACCTGCGCTTCGAGCCGGAGGACGTTCTGCAGAGTGGCGACAAAGTCGTTGCTCGGTTTCGGGCAACCGGGACGAACACTGGCGACTTCATGGGCATGCCGGCGACGGGCAAGAGCGCCAGCGTGCAGGGCATCGACATCATCCGCTTCGGCGACGATGGTCTTGCACATGAGCACTGGGGAGTCTTCGACCAAATGGGGATGATGCAGCAGCTCGGCGTGATCCCGGAGGGCCCGCCAGCCTAGGCCGCGCCATAGGTTCTCGACACACGCCGTGCCAGGTTGGCCCAGACGACTTGGGGAATGCTGTCGGACGTAGAGTCACGCTTCACATCGACCGATGGTGGAGTCACCATTTGGCGGTTCAGGGCCGGCGATGGCGTGCCGATGCCGTCGTTCTCGCTCATCCATCCGCCTGAGTGGGGTTCTGCTCCTTGGTCTGGATGCTCATGGGGAGAGCCGGGAGGCTTGCAGACAGCCGGACCAGGATGACCGTCCAGATACCCGCGTGATTCTGAGGCGACATCCCGGTGTATTGCCCCAACCCGGGATGAAAGGGTAGGCTGCGCCGTCCCGTATCCGCGAAGTTCGTGACGTCTTCAACAAGGGGGGGTCATGCCCGCACCACGCACTCGGCGGCGAGCCCTGCGCGTCGTTCGATTCCTCAACACCATTGCCCTCGTGGCCATCGTTGCCGCGAGCGCTCTCGTCTCCACGTCCGCGGCGTCGGCCGCCGGGAACCAATCACCCGGGCGTGCCATCGGGTTGCCGGCGGCCACGGCCGTGGTCAGGGACCCGGCTACTGGCACCGTCACATTCGTCGGCACGAGCGCCGGGGCGCCCATCGGGCGGCCCGCCGGCGTCTCGCGGTCGGCCCGACCGGAGGAGGTCGCCCGCGCATTCCTTGCCGACCACGGTGCAGCGTTCGGCGTGCGCGACCAGGCTCGTGAGCTCCGGGCGACGCGCGTGGAGCCGGGCCCGCAGCGGGGGTCGACTGCGCACTTCCAGCAGGAGCATCGGGGCGTCCCGGTGCTGGGCGGGGAGCTGAACGTCAGCATGGACCGCGCGGGCCGCATCCTCTCGGCGAACGGCGAGATCTCGCCGCAAATCACGGTGTCGACCGCCCCCTCCGTGTCCCGGACCTCGGCCCGGGATGCAGCGCTCTCGGCCGCGGCCCAAGCCCATGGTGTGCCGGCCGCCGGTCTCACCGCGACCGACCCGGCGCTCTGGATCCTCGACGGTCGACTGCTCGGCGGGCCGGTCGCCAAGTCGCCGCGCCTGGTGTGGCGCATGGACGTGACGTCCGCGACGCGGCCCGACATCGTCGAGCTCGTGCTGATCGACGCGGCGACGGGCGCAGTGGCCGTCCACTTCAACCAGGTGGCGCACGCCAAGACCCGGCAGATCTGTGACGCGAACAACCTGAACGCCAAGGTGCCGTGCACGGCGCCGTTCCGACGTTCGGAGGGCCAGGGCCCGGTCACGGGAGCCGGGTCCGCCGACGTGAACAACGCCTACGACTACGCGGGCATCGTGTACGACTTCTTCAAGAACCGGTTCGGACGGGACAGCATCGACGGCCACGGAATGGCGCTGCTGCAGACGGTCCGGTACTGCGATCCCACCCAGCCGTGCCCCTTTGCCAACGCGTTCTGGAACGGCCAGCAGATGGTGTACGGACAGGACTACGCGTCGGCCGACGACGTGGTCGGCCACGAGATGGCGCACGGCGTGACCGACAAGACTTCGCACCTCTTCTACTGGTTCCAGTCGGGGGCCATCAACGAGTCCCTCTCCGACGTGTTCGGCGAGCTGATCGACCTGTCGGACGGCGTCGGCGACGACTCGGCTGGCGTCCGGTGGGAGATGGGCGAGGACCTCCCCATCGGCGCGATCCGCGACATGTCCGACCCCGGCGCGTTCGGCAACCCGGACCGGATGACGAGCCCGAACTACGAGCCGGGGATCGACTCCTTCGACCTCACGGTCGTCGACAGCGGCGGCGTGCACACGAACAGCGGCGTGAACAACAAGGCCGCGTTCCTCATGACCGACGGCGGCACGTTCAACGGCCAGACCGTGTCGGGGATCGGGATCAACAAGGTGGCCCAGATCTACTACGAGACGGACGCCAACATCTTGACCTCCGGGAGCGACTACGAGGACCTGTTCTTCGCCCTCCAGCAGGCCTGCCAGAACCTCGTCGGAACGGCCGGCATCACGTCGGGGAACTGCACCCAGGTGAAGAAGGCCGTCCTGGCGGTCGAGATGAACAAGCAGCCCACGGTCAACGGGGCGGGAAACTTCCCGGACGTCACCGAGGCGCCGATCTGCCCCCTCGGCCAGGTCCCGAACGACCTCTTCTTCGACAACATGGAGAACCCGGTGTCGGGCCTGTGGGCACCATCCGGCGGAGGCACCGGCACCAACAAGTGGGAGTCCACGCGCGACTACGCGACGAGCGGCCAGTTCGGGCTGTACACGGAGGACCAGACCGCCCGGACCGACACCGCGATGGAGATGGTGAGCGGCGTCGCCGTGCCCGCGACCGGGACCACGTTCCTCCGCTTCAGCCAGGCCCCCGACTTCGAGTACAGCTACGATTCCTTCGGCGACGTGTTCACGGCGGCCGACGGAGGGGTGGTCGAGTACAACACCGGCGCCGGTTGGCAGGACGCGGGCGCGCTGTTCGACAGCAACGGCTACTACGGGAAGATCTACAACACGGGCGACAATCCCCTCGGCGGGCGGAACGCGTTCACTGACGTCACCGGCGGCTACTTCTCGTCCCGGATGAACCTCACCCCACTCGCGGGCCAGACCGTCCGTCTGCGGTTCCGCGTGGGGACGGACACCGGGAACATCGACGGCTTCTGGTTCGGCTGGCTGATCGACGACCTCCGCGTGTACCAGTGCGGGGCCGGCCCCCGCCCCGGTCCGACGGTGACGAACAAGCTTCGGAACCCCGGCTTCGAGTTCGACGACGACGACGACGCCAGCCCGGACGGATGGAGCCGGAACGCCGGGGCCCTCCGGACCCGCGGCACGAAGCACGGTGGCCAGAACGCCCTCCGATTCAACGCGGTGGACGGGGACACGCCGTTCGGCGTCGGCCAGGTCGTGACCGGCCTCGCCGCCGGCAACACCTACCGGGTCACCGGGTTCGTGAACATCCCGGCCACCTCCCGGCCCGTCAACTTCTCGGTCAAGGTGCAGTGGCGGAAGTCAGGCGGTGGCGTCATCTCCACAAGCATCGTCAAGAGCTTCACGAGCGCGACGGCGGGATGGGTGTCGGCCGCGAAGTCGCTCACCTCTCCGGCGAACACGGTCGGCGCGCGCGTCGTGCTGACCCAGGGCGGAACGCGCGATCCCGTGCTCGGACCGAACGCGGTCGTCCTCGCCGACGACTTCGGGTTCAAGCAGATCTGACGGGTCCGGACAGTCGCGCGCCCGCGTTGGTGGCTCGGTGCAGGTGATCAGCAGCCGGCCGTAGATCCCAGGCGAGGCCGGCGGGGTCAGGCCGTCTCGCTCGCCACCCGGTACAGATGCCAGCGGCCGGGAACGCCCTTCAGCTCACGCTCGCCGTTGTCTTCGAAGACGAGGCCGCTCCCTGCGACTAGGTCCCGCACCGTCGAGGAAACGAGGATCTCGCCCGGCCCGGCGAGCGAGGCCACACGCGCACCGATGTGCACGGCGATCCCGCGGATGTCCTTGCCGACCAGTTCGATCTCTCCGACGTGGACGCCGGCCCGGATCTCGATCCCGAGGTCCCGGACCCGCTCCGCGATGGCTCGGGCGCATCGTACGGCCCGGGCCGGACCGTCGAACGTCGCCAGGAAGCCGTCGCCGGTGGTATCGATCTCGACCCCCTCGAACCGGTCGAGCTCGTCCCGCACCAGACGGTGGTGCTCCGCCAGGAGTTCCGCCCATCCCGCATCTCCCATCTTCGCGGCACGCTCGGTCGACCCGACGATGTCCGTGAACAGGACCGTCGCGAGCCGGCGGTCGCCGGACGCGGGCCGAACGCGCTCGGAGAGGAACGTCCGGATCTCACGCAGCACCAAGTTGGCGTCGCCGATCCAGGGGATCCCGTCGTCGCCCGGGAGCTCCACCAGGCGAGCGTGGGGCATCTTCGCGGCCACGTATCGTCCCGCTTCGATGGGCTCGATCTGATCGCCGGAACGGTGGAGGACAAGCGTCGGCGTCTGAACGATCGGCAGGATCCCCCGGATGTCGGTCTCGCTCGAATTCCGCATCACCGCTTCGGCGGAGGATGGACTCGCGGCGACCCGCGTGTAGGCGATCCATCGTTCGAGCTCGTCCGGGCTCTCGAGCATCCCCGGGCCCATCCACCGCGCGTTCTTCACGACCCAGGGCCGCGTCCCCCAGCTGTCGCGGATGCTCGCGAGCCACTCTTCCCAGTACTCCTCGGTCCACGCCCACGGGTAGTCCTCCGCCGGCTTCTGGGCAGCGGAGGCGCTGAAGAGGATGAGGGATGCGACGCGCTCGGGGTGCGTCGCGGCGAAGAGGATGGAAGTGTCGCAGCCGTCCCACAGCCCGAAGAGCGTTGCCTTGGCCGATCCCACCTCGTCGAGCACGATCTCCAGGTCGCGCAGCATCGTCTCCTGCGGTGGCGCCTTCCGGAATCGGTCCGAGAGGCCCGAGCCCCGGCGGTCGGTGAGGATCAGGCGGGACATCTCGGCGAGCCGAGAGAGGAAGCGCGCGAGCGAGGGGTAGTCCCAGGCGTACTCGATATTCGAAACGAACCCCGAGACGAGGAGCAGATCCTGGGGCCCGCTCCCGACGACCTGGTAGGCGAGGGAGACGCCACTGTTGCGGGCGTACTGGACGTCCGGCTTCATCCGGTGATCTCCACGGGCCCATCCTTGAACGCGAGGAGCCCGCCCGCAAGAGGACGGGACTCTCTGCTGGTCTTTCCGCCCCAACCAGGCCATCTCCGTTTGACTCTCCGCACATGATCGCCCCTCCGCCTCCTAGGCGATCCGGTGGCACCACCGCCACCCCACCGGCACCGCCAGCGCCACCGCCGAGCGGCGCGGTCATGTCTGTCGCGTGACTGGATAAGCTCACAACGCCGACGGCGGCGCGAAGGCCCGCCACAGACCTCATAACTGGACGTCCGTCGCTCGGCAGCGACCTGCGTCTTCGCTGGTCGGTCCGACGTTGATTCCCCACCAACTACGGATCAGAAGGTCGGGGGTTGGAATCCCTCCCGGCGCGCTCCCCGTCGTGCTGCCTACGCGGCGTCGCTGGGTCCGCGATCGTTGGCCCCAAGTTTCTTGAAGATGCGCTCGAGGTGGGACTTGACCTCCTCGGCCGAGATATCGAGATCCCGTGCGATCTCTCTCGTGGTCCCGCCGTACGCGACCCGCTGCACGATCTCGGCTTCGAGCTCCGAGAGCGGAGTGTCGGGGCCATGATCCATCCTGGACCCTCCCTCGTGGACGATCGGGATCGGGCGCTCCGCTCACTCTCTCCCGGGACCGCCCGGCGCTACCATCTGCAGGATGCATCGGGAGCCACCGCCTCCGCCGCCGGGATGGCGGATGGGGATGTTCGAAGTCATCCCAGGCCTTCTCATCGGGACCAAGATCACTCCGCCGGCCACCTACGAGACGATGGATGTCGAGGCCATCATCGACCTGGAGGACTGGGAGGTCGCCTGGGTTCCGAACGTCCCGACCGGAAGCGTCTATCTGAGCTTTCCGATGGAAGATGACGACCTGATCGACCCGCGGGTAGTCGAGGTCGCTGCGTTCGTCGCTTCCCTGGTGCGTTCCGGTCGTCGGACGCTGGTGCACTGCACGGAGGGCCTGAACCGATCCGGCGTGGTGGTGGCTCTCGCCCTGACTGATCTCGGCTGGACGGTGGCGGACGCGATCGAGCTGGTCCGCGCCCGCCGCGGCTTGACCGATGACGGATTTCCGGCGCTCTCCAATCGGCATTTCGTCGATTGGCTCCTCGCCGAGGAGCGGCGGCGAGAAGCACCGACTCGATCCACGTGAGCCCTGGGCGCTGAGTCGCACCGCAACGCGTGGCGACGCCCTGTCGAGGGTTCCAATACCGGCCGAGCGTTCCGGGACAGGACCCGCCCGGACACGGTCGTCGGATCACACTGGCGTCGTTCTCTGAGGTCGACTGAGTTCCGACCCACTACTACTCAAACGGGTGACCGAAGCGGTCGAGGCTTGCAACCTCCGAGAGGACCTTTCGGTTCTTCTTGCCCCGGGACCGCTCCTCCGTCGGGTATCCGAAGGGGACGATCGCGAGCACGTCGTACCGGTCGGGGACGCCGAGGATGGCACCGACCTCATGCATCTCCCCGAAGCCCACCCAGTTCGAGCCCACACCCGCCCCCCAGGCGGTGAGGATCATCGACTGGATGGCCCGACTCCCGTCGGAGACTCCGAACCTGTTGGACTTCTCAACGGCGACTACGACCGCGAGTGCCGCCCCGGCTGTGTACGGTCCCGTCCTTGCTGCCGCGCCGAGCCGTCGCAAGGTGTCGCGGTCCTCGACCACGACGAAGTGCCAGGGCTGGCCGTTCTGGGAACTGGCCGCGAGGCGTGCCGCCTCCACGATCCGACGGACCACGTCATCCGGCACGGGCCGGTCCTGGTACCCGCGCACCGCGAGGACAGTGCGGACGGCCTCGAACACCTCCATGCCGGTAGTCTCGCCTACCGGACCACAAGTCGCATGACCCGTCGCCCGTGGTGCGCACGTTCTCGAGCCCGGCCCCTCCCCGGTTTGCCGGTCGGCCCATCAGGCCGGAGCGAAGACCGGATCCCGCCGAGAAGGTCCCCACCGTGGGCGAGATCGCGTTCCCCGGGGACGAGACCCGATTCCCTCAGGTCGAATGTCTTCCCGCCCGAGACACGCAGGGCCTAGGATCGCCTCGTGAGTCGCCTGCGCGAGACGCCATGGACAATCTGGATGTGGATCGCCCTGGCCCTGCTGGAAATCGGGGTCGTCGCGCTCCCGGGCGACCCCACGTTCGGCCCGAGTTGGGGTCTCTGGCTCGCGTTCGACGCTGTAATCGCCATTACGATCGTTCGGAGAAACCATCTGGCCTGGACCATCGCGGCCGTGCTGAGCGTGGTCGGGGTCCTGGAGCTCGTTCTGTTCTTGATCTGGCCGTGGTCAGCCATCGAGACCATCCTGATCGCCCTGTCCGTGGCGGAGGTCTTCGCCCTGTTCCACCGACGGACGCGCCAGTGGACAGCACGTCCTCCAGACCATCTGGTCCTACGTAGGCGCGGGCGGCTCAACCGTCGCGGAGTCGGCCTCCCTGGGTGACCCGGGAAATCCCTCGGCCCGAATCTCCCCCTGACTACCGATCAGAAGGTCGGTGGTTCGAATCCCTCCCGGCGCGCCGAAGGCCCAAAGAGCCTGGTCATCTATCCGATGTCGGCGCGATCAACTCCCGGAATTCCGGCTCGTCGCGGATCGAATCGAAATCGGAATCGTTGGCAATGAGCCAGCGGAGTCGCTCGCGGTACCGCTCCGTCCGGTCAAGCGCGAGCCGGAGATGCTCGATCGAGTCGGATTTTCGGCCCGTGAGGCTCTCGCAGCAGGCGAGGTTGTAGAGCGGCTCGGGGTACCCGGTTGCTTCGATCAGCTCGCGTCCGCTGTCGATCACCTCCGCGTACCGGCCTGACTCGTACAGGGGGTGGAGCGGCCTCCAGATCTCCCAGCCGACTGGTTCGTACGCCTTCCCCGGGATGCCGCCGACCGCGACGATCGTCGTCCCGGGCTCCTCGGCGAACGCGGTCCGCTTCACGCCGGGCGGGACGGAGACGAAGGTGCCGGCGGGCGCGTCCACTTGCTCCCCGTCGAATTCGAAGCGCGCACGGCCCCGGTGGACGAGGTAGAGGTCCTCGTTCGCGTCGTCCTCCAACCTCTCGGCTCGCAGGTGTCCCGGCTCGCGCGTGAGTTCGTCGTCCTCGTTGAGGATCCGGTCACCGACGTCTCGGCCCGTCCACGTGCTGACACCAAAGGCCGTGATGCCGAGGTGCTGTCGAACGGGCCGCCACGGACAGCGACCATCGCTTGCCTCCTCGATCTCGTCGATGTGCGCGACTGCGTACCCCGTCATCCAGGAACCTCCTCAGTTCGTTGCTCTCGCGACCCGCGCGGTGGATCGTACTCGTCGAATCACAGACGATAACTGAGTCGCTTTCGCTCACCCGCGACCAGCAGAAACGGGCCGTAGCACAGCGCTCAGTCGGTACTGACTACGGATCAGAAGGTCGGGGGTTCGAATCCCTCCCGGCGCGCCATAGCAGGTCAGGGCCCCTTTCCGGGACTCCGGGGGGCTACCGGCAGGCTCAGTGTCCCGGACTCCGGCTCTGTTCTCGGCGCCCTTGATCAACCGGTCACGGAGCGATCCCGGATGACGAGCGATCTGCCACGGCGTCCTCTCCCTGGACACCCGCGAGCCGCACGAGCCAGGGGACGGCGCCGAGCTCGCTGAAGATCGCCTCTGCCTCGGCCAGCATCGGCTGTGCCTCGGCCTGGCGCCCCAAGCCCACAAGCCATTCGGCGTGCTCGAGCAGCGTCACGGCGAGCCAGAACCGCATCGAGGTCTCGCGGAAGATCCTGGCGCCCGCCCGGAACCCGGCATCCGGTCCCTCGGCATGGCCCCGGGCAGCGGCGACCCGGGCGCCGAACCGAGCCCCGCTCGCCTGCAGGTACGGGTACAGCTCGCCCGGGCGGAGCGCCTCGATCTCGCCCAGCAACAACTCGGCGCGGTCGAGGTCTCCTGTCTCGAGGCTCAGGTCGATGGCGAGCGTGAGCCCCTCCTTCACGTCTCCCGAGAGCCCAAGCCCGTCCCGCAGGTCCCAGGCGCCGAGCGCCGACGACAGCGCGTCGTCCGGCCGTCCCTCGCCCCGCAGGACGATGGCCTCCGCCGCGAGGTAGACCGCCCGCACCTGGACGTCCTGCGACGAGTGACCGCCCGGAAGCAGCCCGAGCAGGTCGCGGGCCTCGTCGAGCGCCCCGCGGTGAACAAGCACTGGGGCGAGCGACGAGAGCTCGATCGCGACGGTCGTGAGCAACGACGTGTCGTCAGCCGCCGGCACGTCTGCCAGACACTGAAGGGCCTGGTCCCAGCGACCGAGGGCGACCAACGGGGCCGCCGTCGAGGCCCCCTGGGCCACCTCCGCCTGTCGGTCGCCGACCCGCCGGGCGTGCTCTATCGCCGACTCCAGCAACTTCAGGGACTCCTCCCACCGGTCCTGATAGGTCAGGAGCGAGACGAGGTTCTGGTACGAGCGGCCGATCGGGACCGAGAGCTTGCCATCGAGGGACACCTCGAGCGCCTTTTCGAGCAGCGCCCTGGCCTCCCCGTATCGTCCCCGGGCCATCAGCTGCAGGGCCCTCGTGTTCAATCCGTGGGCCAGGGCCTCCGGCAACCGGAACGCCTCTGCCAGCTCCAGCGCCTGCTCGTTGCGCCGCTCGCTCAGCTCGCGGTTGCCCCGGAACCAGTGCAGACGGGCGGTCTCGGCCGCGAGGGAGGCGACGTCCTCGTCGGGCTCATCGCCGGAGAGGACCGACAGAGCGGACTCCATCCGCCCGATCGCATCGTCGACGTGACCCCCCTGCCAGTCGAGAAACCCGACCCACCCCAGCACTCGGGCCGCGGGGTGGGAGAGCCCCAGGGACTCGAACCCCGTCATCGCCGCCTCCGCGTGGGCCCTGGCGGCCGCGGGGTGGCCCGCGGCCCACGCCATCCGGCTCGCGCGCTCGGCGAGCTCGGACTTGACGAGCGGATCGTCCGCGAGCCCGATGGCCTGGTCGTAGTACCCGAGCGCCTCCTCGCTGGCCGCGAGCGACGCGGCCCGCTCCCCGGCCCGGGCGAGCGTGTCCCGGGCCTTCTCTTTGATGGCGGTGGCGTCGACCTCCTCGGGGGCCGCCTCGTAGGCGCGGACGTAGTGCGACGCCACCACCTCGACGATCTCCGCATCGTCGTCGCTCCATTCGGCCTCCAGATAGGCTGCGACCGTGAGGTGGCGCGCCTTGCGGTCGTGCTTCGAAAGGGTGTCATAGGCGACCTTGCGCACCAGGTCCTGCAGGAAGCCGTACTGGCCGCGCTCGGGTGAGAACCGGTCGGCCTGGATCGACAGGATCTCCTTTCGGACGAGCCCGGTGAGGCCGGCGTCGACCGCCTCTTCGGGGAGCGACGAGACCCCGACGGCCGCATCCCGCATGAAGGTCTTCCCGAGCACCGACAGCTCCTGCACGAGTGCGCGCTCCTCACTCGCGAGGGCATCGAGGCGGGCCGAGATCAGCGCCTGGAGCGTCTCCGG
Source organism: uncultured Actinomycetes bacterium (assembly GCA_963707645.1). Classification (GTDB taxonomy): domain Bacteria; phylum Actinomycetota; class UBA4738; order UBA4738; family JACQTL01; genus DATBHM01. Next base: position 138,584 of record CAVPQW010000001.1, read on the forward strand.
CACGGCCAGGGTATCGATCTCGCCGACCGGCCGGTAGGCGCCGTCCCGCTCGACCAGCAGCCCCCGGTCGAGCAGCATGCGCACGGTCTCGACCGCGTACAGGGGGATGCCCTCGGCCCGTTCCAGGATCGCGGCCTGGGTGGGCTCGGGCAGCCCGGGGGCGAGACCGGAGAGCAGCTCGTCCATCGCGGCCTCGGGAAGCGGTTCGAGGAACATCGGCGTGTAGTTCCGTCTGCCCGCCCCCCACGTGGGGCGACGATCCGTGAGCTCGGGACGGCCGAGCGTCACCACGAACAGCGCATAGTTCTTCGACCACTCCATGAGGTACTCGATGAAATCGAGGAGCGAGGCGTCGGCCCACTGGATGTCCTCGAAGAGCATGATCGTGGGCATCTCGTCGGCCAGGCGCTCGTAGAACAGCCGCCACGCGGCGAACAGGTCGTCCCGGTCGGTGGCCACGCGGTCCTCGAGGGCGAGGAGCTGGGCCAGACGGGGTTCCACCCAGCGGCGCTCCTCCTCGTCCGGGAGGGTCGCCATGACGGCCGTGCGGAGCTTCTCGTACGCGGATGCCGAGTCCTCGCCCTCGGCGATCCCGGCCCGGGTTCGGACCATCTCCGCGAGCGCCCAGTACGTGACGCCCTCGCCGTAGGAGAGACACCTGCCCCTGTGCCACCGGATCGTCTGCTGCACGCCGTCGATGTACTTGCTGAGCTCCCACGCCAGACGGGACTTGCCGATGCCGGCGATGCCCACGATCGAGACGAGGTGGGCCTTGCCCTCGTCGATGGTCTCGTGCAGCAGGTCCTTGATCGTCCGGAGCTCGCGCTCCCGGCCGACGAAGGGGGCCTCGAGACGCTCGGCCTTCTGGGCTCCGCCCACGCCTGCTACCACCCGGGTCGCGCGCCACAGCCGCACGGGCTCGGCCTTGCCCTTCAGCTCGTGCTCGCCGGCGTCCTCGTAGGCCACCGAGGCCTCGGAGGCCCGCCGCGTGGCCTCGCCGACTAGTACCTGGCCCGGCTTCGCGGCGGACTGGATACGCGAGGCGGTGTTGACCAGATCGCCGGCCACCATCCCCTGGTCGATGGCCCCGAGCGTGACTGCGGCCTCGCCGGTGAGGACGCCCACCCGGGCGCTCAGGTCGGGGGCGCCGACCTCGGCGCCGAGGGCCGTCACGGCATCGATCAGGTCGAGCGCCGCCCGCACGGCCCGTTCCGCGTCGTCCTCCTGGGCGACCGGTGCGCCCCAGACGGCCATCACGGCGTCGCCGATGAACTTCTCCACGGTTCCGCCGTACCGCTCGATGAGCGTTGCGACAGGTGTCGAAGTACCGAGACAGGAGCTCCCGAACCTCCTCGGAGTCGCGTGACTCGCTGAGGGCGGTGAACCCCACCAGGTCGGCGAACAGCACGGACACAAGCCGACGCTCGGCGACGGGGGACGTCGATGGAGCTGTCACCTCGGCGACCAGACCCGGGCCCGACCCGGCGCCGGCCAGCGGGCCGCCGCAGTCGCCGCAGAACTTGGCGTTCGGTGGGTTCGGCCCGCCGCACGCGGGACAGCTCACTGCGAGCGGCGAACCGCACTCCAGACAGAATCTCCGTCCGGCGGGGTTCTCGGTACCGCACGCGGAGCAGGTCACGGCGCCATCGTGGGTGAGGACGCCCTCGGTCCGGTGCGACGATCACAGATCTCGTGCCCGGCGGACGCGAAACCGGCTCTAGCAGGTGATTCTCCCCCCGTGCTCAAGGCCTTCAAGGCTAGCCGGGCCCGACTCAGGGGACAATGTTTCGCGGCCGTCCCGCGGTTCCCTCCTCTCTCCGCCGCAACCGCCGCCTGGCGTGGTCATGGTTGTCGGACAGTCGGACAAGCCCGCACCAGCGACGGCGGGGAGAGGGTCGACACACACGTCCTAATGGACCTCCGTCGCCGACCGCGACCTGCATCTTCGCTGGTCGCTTCGTCGTTCATTCCTCCATAACTACGGATCAGAAGGTCGGGAGTTCGAATCCCTCCCGGCGCGCCAGAACCGCAGGTGGAGCCTCCGGCGCTCGGAAGCGACCTACTGGACCGACGAGCTTGTGGACAGCGACCTCGTCCGCCTCACGAACGACGCGGAGGGCTCATCCGGATGGCCCGCGTCGGCACAGGGATCGTCGTCACCGCACCTCGGGAACGCCGAGTCGAACGAGTTCCGCGGCGATCGCCCGGATGCCGAGATCCCCCGGATGGGCGTGGTCTGGCCCGAGGAACCTCGCAGGGTCGGTCCTTCCTTCGGGGCCGCCGAAGATGTGCAGATAGTCGACGCAGAGGCCTCCGTGGGAGGTCGCGATGTTGCAGGCTGTCTTCGTCTCCGCCTCGGCGACCTGGGCGTAGAAGTCCACTCCGAACGTCGGACTCGGTGCCTCCGACCACCCCACGAATGGATTGTCGGCAGAAGTGACTCGGATCGCGGTCGGATGCCCTGAACGCAGTTGCTCGATATTCGACAAGATCACCTCGTAGTTGGCGGCGAACGTCGGCGCGTAGATCTCGAGGCACGTCGGCAGGGGCTGCCGCGGGCTGCACGTTCCGTCCGGATAGACGCCGAACGGATCGCTGTCGTTGCCGCCGACGGAAATCAGCACCATGTCGGCCGACGCTACCGATGCACGGGTGGATGCATCGGTACGCAGCAGCTCGGCGACACGCGCCGTGGTGTTCGCGTCGTCGGACAGGTCCGCGACCGTCACCCTTCGACCCGTGGACTTCGCCAAGGAGGAGGCGAACAGGTCGAGATACGTCCTGCCATGGCTGTTCTGCGTGGAGGTGAAGGAGTCACCCAGCCCGACGATCTGCCAGGAGTCCTCGACACCCGGCGATGCTGCACCGGAGGGAGGGTCCGGCTCTTTGCTTGGGTCGGGACTCGAGCGGAGATCCGATGGGTGGACGGGCGTCCCGATCTGCGACCGTGAGGGATCTGGCCGGGCGCTCGAGGTGCAACCGGCCAGCATGGTCATGATGGCGATCGCTCCCACAGCGGCGTGGAGCGGCTTCGACCTTCCGCGCATCTTCGATCCCTTCCATTCGACGCCGGGTCGGGGGTCGACCGCGGCGGTGGCCGGTGATACGGATTGGGCGGCATCGATTCATGGTGGAGTCGACTCGCATGCCATCCCCGCGGAAGAGACGAGCGAGTGGGCCGAACCTGTTGCGGAATCACGGAAAGGGGGCTGCAACAGATCGACCAAGCCCTTCGTCCTTGGTGTAGAGCGCTGATGCGATCCATGATGTCGACCAGCATGGCGAGCACGGAACAGGAGGAGCCCCAGGGACTCGGCGCGCTGTACGCTGCCCACGCCCCGGGGGCAGTCCGCTTGGCGTACCTGCTCACCGGCGACCGTGCCCTGGCCCAAGACCTCGTCCAGGATGCCTTCGCCCGGCTGATCGGCCGGCTCGCCCACGTCAGGTCCCGGGACAGCTTCGACGCCTACTTGAGCCGGATGATCGTGAACCTGTCGAGGGATCACTTCCGGCGGAAGAAGATCGAGCGGGCCTATCTCGCCAAGCGGGCCGCCGAGCCCCGTGTCGGCTCGACGGTCGAGCCGGACGTGGCCGCCTACGAGGCCATGCGCGCGGCGCTCCTGAATCTCCCGGAACGGCAGCGAGCCGCGATCGTCCTGCGCTACTACGAGGACATGTCCGACCTGCAGGTGAGCGAGATCCTGCGGTGCCGCCCGGCGACGGTCCGGTCCCTGGTCTCACGGGGTGTGCAGGCTCTCCGAGCCGGACAGTTCCAGCATGCCGAGATGGGACGTGATTGACGTGCGAAATGCCATCGACGACCACGACGACATCCGGGAGTTCCTGGATCGGATGGCTGGTGAATCCCCCGCACTTCCCGCAGACAACTCCGCCCCGGTCCGGACAGCCCGCCGGCGTTTGGCCCGGACCGGCGTGATCGGGTTGCTCGCTGTCGCAGCGATGGTGGCCGGGATCATCGCGGGGTCGCATGCGCTGCGCCGGTCCGAGCCGCCGGCACCGGCGAATACCGTCCGCCCGAGTGTCACGCTCCCGTCGTCGTCGTTCTACGAGCCCGCGATCGTCGGTCTCGACGGCGCCATGCAGGCCGCCGTGTCGGGACTTCCCCGCGACGCCCGATCGCTCAGCCTGTCTCCCGACGGCCGGACGATCGCATTCGTCGTCCTGCGAGATGCCGTCCAGCGGGTCGGCACGATGGGAATCGACGGCACGGCGCTGCGGTTCATCGCCGACCTCCCGTCGGGCGTGAGCGCACCGGCATGGGGGTCCACGCCCGCCTGGTCTCCGGACGGCTCCAGCCTCGCCGTGGCTGCCGGGGGCCACATCTTCGTGGTGGACGGCAACGGCTCGACCGTCGACCAGATCACCTCTGGCCTCGGAGTGGATCAGTGGCCGAGCTGGTCGCCGGACGGGTCCACGGTCATCTACTCGGACGGTGGGGGAGTTGTGCTGGACGGCGAGGGGCATTCCCCGACCCAGCGCATCTGGACCGTTCGGGCGGACGGCGGGACGCCTTCGCGTCTCACGCATGAACGAGGGCAGGCGGACGACATGCCCGTCTACTCCCCCGACGGATCCCGCATCGCGTTCGTCAGGGCCGGGAGAATCTGGCTCATGGATGCAGACGGCCGGAACGGACACCTGCTGCCGGGTCAGCCGAACAGTGACAACCTCGCGCCGCGTTGGTCTCCGGACGGCTCACGCGTCGCGTTCGAGACCATCTATCCAGGAAAGCGCACGCTTGGCATGGGGAGCCTCGCCACCATCCGGGTCCTCGACCTCTTGACCGGGAAGCTCACGCGCATCCCCGGGGAGGTGGCCTACCTCGAGGATGTTCCCTCCTGGCTCCCGTCCAACAGCGCGCTGCTGGTCAACAGATACCCGCCGAACGACGAGATCGTCCCGCCTGCGTAGCCCGCAGGCGCCCGCCGGCGTGTGCCGAGTCGATCGGGGTGTCCCGTCGTTCTTGACCTCACCGGACGCAGGAAGGGAGCCGCCGCCACATCCGTCAGGCGTCCGAGACTCCGGGGGCCCGTAACAACTCGGGTCCAACCCGTTTTGACCTTTTCGCCCCTGCCTCGATACGGTCGTGCACGCCTCCGTCACCGTGGCGGAGTCCCCCCCGAGAACACGAAGGGAGTCCCATGACGAGACGATGGCGGTCCATCCTGCTGTCGACCGTTTTGGCAGCGCTCGTCGTCGTACCGCTCGTCCCGGCGTCCGCGGCAAATCCGGACGTCCTGGTGACGAACGGCAGTCCGCCGACCCCGTTCTCGCAGAACAAGCAGAACGAGCCCGCAGTGGCGATCGACGCCAACCACCCCAACATCCTGGTGGCCGGCGCCAACGAAGAGATCGACATGGAGGCCTGCAACGCCGGCAACGACACCACGTGCCCGTTCACCCCGGGCATCGGCGTCTCGGGCGTGTACTTCTCCTTCGACAGCGGCACCACCTGGCACCAGCCCACGTACTCGGGCCTGACCGCCCGCAACTGCGTCGGCGTCATCGGCAACTCGGATCCCGGGTGCACTCCACAAGTGGGACCGATCGGCACGGTGCCCAAGTACTTCGAGAACGGCCTGCTCTCCGACGGCGACCCGGCCCTGGCGTTCGGTCCACGGCCCGACGCCCAGGGGCACTTCGCCTGGTCCAACGGCTCGCGCCTGTACTACGCGAACCTCACCGCGAACATCAACGGCAAGGCCACGGAGACCTTCAAGGGCTTCGAGGCCATCGCCGTGTCGCGCACGGACAACGTGCAGGCCGCCGCCGCGGGGGGCGCGGCGGGAAAGGACGCCTGGATGGCGCCAGTCATCGTGTCCCAGCAGTCGCAGACGACTTTCTCCGACAAGGAGCAGGTGTGGGCCGATAACGCGTCCTCCAGCCAGTTCTTCGGAACCGTGTACATCTGCTGGGCGGCGTTCCAGGGCCAGGAGAAATCGCCGAACGCGGCTCCGGCCGGGCTGAAGGTCGCCGTGTCCAATGACGGTGGCAGCACGTGGAAGCAGCACCCCATCGGCTCCGCAGCGAACAACGGTCAGAAGAATCCCCTCGACGGCTGCACGATCCGCACCGACAGCCACGGCACCGCATACGTGTTCGGAATCGGGACGAAGTCCCAGGGTGCCCACCAGCCGTTCGAGTTGATGTCGACGTCGACGAACGGCGGCACCAGCTGGAGCTCGCCGGTGGCCGTCGCCGGGCCGGTGGAGCAGCCCGGAGTCATCGACCCGGTCCAGGGGCGGCCGGTGATCGATGGCAACGCGGGAGCGAGGAGTGACCTCGCGCCGGCTCCCTCGGTCGACATCGCCAATGGGGCCCCGACCGGAGCGGACGCCACGGATCGCATGGTCATGACCTACGTGAGCGGGCCGCTCGCCACGCCGCACGTGTTCTTCACCGAGTCCACGAACCACGGCGCGGGGTGGTCGGCTCCGAGAGCGATCGAGTCGGCCGGTGACCGCGGGTTCTACACGGCTCCTGCCATCTCCCCGAACGGCACGGATGTCTACGTCGTGTACAACGCGTTCACGACGCCCTTCCGCGACTCCACGGCCGATCCGCGCACTCTGGTCGGCGTGGTCCTGCACGCGGACACGGGGGGAACGGGGGCCACCGGCGCGTTCGGGCCGTTGCATCGGGGAACTCCGGGGGACGCCCGAGGCAGCAGTGCCAACGCGTTGACCGACGAGTTCCTCGGCGACTACGTGTACGCGGCTGCATCCCGGACGTACGGGGCAGCGGTATGGAACGACGTCAGGAACGCACCGGACTGCCCGGCCATCGACGCGTTCCGACAGTCGCTGGTCAACGGCACCCCGGGTGCCCCGCCTGCGCCGCAGCAGGCAGTGCCCGGCGAACTTCGGGAACTCCGACATCTTCGGAGGGTCGTACCTCGATCCAACGCCGTAAGGCAAACGCAGGTGTGGAGCGCCTCTCGGGGCGCTCCACACCTGCTCATGCCCCAGGGCTTGAGACTTTCTGCAGCCCCCCATCCCTTGCCGCCGCCTGGCGTGGTCGTGTTTGTCAGAAGGTCGGACAAGCCGCAACGGCGACGGCGGCGCGAGGGGCCCGCGATCGCCCTCCTGACTGGACCTCCGTCGCTCGGCCGCGTCTTTGCTGGTCGCTCCGTCGTTCATTCGTGCATAACTACGGATCAGAAGGTCGGTGGTTCGAATCCCTCGCGGTGCGCCATCGTAGGTCAGGGACCCTTTCCAGGTGGTGCGTGCTCCAGCGGATCACCGTCCGTCCTCTTGCTCCCCCGCCTTGCGGCGCTCGCGGCCTCGCGGCGCATCTCCTCGACGATGTGGTCACCGCGGGCCAGCGTCTCCTCCGCTTCGAGGATCTGGGAGATGTAGAGCCGGATGCCCCGACGGGCGACCCACGCCAGGGGGCGCTCCATGTCGTCTGCGATCGCCTGGAGCGCGCGTAGGTCCCGGGGGCTCAGCTGGACCATCAGCCGCTCCGTGAGCCGTTCCTCTTGGTCTGCCATGAGATCACCCTACCACCGTCGCAGAGCCTTTGCACTGCCTCCACAACCCTGGTAGTCTCTACGTTGCGAAGCGCTACAGAGCGCAGCGAGCGCAGCATAGGGAAGGGTAGGGACGATGAGGAACAAGCTGTTCAGGCTCGTAGGGAGCACGATCGTGGCCGCCGTAATGGCCGGCATCGTGGTCAATGCGATGCCACGGCCGCGATGGCGGCGACGCGCCGACGGAGAACTTCGACGGCTTCGACGGCCGAGAACCCGCTGACCGAGCGCCAACGCCGAGCGCCAACGGCTGGACGTATACGTCGGACCAGGGTGCCCGCGACGTGGCGATCGTGGCCAACGGCATCGACGGCAACTCGCTCCGCATGTCGAACGCCGTCACGGACGGCTCGTTCGGCAACTGGCTGTACTCGCAGCGGCTGACCACGCCGGTGACAGAGGACGCGGACGGGAACGAGTTCATCGCCGAGTTCGACAGTTCAAGTCGACGACCGGCGACGTACCAGCCCGGTCTGCAGATCTCGGTCTCGCCGCAGTCGGGCATCGGGGCTCGGATGAGCTTCCTGAGGTTCGACAGCGACGACGGCGCGGTGGGATCGACGTCTACTTCGTCGACAACCAGGACAACGACGGCGTCGACTCAGCGAACGGTGCAGATCGCCAACAACCTGAGCTCGGACCGAGTCGCACGACGTCAAGATCGTGCTCGACCTGTACACGGGTCGCGCACAACGACGTGGCGCAGGTGTTCATCGACGACAGCGCAGCCGCTGATCCCGGCGACGGTGCGCGGCGTTCGACGGGCTTCTTCGCGCCGGTGGACCACCCGGACACGGTCAACAAGGTGAAGGCCGGACAGACGATCCCGATGAAGTGGAAGATGGAGTCGGACGCCGCCGACGACCTGGGAGGACTACTACCGGTTCAACGCTGAGAGCAACGGCGGCGACCGGACTCGACCAGTGGACGACCCGGCGGTTGACTCGCTCATCTTCCAGGCTCGTGCCAGCGCCGGGGACGGCCCCAGACGTCGGTCGGCAAGGGGTTCCTGTTCGACAACGTCACGACTGACGAGCTCGGACGACGGCGACGCTGCCGACCGCGAGCCGCAGGCGACGCGTCCGATCTTCGGCACCCAAGCCGTTCACGGCGGAGCGGTACACCTGCGACAGCCGGTGACGACTCGACCCGATCGAGGCCTACGCGCCTGGCGCAGCCGACCTGACGTACGACGCGCCACCGGCGTCTGGCACTACAACTGGCAGACGACGAAAGACACGGCAGGACACCTGCGTGACGCTGACCTGACGAACCTGACGGGCGACTACGCGCTGTTCAAGATCATCAAGTAGGGCAGTAACCGCTAAGCAGGCAGGACGGCCGGCGTGCCACCACGGGCGCCGGCCGCTTGCTGTCCAGCAGCCCGGGCCACTCGGGCACTTCGCCGGATCGGTACCAGTCCGTGGGTGAGCGGATGCCGCGTACGGCGAGCCGCCGGGTGCCGGGCCCGACGCGAGGGGCAGTCGGACGGGGAAGTCCGGTCCCCCGGCTCAAATTGCGCCGCGCTGTCTGCGCGCCTTATCGGCGAGGAGGCGCTGCTCGAACTCGCGCATCTGGTCCGAGTTGAGGACCTGCTGGAGGACCTGGCCCATCACCACCATGTCCGCCATGTAAGTGTTCAGCGCCCGAGGAGGAGCAGGCCCGCAAGAGGACGGGATTCGCCGCCGGCCTCTCCGCCCCGACCCAGCCATCTGCTCCTGACCATCCGCACACGATCGCCTTCCGCGCCTTACGGCGATCCCGCGATCCGGTGGCACGCCAAACTAGCCCCACTGCCACCACTGCAGCCGCCTGGCGTGGTCATGCTCGTCGGATGGTCGGACAAGCCCGCGACGGGGACGACGGCGCGAAGGGCCTGCGATCGACCTCCTAATTGGACCTCCGTCGCTCGTCAGCGACCTGCGTCTTCGGTCGCTCCGTCGTTCATTCCTCCATAACTACGGATCAGAAGGTCGGGGGTTCGAATCCCTCCCGGCGCGCAAGTCCCGGCGCGCCAGAGCAGGTCAGGGCCCTTTCCGAATCCTCCGGGTGCTCGGGCCGGATCGCCGGTGCTCCGTCGTACGCGGGCCCCATTGGCACGTCGAAGTGGCGGTCAGCCAGGCCAGTAGACCGCACGGCAGCGCACTACGAGCTGAGTGCGGCCGCCTGCTGCAGGAGCGCATCCGTCCTCGCGATCGCGGGCGCCGCTCTGAGTGAGTCGAAGACTCGCGAGCCGGCGGAGGAAGGAGGCGGCAGCGGATCACTCCGTCCTCTTGCTCCCCCGCCTTGCGGCCCCTGCGCCCCATCTGCTCGACGATGTGGTCACCGCGGGCCAGCGTCTCCTCCGCCCCGAGGATCTGAGAGATGTACAGCCGCATGCCCCGACGGGCGACCCACGTCAGGGGGCGCTCCATGTCGTCCGCGATCGCCTGGAGCGCGCGTAGATCCCGGGAGTCAGCTGGACCATCAGCCGCTCCGTAAGCCGTTCCTCTTAGTCGGCCATGAGGACGCCCTAACACCGTCGCAGAACCTTTGCACCTCCTCCGCAACCCTGGTAGTCTCTACGTTGTGAGGTGCTACAGAGTGCAGCGCAGGCAAAGAGACCACGGGGGTAGATCTGAGACGACCGTGGAGCTTGGGCCTCTTGGGATCCGAGCTCTCGCGGCCGACCCGGATGGACCGGACGGAACTAGGAACGGAGGTAAGACATGAAGCGACTCACTGTCGTGTTCATGGCCAGTGGCAGCGTTCATGCTGTTTGCCGGTGGTGCAGCGCAGGCGGCTACACCTGTTGAGAAGGCGACGGGATCGATCACGATGTCGGAGCGGCCAGGACCATGCGATCGACTTCGCCGTGTTCGAGAACCCGATGAAGGGCAACGTGACGTACACGAACTTCGGGTATGCGGACGAAGGGTCCGGAGCCTGGGTGATCGGTGACGCCACCGAGTCGGGAGCCTGGTCGTCTGGTGACCCGTTCGATGTCTCGTTCGAGTACCAGGGTCTGTGCCAAGGCGCGTGCCTGCACACGCTGCAGGTGACCGATTTCCAGCCGCTGTCGCCGAATTCCGTGTCGTTCGAGGGGACGGGCTTCTACGCCGCGACCCCGACGTGGACGGAGACATTCACCGGCAAGATCGTCGGCAACGAGATCAAGCTGACGCTGAACGCCGATGACGATGGGGCAATGTACGGATGGAACCTGACGAAGCTCGTCGGCACGATCGCACCCGACGGCTCGATCGCCGGCACGTGGAGCGATGACATGCTCCGCTCCGGTGCGTTCGAGATCGGATCCGGTGCTGTGTCCGAGGCGTTCTCGTTCACGACCACGCCGACGTGCGTGAACGTGAACCCGGCTAACCACACGGCGACCTTCGGGTACACGATCCCGGCGGGTGCGCCGACCGCGGTCGCTGGTAGGCCCGTCGTCGTCAAGGTGTTCGACGGAGGTACGTCTGGCGCTGTGAACGACACGTACAAGCACCAGTTCGCGGTGGAGAAAGGCAGCTGCACGCCGATCGACACGATCGTGAACTTCCCGATCGAGTCCGGGAACCTAGTGGTGCACGGCTAAGACGAGACTGTTGAGGCAAGACGGCCGGCGTGCATCCACTTGGCGCCGGCCGCTTGCTGTCCAGGCAGCCCGGGCTGCTCGGCCAACTCGCCGGATCGGTACCAATCCGTGGTGAGCGGATGCCCGCGTACGGCGAGCCGCTGGGTGCCGGGACCGGCGCGAGAGGCCGTCGGCGGGCCAGAGTCTGGTCCCTAGCTGAAGGTGCGCCGTGTTGTCTGCGCGCCTTCTCGGCGAGGAAGCGCCGCTCAAACTCGCGCATCTGGCGGCCACCTACTCGTCCCCTCGAACTCCTTGAGCGCCCGGATCGCGTGGATGCCCTCAGAGAGGGTTGCCCGGGATTCGCCGCCGCTCCGTCGCTCGGCCGGCGACCTGCGTCCTCGCTGGTCGCTCCGTCGTTCGTTCCTCGATAGCTACGGATCAGAAGTTCGGGGGTTCGAATCCCTCCCGGCGCGCCAGGTGCGATCGTCCTGCTCATGGGCTAATTTCGCCCGCCGCTTTCGGACCGGTGCGATGCACCGCACCTTCATTCCCTTGCGGGCGTGCCTCGTCCGACCCGGATCGCACGGTGCTTTAGTGGTTCTGACTATGGATCCTCCGGCCGCCAGGGACGCATCCAACCCGGGTCCAGCGACATTGGTCATCCGTGTCGACCGCGGCGAGGTCAGATAGCAACCCCCCGATGCCGATTTCATCGCCGCGGCCGCAGGATGATGACGTGACCCACGGGATCCCTCGCCCGATACGCGGTCGGCCCGCCGGGTGATGCGGACGCAATCTCGCCCTCCACGGTCCCGCCATGCATCGACACCCGGCGAAGCGCCTCGTCCACCGATTCGACCTCCATGTACAGGGTCCTCTGTTCCAGCGCGGATTCGATCTCCAGTGGCGCCAGGACCATCCCGCGCCTGTTCCCATCGGGAGACTCGAGGACCCACATCTCCGAGGCCTCCTCCCATGGTGGCGGCGGTTCCTGGCGCGCCGGCCATCCCAGAAGCGCCTCGTAGAACGGGGTCAAGGAGGCGGGGTCGATGCAGGGGATGAAGAACACCCGCTCGGAGGCGGATGTGACGGCGCGAACCGCCCGCCACCAGCCCGGATTGGCAGGCGCATCGTCGCCGAACCGGCTGTAGAACTCGACGAGGAAGGCTCCCTTCGCCAGGGCGTCCAACGACTCGATGTACGTCGTGAAGGCCTCGTGACGCAGGCGCGCGAGCTCCGGCGTGTCGGCGTCGAACGTATGCATCGACGCGAGGATGGTCCACTGCGGGATCCATCGAGGAACGCTCCGGACCCAACCGGGAATGGGCACTCCATATCCGCAGAGGAAGCCGGCGAGATCGAACGTCGAGTACTCGATGTCGTTGAACACGAGTTCGTAGACCGGATTCTCGGATTCGCCCGTGCTCGCGATGTAGTCCATCGAGTTGTACGGCACCAGTGTTGGAGCGGTTGCCAGCTGGGCTCGTGCCAGCGTGACGGCGTCCGCCACCTCCCCTGGGCGCTCGCCCCATTCGTCGACCCATTGCCGATTGTGTTCGACATCGAAGAGCACGTTGTCGATAGGGGTCGACAGGAGGTAGCCGGAGCGACGCCAAGTTCTCCTTGCCGCCGTCCCGCCAGTTCGGAAAGCCCCAATACGACTTCGTCCGGCGGAACTTTCGGAAACGTCCGAACAGCGGAGTGACGGTGCTCTCCACGCGCTGCCGTTTCGGTGAGGAGACGGGCATCGCCGTCTGGAGAAGGATCCGAAGATCGGGAGGGAAACGGAATTCGAACCGGGCTTCGACGGCGGCCACCTCAGAGTCCGAGAGCCCCTTGGCGAAATGAATGCGCCGCTTCCTCATCGCCTCCACGGCGTCTTCGATGCGGCCGCCGTCCATGCCTTCGCGCATGGTACCGTCCGCTCCTAGCGCGAGAGAGGGGAGCCGCCAATGCCGAAGATCGTCATCACGCACGCCGTCGTCGACATCGATCGCTGGTTGAAGGGCAAGGAGGATCGGATCGCGGACATCGGGTCGCACGGGTCCAATGTGACCGACCACGTCGCTACCGATGGGAGCAACAACGTCGCGGTCACGGCGGACATCAACGACATGGCCGCCCTTGAGGCCATGATGGCGTCGCCGCCGCCAGAGGTGGCAGCGCGGATGGAGGCGCATGGTGTCGTTCCACCGATCCGCGCTTACGTCGAGGCCTGACTGGATCCGCAACCGGACCCCGCGAGCGGCCAACGCGAGTCGGTGTTGGAGATGCGGCCCGGAATGAGGCGCCGCGCACCGACGGCGCCTCATTCCTGCGTTCGATTCAGCCCGTCGTCGCGCTGAAGATGTCGTTGTTGCCGAAGTTCGCGCGGGCAATCGCCGAGCGGCCACGGCGCCGGGAACACCACGTGGCCGGCGTTGAACGATGCCTGCCGCCAGACGTCCATCGCCGGACAGTCCGCCGTGTTGCGAACGTCGGTCCACACGCCCGCGCCGTACGTTCGCGTGGCGATGGCGTAGACGTAGTCGCCCAGGAACTCGTTGTAGAGGATGCGCCCCTGCGAGGTCCCACGGGCGTCGCCGGATCGGCCCGTGTCGACCGTCGTCCACGCGCCGGGCGTCCCACCCGCCCCGATGGTGGCCGTGCGCAGGACACCGTGCTCGGGCCGCGGGCTGGCGGTGGTGTTCTGGAACGGCTGCCGCGAACGCCATGTACACCACGTAGACCTCTGCCCGTTCGGCGAGATCGCCGGCGCCGAATACACCGACCGGTCGCCCGGCTCGGAGACCGACGTCGGGGCGCTCCACGTCACCCCGCCGTTCGTCGAGTACGACAGCAGCGTCTTTTCGTTGTTGAGGCCGAACCGGCCGTCGCTCCAGGCGTCCACGAGCTCGTTGGTGGCGTCCGGCACCGGTCGGTGCGCCGTTGGCGATGTCCACGCTTGGCATGGCGGCCAGATCGATGCGCGCGCCGGCGATCCCGTCCTCGACGCAGCGGCCACTCACCGGGTCGATGCGGAAGCAGACGTCGTTCATCGACACGACGTCGACGGGTCGCGTCCACGTCTGCCCGCCGTCGAAGGACTTGATCATGGTGTGGGACCCGACGCCCGACGTGCCGCCGCGAAGTGGGTGAAGAACGCGTACACGCACGCCGTGACTGTCGGTCCGCACGGTGCAGCCCTGGTGGTAGCCGTGCTGGAAGTTCGCCATCGGCGGGGCCACCACGCGGTTGTCCACGTGACGCCGCCATCGGTCGAGATGGCGATGTATGGGGAACAGCGGGAAGCCTGTTCCCACCGCTGAAGCTGTGGAAGTCGGAGTAGCACAGGTAGACGTTGCCGAAGAACGGGCTGGACGCAGCGTTGTCGGCCCAGATCTGCTCCTTGTCGAGGCCGGCCGTTGCGGCGACGTGCGCCGGGCACGAAGTACGGCCTGGACCAGTTGCGTCTGATCCGGCACCCGGGCGGGCGTGATGTCGTCGATGTGCGAGACGGTGATCGCGATGGTGGTGTTGACCGCCCGGCCGATCCGGGTGTCGGTGAGATTGGTCGCGAGCGTCGAGAAGTACAGGCGCGACCCGTTGTCCCAGGAGAACGAGCCGTTCGACCGGCACCGGCCCGAATGCGACGCCGGGGTCGCTGCGGGACCGCAGCCCGTTCTCGTAGTAGTTGGGAACGGTGTGGATCGGACCGACGTGCGGGGTGCAGGGCTCGACCGTCGGGTCGCAGTCGGCCGCGGTGAGCCCCTGTAGGTCGGCTGGATCCAGGTGTGCCCACTGTCGAACGAGAAGTAGACACCGCCGACAGCCCGACGCCGAGGTTGAACGTCCCCAGCGGGAACGAGCACGCGCCTGCCGTGGTGGAGGCCTGCCGCGAGCAGGGTTGCATGTCGACCAGGTCGTTGGCGCCGGCCGCCAGGACGGTCGGGCCTGCGAGGCGTCGACGGCGAGCGCTGGCTCGTTCTGGGCGTTCTGCGGGTGCTTGTTCATCGGACTGGCCACGCTGACCAGGGCGTCCGCGGCCGCGGCGTTCGCTGTCGGCAGGGCTGCCGACAGCGTCCACAGCATCGTGGCTGCGGCCACCAGCTGGAACGCTCGCTCTCTCCGCCGTTTCATCGAGTTCTCCTTCGCTCCCCCCCGTCGCTGAGCGGTGATTGGGTCGGTCAGGGTGGTCGGGTGGTCGTCCGGAGCGAAAAGGCAGAAGGCGAACGGGAACAGAGATGGGCCTGCGGGAGAGGTAGTGGTGGGGGCCACGCTCCTCCTCCGATACAAGGGGCGGTCGGGATCCAGTCTTTCAGCGGCTTCCCGGTTTCCGCAAATCCAGCGGCGCGCCTGCCTAGGTTCTCGTTGCACTCCAGGTGCCGGCGTCCTGGCCACACTCGGGTGAGTCGTATGAGCCCGCCAGGTGCGATCCGGACTTTCGACCGTCGAACGTGACCGTCTTGCCGGCGTGGAGGGCTCCGAATGTCACGTTCGACCCCGTCAGCGTTCCCTCGATGGTTCCGTGGGAGATGCAGGGAGAGCCCTGGATGTCGATGACGCCGGTGAGCGACGTCCCCTTCTGACGGAAGGTCACCGTGAAGGTTCCGGCCAGCGTGTCGTAGACCGTGCTGGTGAAGTTCCCCTTCCACACCCCGGTCAGGCTCTTCCCCGCACACAGCTCCTCCACGGTCATGCCGGCCGCCGAGCCGGTCACGGCGCTCGAGCCGCCGCTCAATGCCAGGGCTGCCTCAGGGTCGAGCGGGAGGAGGGGCAGCTGCGGTCCTCCCGAGTCCTCGGGCACTCGCACCCGCCGTCCTTCTGGCAGAAGGAGCTCGGGCCCTCGACGAGGTAGTCGTGGCCGAGGCCGTCGGAGATCCGGGCGTGGCCCGACGCGGTCACGGTGAGGACCTCGGCGGCCGAGCCCACCTTGTAGAGCGCCGCCGCGTGGGCCGGGGCGGAGACCGGAACCGAACCCGACTTCGGCACCGTCAACCCGGTCGGGGTCGGCTTCTCGTTCGTGGAGCCCGGCCCCAGGATCTGCCAGGCCTCACCCCGCGACGGGTCCCGCTGGTACCCGCTGGCCCATTGGTCCAGGAACTGGTCGGACGTTCCGCCCGCCGTGGCGAACGACGCGTCGTTGCCCTTTTCCTTGAGCATCGGAAGGAGCAGGTGCCAGACGTCCAGCCCTGCCCGGTCGAGCTGCGAGTAGAACCCGACCGCGTCGTATGTGCGCCGGAACAGGTTCTTCCCGGGCGTGGTCAGGTACCCGGGCCAGAAGAGGGAGGCGATGTCGGCGCCGGGGTAGAGGATGTTCCCGACCCATGTCGCCTCGCCTTCGACGACCCAGTCGCCGCCCCGGCTAAACCAGAACCGATCGAGCCCGAGCTCGGCGCCCTGGTAGCAGTGCCACATCTCGTGCGCCATGAACAGGTTGATGTCGTCGGGCGGCGGCCTCACCGATCGCAGTCACGGTGATCACGCACTTGTCGATCAGTGCCCGTGAACCCGCCGGCGGCGTTGTACACGCCGGTCTCCGCATACACGTTGGCCGTCTCGGATCTGCCGATCCGGGCCACGACCGGAATGCCCAGGGGCCTCCCCATCTGGGCCTCGATCTCGTCGCCCATCTGCTTCGCGAGCTCCGTGTAGAAGAAGTCGCTCCGGATGTGGCTCGGGGCGGCGAGCGGAACGGCCGCGCGGGCGACCTCGGTGACCGCGTCCCCCGACCCGTCCAGCCCCGCGAGCTCCGGAACCTCGACCTGCGCCGCCGCCTGCTGGTCCGGGGTGAGCTCGTCCCAGTGGGTGACCAGCCACCGGAGCGCGAGGGTCCCGTCGGGGAAGAGGCCGCCGGTGCCCTGGACGGTCGCCCCGGGCAGGGGTCCGAACGCCAGCGAGAAGGCGTCGACCGCGGTCTGGACGTCGACGGTTCCGTCGGCGTTGGTCTGGTCCAGGACGTCCAGCCACTGCTGCGACACCGCCCCGGCAGGCTCGGCGGTGGGTTCGCTCGGGGACACGGCGGCAGGAGTGTCCGAGGGCGACGGTTCCCCGCCGGACGTGCATCCGACTCCGATCAAGCCGATGGCCACGGTCAAGAAGCCGAACCGGAACCGGGACGAGCGAATCGAGTGGCGCAAGACTGTCTCCCTTACGGGTGGTGGAAATGAGACGACGGGCGGCGGGGCGTTCGGGCGAGAGCGTGGGTTCTCAACGACCCTACTCGGTTACGTCCGATTGCACTCGAGTGGCTCGGCTGGAACCTCGACCCATGGACGTGGTCCTGTCGTCGGCGCCCCGCAGCGGACCGCCTCGATCGTGCCGAGGTCGTTCCTCCACCAACGTCCGGGGGCGACTTTCCAGTGCTCTGGCAGGAAAACGCGCGATCGGCAAGTCAGGGAGCGGCCTCTCGCTGCTCCGGTGAGACCGTCCGACTGCGGCCGGCGACCTTCCAGCGGAGCGCGGGGAGCTCGACGAGCCGATAGGTGAGGAACGAGAGCCCGAGAGTCACGGCGGCGACCATCGCCACGTTGGCGACGAAGCCGGCCCGGCCCCCGACCGTGAGCCCGTGATGGCTCATCCACAGGACGACCGGATCGTTCCACAGGAACACGCTGTAGGAGACGAGCCCGATGCCCACGAGGGGAGCGGCCTCGAGGCTCCGGGTGAGGCGGTGATGTGTCGGGGCGTCCGGCACGACCACGAGCGCCAGAACCCCGGCGAACGCGATCCCCCAGAAGGAGTCCCCGATTGGCGGGAATACCCGCCGGGCGACGAAGCCGAGCGCGATCGACCCCAGGATCCCGCCCACGACCAGCAGCCGCCACCGTTGCGGCAGCCTGGCTCGTGCGTCTTCCAGCTCGATGCAGACGACGGCCACCACCATGCCGAACGTGAACAGGTCGGCCTGGAACCAGAAGCTCTGGTGGAGCACGTACGACCAGGAGTGCGTGCCGGCCACCGTCGTCGACCCCGTGAGCAACGGGAAGGCCAACCGGCCTGAGAGCCCCACCGCCAGCAGGAGCGCGGGCGGTACCAGCACGGCGAGCCGCCGGCCGCGGGCCGATCGGGCCCGGCGCGCGAGGGAGGCGGCCAGCAGTCCGAGCAGCGGCAGCGACAGGTAGAAGAACACCTCCACCGCGAGGGACCACGACGGCGTGATCCCCGTGTGTGCGGTGGATGGCCACATGTTCTGGAGCAGGACCAGATTCAGGCCGAACAGGCGCCAGTCGGACGTGAGGAATCCCAGGCTGTTGTCGGCGAGCACGGCGGCCCCGAACACCGCCCCGACGAGCACCAGGATGCACCAGTACGCCGGCACAATGCGCAGTGCGCGATTACGGAGAAATCGGCCGGTCGCGGGGCGGGGCTTGCCTCGAAGAGCGGACGCCGCGAACGGACGGTAGAGGAGGAACGCGGACAGGCTGAAGAACAGGACGACGCCGAGGGAGAGCTTCGGAAACAGCCAGCCCAACCGGCCGAGGTCGGGGGGTCGCCCCTCGGGGGAGCCGTACGAGTAGACGTGGTACACGAGCACGGACATCGCAGCCAGTGCCCTGAGGCCCTCGATGCCGGGCAGCCTGGACCCGAACGTCTGCGTGGGGCGGGTGCGCATCGCGCTCGATTATCGGCACGAGCAGGCGAGTTGAGAAGCGAAGCGGTCCCGCTCACGGGTCCATGGGCATCCGGCGGATGTCGATCGGCGCCTTGATCCGCCCCGCCTATCGGGGCGCCAACCAGTCAGGGGGCAACCTGGCCGGGTCGCGGACTCGCTGCCCTCTCCGCGCCGCGCGAGGCCTCGCACGAGTCGATGGATCACAGCAAACCTCGGCGCTTCCCTGGGTTCGGGTGCGCGGTGGAGCGTTGGCGCTCACATGGTCAGGATGTCGCCGGGGCCGATCTCGTTGCGTTCGACCTCGTGCAGCAGCAGCCCGACCTCGTCGCCCGCGCTCGCGGTGTCCAGCGTCTTGCGGAGCATCTCGATGCCGGTGACCGTGACGTCGCGACTCGTCCCGTCTGTGCGTGTCTGATGCACCGTGGCGCCCTTGGTGATCGAGCCGGACTCGATGCGTCCGGTGACGACCGAGCCGCGTCCGGTGATCGTGAAGACGTCCTGTACGGTGAGCCGGAAGCCGGTTTCGAACGTCCACGTCCAGCCGCTGGGCTGCGGCGGCTGCGCCTCGGCCTGGGCGAGAAGATGATCCGGGTCGAGGCTGTCAGCGTTCCTGCGGCGAAACCACATGCCGTGAATGTAGGCGCTCCGCGCGATCCCATGCCAGCCCAACGGTTCATGCCTGGTCGATGACCTCGAACGAGACCCCGAGGCCCAGGTCCGTCGCGGTCTCGATCACGTCCTCGGCGAGGGCCGCCACCTCGACCTCCGGGGGGACGTGGACGGCTGCCGTCAGGGTCGTGATCGGCACCTCGTCACCGCTCAGATGGGACGAGAAGCTCGTTATGTTCACACCGCGGTCGGCAAGCAGCCGCGACAGAAGCGCCACGATCCCCGGCCGGTCGGCACCCGAAGCCCGCATCCGGTGGGTCGGGTGCGCGGGGCGGCCGGCATCGTCGGGGACGGCCCGCACCGAGACGGTCGCTCCCAGCTGCTCCACCAGGGTTCCCGTCGCCCGTTCGAGGGTGGGACCGTCGAGATCGTCCGGAGCCGACACCACGAACGTGACGGCGAACACGCCGCGCAGCACCGCCGAGTCGGCGTCCTCGATGTTGCAGCCGAGGTCGAACAGGGCCCCGGCGAGCGCCGCCACGATCCCGGGCCGGTCCGTGCCCACCGCGGTCAATGCCAAGTCGGCCATCTTGTCCACTCCCTCGCTCGCAACGATCCGTCCGAGCCGATCCTGGCTGGCTGCCGGCCCAGGCACAAGCGGTTCCTGCCCGATCCACAACCCTCGGCGACCGTCGTGTGGCGAAGTTGGCCCGGAGCGGCGAGGACCATTGGCCCTGTGCCGTGTGCCCGAGTGAGCGCAGTCTGGCTCTCGGAAAACCGGCAGGGACCTGGGACGTTGCGCGTCGGGCAATGGTGAGGGTGTCCCGATAGGCACCTCCTTCGCACACGGGCCACAGGAGGTGGAGACGAACATGCGGTTCCTCTACATCTATCTGATGAAGGACGATCCGATCCGGGTACGAGCCGTCGCGCCGAAGCACGCCGAGTACTGGCAGGGATTGGACCTCGGGGGCTTCCTCGGCGGGCCATTCGACGACAGGTCGGGCGGGACCATCACGTTCGAAGCGGATTCCCGGGCGGAGGCCGAGCGATTGGTGGCTGCCGACCCGTTCCGTCTCGAGGGCCTCCTCGAAGACCCCATGGTGAAGCGCTGGATTGTCGAAGGGTGACGGCGGACCTCCTCCCATAGGAAGAGGCTCCTCCCTAGCGTCGTCGGGTACGTGAGCCATTAGTCGGCCTGTCTCGGCGCTCCGCCGCGGACCGCCTCGATCGTGCCGAGGTCGTTCCTCTACCGACGTCCGGGGGCGAGTGGCTACGATCCGTACATGGCCGACAGGCTCTCGCGGGACCGACTCGCCGATCGCAGCGGAGTCGACCCCGGGTACGTCGATCGGCTCGCCTCGCTCGGGATCCTGACCGCGGCGGTCGACGGCACGTTCGCCGGTTCTGCACGAAGGGTCGTGCGGCTCGTGCGCAGCTTCGACGGCTCCGGGATCACGCCGGAACATATCGGCGAGGCGATCCGGGCCGGTGATCTCTCGCTCGCCTTCCTGGACCAACCGAGCTATGAACGGTTCGCGAGTCTCAGCGACACGACCTTCCGGGAGATGAGCGAACGGTCGGGCATCCCCTTGGACTTGCTGAGGATGACGCGGGAAGCGATCGGGTACGGCACGGCTGCTCCCGAAGACCGGATGCGCGACGACGAACTCGAGGCGGTTCCCGTGATCAAGCTCGTGCACGAGCGCGGGTTCGAACGGGGGGTCCTCGAGCGCCTGTTGCGCGTGTACGGCGAGAGCCTGCGCCGGGCCGTCGAGACGGAGTCGGCCTCCTACCGGTCCCAGGTCCTCGGGCCTCTGCTCGCGTCGGGTCTGTCGGAGTCCGACGCGCTCCAGCGGGCCTCGCGGTTCGCCGGCGAGGTGTTCGAGCTCCTCGACCGCGCGATCATGGGCATCTATCACGGGCAGCAGGAACACTCCTGGATGCGGACCATCTTCGAGACGGTCGAGGATGGGCTCGACCGCGCCGGTGTTCGGTCGAAGCTCGTGCGGCCGCCGGCGATGTGCTTCGTCGACCTCACCGGTTACACGCAGATGACCGAGGAGCATGGGGACGCGGCCGCTGCCGCGACGGCCGTCACCCTGAATCCGCTCGTCGGGCGGATCGCGTCGGGGCACGGCGGCAGTCCGGTGAAATGGCTCGGCGACGGCGTGATGCTGCATTTCGCCGACCCCGGCGAGGCGGTGGTTGCGGCCCTCGACATCGCTGACGAACTCCCGGCCGCCGGGCTCCCGCCGATGCACGCGGGCATCGATGCGGGGCCGGTGATCTTCCAGGACGGCGATTATTTCGGTCGGACCGTCAATATCGCCGCGCGAATCGCGGCACATGCGAAGGCCGGCGAGGTGCTGGTGAGCGACGCCGTCCTCGGCGCTTCAACGACGCCTGCCGTGGCCTTCCTCCCGCTCGGGCCGGCCGACCTCAGGGGCGTCGCCCGCCCGATCCTGCTGCACCGAGCCGAACGCATGCGCCCGGCCTCCTCGGGATTCGGGTGAACGGATGCGTGGGCAGCCTCAACATGGCGGCATGGCCGCGGAGACAGGCGATGAACTGAGGTGGTTTCGCTCGCTGGCGACGTGCCAGGAAGGTCAAGTAGCACAACGCTCGTGCCGCGTACCTAGGGATCAGAAGGCCGCGGTTCGAATCCCCCTCCATGCGGCAGTGCCGGGGAGCGGCTCGTTCACCATCAAGCTCACTTCCAAGGCACCGACGGGAGGACTGAAGGTCGCCTACTCGTGCTGAACTAGTCGGCCCGCAAGTTGGCTTCTGCCCGGATTCGACCGCTCCCGCGCCCCGGTCCACCATGCAATTGACCCAAGGGAAAGGGGGCAGCGATGCGCACATCGCACCCGGAGCGCCGGACTTCCACCTTCCGGCAGTTCGCGATGGTCATGGTGGCGGTGACATGGTTCGCCCTGTTGCTGCCGGTAGGGGTTCGGGCGGCGGGGCAGTTCGTGACCCTGGCTGACCCGACGACGACGCAGAAAGCGCGAGTGGTGGCGCCGGGGGCCTTGCGCGTGGCGGAGTACAACGATCCCGCCCGCATGCCGATCACGGAGGAAGCCTTCGGAGCCCTACCCCAGGCCACGAGCGGCAGTTCGGGCACCATCATGACCGTTCCCGATGACTACCGGCTCGTGATCGAAACCGTCTCGGTGAGAGTTTCACTCCCCACCGGGCAGAGGGTCTGGAGGACTTGGCTCCACTATCCGGGGAGCTTCTTTGTCCCCCTGTTCCTGGCGGGATCCTCCTCCGGAAAGGACAACTACTACGGGTCGGAGCGGGTCGAGCTCTATGCGGATCCTGGCAGCGAAGTGCTTTGGGTGCTCAACCGAGATTCCTCCGTCGGCGAGGCGAGTGTCTATTTCAACATCTCTGGCCACCTGGTCAGGCTCTAACCGAAACCCCGCACAACTGGTTCACCAGGTTGAAGATTCTCCGAGCTCTAGGAGGGGCTGGACCTCGTTGACCCGCCCCTCGGTGCGATCCGACGCGAGGCTACTCGCAGGTGGAGGACTGGCCCCCGTCCAAGCCCACCTTGCAGTTGTCCGTGCCTTGCCAGGCGAACTGCTCGTGATCGGGAGCGGCGCGCGAGAATCGGGCGAAGACGCTGACCCGAGATGGACCGGGTCAGTGTTCGCAGGCCGTCCGCGACCCGGTGCCCGGGCCCTGGACGCACCGATCGACGCCCGGACCGCCGTTCAGCGTGTCGTTCCCGGCCTCGCCGTCAAGCGTGTCGTTTCCCCCGAGCCCGTGCAGCGTGTCGTCGCCGGCCCCGCCGCGGATGACGTTCGGGCGGATCGAACCGGTG
>CAVPQW010000002.1:0-373370 GCA_963707645.1 uncultured Actinomycetes bacterium
GCCGGTAACGGCTTTCCCGGCCGCAGCTCCTACAGGACCCCGGGGGGCGAAGATCGCTACGTTCAGGACCAAGTTGCACTCCTCTCGAACCACCATTCGGTTGAACTGATCGAGGAAAGCAATGCTGAACTCGAAGGAACCCCCTCCACCGCCGCCCGCATGCTCTACTCCACGCGGAAACGACGGGAAGTCAGCCATGTCATCGACCGCTTTCGGCCTGATGTCGTCCATGTACACAACGTCTATCCTTCACTTGGACCCGCGGTTCACCTCGCCGCCAGGGCCCGTCGGATTCCGCTCGTCATGACCATTCACAACTTTCGGCTCCGATGTCCGAACGGCCTAATGTACACCCAGGGTTCTCTCTGCCAGCGCTGTCGAACGGGCGCGTATTTCAACGCAGCCACACACGAATGCTTCCCGACGGTTCGGCAGGCAGCCGCGTATGCGTCAGTCTTGTGGACGCATCGATTCGTCCTCGGAATCGAAGGCGCGGTCTCGGCGTTCGTCGCACCCAGTGCGTTCATGCAGAGACCGACTGAAAGGCTGGGGGGTCGACCCCGGGCGGGTGCACCTGGTGCGGCATTTCGTCACCGCCACGCGCGCGCCCGATGACTCCCCGCCGATCGCCGCGAGGTCCCATGGCTTGTTCCTCGGTAGGTTGTCTGGTGAGAAAGGCATCGACGTCCTATTGCGGGCCCTGAGGCTGGCGAACGACCCGCCCTTCGTGCTGGTTGGCGACGGCCCCCAGGCTTTACAGCTCAAGAACATGGCTCGAGACTTTCGGGCTGTCGCGAGCCGAGTTCCTCGGACAGCGCCCCCACGACGAGGTGAAACGCGCTCCTCACCAAGGCGAGATTCCTCGCTCTCCCGTCGCTTTGTGAGGAGATAGCACCGCTTGCTGCGCTGGAGGCCATGGCCGCAGGCCGCCCTCTGGTGGTCTCCGACCGGGGTTCCCTGCCGGAATTTGTTGCTAGCGGCGCTGGCTTCGTAAGCCCTGCGGGAGACGAAGTCCCCCTTGCCAAGCTCTTCGCGCTGTTGATGACCGACGATGATGCGTGGAGCAAGGCCGCTGCCGCGGCCGTCCATTTCGCGCAAGCCCTCACTCCGGAACATCACCTCTCCGGCCTAGAGGCGGTCTATCATTCGGTGATTCGCCCAGCGGCCGATAAGACCCGGCCGACGCCGCCCCATTCGTGAGGCTCTCAGGTCGAGCAGTTCTGCAGGAAGATGCGGCGACAAGGAGTGTGGCGGTCCTGGCTGGTGGCCTCGTCCATCCGGCCAGAGCCAGACGCACGCCATTCGCCACCTGGAACACCTTCGGGCTCGCCCAGTACGCCCACCGATTATTGTCCGACGACAACGTGGATACGAAGCGGCGCCAGCCCAAAATCATATACGTCCCGATGCCTCTTTGCTGACTAGTGGATCTGATAGTGTTTCCGCTAAAGGTCCAATTATCCGACTCGATCGACATTTTCTGACTCGTGTACGCGTTCCACACAACTCGCGGCTCTTCGGTGCCTACCTGCCAGAACTGACCCATCGCATTGTTTGCAATGACGCTTCCTTCGATCGAGACCCTGCTCGCGTTGTTGATCAAGACCCCCGTCTCGTTGCCGCAGATCGAGCTGTCCACCACGCTCTGGGGCCCTTGGGATGCTTCGACGTGAAGACCCTGGGTCCGGTTGTCGATCAATCGGACCCGCACGATCCGGACACGCGCGTTGTCGTAGTCGAACCACAATCC
Organism: uncultured Actinomycetes bacterium; assembly: GCA_963707645.1. Lineage (GTDB taxonomy): Bacteria > Actinomycetota > UBA4738 > UBA4738 > JACQTL01 > DATBHM01. Next base: position 1,751 of record CAVPQW010000002.1, read on the forward strand.
CGCCGTCTGGTTGTGCACCGAGCGGAAGTCTTGGAAGAGCGCATCTCTGAGGTGGAAGAACTTCTGTCCCGCAGCGAAATCGAGGAGATTGTTGTCAATGAACTGGGTCGAATTCGCTTGAGTTACTCCGCGCGCCGCGCGCCACCCATTCGAAGACGCTTCACTCGATAGTACCTTCAGGTGCTCAACCTTGTACCCCGATATCCCGCCGAATCCGTTATGATCAGCGCGAGTCTGCTGGATGGTTACATCCTGATCGTCATAGAGCTGAAGGCCGGTCCAGTTGTTCCACCGGAACACGGTTTCGAGGATGTCGATGTGAGAGGAGTGGTCGACGACCGACGTGTTCCCGAGAATATCCGGACGACGCATACTGGAACACCAAGTTCCGTACAGTGACGTTGGTTCGGGCACTGATCGGCAGAAGTGTGGGCCTCACAGCTACCTCGACGTCTGCCGTTCGCGGAGACGTCCCTGGAGCCAATCGCACCAGAATCTCGCGGGTGCCCTCATCGACATAGAAGACGTGATCACTGGATTCCTCGAGGGCCCGCTGGCTCATCACCTGCGTCAGCGCTTGCCCGTCCACGAAGATCATCTCGCGGCGCCCGACGACGGGATGACTCCGCAGGAAAGGCCCGATGGGACTGCTCAGCCAGTCGGCCGGCCAGGTGGTTTGGCCCCACCGGTACGGCCACGGGTGAACCCAATGACTGCCTTGGTTCACCCATCCCTTCGCCCATCGATTGGCACCAGAAATGATGACCGAGCCGGGACGTGTTCCGGCGATCGTGAGGGGAGCCGATGTGGTGGCCTGGGTCCCATACAAGGGGGACCCACTCCCGGCATGTCCCGGGATGGATCAGGATCTCCGTCGCCCGACCATGATGGTTTGCCAAATCTTGCTCGCCGAAGAGCTTCCGCGATTGTCCGCAGCGGGTGGGCGGCCGTCCCGGAGTTTCGGTCAGAAGCGTTCGGCTTAGTGACGTTCCAGACGGCACGAGTGGCAGCGCGCCCGGGGTCGATCCTGACGACGGCTTCCAAAGGCCACAGACACCGGTGATCACCAGGAGCGCTACGAGCCGAACGGTGGTGCGCCGACCCAAGTTCCGAGTACTGACTCTTCGCTAATCACCGGTCCCTTCCTGGCGGACGATGAGGGGAACTCGGCCCGCCGGACGTGCTCGTATCCCTGAGACGCATCTGGGGTTGACGGACTCTACCATCGCAGCTCGGACAAGTCCCTCGTCTTTGAAGGAGCGTCTCGACGGAAGTTCCGGAGCTCAGCAAATGAAGGGCACTGGGCTCACCTCGTCGGGAGCACGGCACCCGGGTGGGCGTGTGCTGAGGATCAGGCGAGGCCGGGCTTCTCGCGCCGAGCGCACGAAAGGCCTGCAGTCTCCTCGGGCCCACGACGGCACGATCGGTTGAAGCAAGGCGAAGCCCTTCGGCAGCGGTCCGAAGGCACGCGTGATCAGACTAGGCGCGCGCCTCCTACTGACCGACCGCCGGCGATGTCCCGGTACACCGTCTCCACGGCATCCCCGATGCGGCTCCGAATCGTGGCAGGTCAACACGTGGATCCGGGCGACAGCTCCCATGTCGGCCAGTGAGTCCCTGTGGCCGTTGGCCCACTGAAGCGCTGCGCCGATGTCGGCGATCACCTGTGGGCGATCGACAACCCGAATCTTGAATCCGGCGGTGCCCGGGACGAGCTCAGAAGTGGATCCTCGGTCGAGGCACAGTATGGGCCTGCCGAGGGACATAGCCTCGAGTATGGCCACGGGAGGCCCGTCGCGAAGGGTGGGAAGAGCGTAAAGGTCCGCACGCTTCACGATGTCGAGGACGTCTGCCCGTGAAGGGAGGTGTCCCAACAGCTCGACATGTTCCTCGATCGCCAGCGATTCGATCATGGCTTCCAGCTGCGGTCGAAACGGTCCATCGCCCGTGATGAGCAGCCGGCCCTTCTGGCCGGACCGCACGTACCGAGCGAATCCTTCGATCAGAAGATCGAATCCCTTCCAATGAACTAGGCGGCTTCCCGTGACGACGGTGATGATCTCCGCGGTGCCCGGAATGTGCAGTGCCTGGGGCACCTCCGAGGGCGTCACCCCGATGTGAACGATGGGTCTGGCTTTATGCCGGTGCTTCCTCGGAATGCCCCGCACCGCTTCACGGGTGAACGTCAGGATGACGCTCGCCCGCCGTCGGGTTATCGCGACGAGTGGGTCCCCCCATTTCAGCGCTATCTGCATCGTGCGACGGACCGCTTCATACCTGCGTGCGGTTGGGGGAACGAACTGGCGCATCCGTCCCCGCAGCACATTCGTGGTCCCTCCCACGGGGCCCCAGATGAACGGAACGCCGATCTGGGCAACGCCGCTCGGCATCCAGTCCATCACGAAGGTCACGTTGTGTGTCAGGTCGAAGTGGTACCGCCCGTGCAGGCGCTGGGCCACCCGACTCGAAGAGAGCTGCCAGAGATAATAGTAGGCGAGCAAGCCATAATAGCCGGTGCGCTTCTTCCATCGGCGGAACGGTGTCGGGAGATCGAAATAGTGGAACGACAATCCCGGAACGGGGTCGTTCCGGAGCTTCTCCTCGATCTGTCTACCGTTGTTAGCTCGCGTGATCACATGGACGTCGTGTCCGTGGCGAGCGGCCTGCACAACCCAGTTCCACCCGACACCGGGCTCCGAGCCGGTATCAGGCTGGCATGCATACGCGCTTACGAGGACCCTCATTCGGGTCGATGATAAGCCTTGCTGCTTCACACCCACCCGTGGGACGATGTCCTGAGTCTGTTGAGGTCCGGCGGTGATCCGGAGACTCTCACGCCGGTCCCTCATCGTATCCGGGCCGGTGAGTCCCTCCCCACGTGGCGCCCTAGAGCCGGCATCACTGTCGGCATCTCCATGTACCCTTCCATCCGGCGAAAGCTCCGCTCGGCCTTCAGCATCCCGGCGGCGCCACCCACCGCATGACCATGGTCCCGTCCTGCCAACGCTTGACGCCTCCCCTCACCGTGCGGGCCACAGCGATCATGGACTCGATGCAGTTGGTCGTTGGTGAAGGGTCCCGACCAGTCGCCCGCACCCCGAGCCGACGGACGGTGTACATATCCTCCCAGCCGCCCTTGAGCCACGCCGCAGCATCGGCATGATCCCGGTCGAACTCCGCGGCGATGGCCCTCGCCATGGCCAGTCCGGCTTTCGGGTCCTGGTGGCTGAACGCCTTCCTTCAGGCACCGGGTGATCTCCCGCCTGGTCAGACCATCGGCGAGTCGCCTGGCGGCGTGCCCTCGTGATCGCGCGGCGGATGGCAAGTGCACCGCTACATCGCGAATGGTCGTCCGTTCGACCGGGATCGTTCAACCTCGCGAGCAACTCCGGGCGGAGGCAGTCCCACCAGCGACCTCACGGAAGCGACCTGCCCAGCAATTCAACCCGACCCGGCGAGGAGGCATCCCAAACCGTTATTACGTCGTCTTCGTGGCGAGAAATCTCACGAACCTGCCTGCTGTCACATTGCTGGCGGCGTCCGAAATAATGTTTACCTCGTAACCTCGGCGCTCGAATACACGCATTAGGTCCTCCGCGTAGAAGAAGAATGCATGGACATTGACTCCCGCAGTAAAGTCCCCCGTCTCTTGATACCTCTTGGCTCGGAACTTCTCGCCCTCATATTCCAGGATTTCTGATGGCCCAGGCGGCGAATCGTCCGTTGCGCAAAAACCGCCGATAAAGATGCTCGAAGACATTGCCATGAGGTTGTCAAAGAATAGGAAAGGCCAAGCACTGTGGTAGTACACGCCATGGGCGAACACTAAGTCGAACTGCCCATATTTAGATGGATGAGCATTGTGAAAATCATCGGCATAGACTTTAACGTTATTCCACCCCATTGCGTACACCGCCACAAGACACTTCACGAGGTTGTCGGCCCGAGCCTCGATGCACGTTATGTGCTTCGCCCCCGAGCTGGAGAAGTCCGGCAGTCTGACAGGCATCCATTGGGCCTAGTTCCAGGACGGTGCGGCCGTCGACTGGAAAGACCTTGTTCAATTCCTCGAGCGGACCAAAGTATCTACTCCCCCCGTAGAAGGGAGCAATCAGATCGAGCGTATTTGTTTCTTCGTAGTACTCAAGAGCGCCTTGTGTGGTCTGGATCGTGGTGAGAGGAAGAAGGAGTTCCCCCATCGTCACAACTCGATCGGGATATCGATCGCGAAGCTCGATCACTGATCGCCAATGCTCCTCGCTAAGTGGAGGCTCCGGCAAGACGATGCTGCCCGAGTCAGGCAAAGAGTCAGGTGTGTCGCTAGGCCACTCGATGAGATTCGCGGCGAGAGCACGCACGAGCGCGCCGATATCTCGAGACGGTGTATTGTGATTGCGAACCAAGAAGTACAGAGGGCGTTCCAGGCCCAATAATTCGATCCGTCGCCGCAACAAGAGTGCGTACCCCGGCTGCAACCGAATGCTTGGAAGCACCTGGCTCGACTCGGAAGTAGGCGGAGGCTGGCGCTTCAAGACACGACTGCCCCGAACGACGTAGCTTACGCCCGACACGGTCGACATTCTTCCTTGGACTGTCCGCCCAGATCTTGTGGGCGATCTTCTTGACCCTTTCGAATGTCCACATCGACTGTCCTCCTTATGGACGGGCCTGACAAGCTGAGCAATCCGGTTCTTGCTCACCTCCCATGTCGCTGTCTGAACCTGACCATTATCGGCTGTCTGATGTATCGGTGGGTCCGCCAGGCGAAACCATTATGCCGGAGACGGAGACTCGCCCATGATGCCGCAGTGGATCATTGGAGGATGCGTGGCCATGGACCGGACCGGAACGATGTCGGTGAGTGAGGAGGACGGGCGGAAAGAGGTTCGCGGGTCCACACGCACCGAAGGCGGACGCCGTGATGCGTCTGCTCCGGGGTGACGACCTCGACGAGGTCCCCCCGGGAGAGCTCCGCGTCGAGGCGACCGTTTTTGCGGCGTGGCGTGATGAGGTTCATGGCGGGAGGGCGCGGAGGCCTCCAAAGGCTCGGTGCCTCACCCCGGAGGAACAATCGCTGGCTGAGCCAGGATCGGGGACCTCTCCGCGGTCAAGTAGATCATGTCGGAGTATGAACGACGAAGCATGTCGGTCCTCCCCTCGTTTATGAAGCTCGCTGGCGGCACCACCTCCCTCCGGACGCTCGAGCATCGGTCCTTCAGCCGGTAGGAAGGTTGGTTGATGGAGGTGACCTCGGCGTCGTGCACAGCTGGTCCAAGATGGCCGAAGGGCCAGCATCTCGTCGCCGTGGTCCGTGGCCCATCTCCCCGAATGTCTTTTTCGACGTCAGGATGATCGAGCCTCGCTCCTAGCGCCGGCTGACGAGCTGGAACAGCATGTTGGCCTCGGCACGGGTCGGCGGGAGATAGCCCACCTGGACCGCCGGCTTCAGGTTGGTGTGGTGCTTCTATAGGGAACCGACGGGCTCCTTCTTCTCTTTGAGGTTCCTCACCATGTCGTCGAGGTGGTGAAGTACACGGAGGCCCCGGCCTGGCACGCCGTGATGGACAGCCCGACGGCGATCGTCGTCTTGCCGACTCCGAACGAGCATGTTGGCGCGTTGCTCCACAAACGCGAGCGTGGCGAGGTCCGGACCGTGCGGGCGTCGAGCTCGGGCTGGGGGGCGAAGTCGAACTCGTCGAGTGACTGTCGTGGGGATGGCCCGACAGCTTGAGCGCGTTGCGGAACCTCCGGCCCCTCCCTCACCCCGATCTCCTCGTCCAGGGCGAGATCCACGGACTCCCGGTACCCCATCTTCTCGGCCTCGGCCCTGGAGAGCAGTGTCTCGGAGGCCTCCGACAGGTGCTGCAGCCGCAGGCGCTCGGCGTTGTGACGGATTGCGGTCGTAGGGGATCGTCCCGGGGACCCGTCGAAGTAGTCGAACGCCTCGATGTGGCCGGCCCATAACGTTTCCAGGCCATCGAGGTGAAGGAGCGCCAGAACGGATCGCGCGAGTAGGAGAGCATCATGTCGATGCGTACACGGCGATCGGTCCGTCCGGCGTCTCGATACGCCCTCTCCGACCCAGTCCACCTGGGCCTGGGACCCCGGGGCCACCTCGAACCGGCCGTGTATCTGCTCGCGGGCTCTCGATGCCGAGCTCGTCGGCACATCTCCGCCGGCGCCCGCGGACGAACTCCTTCACCCACGAACCGGGGAAGCGCTACGGCTCAGCCACCAGCCGCTCGAAGATGGTGGAGGCCTCGAGGCGGCCCTTCGAGGCTCGGAGCCACGCGTCGTTGGTGCCGGTAAACGCGTCGATCAGTCTCGGCCCTCTGCGCGTCAGCCCGTACCGGGGCGGGGGCCTGACGGTGGGTACTTCTTGGCCGTGCGAGGGTCGCACCCGCCAGGCGTCCGATCTCGGTCCAGGCATGCCCGCGTCGGCGAGCGACCTTTACTCCTCCAGGTTCAGTCCTCCTCGCCAACACGGGGCGGCCCTCCCTCCTCCCGGCTCGATGCTTGTCGTTGCCGAGCCGGGAGGGGGGACCATGTTCACCCCGAGGTCTGGGACCTCACGCTGCGGGAGACCGACACGTTTCGTCGTTCGAGTGACGACACGATTCGTCGTTCACGCCATCCACGTCGGCTTGCTGCAGGTGCGTACCAACCAGACGAGGGTCCAACGTGGTTTCGACAACGCTGTTCATCCTCCCTGGGTTCTTGGGCGGATCTCGTTGAGAAAGCGATGGCCGTCTGCTTCCAAGGATCCCCAGGCCTTTGCACACCACGTCCGCGGACCTTGGGCAGCCGGGAGTTGAGGCGCGTGTCTTCGCGGGTGCCGGGACGCGTCGGTCAGCCTGGACGGGTCTGGAACAAACGGTGCCCTCGGGTTGCTGACTCGCCTTCCACTCCAGTGCGTCCCTGCCAGTAACCACATTGCTGATCGTCTCGACGCCCCCATCATTCGTTCTCGGCTGAGAGCGAGCGGTTGGCGGCCCTTCGGTCCACGAGTAGTCCGAGCGACGGAGGACCGATCGGACTCAAGTCAAGCGAAAGGCCCGTCGATACAGCGCGTGAACCGCGAAGCAGATCCGCGAACAGGCAAACCCGTCGCGAGACGGGGACGCAAAGCCTCGGGGCTCCACGAGCTGGCCGGGGCTGCCGAACGGCTGGAGCATTTCCTCCGGCCCCAGGAGGTGAATGCTATGCGCCTGCGCATAATGGTGGGGCTTCTGGCCCTCGGGATCGTTGCCTGGCTGCCTATGCTCCGCGGTGCGACGGCGACCGCAGGCACCACGTGCAGCGGTGTCATCGTCACTGGCGGAGACCTCGCCAGCCAGGTGAGCGCCGCGCCCTCCGGCACCACATTCTGCATCGCGGCGGGTGTCTATCACACGGGCAATATCGTGCCGAAAGAGGGAGACGAACTCATCGGGGCTCCCGGAGCGGTCCTCGACGAGCGGCGGGCAGTATCGGCCGAGCGATCGCCAACTACCAAGCTGCGAACCACGTCGTCATCCAGGGTCTGGATATCCGTAACTATCGCCCAAGTGTACGGGGCAGAGGACGGAGTCATCGGCGCCTTCCACGGCACCGGGTGGCAAGTTCTCGGCAACCATATCGAGAATAACGCGTCATCAGGCATCTCAATCTCCTACAGTCAAGACGCTCTGGTTCAGGGCAACCTGATCGACCACAATGCGTGCGGTGGCATCATGGGCACCGCCCCAGTGAATGCGACCATCGCAGGCAACGAGCTCGCGTTCAACGACTACGCGAAAGCGTACGACTCCTTGAGTTGGTCGTGTGGTGGCGGTAAGCTTGTCTACTCGGTTAACCTCAGGTTCCTCAACAACTACACGCATGACAACGGTGGCCGCGGTTACTGGTTGGACGGCGACAACGCGAGCGCTTTGCTCCAAGGGAATAAGAGTCGAGAACAACATCGTCGGGGGATTGATGTTCGAAATCAACAATCCAAACCATGGTGGCCCGAATCACAATATTGTTGGAACCGGCATCAAGGTAATCGGCAACAAGTTTGCGGGCAACGGATGGAAGTACCCCAACGCCGTGATGTACGGGGCCGCCATCGAAGTGTCGGCCACCAGTCGAGTGGAGATCGCGAGCAACCTTATCGCTCCCAACAACTATCACGCCATTACATTCACACAAACTGCCCGGACCGACTACTCTGGTGAGGATCTCACGGTCCACGACATCAACGTCCACGATAATGATATCGGCTTGCGAACCAGTGGAAGTAACCTCTTTACCGACATCGGGCGGGTGGGCTTTTACAGCGGTACCCCGAACCCGCCGACGCCGACCAGCATGAACTTCGCCAACAATCGCTACTACTTCGACGATTCGGGGGCCGTGCACTTCTCCCTGGCGCGTATCGGGAACCAGACAGACCCGTATCGCCTCGCGAAACTGAGCGCAGTGGCACGCGGCGGGCTACGACAGCACGAGCACCCTGCAAGGGAGTGTCGCGTTTCCGTCCGGTGGCCCAACGCCACTCCAGTCACCATCTCCGTCTCCGAGTCCGAGCGCGTCCCCATCCCCTTCGCCGAGCGTGAGTTCTTCTCCGTCACCGACTCCCGGCGCAGGCGAAACGCCATCGCTCGTCGCGGCCTACGGTTTTGGCGAGGGTACGGGGGCGACGGTTGCGGATGCCTCAGGGAACGGCAACGCCGGCGCCATCAGCGGGGCCACGTGGACAACCTCGGGCAAGTTTGGAAGGGCCCTCGTGTTCGACGGAACCACATCCCGTGTGTCGGTCCCCGATTCCGGATCGTTGCGTCCGACGACGGGCGTCACGCTCGAGGCCTGGGTGAATCCAACCGCCGTAACCATGGCGTGGAGAGACGTGATCTATAAGGGAGACGACAATTACTTCCTGGAGGCGACTTCATGGGCAGCCGGCGCGCCCGCTGCCGGAGTCACCGCCGGCGGCGTGAACGCAACTTCTTCCGGAGCGGCGCCGCTCCCGTCGAACGCGTGGACGCACCTGGCTGAGACCTTCGACGGCACCACGCTGCGTTTGTTCGTGAACGGGGTGCAGGTCTCGTCGAGAACCGCCGCCGGCAGCATCTCCACATCGGCTCACCCGCTGCAGATCGGCGGCGACAACATTTACGGCCAGTACTTCAAGGGGACAATCGACGAGGTCCGCGTCTACAACGGAGCGCTGACAGCGGCCCAGATCCGGACCGATATGGCGACACCGATCCAACCCCTCACACCGCCCTCGCCATCGCCATCGCCATCGTCCTCGCCATCGCCGTCGTCCTCGCCATCGCCATCGTCCTCGCCATCGCCGTCGTCCTCGCCATCGCCATCGTCCTCGCCATCGCCATCGTCCTCGCCATCGCCGTCGTCCTCACCATCGCCGTCATCCTCGCCCTCAGCATCGCCGTCGTCCTCACCATCGCCGTCATCCTCGCCCTCACCATCGCCGAGCGATACCGGGGCACCGGGGTTGGTCGCGGCGTACAACTTCGACGAGGGCTCCGGTGCGACGGTGAGAGATGCATCCGGGAACGGGAATACCGGAACGATCAGCGGGGCCACGTGGACGAGTTCGGGCAAGTTCGGCAACGCCCTCGTGTTCGACGGCGTCAGGGCCCGAGTCAGCGTCCCCGACGCAACCTCGCTGCACCTGACCACGGGGATGACCCTCGAGGCATGGGTGAACCCCGCCACCCTGCCCCACGCCGCCCGGGACGTCATCTACAAGGGCAACGACACCTACTACCTGGAGGCGAGCTCGAGCAAGAAGAGTCGGTCGCCGGCCGGCGGGGCCATTATTCGCCGCAATGTCGTGGAGTCGAGTCCGACCTCGACGCTCACACCGAACACATTCACTCATCTCGCCGTCACCTACGACGGCACGACGCTGCGCCTGTTCCTGAACGGCGTTCAGGTCGCCGCGAAGGTCGCCAGAGGCAACATCGCCACGTCAGAACGTCCGCTGGAGATCGGCAGCGACAGCATCTACGGCCAGTACTTCGACGGGACCATCGACGAGGTCCGCGTCTACAACACCGCTTTGACGGCCGAAGACATCCAGCGCGACATGAACTCGCCCGTCGGCCAAGGCACGGGCCCCGAGCCGACGCCATCACCGACCCCGACCTCTCCGCTTCCCGGTGGGAAGAAGCGACCAGAGCTGTCCCGCGTGACCGCGACGCCTCGGAACGTTCGAAGCGACGGCACGGTGTCATTCAGGTTGAGTCGGCCCGCGACCGTGTCGGTGGACATTCGCAACGCCTCGGGCATTGCCGTCGACTCGATCCTCGAGTCGGGGCACGTGTGGCCCGGTGCCACCACACTTCGGTGGAGGCTCCCCGGGGATCGGCCGCCGATCGGCATCTACCTGATCACCGTGACAGCGACGGACGGGATGGGGCACGAAACCCGGGCCGGCACCCCGGTGAGGATCGGTCGAACACCATGCACGGATGGACGTACGGTCGGAGGCTGGCAGTACGGAACAAGCACGGACGACTGCCTCGTCGGCACCTCGCTTCAGCGCCGCTTCAGCGGTCTCTCCGGCAGCGACGTCATCCGGGTCGGCGCCGGCCACCAATTGGTCCTGGCGGGACCCGGCAGCGACTTCGTGTACGGGGGCCCAGGGAACGACGTGCTCCGTGGCGGACGAGGACATGATGTGTGCTTTGCGGAGCTCGGACACGACACGGTCGTCGAATGCGAGGTCGTCCACGGAAACGCGTTCACCCGGGTCGTACCCTGACTCGCTCGGATCGTCGCATGCCGGCAAACCGAGGGGCGTTGGTCGCCGAGCCCCCGGAATCGATACGCTCACCCGCGGGACCCTTCCGATCGCCGATTCTCGTGCGGGCAGGAGCAGCAGCTCGACCATGAAGAAGGCGCTGATCACCGGAGTGACGGGCCAGGACGGCTCATATCTGTCGGAGTTCCTGTTGTCAAAGGGCTACGAGGTGCATGGGATCCTCCGGCGGTCGTCGTCGTTCAACACACACCGCCTCGACGGCATCTACCACGATCCACACGAGAGCGGGGTCACGTTCCGGATGCACTACGGAGACCTCTCCGACTCCGGCTCGCTGATCAACCTCATCCGCAACCTCGAGCCCGACGAGATCTACCATCTCGGGGCGCAGAGCCACGTCAAGGTCAGCTTCGAGATCCCCGAGTACACGGCCGACGCAACTGGCATGGGGACGATCCGCATCCTGGAGGCGATCCGGGCCTCGGGCGTCCAGACGCGCCTCTATCAGGCGGCCTCATCTGAGATGTTCGGCGCGGCCCCGCCCCCGCAGAGCGAACGAACGCCGTTTCACCCCCGAAGCCCGTACGGGGTGTCGAAGCTCTTCGGTTTCTGGGCAACGGTGAATTACCGCGAGGCCTACGGCATGTTCGCCTCCAACGGGATCCTGTTCAATCATGAGTCCGTCCGTCGGGGCGAGACCTTCGTCACGAGGAAGATCACGAGGGCGGTCGCGCGAATCGCGGCCGGCATCCAAGACAAGCTGTACATCGGAAACCTCGATGCCAAACGCGACTGGGGATACGCGCCCGAGTACGTCGAAGGCATGTGGAGAATCCTGCAGCACGATACGCCGGACGACTTCGTCATCGCCACGGGCGAGGCTCACAGCGTCCGGGAGTTCGCGGAACAGGCGTTCTCGTGCGTGGACCTCGACTGGGAACGCTACGTCGAGATCGATCCACGCTACTACCGCCCGTCCGAGGTCGACCATCTCCTCGGCGATGCGACGAAGGCCAAGGAGCTGCTCGGTCGGGAGCCGAGGACGACCTTCGCCGACCTCGTGAGGCTCATGGTGGAGGGAGATGTCCGGCTCCTCGAGGACGAGCTCAGCGGCCGCACGGTCCGAACCGACCGAGACTACTCGACCTCTTCGCTCGAGGGCTATGCCTTGTTCGCCACGTCCAACAAATGGTGACGCGTGGCGAAGGCCACCGCCTCGAGTCGCGAGCGAACCTGGAGCTGGCCAAAACGTTCTGGACGTGCGTGCGGACGGTGTTCACCGAGATGGCCATGGACTGGGCGATCTGTCCGCTGCTCAGACCCGCGACCAGGAACTCGAGGATCTCCCACTCTCGTTCGGTGAGCTGCCGAGCGAGCATCGCGGCGCTCTGCTCCTCGTCCGAGCGGGCGCCGGCCATCCGTGGGGCGAAACGCGCCGGGAGCACGACGTTCCCCTCCATCACCGCCCGCAGGGCGGTGATGAACTCGCTCATCGATGCGTCCTTGGACAGGAACCCGTGGAACCCGACGCTCAACGCGCGCTTCATCGATTCGGCATCCGGGAATCCCGTGATCAGGATCAGCTTGACCTCGGGATGCCGCGACAGGAGGTCCGCGCCGAGGTCGACGCCGTCGGAGCCGGGCAGGTGGAGGTCGAGGACGACGAGATCCGGCTGATGGACGTTCACGGCCGCCCGAGCGCGGTCGCCGTTCGAGGCCACCGCCACGACGTCGAATCCGGCGCGGGTCAGACTCGCCTCGACGGCGTCGGCGAACAGCACGTGGTCGTCGACGATGACCACTGTCGGCCGACCGTCCGGGTCCTCTCGGGGTCGACAGCGCTGAGCGCGGCGTCATTCGATCGCAGGCTACTCGCCACGGGTTTCCACCCCCGCCTCGTGATCGGCCGACCCCCGAGGGAGCCTGACCGAGAACGTCGAGCCGTCAGTGGAGGAGTCGACACCGATGCGGCCTCCGTGGGCCTCGACGATGCGTCGGGCGATGAACAGGCCCAACCCGGCTCCTTCGTACCCACCGGGATCGCGCACGAACGGGTCGAAGATCGTCTCCGCGAGCTCCTGCGGGACGCCGGGGCCCCGGTCGACCACCTCGACGCTCACGGTGTCCCCGCGAGCCGTGAGGCGGACCAGGACCGGCTGGTCGTTCGGGCTGTTGGCCACTGCATTGCTGATCAGGTTGTCCAGCACGACGCGCAGGCTCGTTCGGTCGCCGACGATCTCGATGCCCTGTCCGTCCACGAAGACCCGACGCCCCCCCTCGTGGGCCAAGAACCCCGCCGCGGATTCTTGGGCAACCTGACTGAGGTCGACGTCGTCGCGGACCGGGACTTGGCCGACCGACCAACTGAGCAGCGCTTCCACCACCTGGCTGGCGTGGGTCAGCTCCTCCTTGGACCGCTGGAGGAGGCGCCCGCTCGCGGTCTCTTCACCGACTGTACCGATGACTTCATCGATTGCCGCCCGTGTCCCCTGCATCGGCCGCCGCAGCTCGTGCGCCGTTGACGCCAACCCGAGCAACAGCTCGTGCTCCCTGCGCTCCGCCTGCTCCGCGGCATGAACGGATCCGAGCGCGGCCCCGACCATGGAGCCGTATCGCCGAACCTCCGTGAGCGATCGTAGGGCCACATCACCGAGAGCGATCGTCGCGTAACCGCAATCGATGACCTCGACATGCCGCACGCCCGTGATCCGGACGAAGTCCAGCGTGAGCTCCGCCCGGCTCACCTCATCGAGCGGAGGAATCTCTCCCAGGTCGCGCTCGAGTTGGCCCTCGACGTCGGGGCGGACACCCGGACCCCGACCAGCTCCTGCCACAGCTTGCCGACAGACAACCATGCGGCCAACGGGCCGTCATGGGTGCCCGAAAAGAGATCAATGGCGGCATCGATGACGTCGTGATCGGTCTTCGCCACGACGAATGCTTCGGTTGTCCGCCGTAGGGTGCGCATCTCCGCGTGCAGGTCCGCGCGCTCCTGGAGATTCCCGATGACCATGGCTCCCTGCGTCACGACCGCCGCCACCGTGTCCAACCGCTCCCGGAGTCGCGTCTCCGGCGCTGCGATCTCCACGACGCCGTGGGTACGCCCAGCCGAGACAAGCGGCATCGTGAGGAGCGCCCACTCATGCGGCGCACGGATCCGCAACAGGCCGGCCCGCCCCGAACGGAATGTCCGGTTGACCAACGCCAGCCGGTTGGGCCGTTCCACGGACTCCGCCGGCGATGCAGGCTGCAGCGCACCCGTCGAGTCCGCGAGATGGACGATGACCTGGCTCGACTCGGACCCCAGGGCCACGCCGAGCCATTTCGTCAGTTCCCCGGCGGCTTCCTCGCGTCGCGAGACGCCCTCGAAGCCGCGGAAGATGCCGCGCAGGACCCCCTGAGTGGTCTCGCCGGTCGATTCAGCCACGTTCCTCCCTACGACATCTTACGCACCTGCGGTACGTTGCCATCACCCGCCCAGGTACTGTAGATCACTCTCTGCGTTCCCCACAATGGACCATTTTCGCGATGTGTGGGAGGACTTTCGACCTACCCGACCGCCAGCTGGACTGCTGCGAGTGAACAAACGTACTAGGCCGATCGCCCAGATCGACGTACAACGCCTACAGCAAGACGAGCAGGCCTGGACTACGATCATTGACGCAGCATGTCGACTGTGATGAAGGGAGGTGCCGAAGCGGACCGTCGATTCCGGCGAGCGGCCGGCGCGACGCTCCGACGCATCCGCCGGGGCCGGGGAATGACGTTGCGAGAGGTGGAGAAACGGTCGCGACAGGTGTTCAAGGCCTCGGTCCTCAGCGGCTACGAGCGAGGCGATCGCGCGATCTCGCTCGAGCGCTTCTGGGACCTCGCACGATTCTATGAAGTGCCGCCCGACCGTCTCCTGGCAGACATCGCGAACGCCATCGATCCGGCAGCTCGGGCTGAGCTGGTCATCGACCTCACCAAGCTCCCGTTGATCGATGCTCCCGCTCGCCGGTCGGTGAGTGAGTTCGCGAACGAGGTTCGGAGCAAGCGGGGGGACCACCTCTCCGACGTCATCACCCTTCGGTCGGGCGACCTCGAGGTAATCGCTTACGCGATGGACGCCACGCCGCGAACCGTGGCCGACCGACTGGCGCCTGCCGTGCGCCGGTCCGCTCCTTCCTGACCGTGGAAGCCCGGCTGGAGCCGGCCCGATGCGGGGATGGCGGTGAGCCGTATCCGGACGAACCCTCGATGCGGGCCTGCGAGCCGTCGCCTCAGGAGGTTCGAACCGATGCGCGGTGGTCGAGGAACCACCGGTAGGTGTCCTGGACCCCCTCGCGGAGCCCGATGCGTGGGGTCCAGCCCAAGTCGCGAAGCCGAGAAACGTCCAGCAGCTTGCGGGGTGTTCCATCAGGCTTGGAGGTATCGAACGTGAGCGTGCCCTCGAACCCAACCACGTCCGCCACGAGTTCGGCGAGGTCCCGGATGGTGAGATCCTCGCCGACGCCGACGTTGATGATGTCCGGACTCTCGTAGGTCCTCATGAGGAAGACGGACGCTTCCGCCAGGTCGTCCACGTGCAGGAACTCCCGCCGCGGATTGCCCGATCCCCAGACCACGACCTCGGGGCTCCCTCCCGCCTTGGCCTCGTGGAACTTCCTGATGAGTGCAGGCAGGACATGGCTCGTCGAGAGATCGAAGTTGTCACCGGGGCCGTACAGGTTCGTCGGCATCACGCTGATGAACCTCGAACCGAACTGGCGATGGTATGCCTGGCACATCTTCACGCCCGCGATCTTGGCGATCGCGTATGCGTCGTTCGTCGGCTCGAGCGGGCCCGTCAACAGTGAATCCTCGTGAATCGGCTGCGGAGCGAACTTCGGGTAGATGCACGAGCTCCCCAGGAACATGAGCTTCTGCGCCCCCGCCCGATGAGCGGCGTCGAGGACGTTCGACTGGATGGCCAGGTTGTCACGGATGAACTCGGCGGGGTACTTGTCGTTGGCCAGGATTCCCCCCACCTTCGCTGCGGCCAGAAATACGTAGGCGGGGGCCTCCGCCTCGAAGAAGTCACGCACCGCCTGCTGCTCGGTGAGGTCGAGCTCCTCGCGGGAGCGGAGGACGAGGTTGGTGAAACCTTCGCTCTCGAGTCGGCGGACGAGAGCGCCCCCGACGAGACCCCGATGGCCCGCGACGTAGACGCGATCACTTGCATTCATGGTGACGCCTCTCGGTTCCTCTGTGGGGGACTGATGGCCGAAGATGTGGCGGGAGTCCGGCAGTATAGCCGGGGGCTCCTTGCGACTACCCTCGAGACCGGTCCGGCAGACGGTACAGAACGGACGGTACGAAATCTCGTGTCAGGTCACCCCGGAGGGTGGCCTGCGTCCGGTGGACGGTCCACCCCACCGATGCGTCGATAATCGTCGCGCCTCCCTCCGCACGTCCTCGAGCTGAGCCTCGTTATCCCGCCGCGCGGAACGCGGCCAGCTGCAGGAGCCAGGTTCCGTCGTGCAGCGAGGCGGTGGCGCGGTGCTCGCCGGGCACCGTGCCGATCGCGTGCTCCACGATGTCGCCGTTGGGCGAGGTGATGACTCGGCGCGTGTAGCCGGGCCCCGGCGCGGTGAAGGCCGTGCCCGTCATCCCGGCGGCGAACAGCAGCTCCCGCGGGGCCGCCGTATCGACCGGGCCGCTGTCGGCCGTCGTGCCGGCACCGGCTGCGGAGCCGCCCGCGTCGAACGGCGCAAGCCGCCGCAGGCCCGCGTACTCGGTGATCCGGAGGTCCACGAACCTGGCGGGTCGGTCGAAGGTCACCGTCACGCGCGTGCCCCCAGCGGTCGCCGCCTCGATGTTCGGAGCGTAGAACACCGCCTGGCTCAGGCCGTTCCCCGGAACGTTCCGACCGCGCGCCGGTAAGCGTTCCCGGCGTCGTCGGTGACAGAGGTGACCCTGGCGGCAGTGTCGTTCCAGCCGATGGCGACGATGTTGGCGTCGCCGGCGCGTTGGCCCCGTGCGTAGGTGGCGGAGACTGAAGCGTGCGGCGATTGCGGCGTCGCGTTCGCCTGCTGGACGAACCGGGGCGCCGGGCGCCCGGTCCGGACGTCGAGCGGCGCGGACCGGCCCGACACATTGCCGGCGTCGTCGAACGCGGCCACCGTGTATGCGTACGAGGTCCGCGGGGCCAGGCCCCTGTCCGTGAAAGCCCTCGACGTTGCGATGCCGACGAACCTGCCGCCCGGAAGACCCGGTAACCCGCGGTCGCTACGTCGTCGGTCGAGGCATTCCATCGAATCGTGGCCTGTCGGTCCCTCACGTCGGTGGCCCGAAGCCCGAGGGGTACGGTCGGCGGGCTGGTATCGGGCGGCACGCTCGGCGCCTCGAGCACCAGCACCCAGTCCCCGTCGCCGTCCCCGTTCGGTCCTGGCGGGGCGAAGTCTCGCCGGCCCTGGTTTGCGAACGGCGAGCCGGCTACCGCGGTGGACGAACCGGTGCTGGGGTCGTACCACGACGCTTCGACCGCCGCGCCGAGGTTACTCATGTCGACGGTGACGGTGCGGACGGTCGGCAGGTACGCCATCACCAGCGAACCGTTCGGCGTCCGCGCCGTCGTGACGTAGTCGTTGTCACCCAGCGCGCCGGAGTGGGCGTACGTGCCGTACCCGGCCGTCACGACCGTGTGGTCCTGGTCCGGGATCAGCTGCCACCACGGCCGCTCGTCGAACAGCTCGTTCACGTTCGCCATCTGGTCCGAGCCGGGCGTGTCGAGGTGGTCTTGCCAGCCGTCGAGGAAGGGCCACGTCCAGCGGTTCCCGTAGAACTGTCCGGCGGCGCCGCTCAGCAAGCTCCAGTATTCCTGCCGCCGGAGGATCTCCGGCGTCCCTTTGTCGGCCACGTTGTGCTCGTACTCGTAGTTTGCCTCGACCAGGAACGTCGGCCGCCGGGGATGCCGATCGTAATCCGTCAGCACCTGCGCATAGGTCGGGTGGTACGTGTAGCTCGCGTTGAGGTCGACGACGTCCGCCCACCGGGGGTCGTCCGACGAGCCGGTCACCGGGTCCGGATAGATCTCCAGCGTATGGATGTGGCGATGATCGGTTTGCCGGATGCCCCGGGCGACCGCCAGCACGACGGCGTCGTCCGCCGGGTCCGCCCATGTCCCGAAGTCGTTCCCGCTCATCCAGATGATGTTGTCGAAGTCCCGGTACCGGGTGCCCAGGTAGCGGCCGAACGCCCGGGCCTTGGCGACGCCGTTCGACCTCAGCACGGAGAGAAAGCTGCCGGTCTCGGCTGGGTCGAGCAGCACGGTGATCCCATGGCGAGCCGCGAGCCGGAGCATACGGTCGACCCGGGCGAAATAGTGCTCGTTCGGCGTCGCGAGGTCATTCGGCCTCGTGAACGGGACGATGCGGTCGTACGTGCTTCCGTCGGCCCGGCCGCCGGTGTACGTGGCGCACAGCAGATTGACCCACACGGCGTTGAAGCCGGCCGCCTGCCGGTTCAGCGAAGAACGCATCCGCCTGCGTCGGCGACAGGTTCACCATCAGCGCCTGCGGCGAGTCCCCGGTGAGCAGTACCGGGACACCATGCCGATCGACCAGATACCGCCCCGTCGGCCCGACCTTCAGCGGGTATGCGGGTGCGCTCGGCGCCCGCCCGGCGACGTCGCGTGGGGAGTCGGCGGATCCCGGAGTTCGGGCGTCCGCATGCCCCAACGGCACGACCAGCGCTGACACGGCGACCGCCAGCGAGACGGCGCCGCCCTTGAACCTCGCGAGCCGCATGCTGTACCCGCCACCTGTCCTGCGCGCCATCCTCGACATCCCCCCGGGCCGCGCGGTACGGACCGGATACCAAACTGGACCGATGTCCGGTCGTCTGCGCAACGGTCGGGCGACGTGGGCCGGTCTCGGTCGACCTTCCGTGCCCACGGAGCCACCTCCGGCCCGGACAGCCTCGATAGGCTAGCTGGTTCCCACGACGACGGCCGGCCGCGAAGGCGTCCTGCAGGCAAGGCCAGGATCCCGTGCCCGCCTCGCCGAGGTCGTTATACCCCGCCGAGCGCCCGGGCTGCGCCGGGATGGGACGGTGGCCTAGGCTTGCCAGTCGAATGGGGACCACGCGGGAGTACCGCAAGGACTGGAGCGGGGCGCTCGGGCGAGACATGGAGCTGCTCCGGTTCGGCGACACCGGGCTGCCGCTGCTCGTGTTCCCCACGTCCCAGGGGCGGTTCTACCAGTGGGAGGACTTCGGCCTGGTCGGCGCCCTCGAGGACAAGATCGGCGACGGGCACATCCAGCTGTGGTGCGTGGACAGCGTCGACGCCGAGTCCTGGTACGACAACGGCAAGCACCCGGCCGACCGCGTCCGGCGGCACCTCGACTACGAGCGATACCTGGTCGACGAGCTGATCCCGGCGCTGCCGGAACCGCCGGTCGGGGCGGGAACCTCCTTCGGGGCGTTCCACGCGGTGCTGCTGGCGCTGCGCCAGCCGTGGCACGTCGCCGGGTTCATCGGGCTGTCCGGCGCCTACGACACGAACCACTGGCTCGAGGGCTACGGGGATGAGGAGACCTACCTCGCCAACCCGACCGCGTTCCTGCCGGGGCTCACCGACGAGCGGTATCTGGGACCGATCCGTTCATTCACCAAGAAGGTGATCGCGACCGGCCGCGACGACGCCAACTCGGCCGAGTCGATCCGGGTCGGCGAGCTGCTGAAGGAAAAGGGCGTCGACGTGTGGCTCGACGTGTACGACGGCTGGGCCCACGACTGGGGCTACTGGAAGGAGCAGATGCTGCGCTATGTCTGATGGCGAGCGGGTCGTCGGCCTCCTGGTCGGCCGGGAGAACACGTTCCCCGGGCCGTTCCTCGAGGTGGTGAACGAGCGCGGCGCACGTCGCAATGTGCGCGCCGAGATGGCGGTCCTCGGCGGCGCGCGCGAGGAGGAGGAGCCGCGCTACGCGGTCATCGTCGACCGCATCTCCCACGAGGTCCCCTACTTCCGGGCCCACCTCAAGAGCGCGGCCCTCATGGGAACCGTCGTCGTGAACGACCCGTTCTGGTGGGAGGCCGACGAGAAGTTCTTCGAGTGCACGCTGGCCCGCAAGCTCGGCGTCGCCGTCCCGAAGACGATCGTCCTCCCGAACAAGGAATACATCGCCGACATCGACCCCACCGTGTCGCTCCGGAACCTGCAGTTCCCGCTGGACTGGGAGTCGATCGTCGCCTACACGGGCCTGCCGGCGGTGCTCAAGCCGAACACCGGCGGCGGGTGGAAGGACGTCTCGATCGTGCACTCGCTCGACGAGCTGTGGCGCGCGTACGACGCCAGCGGGCAGAAGACGATGATCCTCCAGGAGTTCATCGACTGGGAGGACTACTCCCGGTGCATCTGCATCGGCCGGGAGCACATCCTGCCGATCCGGTACGACCCCCGGCGGGAGTTCCACGAGCGGTACCGCATCGACGAGCCGATGCCCGACTGGCTGCACGAGGCGTCGGTCGAACAGGCCCGCATCCTGGTCGACGCGCTGGGGTACGACATGGACACGGTGGAGTTCGCGGTTCGGGACGGGGTGCTCTACGCGATCGACTTCCTGAACCCCGCCCCGGACTTCGACAACTTCTCGATCAAGGAGGCGAACTTCGGCTGGGTGCTCGAGAAGATGAGCGACCTGGTGATCTCGTACGCGCTCGGCGAGGCCGAGCCGCCCTGGCGGGGGGAACAGCGATGGTGGCGGTACGTCGAGAGGCCGGGCGGCTGAGTCCAGCCCGGGCGGGCGACGCCGATCCGATCGGCGCGTACCACGACCTGCTGTTCGCGGGCGGGGTCGCCGACGAGAGCGCCGCCGCGCTGCGCTCCGGCCAGGAGGCGCGGTCGCTGGTGTTCGGGCAGCGGCCGCTGTGCATCGCGCTCCGGCCGCAGCTCATGTCGCGTTCGAAGTACGCGGCGGCGTGCGCGGCTGCCGAGGGCGTCGAGCGGGCGCTGACCCGGCTCGAGCAGGCCCTGCTCGACGACGCCTCGCTGCGCGCCGAGCTCGACCTCGAGCCCGAGGAGGAACGCCTCGCACTCGCGCACCCCGGCTCCAAGCGGTCGTCACCGTCGATCCGCATCGACGGGTTCTTCTCGGACGAGCTCCGGTTCGTGGAGAACAACGCCGAGTCGCCGGCCGGCATGGCGTACTCGGACACCCTCAGCGAGGTGTTCGAGGAGCTCCCGGTGATGCGTTCCTTCCGCAAGCAGTTCCGGGTCCGGGCGCTGCCGGTGGCGAAGCGGCAGACGCAGGCGATGCTCCGCGCGTTCCGGCAGTGGGGCGGCGCGTCGCGGCCCGCCATGGCCATCGTCGACTGGACCGGCGTCCCGACGCTGAGCGAGTTCGAGATGTTCCGGGAGCGGTTCGAGCGCGAGGGCATCAAGACGGTCATCTGCGACCCGGCCGAGCTGACGTACAAGCGCGGGAAGCTGCGGGCGGCCGGCAGGCACGTGAACCTCGTGTACCGTCGCGTGCTGACGACCGAGCTGCTGGCGCGGGAGGACGTCGCCGCGCCGCTCACGCAGGCGTACCTCGACGGCGCCGTCTGCGTCGTGAACAGCTTCCGCGCCAAGCTGCTGCACAAGAAGATGTCGCTGGCCCTGCTCTCCGACGACCGGTACGCGCGGCTGTACTCGGCTCCGGATCGGGCCGCGATCCGCCGGCACATCCCGTGGACGCGCAAGGTGCGCGAGGGGGCGACGACGCACGGCGGGAAGAAGGTGCCCGACCTGGCGGCGTTCGTCCTGACCAACCGGGAGCGCATGGTGCTGAAGCCGAACGACGAGTACGGCGGCAAGGGCGTCGTCCTCGGGTGGACGGTCGACGACCACGAGTGGGAGCAGACCCTGCACGTCGCGCTGTCGCAGTCCTACGTCGTGCAGGAGGCGGTCGAGGTCCCGCGGGAGCCGTTCCCGATGGCGGTCGACGGCGTCGAGATGCTCGACCTGTCGCTCGACGTCGACCCGTACGTGTTCGACGGCAAGCCGTCCGGGTGCCTCACCCGGTTGTCGTCGTCCGCGCTGCTGAACGTGACCGCGGGCGCCGGGAGCGTGGTGCCGACCTACGTGGTGGAGGGGGCGAAATGAGTCTCACCGAGACGTCGAGCTGGCTGACCATCGGCATCGAGGAGGAGTTCCAGATCGTCGACGCCGACGGCGAGCTCCGCGCGCACATCGACGAGCTGCTCGAAGCCGCGACCCCGCTGATGGGCGAGGCGGTCAAGGCGGAGTTCCTGCAGTCCTCGGTCGAGATCGGCACGAAGATCTGCGCCGACACGCGCGAGGCCCGCGACGAGGTGTACCGGATGCGCGGGACGCTCGCCGACCTGCTGTCGCGCCACGACCTGCGGCTCGCCTCGGCCGGCACGCACCCGTTCTCCCACTGGCAGGATCAGCGCATCACCGTCGGGCGAGCGCTACAAGATGCTCGAGGACGAGATGCAGTCGGTCATCCGCGAGCTGCTGATCTTCGGCCTGCACGTCCACGTGGGGATCCCCGACGACGACCTCCGCGTCGAGATCATGAACGAGGCCCGGTACTTCCTCCCCCACATCCTCGCGCTGTCGACGTCCTCGCCGTTCTGGCTCGGGCAGGACACCGGCCTGAAGTCGTACCGCAGCGTGGTCTGGTCGCGTTTCCCCGGACCGGCATCCCGCCGGAGTTCTCCTCGTTCGACGAGTTCGAGAACTACTGCCAGCTGCTGCTGAAGACGAACTCGATCGAGGACGGCAAGAAGATCTGGTGGGACCTCCGGCCGCACCACCTGTACCCGACGCTCGAGTTCCGGGTGTGCGACGCCGCGACGCGGGTCGACGAGACGATCTGTATCGCAGCGCTGGTGCAGGCGATCTGCGCCAAGCTGATCCGCCTGCGCCGCGCCAACATGGGCTTCCGGAAGTACCTCCCGAACCTCATCGCCGAGAACAAGTGGCGCGCCATGCGGCACGGCGTGGAGGGGCGGCTCATCGACTTCGGCAAGCAGGCCGAGGTTCCGATGCGGGATCTCGCGCTCGAGCTGCTGGAGTTCGTCGACGACGTGGTCGACGAGCTCGGCTCGCGGGCGGACGTCGAGTACGTGCACACGATCCTGTCGGAGGGAACGAGCGCCGACCGGCAGCTCCGCGTGTTCCGCGAGACCGGCGACCTCCGCAAGGTGGTCGACCACGTGGCCTCGGAGACGGTGACCGCGCCGGTCGAGTGACGGGTGGCTCAGGCGGGCTTCGGCTTGCCCTCGTAGACGTACCGCGCCGGCATCGGGTCGGGGAGCTCCTCCTCGGTCCCGTAGGTCACGACGACGACCTGCTCGTCGGCGAGCGGGAGCTGCGTCGGGTCACCCTCGTACGGCCGACCGTCGAGGAAGACGCGCAGCCGGTCGCCGCCGTTGCTCACGTAGCCGCCCAGGCAGTCCGGCGTGAACCGGACCCCCCACACGTCGAACACCTGACCGAGCGTGAAGTTCCGGGGCTCCGCGGCCTCGACGTGGATTGTGCCGCGACCGGCGTGGGTGTGGATCTCGGCGAGCGTGCCGTCCACGATCCCGATCCCGACGGGCACCTTGACCTTCTGGCCGTCGACGAACACGACCAGGTTCAGGTGGAAATGGACGTTCACGACCTCCGGGCCGAGCGGCGGAAGGTCGATGAGCTCGAGTCGTTCGGCGAGGAACTCGCGCTCGGCGGGCCACGGTGCCGGGCCGGTGGCCACGCCGGGAAGGTCCCGGGCAGAGTCGCACGAGGGCTCCGTGGTCCCGATTGCGCTGGTCGCGCCCGACGTCGGCTCGGTGGTCGCAGCCGTCGTCGACGACGTCCCGGGGGCGGGCGCGCCGTTCGAACATGCCGCGCCCAGCACCGCCACGACCATGACGCCCAGCGCGAACGCCGTGGCGCGGCTGTTCGTCACTCGAGGATGCCGAGGTGCTGGAGGAAGTGGCGCGTCGCCTCGGGGTTCTGCGAGTACACCCAGGCCTCGGTTTCGGTCATGACAGCTTCCCTTCGGTCCTTCGGCTGGGTCAGCCGAGCGCGGCCTCGAGGCGCTGCAGCGTCGCGGCGTCGGAGCCGAACAGCGCCACCACGCCGAGGTCGTCGCCCTCCACCCGCCCGACGGCCGCATCGTCGCGCCCGGCCCCCCAGGTTCGCATGGCCTGGAGGAACCCGTCCGCGTCCTCGGGCGTGTCCCAGGTGGTGTTCAACAGCACGGCCGTGTGGTCGCCGTCGGTCCAGGCCCGGTATTGGGCCCCGCCCCACCCGTCGGCCGCGAGCTGGGCGACGGACCGGTCGAGATGCAGCGCGAGCGCCTCGAGCAGCCATTCCTCGCCGGTCTCCATGACGTCGAGGTCCCGCCACCCTGTCCCGAGCTCCGGGCCGAGGTCCGGCGTGTCCATCTGCACAGGGTGGTCGTCCGGGTACCGCTCGGGGTGCATGACCTGCTCGGTCGACTCGGGGAACGTCTCGATCGCGGCGTTCACCTGGTCGAGCCCGTCGGAGGACTCGAGGGAGCCGATGAAGTCCGGTCCGTCGATGTACGGCCAGATCGCCTGCTGGTAGACGAACGGCGGCACGTCGTCGGGCTGGCCGCCTCCGCCGCCGCCGAGCGCGAGCTGGGCCTGTTCCGCCGGCGTGAAGAACTCCTCGACGACCTTGGTGGAGAAGTGGACGGCGCTCCCCTCGACGGCCCCGACCGCCGCGCTCAGTCCCTCCTCGTCGCATGCGTTCTCCAGGTCGTTGAGGCGCTCCAGGTGGAAGTGCTGGTCGTCGTCCGCGTGCGTGAGCTCGTGCGCGAGGGTGTACCGCTCGTACGGGGAAGGGTCCTCGGTCCCGATGAACACCAGCTCGCCGGTCCCCGGGTCGTAGTACCCGATGACCTGGCTCCCGAGGAACGCCCGGTAGGCGTCCCGGAGACTCGTGCCGTCCGGGATCACCCCCATCGTCGACCACGCGAGGGAACGCCTCGCCATGAGGTCCTCGGGGTAGGAGTGGTCGACCGACTGCTCGAGACCGTCGACCAGCTCCTCGTGGGTGACCGCGTCGACGGCGACCGGCTCGATGTAGTCGAGGCCGCGGACCTGCTCGACCTGGTCTTCCACCTCGGAGATCGCGGCGTTGGCGGGAACGGCGTCGGGCGACGGCTGGGGCGGCTGGGGCGGCCGGACGCACAGTCGCGACTGGACCGCGGCCGCCGACTGGTCGCCCTTCGTGGGCGGCGGCAGCGAGAAGGCCGGCGGTGTCCCGGTCGGAACCGGCTGCGAGGTCGGCACCGTGGATCCGCCGGACGTCGGCGTGGTCGTCTCGGGCGGGCCGAACGTCACCGTCGTGTCCGGCGGGGTGACGACGGAGGTGCACGCTGCCATGGCAATCACCACCAGCGCAGCCACGACCCCCCGGAACGGGCGCATCAGGCGGGCGGGCCGGGTCGCCGGTCGTCGTCCTCCGGCGGAACTTCCGTGCGCGTGCCGTCCTCCGGCGCAACGGGCCCGGATTCCGGGGGTTCGGCCGCAGCGACGGCTTCCGGTTCTCCCGAGCGGACTTCGGCGACGGCTTCCGGCTCATCGGCGGAGGGCTCGGCGGCCGGTTCCTCCTCATCCATCGCGGGTTCGGCCGGGTCGGCGCTCGCGGCGGCCGGCGCGCTCCCCGCTCCGGAGCCGTTCCCCGTGGAGGTCTGGGCGGACTGCGCGGGGGCGCCGGCGGACGCCGCCCGATGTCGGTGGCCCGGGACCAGCACCGAGACGATCGCCACGATCGTGGCGACGATCGACACGACGATGGAGGTCTTGACCAGGTCCTCCCGCGCGAGCAGGTTCCCCCGCGCCTGGAACCAGCCGGCCACGAGCAGCAGCACGAACGCGATCGCGTACAGCCAGATGCGCCCCCTCGGACCGCGTTCGTCCGGGACCGGCGGCGCCACGGAGTCGTCGGTGGTCGCGCTCACCTACAGCCGCTCGGACAGGTATGCGACGAGGTTGTCGATCGGAAGGCGTTCCTGCTGCATGGAGTCGCGCTCGCGCACGGTGACCTGCGCGTCGTCCAGCGAGTCGAAGTCGACGGTGACGCAGAACAGCGTCCCGACCTCGTCCTGCCGCCGGTAGCGGCGCCCGATCGAGCCGGCGTCGTCGTAGTCGGTCATCCACTCCGGCTTGACCAGGTCGAACACCCGCCGGGCCTCCGGCACGAGCCGCTCGTTCCGCGACAGCGGGAGCACGGCGACCTTCAACGGAGCGAGGTCCTTGTGGAGCCGCAGGACGGTCCGCTTCTCGGTCCCGCCCTTGGCCGTCGGCGCCTCCTCCTCCGTGTACGCGTCGCACAGGAACGCGAGCAGCGCGCGGTCGCACCCGGCGGCGGGCTCGATCGCGTACGGCACGTAGCGTTCGTTGTTCTCCTGGTCGAAGTACGAGAGATCCTCGCCGCTGGCCTTCGCGTGGGCCTGGAGGTCGAAGTCGGTCCGGTTGGCGATGCCCTCGAGCTCGCCCCACTCCGTGAACGGGAACGCGTACTCGATGTCGACCGTGCGCCGGGAATAGTGGCTGAGCTCGTCGGCCTCGTGCTCCCGGAGCCGGAGGTTCTCCTTGCGGATGCCGAGGTCCGTGTACCACTGCATGCGCTGGTCGATCCAGTACTGGTGCCATTCCTCGTCGGTGCCGGGCTTGCAGAAGAATTCCATCTCCATCTGCTCGAACTCGCGCGTCCGGTAGATGAAGTTCCCCGGCGTGATCTCGTTGCGGAAGGACTTGCCGATCTGGGCGATGCCGAACGGGATCTTCTTGCGGCTCGTCGACTGGACGGTCTCGAAGTCGACGAACATCGCCTGCGCGGTCTCGGGGCGCAGGTACGCAACGGCGCCCTCGTCCTCGATCGGGCCCATGTGCGTCTTGAACATGAGGTTGAAATGGCGCGGGTCCATGAGCGTCCCGCCGTCGTTGGGGCAGCGGAGCTCGGAGAGGTCCTTGTCCGGCTCCCAGCCGGGGAGGTGGTCGAGGCGGAACCGCTGGTGGCACTGGTTGCACTCGACGAGCGGGTCGGAGAACGAATCGACGTGCCCGCTCGCCTCCCACACCCGCGGCGACATGATGATGGCGGCGTCGAGCCCGACCACGTCGTCGCGCAGCTGGACCATGGAACGCCACCAGGCGTTCTTGACGTTGCGCTTCATCTCGATGCCGAGCGGCCCGTAGTCCCAGCTGGAACGCAGCCCGCCGTAGATCTCGCTCGACTGGAAGACGATGCCCCGGCGTTTGGCCAGGGAAGTGATGGCCTCCATGAGGTCAGCCATGGGGCAGCTCCTCTCTCTCCCGGCCGGTGGCTCCGGCCGCTGGCGTGAGGACCCATGGTACCGGCGGGGTGCGGGACGACCACCCAACAGCGCCCGACTTCCCCTGAGTCGCGGGGGTCCAGGACCCGTCGTGGAACTTCTCGTTCAGGTTGGAACCGCGCTGGTACTGCCGCTGACACCGGATGCACGGGATGCTTGATGCCGCGCACGCGATTTCGGCCCGCGCGCCCTGGAACTGGAGACCCGCGTGAAGAAGCTCATCCTCACTGCAATTGCTGTTCTGTCGATCGTCGTCCTGACCTCCCCCGTCGCAGGGGCGAGCGGCGCTGGTGGAGGCACGATCCAGTCGCCCCGGGCTTCAGCCACTGTGCCGATCGGGCGCGTTCCCGTCACGGTCCACGTTGGTCCGGCGCTCGTCGGGACCAGGGCCGGCATCTTCGTCATTCCCGGGTGGTCGCTCCGGCTGCAGGACCAACCGAGAGGATCCTTCGACTACGACCTCTTCCGGATTCGGAGCCAGACGTTCACGATTCACGCCCCCCAACCTTCGCACGGCGGGCGCTACACCATCCGGGTCAACCGGGACGGCCGAGACCATTCGGCGATCGCTCAGGTTCATGTCACGTTCCGCCCGCTCGAGGTCGCCCGGCTCCGCGCGACGCCACAAACGTTCTTCCCGCTCGTCCACGACGGCTACAAGGACTGCACCACGATCCGCTGGTACCAGTCGCTTCCCGGCCGGGCCGAGCTTCAGGTCCGCGGCAGGGGACACATCGCGTTGGGCCACCATCAGGTCGGGTACGGACACACCAAGTGGTGCGGGTCGGTCGGCGGCAGGCGCCTCCCGGCCGGGGTCTACGCGCTCTCCATCAGGGTCGTGGACGACCTGGGCGTCGGCTCCGACACCTCGGGGGTGCTGCACGCGGGTATCAAGACCGCCCACCTCGTGCGGAACTGGAAGGTGGTCGAATCCGGGGACGACACCCTCGGGTACCACACGTACCGACACGGTTGCCGCTACTACATCAACGTGATCGAGGCGCGCGACGCCTTCATCGACTGTCGAGCCGGCGGCAGAGGTGCGTTGTTCTGGAGGTTCCCGCTCAGGAGTGACTATGCGGTCGGTCGCTACCACTACGCGTTTCGGTGGGGCTACTGGTATCGGTCGGAGACCAACGATCTGACCGGTCGGTTCACGGACGCCTGGGCAAGGCCTCGCTTCGGCCTCGTCGAGATCGGCCAGGACCGTCACTGGCTGGAGATCGTCAAGGTCGTCGTCAGATTCCATCTGGAAACGACCGTCTGATCGCTCCTTTCCGTTCCGGTCGAGGCGATGTGGGATGGAGGCGACGTCAACCTCGGAAATGAATCGCCTGGTTCGACTGGATGACGGTGTCGGCGACCGGGTTGCTCGAACCGCGAGTCTCAGGGGGTCAGTTGGCCGTCAGATTCGTGCACGCGCGCGGCCGGGTCTAACGGCACATCCGTTTCCCAAGGCCTGCCGCTTACGCTTCGTCGACGAGGGTCTCGCCGTCGACCGTGAGCTGGTCGACGATGCCGACCACGATCGAGCGGACCGGCGCAGTCGTGCGGCCGATGACCTGGCGGGCTGAGTTTCCCTCGTCGATGATCAGGACCGTCTCGCCGGCGCCGGCGCCGACCGTGTCGACGCAGATGAGGTACGTGCCATCGGGCTCGCCGTCGGGGCCGAGCAGGTCGCACGTCAAGAGGCGCCGGCCGTCGAGGATCTCGTGGTTGATGGTCGAGACCACCGTGCCGACGACGCGCCCGACCTTCATAGCTCCGCCACCTGGTCCACGATCCCGACGATGGCATGGTCGACCGGGACGAACCGTTCCGGCAGGGCCTCGGCCGCCTCGCGGGCGCTCACGAAGTAGACGAGCTCGCCGGGACCGGCCATGTGCACCGCGTCGGCGGCGACCACTGGATCGCCTTTCGGTTCCTGCTTCCGGTCGAGCGGCTGGATGATGAGGAACTTCACGCCCTCGAGGCCGGCTGCCTTCTCGGTGGCCACGACCGTGCCGATCACGCGCGCGAGCTGCACCGCCTAGCTCCCCTTCTTTCGGGTGCGACGTGGGGCCGAAGCCCGCTTGCTCGTCGACGAAGAGCGCTTGGCCGTCGTGCGGGTGGTCGAGCGCCGCCTCGTCGTCCTGGCCGTTTCCGCCGTCGGTGTCGGGGCGGCGCGCTCCCGGGCTTCCGCGAGCGTTCCGCCGGTGCCCGGGCGAGGGCGGTCGCCCGACGGCGGAGCCGGCGGGCGACCGCCCGGACCACCGTCGTCCTTGGAAGCCCCCCGGACCCGCTCGGCGAAGTTGGGGTCGGCGTCGAGGTTCTCCCGCATCTCGCCGTGGAGCTGCGCGATCACCACCGACGACGATGACCCGCTGCCCGACCCGAGCGGCTCCCGCCTCGACGGCCGCCTCCACCTCGGCCACCTCGCCGCCGAACAGCACGTAGCCCTTCCCGCCGAGGTCGTCGGCCAGCCGCAGCTCGCGGATCGCCACCCGCGCCGCCTTGACCCCGGCGTCCGCGACCCGGATCACCGCGGCGACGGTCATGGTCTCCACGACGCCGAGCGCCTCCCCGTCGTCCTCGCTGCGACGCACGCCGCCGATCGACGCGACCACGTCGGGGTGCACGTCCGGCAGGAACAGCTCGTCGGAAACACCGCCGACCTCCCGACCCGCGGCGAGGGCTTCCTCCACGTCCGCCGTGAGCCCGCCGACCAGCACCAGATACTTGCCCGGGGTGCACGGTTCCCGCCCGGAGCACCTCGAGCGGCGAGCGCTTGGCCATCGCGTCGCCGGCCTCGATGCCGCGCGCGATCGACTCGAACTCGAGCAGCCCGATGGCGGGGTTCAACGCGACCGGCCTCTCACTAGACGATCCGCAGCGCGCCGACGACCGTGATGCGCCGCTCGCGCGAGAACGTCCGCGGCCGGGTCAGCCCGTCCCCCGTCGGCGACGCGATGGAGAACGAGGTGAACCCCTCGCCGCCCTCACCGAGCCCCGAGAAGTTCGGGCCGTTCGCCACGAAGATCGAGCAGTTCATCGCCCGCCCCATCCGCGTGATCGCGTCGACGTTGGTCGAGTGGATCGACGCCGTGTGCCGGAACCCGTGCTCGGAGCGCACCGCCAGGTCGATCGCCGCCTCGACGGTCGACACCCGCGTCACCGGCATGACCGGCATCATCTGCTCGGTCCACACCAGGTTGTGCTCGTTCGGCACCTCGGCGACGACCAGCTTGACCTCCGGCCCGACCCGGACGCCGATCTCCGCGAGGATCACCGACGCGTCCTTGCCGATGAACTTCGGGTTGATGTGCCCCGGCTTCCCGGGCGGCCCCATCTCCGTGAAGATCACCCGCTCCAGCCGTCGGAGCTCGTGCTCCTTCAGCACGTAGGCGCCGCCCCCCGCCATCGAACGGACCAGCCGGTCGGCAACCGACTCCACGACGATCGTCGTCTTCTCGTCGGTGCAGATGACGTTGTTGTCGAACGACGCGCCGCGAACGATGTCCCGGCCGGCCTTGTCGACGTCGGCCGTCTGGTCGACGACCGCCGGCGGGTTGCCCGGCCCGGCCGTGACCGCGCGCTTGTCCGTCTTCAGCGCCTCGCGAACGACCGCCGGACCGCCGGTCACCAGGAGCAGCCGGACGGTCGGGTGGTGCATGAGCTCCTTGGCGCTGTCGATGGTCGGAGTCGGGACCGCCGTGACCAGGTTGGCCGGCCCGTCGACCGACGCGATCGCCCGGTTGAGCAGCCGGACGTTCTCCGCCGAGGTCTTCTTGGCGTTCGGGTGCACGTTGAACACCAGCGAGTTGCCGGCCGACAGGATCGAGATCGTGTTGTTGATGATCGTCGACGTCGGGTTGGTCGTCGGCGTGATGGAACCCACCACGCCGAACGGCGCGAACTCGGTGACCATCATCCCGAGCTCGCCGGTGGAGGCCTCGACCTCGAGGTCCTCCGGCCCGGGCGCCTT
This sequence comes from uncultured Actinomycetes bacterium, assembly GCA_963707645.1. GTDB lineage: Bacteria > Actinomycetota > UBA4738 > UBA4738 > JACQTL01 > DATBHM01. The sequence goes on from CAVPQW010000002.1 coordinate 32,793, forward strand.
GGTGGAGACCAGGCGGTTCTTCACGATCTTGTCGGCGACCCGTCCCAGGCCGGTCTCGGCGTGGGCCATCTCGGCCAGCCGTTCGTTGTGCTCGAGCATCGAGGAGCGGATCGCCGCGATGATCGTCTTGCGGCCGCCGAGCCCGACGCCCCGGTACTCCTCGAACGCCACCCGCGCCGCCTCGACGGCCTCGTCGATCGTCGGGAAGATGCCGTCGCCGAGCTCCGCCTCCGCCGACGCCGAGACCTCCGCCGCGCCGCGCAGCCCTGCGCCCGTCGGCCCGGCCTCGCCGAGGCGCCGGCGAACCCGTTCGATGATGTCCTGGATGTCCTGTTGAGACAGCGTGCTGCCCATCGCTCACCCCACCCGTCGCCGGGAGCGCCGCGCCATCAGAGCGCGGCGCGTCACTTGTGGAACTTCTCCTCGCCGCCGACCTCCCACGTGTCGACGATCGCCATGATCACGGCGTCGCACGGCCGGTCCCGCGTGGACTCGGTCTGGCGCGCCGACGAGCCGGTCGCCACCATCACGACCTCGCCCACGCCGGCGCCGACCGCGTCCGCGGCCACGACGAACGACGCCCGTGTCCTCGTTCTCCACGTCGAGGTACCGCACGACGAGGAACTTCAGCCCCTCCATCGAGGGTTCCTTGCGGCTCGCGACCAGGGTCCCGGCCACCCGTCCCAGGAGCACTGTGTCGGTCTCCTTCCGTCCTTGAACCGAATCGAGCTCTGACCGTGGGACTCGCCCGGCCCCGGCGGCCGCGCGGCTGGGGGGCTCCGCAGCCGCCGGGATCCGAAGACGAGCCCAGGAACCTAGGAGGCCTGCCCGATCTCGCCCTCCGCCTCGTCGCGGCGGCCGAGCGGGAGCACCAGGTCGATGTTCGCGTGCGGCCGGGCGATGACGTGGGTCGCGATGATCTCGCCGACCTTCTCCGCGTTCTGGATGCCGGCCTGCACGGCGGCCTTCACCGCCGCGACGTCGCCCCGGACGATCGCGGTGACGTAGCCGCCGCCGGTCTCCTCGTAGCTCACGAGCTCCACCTTCGCGGCCTTCACCATCGCGTCGGCGGCCTCCACCATCGCGGCGAAGCTCCGGGCCTCGATCATCCCCAGCGCGTCTGCCATGTCGTTCCTCTCCCTTCCTCGTCACTCCCCGCCGAGCCGCCACCCGGCGGCCGGCGACACCGAATGCTCAGGCGCTGCGGCCCTTCATCTCGCGGCCTTCCAACCCTTCGAGCGCGGCGACGGCGGCCTGCCAGCCGACGTCGATGTCCTGCTCCTCGCCGCCGAGGTAGATCCTCCCGTTGGAGCCGACCGACCGAACCTCCAGCACGTTGATCTCCGCGGCCTTCTCCGCCTCGTTCGCCGCGAGCGCCGCGTACGCCGCCGGCTCGCACTCCATCACGTACAGCGTCTGCCCGCCGAGGATCATCTGGCCGTGCCGCGTCCGGTTGATCAGCTGGGCGTGGTGGTCCGTGATGCGCCGGACGATCTGGCTCGACAGGATCCGCGGCTTGATGCGGTCGGCCTCCACCGCGCCGATCTGCTCCAGGATCTCCTCGCCGGCCGCCCGGGCGTCCGCCTGTTCGCCCGAGTGGATCTCGAGCATGCCGTAGTACCGCTCGATGATCTGCATGCCCGGCGTGACGTTGGTCGACTTCAGGGCGATGTCGGTCAGCCGGTTGATCTCGATGCCCGGGCGAGATCTCCACGTAGAGCGACGCGTCGCCGGGCAGGGGCAGGAACCCCTGCGCCACCGTTCCCAGGAACGCGGCGTACTGCGGCTGGAGGCTGTCCAGGAAGCAGTACGCCCGCAACTCGATGCCGTCGGTCACGCAACCCCCTTCCGCTGTCCCCGGCTTTCGCCGACGATCTCGACTCCCGCGCTGGCGCCGATGCGCGTGGCGCCGGCGGCGATCATGTCCCGCACGTCCTCGAGCGTCCGGATCCCCCCGGCCGCCTTGACGCCGAGCTTGGGCCCGACGGTCTCCCGCATCAGCAGGACGTCCTCGACGGTCGCGCCGCGAGGGCCCGTAGCCGGTCGAGGTCTTCACGTAGTCGGCCTTGGCCTCCTTGGCGAGGTGCGAGGCCATGACCTTCTCCTCGTCGGTGAGGTACGTGGCCTCGATGATCACCTTGTTGAGCGCGCCGGCCTCGTGGCACGCGTCGCTGACCTTGCGGATGTCGTCGCGGACCACGTCGTGCATCCCGCTCTTGAGCGCCCCGACGTTGATCACCATGTCGATCTCGCGGGCGCCGTCGCGGATGACCTTGCGCGTCTCGAAGGCCTTCATCTCCGCCGGCGTCGCGCCGAACGGGAACCCGACCACGCTCGCCACCCGGACGTTCGTCCCGCGGAGCCGCTCGGCGCACCGGCGGACCCAGAACGGGTTCACGCAGACGCTCGCGAAGCCGAACTGCTTGGCCTCGTCGCACAGCTGGTCGATGTCGTCGATGGTCGCGTCGGGCTTGAGCAGCGTGTGGTCGATGTACTTCGCGAGGTCGGTCGGGACGTTCGCCCCGTCGCCGTGGTAGCTGATGCGGCCGGCGCCGGTCCCCACCATGCCCCGGACCTTGTCCGAGCAGTGGGCGGCGCACGAGCCCCCGCAGTCCGCGCAGGCGTCGGCGGGGCCGATCGCCCGTCCACCGAGGACGGCGACGACCTCCCGCGTCACCGCCTCGATGAGGTCTTCTCTGGTGCTCACCTGGAACTCCCTCCTGGAACGCCGGCCGCGTGTCCCGCGTACCGCCGCTCGATCTCCGTGATCTTGTCCACGCGCCTCGCGTGGCGTCCCTCGCCCCACCCGGTCGAGAGCCAGGCCTGCACGATCTGCAGGGCCAGCGCCTCGCCGAGCAGGCCGGAGCCGAGCGCGAGCACGTTCGCGTGGTTGTGCTCCCGGCTGTTCCGCGCGCTCGAGACGTCCCAGCACGTCGCCGCGCGGATCCCGGGAACCTTGTTGGCCGCGATGGCCGAGCCGATGCCGGCGCCGTCGACGACGATGCCCCACCGGCACGTCCCCTCGGCGACGAGCCGGGCGACGGCCTCGGCGAAGTCGGGGTAGTCGACCGACTCGGTCGAGTGCGTCCCGACGTCGCGCACGGTGAACCCGTGCTCGCGGAGGTCGGCGGCGATGCGCTCCTTGAGCGCATAGCCGCCGTGGTCGGCCCCGAGGGCGATGTCGCCGCGGCCGTCCGACGGCATCGGTGGCTCCGCCCGCTGCGGCGGCGCCTCCGCGGGCCGCGGGCGCCGCTACGCCGTCCGCGCGGGACGAGCGCCGAGACGACCTGGGCCACGAGGGCGCGAACCTCGTCCTCCGACGGCTGGTGTTCGCTCATTCGGCTCCTCCGGGGAGGGAGCCGCGGGGTGCGGCCGGCTGCATGGCCACCCGATACTCGTATCGTTCGCTCACGAAGAGCAAACGCGTGGATTCGACGACGCGATCGTCGGGGGTCCAGCTGATGCGCTTCACCACCAGCACCGGCTCCCCGGGATCGCATTCCAGCTGCGTCGCCAGGGAAGTGTCCGCGACGCTCGCCGAGATGGTCTCCTCAGCGCGGTGCAGCACCAGCGATACCGGCGGCCGCTGCAGCAGCTCGTACAGCGAGCCCCGGTCGAGCCGGCCCTCCTCGAACAGCTCCTCGCTGGCCGCGATGAGCTCGTGGGGCAGCCAGGTGTCGGCGAGCCCGACGACCCGACCGTCCGCGAGGAGCACCCGCATCAGGTGCCGCGCGGGCGCATCCGGGTCGATCCCCAGGTCGGCCGCGACGTCGTCCGGCGCCGGCAGCAGCTCGGAGCTCAACATGCGGTGCGAGGGGACGAACCCCTGCGACCGCGCGAGCTCGCTGAAGGACTGGAGCTGGGGCCGGTGGCGGATCTTCGGCGAGGCCACGAACGTCCCGAGCCCCTGGACCCGGCGGACGACCCCCTCGGCTTCGAGCTCGGCGAGCGCCTGCCGGATGGTCGCCCTCGACACGCCGTAGGACCGCTCGATCTCGGACTCGGTCGGCAGCCGGTCGCCGGTCTTCATGCCCCGCTCCCTGATCTCGCGCAGCAGTGCCTCGCGGAGCTGGAACCACAAGGGCATGGGCGCCCGCCGGTCGAGCAGGGCGGCTGATCCGAGGAACGTGTCGCTCACGAGCGCGCCTTCCTGGCCCGATCTGAATACCTCAGGTCATCATGATGACCGTACATACGGAGGAATCATGGCCGCTCGGAGCCCCGCTGTCAAATCGAAGGTCCGGTGGCCCTCAGCGGGCGACCGGCAGGACGTCGAGGAGCGCCCGCGACTCGATCCAGCCTCCAGTTCCGCCGGCACCTTTGGCCTCATCGAAAGTCGCCCTAAAGCGACTCCGACTGCAGGGCGTTGTGTTCATATGCAGCGGGGAGGAACGGTGGACGTCGAGTCCGAGGCGGTCAAGCTGGAGGGCGGACGGCTCGCCGAGCTGTACCGGCTGCACGCGGACGACGCCATCCGCCTGGCCTACCTGATCACCGGAGACCGCGCCCTGGCCGAGGACCTGGTGCAGGACGCCTTCGTCAGGCTCGCCGGCCGTCTCCTGCATCTGCGGGGCCCGGGCGGATTCGAGGCGTACCTCCGCCGCACGGTCGTGAACCTCGCGAACTCCCATTTCCGTCGGCGGAAGGTCGAGCGGCGGTACGAGGAACGGGAGGCGAGCATGCTCCGACCGGACTCTTCCGACCCCGACGTCCCCGGCAGCGAGGCTGCCCGGGCCGCCCTGCTGGGGCTCCCGATCAGGCAGCGGACCGCGATCGTCCTGCGGTTCTACCTCGACCTCTCCGAGGCCCGGACGGCCGAGCTCATGGGATGCCGGCAGGGAACCGTGGGGGCGCTCGTCTCGCAGGGGTTCGGCAAGCTTCGACCGAAGTTGGCAGGTGAGTGACGTGACTGACATGGAGAACGAGGTTCGGGATCTGCTCGCGGACATCGCGGAGGACATCCCGCCGCAGCGGCAGGTGCCGCCCCCGCTTCGGGGACGGGCCCGCCGACGCATCATGGCCGTGGGGGCGACGACGCTCGCCGTCGCCGCGGTCCTCGTCGCCGGGGGCGTGGTCGGGGTTCGGTCCCTGTCCCAGCCCCCCGTCCCGATCCAGCCCTCCCCGGGACCGACCACGGGACCGACCGCGGGAACGCGGCCCGTGTGGCCGCAGACGAGCCTGGAGGAGGTCCGCCAGGCCCAGGAGCTCGCGGACGCCGGGGATCCTCGCTACACGTGGCAGGAAGCTGGAGCCCTGTCGGGGGGCCAACTCGGGCAGCACCATCCCGTCGACGCGCAGATCTTCGCCCGGTTCCTCCAGGAGAAGCTCGGCTGGGAGAACTTCCTCTGGGACGAGGCCTTTGCCCACCCCGAGGGGCTCCGCGACGGTGAGGTCGTCTATATCCGATGCGCGCCGGGCGGGACGAACCCCCTCTATCCGGCCGACCCCGAACGCCCAGGGTGCGCGCCGACCATCGACGAGCTCCACTACGAGACGGTGCGTATCCAGGTGGCTCAGCTAGCCCGCCGAGGCTACTCGGGGGTCTGGGTGGTGACCGGCTGGGAGATGGTCGAGCCAGTCGCGCAGGCGGACCCCCGCGTCGTCGAGGCCGAGGCGACGGACCTCCTGGAGGCCTACCTGCAGACACGGATCGACGGTGCGGGCGCCGAGGGGCTGGCCCACTTCCCCCATGATGACCCGTTCGTCGACCAGCGGGTCGACCGGGAGATCCCGCTCCTGTATGCCACGAGCACCGGGGCCCCGTACGAGCGATCGGAGTTCGAGCTCGTGGATGGACCGGTGTGGCCCGACGCCTCCGGGATGCAGTTCGTGGTTCGGCTGTTCGCCGAGAACGACCAGACCGTGGTGGAGCAGCTCTTCTCGCTGGACCGTGATGAGACGGATCGCGCGCAACTCGTGTACGACTTCGAGGGGGGGTCTGCGGGACCGGGCCCCGGGACCACCGAGAACGGGAAGGCCGTGCCCGTGCGGTTTGGCTTCCTCGACGGCGAGGTGACCTACCGCGCGCCCTACCCCGCGGCGCCGCGCTCGTATGTCTGGTATCAGGCTCCTGACGTGGCCACCGTCGTCGGCGACCACCACCGACGGATCCTGTTGATCCTGGCGGACCCCCGGCCGATCGAGCACCCGGGCTGCGTGGAGGCCCCGCCTCCCGCCACTGCAGAGGCACTGGCCCGGAGCATCCGGTCCAACCCCGACCTCGAGGCCGACGCTCCGGTGGCGGTGACCATCGGGGGGATCCCAGCCCTTCAGATGGACGTGAAGCTGGCACCGAACGCGAGCGAATGCCCGTGGCAGACGGGCCATTCCTTCCAGAGCGCCCCCCTCCTCCTGAAGAACGCCGCCTTCGCCACCGGGGGAGATCGGGCGCGTCTCTACCTGCTCGATCTGCCCGGAGGATCGGCCCGGGTCTTGGCGCTCGTGATCTTCTCTGACACGGACAACTTCTCTGACGTGGACAGCTTCGAGCGCCCCTTGGAGTTGGCGGCGCCCATCGTTGACTCCATCGAGTTCCACGCGCGCTGACGACGAAGGCCCGGCGGCCCCATCGCACGGGCCGTGGGGCACCGGATACGGCCGAAGGAACTTCGTGTCCGGCCCATTGGAACGAAGGAAGGAGCAATGGGATGAACACACGCCACAGAAGGCTGCTGGGATTGGCTCTGCTGGTCGCGCTGGTGGGCTGCGCATCGGGTTCGGGCACGACCTCGCTGGAGACGAACTCGCCGAAGACGTCGGCTCCACAGACGTCGGTGCCCTTGAGCCCGGCGGCGACGAAGTCGAGCGACCCGAGTACCACGGCGGAGCCCGTCCCTGACGTCATGACGGGCGGGCGCTACCTGTTCGGGCCATTCGGGGACATCCCGTCGCTGACGATCGTCGCGACGGGACCGGACGGCTGGGTCGGCTATCCCAGCTGGGCCATGGACGGGCCCGAACCCGTGCGCGCCGACGCGCCGACCGGGATCGGGATCTCGTTCTTTTCTGCGAACGGCCTGTACAGCGACCCGTGCCACTGGGACGTGCGGGGCATCGGTGACGCTGGACCGCCCGGCGACATGGTGGTCGGTCCGACGGTCGACGACCTGGTGGCCGGGCTCCGCGCCAACACCTACTACACGGCGTCAGTCCCGACGCCGGTGACCATCGACGGCTACGCCGGCAAGGAGCTGGAGCTCCAGCTGCCGGACGGCTCGTTCACCAAGTGTGACAAGGACGACCCCGACGATCCGGGAGGCCATGTGTTCGTGTTCTCCGGGCCGGGCCTCTACGCCCAGGGCCCGGCCAACCGCTGGCACCTGTACATCCTCGATGTCGAGGGCGCCCGGCTCATCGCGGTGATCCTCTCGTACGCGCAGACGCCGCAAACCGACCTCGATCTCGCGCGAAACATCATCGAGACGCTCGACATCAATCCATGAGTCGCGCCGGCGCTACTTGATCGCGCCGAAGCGACGGTCGCGCTTCTGGAAGTCGCGGATCGCCTCGAACAGGTGCTCGCGGTTGAAGTCCGGCCACAGCACGGGCGTGAACCAGAACTCCGCGTAGGCGGCCTGCCACAGCAGGAAGTTCGACAGGCGCTGCTCCCCCGCCGACCGGATGATCAGGTCGGGGTCGGGCATGTCGGCCCGGTACAACCGGGAGGTGATCGAGTCGGCGGTGATCCGCTCCCCCTTCAGCCGCCCGGCGTCGTGGTCCTCGAGGATCCGCTTGACCGCGTCGGCGATCTCGGTCCGCCCGCCGTAGTTGAACGCGATCGTGAACGTCATCCCGGTGTTGTTCCGGGTGAGCTCCTCGGCCGCCTCCATGTCGCGGAGCACGTTCTTCGGGATCCGCCAGTCGACCCGCCCAAGGAACCGGATCCGCACGTTGCGGGAGTTGAGGTCGTCCCGGCGCCGGCGCAGCAGCACCCGGTTGTAGTTCAGGAGGAACCGGACCTCCGACGGGGGCCGGCGCCAGTTCTCGGTGGAGAACGCGTACACGGTCAGCCACTTCACGCCGGCTGCGATGGCGCCCTCGACGACGTCGAACAGCGCCTCCTCGCCCTCTTTGTGGCCCTCGGTGCGGGGCAGCCCGCGCTGCTTGGCCCACCGGCCGTTGCCGTCCATGACGATCCCGACGTGGGCCGGGACGTTCGCGGGGTCGAGGTCGTTCAGGTACGTGCTCACGCCGGCGCCCCTCCGGCCAGGAGCGGCAGCGACCGGATCCGCCGGTCGAGGTGGTACTCCGTGAACCCGAACAGCATCGCCCGGGCCTGCTTGCGGACCGGTCCCCCGGCGACGTCGGAGAGGCCGACCGTCTCGAGCCCGGCGCCGGCGTACCGGGCGAGCAGCGCAAACGACTCCGGCGCGACGAGCTCGGCGTCGGGGTCGGCACACCGGCCGCAGACCGCGCCGCCCTGCGCCGACGAGAACAGCCCGGGGTCGAGCCGCCCGCCGCACACGGCGCACACCGACAGCGACGGATGGAACCCCGACAGCGACAGCAGCTTCAACAGGAACGACTCCGCGACGGCGGAGGGGTCGGCCGGCCTCGCGTCCAGCGACCGCAGCCCCTGGAGGAGCAGGAGGAACAGCCGCACGTTGCGCTCGTGCTCCTCCGCCACCTTGTCGGTCGCCTCGAGCATGGCCTCCCCGGCCGTGATCAGCGCGTAGTCCTGCCGGAGCATCCGGTGCGCCGACAGGATCTCGGCCTGGGTCACCGTGTCGAGCGACCCACGCCCCCGGTACATCAGCACCTGGACGTGCGTGAACGGCTCCAGGCGAGCGCCGAAGCGGCTGAGGGTCTTGCGGGCCCCCTTCGCGACGGCCCGGACCTTGCCGGAGCCCTGGGTCATGATCGTGACGATGCGATCGGCCTCCGCCAGCTTGATGCGGCGGAGCACGACGCCCTGTTCGTGGTACAGCGGCATCGGGCGAATCGTACCCTCGGCCTCCGACGCTCCTGTCGCGCCGACGTGCGATTTTCGTGACATCCGCCGACGGATGCCGTTCGGGCGGAAGCCGGGGGGTCGCCGCGTAGACTCGCACGCGTCGTGATCACGTGCCCCACCTGCGGCGAGGAGAATCCCGAGCGCGCCAGGTTCTGCCTGGCGTGCGGCACCGCGCTGGCCCCCGAGCAGCCGGCCGGCGCCGCCGAGGAGCGCAAGGTCGTCTCGATCCTGTTCGCCGACCTGGTCGGTTTCACGGCATCGAGCGACGCCGCCGACCCCGAGGACGTCCGGGCACGGCTCCGCCCGTACCAGGCGATGCTCAAGCGGGAGATCGAACGCTTCGGCGGCACGGTCGAGAAGTTCATCGGCGACGCGGTGATGGCGGTGTTCGGCGCGCCGGTCGCCCACGAGGACGACGCGGAGCGGGCCGTCCGGTCGGCCCTTCGGATCGTCCAGGCCATCCCCGAGCTGAACGAGGAACACCCCGGCCTGGACCTGTCGGTGCGCACGGCGGTGAACACCGGCGAGGCGGTGGTCACGCTCGACGCCCGCCCCGAGCGCGGCGAGGGTTTCGTCGCCGGTGACGTCGTGAACACGGCGTCGCGCCTCCAGACGATCGCGCCCGTCGGCGGCGTCGTGGTCGGCGAGGTCACCTACCGGGCCACCAGCCAGGTCATCCGGTACCAGGAGCTCGACCCGGTCAGCGTGAAAGGCAAGTCCGGGCCCATCCGCCTGTGGCGCGCCGTCGAGGCCAGGAGCCGCTTCGGGGTCGACGTGGAGCGGCCCCGAACGCCGTTCATCGGCCGGGAAGACGACCTGGCCCTCCTGCAGCAGGCCCTGCTCCGTTCGGTACGGGACCCGGGCGTCCAGTTGGTGACGGTGACCGGCGAACCGGGCGTCGGGAAGACCCGGCTCGTCGCGGAGTTCCAGGCCTGGGTGGACGACCGGCCCGAGCTGGTGGCCTGGCGACAGGGCCGGTGCCTGCCGTACGGGGACGGCGTCACGTTCTGGGCCCTCGGCGAGGTCGTGAAGGCCCACGCGGGCATCCTCGAGTCCGACGGGCCGCCCGAGGCGTCGGAGAAGCTCGCCCAGGCCGTCGACCTGGTCGCGGAGGGCGCCGATCGCGAATGGCTTCGGGCACGCCTCGCGCCGCTGGTCGGCCTGGACGAAACGGGCGGGCCGGCGCCCGACCGCTCCGAGTCCTTCGCCGCCTGGAGGACGTTCCTCGAGCAGGTGGCCGCGACGGATCCGCTCGTGCTCGTGCTCGAGGACCTCCACTGGGCCGACCACCCGATGCTGGAGTTCGTCGACGACCTGGTCGAATGGTCGAGCGGGGTACCGCTCACGGTCGTCTGCACGGCGCGTCCCGAGCTGTACGAGCTCCATCCCGGATGGGCCGGCGGGAAGCGGAACTCCGCCACGCTCTCGCTGACCCCGCTCTCGGGCGAGGACACTGCCCGGTTGATCTCCGCCCTGCTCGACCGGGCCGTCCTGCCGGCAGAGACCCAGGAGCTCCTCCTGGAACGGGCCGGGGGCAATCCCCTCTACGCCGAGGAGTTCGTCCGGATGCTGGTCGACCGGGGCATCCTGCAGCGTCGCGGCCAGGCCTGGGCGGTCGAGACCGACGGTCCGGTGCCCGTCCCCGAGACCATCCAGTCGATCATCGCAGCCCGCCTCGACACCCTCCCGCCGGACCGCAAGGCCATGATCCAGGACGCGTCCGTGGTCGGGAAGGTCTTCTGGTCGGGGGCGGTCGCCGCGCTCGGCGGACGGGACGAGGCGGAGGTCCGGGAAGGGCTCCACGACCTCGCTCGCAAGGAGCTCATTCGCCCCGCCCGGCGTTCGTCGGTGGAGGGCCAGGCCGAGTACGCGTTCTGGCACGCGATCGTCCGGGACGTCACGTACGGTCAGCTCCCCCGCGCCGCCCGGGCACTCCGGCACCGGGCCACTGCCGAGTGGATCGAGGCGATGGCCGGCGAACGGGTCGGGGACCACGCCGAGCTCCTTGCCCACCATTACCGCGTGGCGCTCGAGCTCGCGACCGCGGCCGGCGAGACCGACGCCGTCGCGGGGCTCGAACGTGCCCTGCAGCGCATCCTCCGCCTGGCGGCGGAACGAACGGCGTCCCTCGACTTCGAGCGGGCCGAGGACTACGCGCGGCAGGCCGTCGAGCTCGCGGACGAGGATGAGCGGGGGCCGGCGCTCGCCGTGCTGGCCGTCATCCAGCTGCGTCGGGGACAGATCCGGGAGGCGGCGGAGGCGTCCGAACGTGCGATCGAGCTCCTCGAGTCCGCCGGCGATGAGTCCGGGGCCATGAACGCGACCCTGGTGTGGTCGCGGGCCCTGCGTCAGCTCGGGGAGACCGCCCGGGCCTGGGAGGTGCTCACCGGGCTCATCGAGGTCCTCGAGCGCCGGCCCCAGGGGCCCGAGCTGGTCCGGGCGTACGGCTCCGCCGCCGGCAGCTCGATGTTGATGGGAGCGTCCGCCCAGTGCCTCGATTACGCGGAGCGGGCCATCGCGCTGTCGGAGCAATTCGGGATGACCGAGGAACGCACCCGCACCCTCCAGTTCCGCGGCGCCGCCCGACAGGAGCTCGGGGACAGCGTGGGAGGGATCGTCGATCTCCGCGAGGCGGTCCGTATCAGCCGCGAGCACGGCTTCTCCGACACGCCTTCCGCCTACGTGAACCTGGGCGACGCGTTATGGGAGTACGTCGGCCCCGCAGAGGCGCTCCGGGAGTACACGAACGCCATCGAGTTCGCCGAACCGCGTGGGATCAGGGGGACGGCGGTCTGGGCCATGGCCCAGACCACGTGGGTGCTGTTCGACCTGGGTGAGTGGGACCGCCTGCTCGAGGTGGTCGACGAGGTCGTGCGCCGCGACGCCTGGGCCAGCCAGACCAGTGTGCTGCCGATCCCGTTCCGGCTGCGGGTGCTTGCCCTCCGCGGGCGGCTCGAGGAGGCCGCGGCCGAGGTCCCCGATCTGCTGGAACGCGCCCGCCGCATCAAGGACCCCCAGGTCCTGGTCCCGGCCTTGACGGCGGCTGCCTTCGTGGAGGACCAGTTGGGACGATCACCCGAGGCAGTCGCCCTCATGGCGGAGGTCGAGGAACGCGAGCTCCCGGCCTGGGGGCCCGACTTCCTGTTCGAGGGGATCAGGGTCCTGGTCCGTGGCGGAGCGGTGGAGCGCGCCCGGGCCCTGACGGATCGGATCGTAATCGAGATGGGGCCCCGCATCCGCGGTCTCAAGGAGTCGTTCCGCGCAGCGATCGCGGAGGGGGATGGCGATCACGCCCTGGCCCTGGGGCACCACCTGCGCGCGTCGGAGGTGTGGGAGACGTACGAGTTCGTGCTGGAACGGGGGCACGCCTTCCTGGGGACCGGGCGGTCGCTGATCGCCCTCGGCCGCCCCGGCGATGCGGTGGGTCCGCTGCGCAACGCACGGGACATCCTGGTCGGCCTCGGAGCCGTCCGGCTCGTCGACGATGCCGACCGGCTGCTCGCCGAAGCGACCGCGCTGTCCTCCTGACCTGGCGCGGGCTTGTCCTGCCTCCGTACACTGCGCCCATGCCCCGGTGCGCCGCGTGCGGGGAAGACAACGCCCCCGGGGCGGCCCGGTGCTCCCGGTGCGGCGCTTCCCTTGCGCCCTCCCCCGACGAGCACACGATCTCCGTGGTGGTCGTGGACCTGGTCCGGACCGACCCGGCCCGGGCGGTGGCGCCGGAGGACGCGGCGGCGGTCGAGCCCCGCGCCCGACGGGAGCTCCGTCTGCTCGGGGGGACCGTGCACAACCAGGGGGACCACTTCGCCATCGGGGTGTTCGGGGCGCCGGTGGCTAGGGCGGACGCGGCAGAGCGCGCCGTTCGGGCCGCGGTGCGCGTGGCCGACGCGGTGGAGGACCTCGGCGCGCTGACCGTCGGCGTGCTGGTTGCCGTCCACACCGGGTCGTACACCCTGGGCGACGACGACGAGGCGCCCGAGGAGGCCGAACGGCGCGCGGCGGCGCTCCACGTCCACGACGGCGGCGTCGGAAGCGTGGTCGTTGACGAGCCGACCCATCTCGCGACCGCGGACCTGTTCGAATACGAGCCCGTCGCCGGCGGCACCCCCTCGTGGGTGGCCCGCGAGGCTCGGGGACGGTACGGCGTCGATGTCGAGCTGAACGCCCCGACGCCGTTCCTCGGCCGGGACCACGAGCTCGCGCTGCTGAACGACCTCTACGCGCGGGTGCTGCTCGAGTCGGCGCCCCACGTCGTGACCATCGTCGGGGCCGCCGGGACCGGGAAGTCGCGCCTGCTCGCCGAGTTCTGGAACGTGATGGACGGCCGGCCGGAGCTCCTGTACTGGCGCCAGGGGCGGTCGCTCGGCGACGGCGGCGGCGTGACGTTGTGGGCGATGGGCGAGGTGGTGAAGGGCCAGACCGGCATCCTCGAATCCGACGGCTCCGCCCAGGCGGCCGACAAGCTCGACGTGGCCCTGCGGACCTTCCTCCCCGACGACTCGGAGGCCCGGCGGGTCGGCGAGCTGCTGGCGCCGCTGGTGGGCCTGGTGCCGGAGGAGCCGAGGCTGGTCCCCCGCTCGGAGTCGTTCCCCGCCTGGCTCCGGTTCGTCCACGCGGTGGCCGCGACCCACCCGATGATCCTGGTGTTCGAGGACCTCCACCTCGCCGACTCCGGGACGCTCGCGTTCCTGCGATTCCTGTCGGAACGGGCCGCCCGCGTCCCGCTGCTCGTGGTGTGCACCGCCCGGCTGGAGCTCCTGGAACGGGACCGGGGATGGAGCTCCTCGGGCGGGGTGCACCGGACGACGATCACGCTCGGGCCCCTATCCGGACGGGACACGCGGGCCCTCATGGCCTCCCTCGACGGCCCAAAGGCAGGCCCGGGCGCCGAGGAGCTGCCGGTCCTCGAGGCGGCCGGCGGCAACCCGCTGTATCTCGAGGCCTGGGCCCGTCTGCGGGACGAACGGGGGGGCGCGGGGCCGCGGCCGCCGCAGACCCTCGCGGCCCTCATGGCGGAACGCATCGACGCCCTCCCGGCGACCCTCCGGTCGCTGATCGAGGAGGCCGCGGTGGTGGGCAAGGTGTTCTGGCCGGGAGCCCTGGAGGCGATCGGCGACCGCGGGCCGCGCGAGGTCGACGAGGGCCTCCGGGAGCTGGCCCGTCGGGAGCTGGTCCGGCCCGGCCGGCGGTCGTCGGTGGGCGGCCAGACGGAGTGGGCGTTCTGGCACCTGGTGCTGCGGGAGGCGGCGCTCGAGCACATGGACCCGGGGCGGCGGGCGGTCGCCCACCTCGCGGCAGCGAGGTGGGGGACCGGGCTGGGGGGCGACCGGGACGCCGACCACGCGGAGATCCTGGCGCACCACGCGGCGCGGGCGGCGGCAGCCGACCCCGCCGCGGCCCTCGAGCTCGAGCGGCGGTCCCTGGCCCGGGCCGCCGACCGCGCGGCCGGGCTCGACCCCGCCCGGGCGGCGGCCCTCTACGAGCGGGCCGCCGCCCTGCACCCGCCGGACTCCCCGGAGCGCGAGCGCCTGACGCGCCGTGGGGCGGCCGCCGCCGAGGCGGCGGCCCCCCCGGAACCCCCGTCTGCGTGAAACCGCCGATTCGGGGCATACTGCTCTCGCATCCCGCGATGTCCGCGTGAAAGGCACCGAGTTTGAAGCTCGTCCTGGTCAACGATGAGGGGAACAACGTCGCCGAGATCGAGAACGTCGATCAGTACGACCTGTCGACGACCCGTGGCCGGGCCATGCTGGTCGACGACATCCTGGTGGCGCTCGGACATGCCGACCGGCGCGTGGTGCTCGACATGATCAAGGAACGGCGCGCCCGCGCCGACCGCGCCGTGGAGGCCGCCCGGTTCACCGGGTCCGGCCCGAACGGCGACCCGGTCACGTAGAGCGCGCGCGGACGCTCGCCGCCTGCCTCTGGTAGAACGACGCACCGTGCGTCGACCCCTCCTCGGGATCCTCCTTGCGTTCGCGCTCGCCGCGGCCGCATGTTCCTCCGGCGACCCGGCCGAGTCCGGCCCCAGCGCGGGGAGCCCGTCGCCGACCACGCCGCAGCCGGCCGTCTCGTCGCCGCGGCCCTGCGCCGACGAGGCCGAGCACCCGTTCACCGTCGTCATGCGGGACTTCCGGTTCGTTCCGCGATGTCTCGTGGTGACGGCGACGGTGCCGTTCCACCTGCGGAACCGGGGCTCGACGAAGCACAACCTCACCATCCCGGGGACGAAGTTCTCGGCGGACGTCGCCCCCGGCGAAGCCGCGGGCGAACGCGACCTCATGTCGGCCGGCGTGGGACCCGGGACCTACGAGTTCTTCTGCTCGTTCCACCGCTCGCAGGGGATGACCGGCGAGCTGCACGTGCTCGCGGCTTGATCAGCGGCGGATTCGGCGCGGGAGGTGCGAGGGCCCGCCGCCCGGCGTCGCCGCACCCGCGGCCGGACGGCGGAACCCTACGCGGTGACCGTGATCGGCCCGTGCATGCCGTACCGGAAGTGCCCTGGGAGGTGACAGGCGAACTCCATGTCGGCGGGCCGCTGGGTCACGTGGGTGAACGTGTACGTGGTGGTGCGGGTCTCGCCCGCGGGAACGCTGATCTGGCCGGGCACCGAACCGTCGTGGCCGGCGTGGGACGTGTGCTCGATGTAGTACTGCACAGCAGCATCGCCCACGATGAACTCGTGCTCGATCGGGTCGGTGTTCTTCACGACGAACGTGACGGTCGTGCCCTTGTCGAACGCGAACTCGGGCGGGTCGAACGTCGAGTGGTGGATGTTCACGTGGACGGTGATGTGGGACCGCCCCTCGGCGTTCGCCGTGTTGCACGCCGCCCCGGCCAGCGCGAGCGCCACGAGCGCGGCGGCGGCCGGGAGGGCCATGCGGAGCGGGCGGCGGGGCCGGCGGTCCCCACCGCCAGCCCCCCGGACCGCTCGGGGCGCTTCCCGAGCACCGGCCATCAGACGGCCACCCTGGGCCCGCCGCGCCGGTTGCGGGCGGCGATCAACACCAGCCCGGCGAGCAGCCCGATCCCGACGATCACGGCCCACAGTGCGGTCGAGTTGCCCGACGCCGCGGGGAGCACGTTGTGCAACCCGGCGTCGGTCGACGACGGGGCGCCGCCGTCCACGTTGAGCGCGAGGTCGTAGCCGAGCTCACCCGCCTTCGCATCGAGCGTCAGGAACGTCAGCCACATGCCGTCGTCGGGAACCCACTTCATCCTTCGGTCGCTCGCGAGGTCCGAGAGCAGGAACTCCGACGCGGCCTCGCTGCGCTGCTGCACGAGCCCGGCGGCCACCGGTCCCGACCCCTGCGCCCCGGCCGGCACCGGCAGCATGTTCGGCGCCCGGTCCGTCAGCAGGAACACGTCCGCCTCGATCGGCGCGTCCGGCTTCGCCCCGAGCCCCAGGATCCGCAGCGGGACCCAGGGCTGGTCGGTCTTCATGATCAGATGGATCGGGATGCCGTCGCCGATCTGCTCGCCGCGGCGCGCCGCCTTCTCCGCGTCGAACTGGACCGCCATGAAGTACGGGGAGCGCTTCGCGTAGAAGTCGAGGACCGCCGGCGCGTCGGGCGGCAGCACGAACCCCTCGTCGGTCGCCCACTTCCCGACGCCGAACGCCCCGCCCTTGACGACGGTGAGGTGCAGCGAGTCGATGTCCTTCTCCTGGATGACCTCGGCCGGGGCGGACGTCGCCGCGGTGGTGGCGCCGGAGAAGCCGCCGGCGTCCGACTGCGGCTGGACCTCGATCTCGAGGCGCTGGAGGGTCCAGTCCCCGCCGTGCACGATCTGCCGCGGGTTGGCCGGCAGCGGGATGATGGAGCCGAACTCGGCTCCACCGCCGGCGAACTCGAAGCTCGTGACGTAGTGCTCCAGGCCGTTGTGGTACGCGGCCATGGTCGTGGTCCGCACCAGCTGAATGGTGCCGTTCGGCGAGACGAGGCCGCCGCACGCGAGGGCCGGGCCGGCGCCGAGGGCCAGGACGGCCACCAGGGTCGCGGCCACGACCACCGGCCTGCGCGCGGCCATCAGACGGCCGCCTTCGGTCCGCCGCGCCGTTCCCGGGCGGCGAGCAGCACGAGCACCGTGAGCAGCCCCAGCCCGACGACGATCGCCCACAGGATGGTCGGGTTCGTCGGCGTGGGCGCGGCCGGCGCAGTGGCGAACCCGGCGTCCACCCGTGACGGCTCACCGCCGGTCGTGTTCATTGCCAGGTCGTACCCGAGCTGGCCCGCCTTGGCGTCGAGCTTCAGGAACGTGAGCCACATGCCGGTGTCCGGGACCCACTTCATGCCCCGGTCGCTCCCGAGGTCGGCGAGGAGCGAGGGCGATGCAGCCTCGCTCCGCTCCTGGCGGAGGCCGGGAGCCAGGGGCCCGATGCCGGTCGCCCCGGCGGGGACCGGCAACATGTTCGGCGCCTCGTCCGTCAGCAGGAACACATCCGCCTCGATCGGAGCGTTCCGCGGGGCCCCCAGCCCCAGGATCCGCAGCGGCACCCAGGGCTGCTTCGTCTTCATGACGAGGTGGATCGGGATGCCGTCGCCGACCTGCTCGCCGCGGCGCGCCGCCTTCTCGGCGTCGAACTGGACGGCCATGAAGTAGGGGGAACGCTTCGCGTAGAAGTCGAGGACCGCCGGCGCGTCGGGCGACAGGACGAACCCGTTCTGCTCGGCCCATTGCCCGACCCCGAACGCCCCGCCCTTGACGACGGTGAGGTGCAGGGAGTCGATGTCCTTCTCCTGGATGACCACGGCGGGGCTCGGAGCGGCCGACGGAACGGCCAGTCCGGCCGCCTCCCGCTGGACCGGCGTCACCTCGATCTCGAGTCGCTGCAGCGTCCAGTCGCCGCCGCGGACGATGCGCTCCGGGTTCGCCGGCAGCGGGATGATCGAACCGAACTCCGCTCCCCCGCCGACGAACTTGAAGCTCGTGACGTAGTGCTCGAGGCCCTTGTGGTACGCGGCCATGGTCGTCGTGCGGACGAGCTGGATCGTGCCGTTCGGGGACACGAGCCCGCCGCAGGCGAGCGCGGGGCCGGCGCCGATGCTCAGGACCAGGACGAGCGTCCCGGCCACGAGGAATGCCCTTCGGCCGCGCATCAGACCGCGATCCTCGGTCCGTGCCGCCGCTCACGTCCGGCCAGGATGACCAGCCCGAGCAGCAGCAGCCCGCCGATCCCGACCGCCCACACCGCGGTGGGCGGCGAGGACGCCGGAGGCGCGGCGGCGGGACCCCTCAGGCCCGCGTCGACCGCCGACGGCGCGCCGCCGTCGACGTTGAGCGCCAGGTCGTAGGTCAGCTCACCCGCCTTGGCGTCGAGCTTGAGGTACGTGAGCCACATGCCGGAGTCGGGCACCCACTTCATGCCCCGGTCGCTCCCCAGGTCGCTCAGCAGGAACTTCGACGCCGCGCGGCTGCGCACCTCGCGCAGGCCCGGCGCCACCGGGCCCGACGCCCTCGGCGCGGTCCGGCACGGGGAGCATGTTCGGCGCCTGGTCGGTCAGGAGGAACACGTCGGCCGTGATGGGCGCGTTCGGCGGGGCCCCGAGGCCGAGGATCCGCAGCGGAACCCACGGCTGGTCCGTCTTCATCACCAGGTGGATCGGGATGGCATCGCCGAGCCGCTCGCCGCGCGCCTTCGCCTTGTTCGCGTCGAACTGCACGGCCATGAAGTACGGCGAGCGCTTGGCGTAGAAGTCGAGCACCGCCGGCGCGTCGGGCGACAGGACGAACCCGTTCTCCTCCGCCCACTTCCCGACGCCGAACGCGCCGCCCTTGACGACCGTGAGATGCAGCGAGTCGATGTCCTTCTCCTGCACCACGACCGCCTTGCTCCGGAACGCCGCTCCGCCCGCCTGGTCCGCCGCCGCGAACAACAGCTGCGGCGTCACCTCGCTGGACCAGTCGCTGGAGCGTCCAGTCGCCGCCCCGGACGATCCGCGCGGGATTGGCCGGCAGCGGGACGATCGATCCGAACTCCGCACCGTCGCCCACGAACTCGAACCCGGTGACGTAGTGCTCGAGGCCGTTGTGGTACGCGGCCATCGTGGTGGTCCGGACCAGGCTCGATCGTCCCGTTCGGGGAGACCAGGCCACCGCACGCGAGTGCGGGTCCGGCGCCGAGCACCAGCACGAGCGCGACGGTGCTTGCCGTGACGAGCAGACGTTTCCGCAACGGAAACCCCCTTCTCTGCCGTAGATGGGGGGTTCGACGGCCGGGCGGAACGCGGGGGTTCCCGCGGCGATCAGCGAATTCTCAGGTACGCGTTCTATCAGTAGCCGAACCGGTCGAGCGCCCGGGGGTCGCGCTGCCAGTCCTTGAGCACCTTCACGCGGAGCGATAGGAACACCTTCCGTTCGAGGAGCGCTTCGAGCTCCTCCCGGGCCCTGGTCCCGATCGTCTTCAGCATCTCTCCGCGGCGGCCGATCACGATGCCCTTCTGCGATTCGCGCTCGATCAGGACCAGGGCCTCGATGCGGGCCGTTCCCTCGTCCTCCGGGATCTCGAGGCCCTCGATCTCGACGGCGATCGAATGGGGAAGCTCTTCGCGGGTGAGCTCCAGTGCCTTCTCCCGCACGACCTCCGCGATGCGCGCCTCGAGCGACTGGTCCGTGACCTGGTCCGGCGGGTACAGGTGCGGCCCCTCCGGCAGGCGGGCGACGACGAGCTCGACCAGCTCCGCGACGCCCCGGCCCGCCGCCGCCGACACCGGAACGATCTCGTCGAACTCGCCGAGCTCCGCGGCCTTCGCCAGCTGGGGCACGAGGGCGTGGTGGCCGACCCGGTCGATCTTGTTCACCGCGCAGAGCTTCAGGGCGCGGACCGGCCCCACCTCGTGCTCGTACACGAACGCGTCGCCGCGGCCGACGCCCGGCGCCCGACGCGTCGACGACGTGGATCACCGCGTCGACGCCGGCCACCGACGCCGCCACGGTCTGGTTCAGCCGGTGGCCGAGCGGCGTCCGGGGCTTGTGGAACCCCGGCGTGTCGGTGAACGCCACCTGGAAGTCCTCGGTGGTCAGCACGCCGCGGATGCCGCGCCGGGTCGTCTGGGGCTTGTCCGAGACGATGGCGACCTTGGCCCCGACCATGGCGTTCACCAGGGTCGACTTGCCGACGTTGGGACGGCCGACGACCGCGACCATGCCGGAACGGAAGGGCCGCGTCGACTCGCCGTCGGGAGCGGTCACTCCAGCAGGAAGTCCGGCCCGAACGCGTGCGGGAGGATCTCGTCGAGGCGCCAGACCTCGCGCTCGCCGTCGGGGGTCTCGACGGCGACCGGCATGGTCGGGCCGAACTCGTTCAGGAACTGCCGGCACGCGCCGCAGGGCGGCGTGGGACGGTCGGCCGAGCCCACGACGGCCACCGCGTCGATCCGCCGCTCCCCGTCGGCCACCGCGGTGGTCGCGGCGACGCGCTCGGCGCAGATGGCCAGGCTGTACGACGCGTTCTCGACGTTGCAGCCCCGGTAGACCTTGCCGCCGGCGAGCACCGCGGCGCCGACGGTGAACTCGCTGTACGGCGCGTAGGCACGCGTTCGGGCCTCGTGCGCGGCGGCAACGAGCTCGTCGAGCTGGTCCGGGGTCACGTCGGCCATCAGCCGGTCCCCTGCTTCGGCGGCGGAGTGCTCGTCCTCGAGCGACTCGGCGGGGATCTGGCGGATCAGGACCTTCGCGATGCGGCGGCCCTGGACGCGTTCGGCCCGGAAGACGAGGTCGTCGTAACGGACCTCCTCGCCCTCGAGCGGGATCGCGCCGAGCAGCCCCATGATCAGGCCGCCGACCGTGTCCCATTCGTCGTCGGGGAGCTGCTTGGCCGAGCAGCTCGTTGATCTCGTCGATCGGCGTCCGGCCGTCGACCAGGTACGAGCCGTCCGGACGGGCCTCCACCTGGGCCTGTTCCACGTCGTACTCGTCGACGATCTCGCCGACCAGCTCCTCGATGAGGTCCTCCATCGTGACCAGCCCGGAGACCGAGCCGTGCTCGTCGGACACCATCGCGATGTGGAACTTCTGCTGCTGCATCTCGCGGAGCAGCTCGGCGACCTTCTTCGCCTCCGGGACGAAGTGCGCGGGCCGGGTGATCTGCTCGAGCGGGGCGTCGGACTTGCCCTGGTAGATCGCCCGGAGGACGTCCTTGGCGTAGACGATGCCGACGATGTCGTCGAGCTCGGCCCGGTACACGGGAAGGCGTGAGTATCCCCACCGGACGATCAGGTCCTGGACGTCGCGGAGCGACTTGCCCACCTCCACTCCCTCGATGTCGGGGCGGGGAACCATGACCTCGCGCACGATCGTGTCGCCGAACTCGAAGATCGAGTGGATGAGCTCCTTCTCGCCCTCCTCGATCTGTTCCTCCTCCGACGCGACGTCCGCCATCGTGCGGATCTCCTGCTCGGTCACGTACGGCCCCTGCGGGAGGCCCCTGCCCGGCGTGATCGCGTAGGCCAGCTTGACGAGGCAGCTTCGGCGAGCGGTCCGAGCAGCCGGCCGAGGGCGTGGATGACCGGCGACGTGCGGAGGGCCAGTCGGTCCGTGTGCTGGATCGCGTACGTCTTCGGGCGTGACCTCCGCGAAGATGAACAGCAGCAGCGTCATGCCGACCGTGGCGATGATCTCGCCGGCACTCTCCAGGTTCCTGCGTGGCGAGATCGGTGGCGACCGTCGTGCCGCCGATCGTGAAGATCAGCGTGAGCAGCAGGACCACGTTGAGGTACGGCGGCGGGTTCTCGACGATCTTCAGCAGGGAGGCCGAGCCGCGCCGGCCCTCCTCGGCGAGGTGGTAGGCGCGGATCTTCGTCATCCGCGTGATCCCCACCTCGCTCGCGGCCATGAAGCCCACCCCGAGGATCGAGACGAGCACGCCGATGATCTCGAGGACGTCGGTGGTGCTCATCCGGCCGCCCTGGTCCGCTCGACGCCGCCGGCGTCGACCGTGACGCCGCTGTAGCGCTCCTGCTTCGCCCACATCTCCGCCCGCTCGTCGTCCGTCCTCGTGGTCGTGGCCGAGGAGGTGCAGGACGCCGTGCACGACCAGCAGCCGGAGCTCCTGGTCGAGGTCGTCGTTGCTGGCGGCGGCGTACGCGGGGCAGATCACGACGTCGCCGAGCAGCACGCACCCCGTCGCCGTCGACGTCGTCGAGGGCGAACGAGAGCACGTCGGTCGGGCCCTCCTCGCCGAGGTAGGTCCGCCGAAGGTCCGCCATCTCGTCGACGCCGACCAGGGAGATCGACAACTCGAAGGCGTCGACGCCCTCGCCCCGGAGGGCGGTCGTCGCGAGGCCGGCGAGCGCGTCCTCGTCCACCTCGACATCCTGACGGTTCGAGAGGAGCACCGTGGCCGAACCGTCGACGAATTCGCGCCGCTCGCCGGTGGGTTTGCCTCCGTCGTCGGACACGGCCGTCACTCGCCCACCGACGCCGAACGCTCGCTGAAGCGCCGGTAGGCCTCGACGATGTCCTGGACGATCTTGTGCCGGACCACGTCGCGGGCACCCATGTGGATGAACTCGATCCCCTGGATGCCGGAGAGGATCTCCTCGATGACCGAAAGGCCGCTGCGCTGCCCGGCGGGGAGGTCTGTCTGCGTGACGTCGCCGTTGATGACTGCTTTCGACCCGAAACCCAGACGAGTCAGGAACATCTTCATCTGTTCGGGCGTAGTGTTCTGACCTTCGTCAAGGATGATAAATGCATCGTTAACGGTTCTTCCCCGCATGAATGCCAGTGGTGCAACCTCGATGGTTCCGCGTTCCATGAGCCGCTGGAGCGCGTCCGCGTCCATCATTTCGTAGAGCGCGTCGTACAGCGGCTTCATGTACGGGTCGATCTTCTCGTAGAGCGTTCCGGGCAGGAACCCGAGCCGCTCCCCTGCCTCCACTGCCGGCCTGGTGAGGATGATCCGGCGCACCTCCGAGTCCTGGAGCGCCTTCACCGCCGTCGCCACGGCCAGGTAGGTCTTGCCGGTGCCGGCCGGGCCGATTGCGAACGTCACGGTCGAACGCCGGAGGGCGTCCACGTACCGCTTCTGGCCGGATGTCTTCGGCCCGATCGAGCGTCCCCGGCCGGTGAGCACCCGATCGCCGAGCACCTCCGTGGGTCGGATGTCGTCGTCGCCCTTCACGAGCTGGATGGTCTGGGACACGCTCGCGTCGGTCAGCTCGTGGCCGCGCTCGAGCAGCGTGAGCAGCTCCTCGAACAGCATGCCGACCTTCTCGGCCTCGCCTTCGCTGCCGGTGATCGTGATCTCGTTGCCTCGGACCACGATCCTGGAGTCGAAGGCCCGCTCGACGAGCTTGAGGAACCCGTCGGTGCGCCCGAGGAGGGCAACCATCGGCTGGCTGCCGGGGACGAGGATCTTGACCTGCGTGGTGGCTTTCGCCAAGTCGTGCGTTCCGGGGACTTCGCCCCGCTCCTTCTCGTCGTGCGAAACGGGGTCGCGCCCGCGCGACCCCGGTGGCTCGGAATGATACCGCGGGGCGGCGGTGCCCTCTCCGCTCACCCGGGCGGCCACCCCATCTGCCGGCCGCCGAGCAGGTGGAAGTGCAGGTGGGGCACGGTCTGCCCGGCGTCCTTGCCGACGTTCGTCACGAGCCGCCAGCCCCGCCTGTCGAGCCCTTCGGCGCGCGCGACGTGCGCGGCGGAGACCATGAGGTCGGCCAGCATTCCCGCGTGGCGTTCCCGGACCTTGCGCAGGGAGGTGAGGTGCTCGCGCGGGATGAGCAGGACGTGCACGGGCGCGCGGGGCGTGATGTCGCGAAACGCGACCACGCGGTCCGTGGCGTGGACGACGTCGGCCTCCGCCTCCTCTGCCGCGATACGGCAGAAGAGGCAGCTGGGATCGTAGGTGTCCTCGGTGATCGCTCACGTGGTGGGCCTCCGGAGATTCGCCGGGCCCTTCCGTGCCGCCTCACCGCGGGCCTCGGCCAGTTGCTCGACCAGGCGGCGTTCGTCCTTCTTCAGGTGGTCGGGAACGACCACCTGAACCGTGAGGTACAGGTCGCCGCGGCCGCGGCGACCGAGGTGCGGCACGCCGTGGCCCCGGAGCCGGATCACGGCCCCCGGCTGGGTGCCGGCCTCGACCTTGACGCGCTCGTTCCCGTCGAGCGTGGCGACGTCGAGATCGGCGCCGAGCACCGCCTGGGTGAGCGGCACGTCGACGATCGACGCCAGGTCGGAGCCCCGGCGCTCGAAGCTCGCGTGGGGCTGGACGTTGGTCTGGAGGTAGAGATCGCCGGGCGGGCCTCCGGCCCGCCCGGCGTTCCCGGCGCCGGCGATCCGGAGCTCCATGCCGTCGGCGACCCCGGAGGGGACGTCGACGGTGACGACCTGGCGGCGGCGCAGCCGGCCCTCGCCTCGGCACTCGGTACAGGGCGACTCGAGCACCTCGCCGCTGCCGTCGCACGCCGGGCACGGCCGGGCCGTCATGATCGTGCCGAACACGCTCCGCTGGACCTCCTGCAGCTCCCCGGCGCCGTTGCACCGCTGGCAGCGGGTCGGTCCGGTACCGGGTTCCGCCCCGATGCCGTGGCACCGGTGGCACGGTTCCAGCGAGTCGATCGTGACGTCGCGCTTCGTCCCGAACGCGGCCTCCTCGAGGGTGAGCGCGATCTCCGCGAAGGCGTCTTCCCCACGGCGGGCCCGGGATCGCGGACCGCGCCGCTGCCGGGTGCGGCCGCCGCCGAAGAACACGTCGAAAATGTCGCCGAACGGGAACATGTCGGGGATCGCCTGGTTCCCGAAGGTGTCGTACTGCTGCCGCTTCTGCGGGTCGGACAGCACCTCGTAGGCCGCGCTGACCTGCTTGAAGCGTTCCTCCGCGCCGGGCTCCGGGTTCACGTCGGGGTGCAGCTCGCGGGCGAGGGCCCGGTAGGCCCTGCGGATGTCGTCCTCGGTGGCGTCCGCGGCTCACGCCGAGGACCTCGTACAGGTCCTGGACGTCAGCCACCGTGCGGACCGCGGCCGCTCACTGCTGGGGGTCGAGCGCGGTCGCCAGCTCGGAGAGGCGCCGGGCCACCGCCCGGACGGTGGTCATCGCGGTCAGGTAGTCCATGCGCGTCGGGCCGACGATGCCGATCGAGCCCGACGGGGATCTCGCCGGAGCGGAACGGCGCCGCAACGACTGCCGCGTCCCATTCGCCGGTCGACGGGTGCTCGCCGCCGATCGTGACCGACAGGTCGTCGGCGACCGAGGCGCGCCGGAGCAGCGTGAGCATCTCGGACTCGCGCTCGATGGCCTCGAGCAGCCGGCGCACGGTGTCGAGCCGCCACGTCACCACCTCGGCGGCGAGGTTCCCGACGCCGCCGACGAGGACGTGCTCCTCCTCGGAACGCAGACGCACGTCGTCGACGGCCTGCGCCACGAGCCGAGCAGGTCGCGCTGCTCGGCGGGGCCTCGGCGCGCCATGGCGCGGGCGCGCTCGGCGGCCTCGGTCAGCGACAGGCCGGTGAGCGATCGCGATCCGCGAGGCCGCGGCCGGTCGGCGGTGTCCCTCGGCGGCGTCTTCGGGACGGTCGGCCAACGCCTTGTACACGCGGCCGTGCTCGCCGACCAGCAGGACCAGCAGCGTGGGCCCGAGCTCGATGAGCTCGGCGCGCGCGATGCGGTCCTCGGTGGAACGCGGCGCGGCCAGGCCGGCGTACTGCGTGAGCGTCGAACAGCAGGCGGGTCGCGCCGAGCAGGACCTCCTCCATGTCGACTGCGGTTCGCTGGAAGAACTCGGCGATCGTGCGCCGCTGGGCCTCGCGGAGGCGGCCGAGCGGGAGCATGTCGACGTACCGACGGTAGCCGATGTCGGTCGGCGCGCGGCCGGCGGACGTGTGCGGGTGCGTGAGGTAGCCGAGCTCCTCGAGCGCGGCCATCTCGTTGCGGATCGTGGCCGAGGAGACGCCGAGGTTCGGCGCGGTCGGACACGGTCTCGCTGCCGACGGGCTCGCCGGTGCGGACGTACTCCTCCACGACCGCGCGCGCAGCACCGCCTGCTTCCGGGGGCCGAGCTCGCCTCGTTCCGTGCCTGCCATCTCACCCACTGTTGTAGCACGTTCTAGCACTCGATCAGGCCGAGAGTGCTAGCACTCGGCGTCCGGTCGTGCAGCGAGCGTGTTCGCCCAGGCGTTTCGGCGATCAGACGCTGTCATCGAGGGCCGGTGGGACGAAGTTCGAGATCGTTCGACGCGTGATGGAGGATACGGGAGGCCGCGGTCGCGACGAGCTGAGCGGGGCGCCGGAGGGGGTTCAGCCGGCGAGGGCAGGACGACGTCGTTCGCCAGGAACAGACCGCGCTCCGTGAGGACCAGGCGACCGTCGCGCTCGTCGAGGCCCTCGTCGAGGAACGGCTGCGCGAGTGGGTCGACGTCGGTCGCGGCTGACGCCGGCGCTCGTGCGGAGGCCGAGGAACACCGACTCGAGGCGTAGCTCGTCGTCGTCGAGGACTGCTCGTCGCCGCCGATCGGCGGTGACCCCGCTCGACGGTCTCGAGGTACTGCTCGCGGCGGGCGGACGTTCCACCACCGGCGGCCGTCGCGGTACGAGTGCGCGCCGGCGCCGAGGCCGAGGTACGGGCGGCGCTCCCAGTAGCCGAGGTTGTGGCGGCACTCGCGGCCGGGCAGCGCCCAGTTCGAGACCTCGTAGTGCTCGTAGCCGGCCGCGCCGAGCAGCTCGCAGGCCAGCTCGAACATGTCGGCCTGGCGGTCCGGGTCGGGCGGCGGCGTGCGCCCGGCGGCGACGGCCCGGCCGAGCGGGGTCGCCGGTTCGATCGTGAGCGCGTACGCCGAGACGTGCTCGGGCCGGAGCTCCACCGTCTCTTCGAGCGGTCGCGACGCCACGACGCCGAGCGTCTCGCCGTCCGCGCCGAAGATCAGGTCCAGGTTCACGTCGTCGAACCCGGCCGCACGGGCGTCGGCGAACGCGCGCCGGACGCGACGCCGGCTGAGTGGACCCGTTCCAGCGCTTCGAGGACCGGCGGGTCGAACGACTGCGCGCCCATCGACAGGCGGTTCACACCGCCGCGCCCGCAGCGCCGACAGCGATTCGACGTCGACGGTGTCGGGGTTCGCCTCCGACCGTGACCTCGGCGTCAGGAGCGACGGCGAACGTCGCTGCGGAGATCCGCGATCAAGCACCGACCAGCTCGGCCGGGTCCAGCGTGGTCGGCGTTCCGCCCCCGAAGAACACCGACGCGAACGGCACGCCGGCCCAGTCTGGAGCGTGCAGCCGGCCTCGCGCAGCCAGCGCGCCGCACGTAGCGGCTTCGACAGATGGTCGAGCCCGGCGTACGCGTTGAAGTCGCAGTACCCGCACCGCGTCAGGCAGAACGGGACGTGGACGTACAGGCCGGCCGGCGCGGTCACTTCGACGAGCTCCCGCTGCCGCTTCCGCTGCGCTGGTCCACCCGGAGCGCCGCGATGAACGCCTCCTGCGGGACGTCGACGCGGCCGACGCGGCGCATGCGCGCCTTGCCCTCCTTCTGCTTCTCGAGGAGCTTGCGCTTGCGGGTGATGTCGCCGCCGTAGCACTTGGCGAGGACGTCCTTGCGCTTCGCCTTCACGGTCTCGCGGCTGATGATCCGGCTGCCGATCGTCGCCTGGATGGCCACGTCGTACATCTGGCGCGGGATGAGCTCGCGGAGGCGTTCGACCATCTGCTTGCCGTACGCGTACGCCTTGTCCTTGTGGACGATCGGCGCTGAACGCGTCGACCGGCTCGCCGTGGAGCAGGATGTCGACCGGCACGAGGTCGCTCGGCTCGTACCCCCAGTGCTCGTAGTCGAGCGATGCGTACCCGCGCGTGCGGGACTTCAGCTGGTCGAAGAAGTCGAAGATGATCTCGCCGAGCGGCAGCTGGTAGTGGACCTCCGCCCGTTCCGGCGACAGGTACTTCATGTCGACCATCGTGCCGCGGCGGGATTGGCACAGCTCGAGCACGGGCCCGAGGTACTCGCTCGGCGTGACGACGGTGGCGAGGACGAACGGCTCCTCGACGCGGTCGTACGTGCCGGGCGACGGCATCTCGCTGGGGTTGTGCACCGTCTCGACCTCCTCGCCCCGGACGACGAGGACCTCGACGTTCGGCGCCGTGGCGATGAGCTCGAGGTCGAACTCCCGCTCCAGGCGCTCCTTGACGATGTCCATGTGGAGCAGGCCGAGGAACCCGCACCGGAACCCGAACCCGAGCGCCATCGACGACTCGGGCTCGAACACGAGCGCGGCGTCGGAGAGCTGGAGGCGCTCGAGCGACTCGCGGAGCGCCGGGTAGTCGCCGCCCTCGGCCGGGTACAGGCCGCTCCACACCATGGGCTTCGGCTCGCGGTAGCCGGCGAGCGGCTGCTTCGCGCCGTGCTTGCCGGCCTCGGTGATGGTGTCGCCGACCTTGGCCTGGCGGAGGTCCTTCACCCCGGTGACCAGGTACCCGACCTCGCCGGGGCCGAGCTCCGGGATCGGCGTCGGACCGGGCGCCAGGATGCCCGTCTCCTCGCACTCGACCTCCGAGCGGGTCGCCATGAACCGGATCTTCGAACGCGTGCGGAGCGTGCCGTCGAACACGCGGACGTACACGATCACGCCCCGGTAGGCGTCGTAGGCCGAGTCGAAGATCAGGGCGCGGAGCGTCTGGGCCGGCCGGCCATGCGGCGGGGGGATTCGTTCGACGATCGCGGCGAGGAGGTCTTCGACACCGAGGCCGGTCTTCGCCGAGACGCGGATCACGTCCTCGGGCGTCTGGCCGACCAGCTCGGCGAGCTCCTTCGCCGCCGTGTCGGGGTCGGCGGCCGGCAGGTCGACCTTGTTGACGACCGGGATGACGGTGAGGCCGGCCTCCTGGATCAGGTGGTAGTTCGCGAGCGTCTGCGCTTCGATGCCCTGGGCCGCGTCGACGAGCAGCACCGCGCCCTCGCAGGCGGCCAGCGACCGCGAGACCTCGTACGTGAAGTCGACGTGGCCGGGCGTGTCGATGAGGTTGAGCACGTGCTTCCGGCCCTGGTGCTCGTGCTCGAGCCGCACGGCCGCCGACTTGATCGTGATCCCGCGCTCGCGTTCGAGGTCCATCCGGTCGAGGTACTGCTCCCGCATGTCGCGCGCGCGAGACGGCGTGGGTGAGCTCGAGCAGCCGGTCGGCCAGCGTGGACTTGCCGTGGTCGATGTGCGCCACGATGCAGAAGTTCCGGATCACGCTCGGGTCGGTGCTCACGTGGGCGCTCCGCGGCTCACTCGCCGCCGTCGGTCGGGGATCGGTGGAAGGCGCCACCTATCGTACGGGCGCGCGCTGGCGTGTTCCCGGAGGCGGGAAGGCCGGCGAAGGGCCGCTGGTACACTCGCTCGGCTCATGGCGAACATCAAGCAGCAGAAGAAGCGCAACCTCCAGAACGAGCGCGCCCACCAGCGGAACAAGGCCGTCCGGACCTCGCTGAAGACCTCGGCGAAGAAGGTCCGCGCGGCCGCCGCCGGCGGCGACGTCGACAGCGCGACCCAGCAGGCCCGCGAGGCCTCCCGGGCGCTCGACAAGGCCGCATCCCGGGGCGTGCTCCACAAGCGCACCGCCGCCCGGCGCAAGTCGCGCCTTGCGAAGACGGTCGCCCGCGCCTCCTCCGAGTAGCCTCCGCGGGCCCTCGACGCCCGCTCCATCGAAGGTCGAATCCCGGCGAACGGCGTCGTTCGTCCTGCGCGTCCCCGCGTCAGCGCGCGGCGATCTCGGTGACGATCACCGGCAGGACCACGTCGCCGGTGGCCCCGCTCTTCAGCTCCCGGTCGGCCTGCGCGATGCGGGCGTGGATGGCGACGAGCTCCTCCATGGAGAACCGGCGGGCCTGTTCCCGCGTACCGGCGGAGCTGCCAGTCGAACCGCATCCCGGTCGCCTTCATGGCCTCGTCGGGCTCGCGCGCGGTCGGGCAGCGACTTCACCTTGATCAGGTCCCGGACCCGCGCCGAGACGCTGCCGAGGATCATCAGCGGCTCCTCCCGCGCCTCGAGGAGCGAGCGGAGCGAACGGACCGCCCGCGCGGCGTCGCGTTCGAACATGCGGTCGCACAGGTCCCACACCCGCTGTTCGCCGAGGCCTCGGAACTGCGACTCGACCTGATCGCGCGTCAGGCGCACGTTGCCGAACGCGGCCGCGAGCTGCTCCAGGCCGGCGTCGAGCGCCGCCGGGGACTCGCCGAGGACCTCGACCATCGCTCGCGCGGCGTCCGGCGAGAGCGCAGGCGCCGTGGCGTTCCGCCCGCGACATGAGCCACTGCGGGCAGGTCCTTGCGCGCGACGGCGACCTGACGGACCTCCCCGACCGGCTGGACGAGCTTGACCAGGGCCGCCGGCGGCTTGCCGCGTTCCGCGACCTGCGTCAGCAGGACGAGCCGCGCGTCGGGCGCCGGCGACGCCAGGTAGGCGGCGAGCTCCTCGGCGCCGGCCTCGTTGAGGTGACGGCAGCCGTTCACGAGCAGGGCGCGTTCCTCGCCGAACAGCGACGGGGTGGCCAGGTCGGAGGTCTCGCCGCCCTGCCACTCCGCGGCCTCGACCTCGACGGGATGCACGCCGCCGAGGGCCTCGATCGCCGCCTCCCGGAGCAGGAACGCGTCCTCGCCCCACAGCAGCAGGACGTTCGGAGCAGTCGCCATCGGGATGATTCTACGGAGGCGACCGACACGGGCCGCATTCACGTGAACTCGACCATCCGGCCGCGTCCCGTCCGGACCTCCATGCCGCCGGCGTCGGCGAACGTCACGACGACGTCGCCGGAGCGGTCGGTCCGGAACACGCGCGCGCCCGACCGGCGGAGTTCGTCGAGCACCCACGGCACCGGGTGCCCGTACGTGTTCGGACCGACGCTGACCACCGCGACGGTCGCCTGGACCGCCTGGAGGAACGGCGCGATCGAGGTCCCCGCGCCGTGGTGCGGAACGTTGACCACGTCGGCACGGATCGGCATGTGGTCGTCGAGCAGCACCTGCTGCGCGTCGGCCTCCGGCTCGTTGGAGAAGAGCACGCGTGGCGTCGCCGTCGGACACGAGCAGCACGATCGAGTCGTTGTTCGCGTCGGAGTTCGTGCCGTCCCAGCACCGGTCGGGGCTCAGGACGTCGAGACGGACCTCGCCCACCTGGAAGCTCTCGCCGCGGACCGGGTGCCGTTCGGGAACGCCCTCCTGGTCCACCGACGTGAGGAACGCCCGGTACTGCAGGGTCCGGGAGTCCGGCGGCGTGCACACCGTGTCGAACACCACGCTGGTCGGGAACCTGCTCAGCACCGCGGGCAGGCCGGAGTAGTGGTCGAGGTGCGGGTGGGTCGCCACCACGAGGTCGAGCCGCTTCACGCCGAGGGCGGCCAGCGCGACCGCGACCTGGTCCGGCTCCGGGCCGCCGTCGATGAGGATCGCGCTGCCGTCCGGGGCGGTGACGAGCGCGGCGTCGCCCTGGCCGACATCGAAGAACCGCACCTGCAGGCCGCTCGGCGGCCCGGCGCTGATGGCCGACGACCACACGAACAGCGGGAGCACCACCAGCCCGGCCACCACCGCGCTCCGGGGCATCCGCCGGCGGCCCCGCACCCGGAACCACCACACCAGGGCGACCACCACCGCGAACCCGACCACGAGCGGGGCCGCTCCCCCGCCTGAGGTGATCGACGGCAGCGGCGCGCTCGCCAGCCGGTCCGCGATGCCCTCGAGGTAGGCGACGCACCAGCCGGAGGCCTGTGCCAGGAGCTCGGCCACCGGCGGCAGGATCGTCCGAGGGCCGCCGCGGCCAGCCCGCAGAGCAGGGCCGGCGATACCGCCGGGAACGCCAGAAGGTTCGCGAGGACCGTGACGATCGGGACCTGGTGGAAGTACGCCAGCAGCAGCGGAGACACCCCGATCTGGGCCGCGAGCGTGGTCCCGGCGGCGAGCGCGACCGGACGCGGGCAGCCACGTCAGCCGGTCCCCGATCGGCCCGGCCAGCGCGACCATGCCGGCCGTGGCCGCCACGCTCAGCTGGAATCCCACCGTCCAGACCAGGTCGGGGTTCACCACCAGCAGGACCAGGACTGCCGCGCCGATGAGGGTCGCCGTGCTCCGCGGGCGGCCGAGCAGCGTTCCGAAGAGCGCGAACCCCATCATGACGCCGGCGCGCAGCACCGACGGCTCCGCCCCCGTCAGCATCACGAAGAACACCACGGTCGAGATGCCGAGCGCGAACCGGCCGCCGGCCGACAGCCGAAGCAGCACCGCGAGCCCGAGCATCGGTGCGAGCACCATCGCGACGTTGCCGCCGGAGACCGCGACGAGGTGGCCGAGCCCGGTCGCCCGGAAGTGCTCCGCGGTCGAGCGGGTCGAGCCGCGACGTGTCGCCGAGCGCGAGCCCCATGAGCAGCCCGGCCCGCCGTTCCGGGAACAGGTCGAGGAAGTGCCGGAGCAGCGTCGACCGCACCGCCTGGGTGGCGCGGACGAGCGGGTTCGCGGATGGGCCGAGCCGCTCCGCCTCCCGCGACGAGAGCGTGACCGCGATCCCCTTCCGCGCCAGGAACGAGGCGAACCCCGGGTCCCCGGGCGCCTCGACGGACCCCTCGACCCGGATCCGGTCGCCCGTGTGGCGCCGCGGGGCGCCGGCCCGAAGCCCTCGACCCAGACATTCTCGGAGGTGCCGAGCTCCTCGGTCGACCGCGTGACCGGGTCGAACGCCTCGACTCGTCCGGCGCGCATGACGGCCGACCAGCCGCGCTCGTCGGACTCGGGATCGGTGACGAGCGACCCCTCGACGGTGACCCCGCGCGGCGCGAGCGTCGCGAGCAGGCCGGTCTCGACCCGCAGCGTCGTGGAACCCCGCCCACCCGGCGCCCAGGAGCACGGTGGCGGCGACCATCGCGGCGAGCACCACGCCGGGCGGACCGCGAGCCGCGACGCTCGGCGGGGCGGCGATCTCACGGACGGCGTCCGGCTCGCCCGCGACCGACAGGCCCACCCGGACGAGGGCCGCGCCGGACGTTCGCACCGGCGCGAGCCAGGCCGCCAGCCCGAGGCCGACCAGACCGGCCAGCAGCAGCTCCCAGATCGCGGCGATCGGGCGGAGCGCCGGCCACGCCAGGATCCCCGCCCAGAAGGCGCCGGCCAGGACCGGGGCGAGCCAGCCGGTCACCGGTTCAGACCGTGACGAGCGGGCGGAGCTGTTCCATGGTGCTCGGCCCGATGCCGCTGACGTCGTCGAGCGCGTCGACCGAAGGGAACGGCCCGTGCTCGGTCCGGTAGGCGATGATCCCGGCCGCCGTGACCGGCCCGACGCCGGGGAGCGACTCCAGCTCGGTCTCGGTGGCGGTGTTGATGTTGACCAGGCCGCCGGCGCTCACACCGCCGGTCGCCGTGGCCGTTCCCCCGTCGACCGGCGGAGGCAGCGGAGCTGACCCCTTCGCCGGGATCAGGATCTGCTGGCCGTCGGCCAGCGGCGAGGCCAGGTTCAGCAGGTCGAGGTCGGCCTTCGGGAGCGGTCCGCCGGCCGCCTGCACCGCGTCGATGATCCGCTGGCCCGGCTCGAACTGGTACACGCCGGGATGCCGAACCAGGCCGGCGACGTGGACGAACAGGACCGGTCGGGACCGCGCTGACGGTCGCGGACGGAGCCGGCGACGCCCCGGCTCCCGGCGCGCCGGACGTGGCGGCCGGAGGCGGGACCCCGCCGGGTTCCTTCACGGTCTGCACCTCCACCTGCTTGGGCAGCGACCGGATGTACCACAGGCCCGCGCCCGCCACGACCACCGCCGCGACGGCGACCAGTGCCACCAGCTCACGCCGGCTGAGCGCGGACAACCGGTCCCGGATCGACAACCGTTCCTCCACGACCACTCCCTCCTCGACGTACCAACGACGGACGATCACGAGAGAGGGAGGTCGCGGGCCGCACGGCGGCACACGCGGAAGCGAACCTACCCGGCCGGGGACGGCCGCGCAGTGAAGCTCGTCACAGGCCTGGTGAAGGCGGGCGGGCGTTCGAGCAGGGGCGGCGACGCTAGCCGGTGACGATGCTGACGAGCTTCGGCGGCCGGACGATGACCTCGAGCCGGCTCCCGCCCGTCGAGCGCCTGCCGGACCCGGTCCGACGCCAGCGCGGCCTCGCGGCACGCGACCTCGTCGGCGTCCGCGTCGATCTCCAGCCGGTCCCGCACCTTGCCGTCGACCTGGACGACCAGCGTGGCGCGTTCCTCCCGGGCCAGCGCCGGGTCGAACTCCGGCCACGAAGCCAGGTGCACGCTCGAGGAGTTCCCCAGGACCGAGGTCGCCACAGCTCCTCGGCGACGAACGGCGCCATCGGCGCCATCATCCGGACCAGCGCGTCGCTGGCCTCCAGCGCTCCGCCGCCCCCGTCCAGCGTGTGGCGGATCTCGTTCGTCAGGACCATCAGCTTGGAGATCGCCACGTTGAACCGGTAGCGCTCCATGTCGTCGGTGACGCCCTGGATCGTCCGGTGCGTCAGCTTGGTCAGCTCGTCCGGCTGCGCAGCCGAGGACGAGTTCGACGGGGCACCGGCACCGGCAGCGCCGTCGGCGTCCAATCCCGCCGCGTCGCGCACCGCCCGCCAGGCCCGGCCCAGCCACCCGTGCACGCCGGGCGGCCGCGAGGGATCGGGCGCGATCAGCATCCAGTCGATGTCGTCCTCGAACGGCCCCGCGAACAGCATGGTCAGCCGCAGGGTGTCGGCGCCCCACCGTTCCACGATCGGCATCGGCTCGACGATGTTCCCCTTGCTCTTGCTCATCGAGGCGCCGCCGAAGATCACCTGGCCCTGGTTCATCATCCGGCTGAACGGCTCCACGAACGACACCAGCCCCATGTCGTGCAGCGTCTTCGTGACGAACCGCGAGTACAGCAGGTGCAGGATCGCGTGCTCGACGCCGCCGGTGTACTGGTCGACCGGCATCCACCGCTCGACGTCGTCGGTTTCGAACGCCACGTCGTCGCGGTGCGGCGAGCAGTACCGCAGGAAGTACCACGACGAGTCGACGAACGTATCCATCGTGTCCGTGTCCCGCCGGGCCGCGCCGCCGCACGACGGACAGTCGACGTTCACGAACCCCTCGTGGCGCGCGAGCGGCGACACCCCGCCGGGCGGGAAGTCGACGTCGTCGGGCAGCAGCACCGGCAGGTCCCGCTCCGGAACCGGCACCTCGCCGCACGATGGGCAGTGGATGATCGGGATCGGCGCGCCCCAGTACCGCTGGCGCGAGATCAGCCAGTCCCGCAGGCGGAACGAGATCGCGGCGCGGCCCAGGCCCTGCGGTCCAGCCACTCGATGACCTGCCCGATGCTCTCCGGCGAGCGAACCCCGTTGAAGGGCCCGGAGTTCACCATCACGCCATCGTGGTCGTATGCCT
The DNA here is from genome assembly GCA_963707645.1 of uncultured Actinomycetes bacterium. Taxonomy (GTDB): domain Bacteria; phylum Actinomycetota; class UBA4738; order UBA4738; family JACQTL01; genus DATBHM01. The sequence goes on from CAVPQW010000002.1 coordinate 68,067, forward strand.
CGGACATCCGGTCGGGGTCGCGGGTGGCGCCCTCCTCCGGCTGGATCACGACGCGGATCGGCAGGTCGTGCTCGCGGGCGAACTCGAAGTCGCGCTGGTCGTGCGCCGGCACGCCCATGACGGCGCCGGTCCCGTACTCCATGAGCACGTACGGCGCGACGAAGCACGGCACCCGCTCGCCGTTCACCGGGTTGACCGCGTGCACACCGAGCCGGATGCCCTCGCGGGAGTCGGCCTGCTCGCGATTGGTCAGCGGCGTGGCCTGCAGGCGGTCGAGCAGCGCCTTGACCGGCGCCGATGTGCCGCCGACCTCGGCCAGCCCGGTCACCAGCTCGTGCTCCGGCGCGAACACGAAGAACGTGACGCCCCACAGGGTGTCCGGCCGCGTGGTGAACACGGTCACCGCGTCGCCGGTCTCGGCGATCTCGAACGTCACCTCGGCGCCCTCGGACCGGCCGATCCAGTTCCGCTGCATGGTGACCACGCGCTCCGGCCACGTCGAGGCCATGCCCTCCAGGTCGTCGAGCAGCCGCTGCGCGTAGTCGGTGATCTTGAAGAACCACTGCGTCAGGTCCTTGCGGACGACCGCGGTGCCGCACCGTTCGCAGAACGCCGTTGATCACCTGCTCGTTGGCGAGGACGGTCTGGTCGTGGGGGCACCAGTTGGTCGGCGCGTTCTTCCGGTAGGCGAGGCCCCGGTCGAACAGCTGCAGGAACAGCCACTGGGTCCACCGGTAGTACTCGGGGTCGCAGGTGTTGAACTGGCGGCTCCAGTCGAACGACATCCCCAGCCGCTTGAACGTCGACCGCTGCTGCTCGATGTTCGCGTACGTCCACTCCTTGGGGTGGATGCCGCGCTTGATCGCCGCGTTCTCGGCGGGCAGGCCGAACGCGTCCCATCCGATCGGGTGCAGCACCGAGTGCCCGCGCATCCACTTGAACCGGGCGATGGCGTCGCCGCCCGAGAACGCCTCGGCGTGCCCCATGTGCAGGTCGCCCGAGGGGTACGGGAACATGTCGAGCGCGTAGAACCGCGGGCGGGGGTCGGCGTCGTCGTCGTTCGCGACGTACAGGCCCTCGTCGGCCCACGCCTGCACCCACCTGGGTTCGATCTCACCCGGGTCGTACTGCGGCCTCGGCATTGCTCCCTTTCGACTGCCGCGGGAACCGCGAACCGGACGGCTCACCCCGCGGATCGGCCAAGGATAACGGCCGGAAGGGACCATTCCCGCGGGTGAGGTCATTGGGGGTTTCCCTGGGGCGAGCCCGGTGTGCTTCAATTCCGCGCATGAAACGGTGCCCTTATTGCGCAGAAGAGATTCGGGACGAGGCCATCAAGTGCAGGTGGTGCGGGAGCGACCTCACGCTCGCGCCCGCCGAGGTCGTCGCCCATCCACCCTCCGAGCCGTCGCGGAACGGCCGCTTCGGAGGCCGCCCCGGAGACGGCGGCGGAAGCCGAACCCGACGCCGGCGCCTCCGGCGTCGGCACTGAAGAGCAGGAACCGGCGGCGTCCGAGGAGCCGACCGCCGAGGAGCCCGCCGCGGCGTCCGAGGAGCCGGTCGTCGCGCCGATCGAGGAGCCTCCGGCGGCGGCGGAGCCGACGCCGGCGGCGGTGACCCCTTCCGTGGAGGCGCCGGCCGCAGCCGCCGCTGCGGCAGCGGCGGCGTCCGAGCCGGAATCCGACGAGAAGCCCCGCATCGAGGCGACCCGGGTCATGCCGATCCCGACCAACCTCGGCGCCGCGGCCGCTGCGTCGGCCGCGACGCCAACCGCGACCCCAACGCCCTCGGCCACGCCGGACGCCGGCTACGGCCAGCAGGGGGCCCAGCCCGGGTACGGACAGCAGGCCCAGCCCCAGGCGTGGCAGCAGCCCCAGCAGGCCCCGCCCGCGGCCCAGCCTGGGTACGGGCAGCCGGGATACGGTCAGCAGCCGCAGGCCCAGCCCGCCCAGGCCGCGCAGCCCGCGCAGGCGGCTGCGGCCGCCCAGGCGCCGACCATCGAGCCGGCCCGGACCCAGTCGCCGAGCCCGGCGCTGACCTTCTCCCACGAGGGCCCGCGCTACATCCTCGGGTACTCGAACGAGTACTTCGGGATCTGGGACAAGGCGGCGCCCGGCCCGCCGGTCGCCCGGTTCGCGCGGACCGAGCAGGGGTGGCAGGAAGCCTGGAACGCGCTGGTCGGATACGAGATGCGGGCGGCCGGCCGCTAGGCCGGACGCCCTGATCGCGGAACGAACAACGACGGCCGCTCGGCTTCGCCGAGCGGCCGTCGCACGTCAGGCCGACGACGGGGCGGGCTGGGCTTCCAGCCGCTGGAGCTGGGAGGGCAGCTTGGCCGTCTCGCAGCTCCAGACGAAGTCATAGCCGTCGGAGTGCCCTGTGGTGGTGTTGTCGACGACGCACACGTCGACCCCGTCGCCGCCGCCGACCGTATCGTTCTCCAGCCTGCCGTCCCACGCCACGATGTCGTCGTTGCCCGCCCACCCCGAGATGTAGTCGTTGCCGGAGTCGCGGCCCGCGTCGGTGATCCTGTCCGGCCCGAGGCTCCCCTCGAGATTGTCGTTCCCCGGCCCGCCGTCGAGGGTGTCGCCCACCGTCCCGACTCCGGCGAGCACGAAGTCGTTCCCCGGGACCCGCGTACACGATGTCGCGCCCATTGCCGGCGAAGATCCGGTCGTCGCCGCCGTTCCCGTAGATCACGTCGTTCCCGCGACCCCCGCACAGGAGATCCGGGCCGTTGGTCCCGCGGATGACGCCGCCGTCGTGGTTCTTGTCATTGCTGCACCGGGGCTGCCAGTCGGGGTTGCTGGCGACGAACCTCGCCGAGGTCACCGCGCGGGGCTGCTTCGTGCCGGTCACGGGGCCGCCGCCCACCATGTAGACGCGGTCCTCGACGCTCGAACGTCACCGTGCCCGGGTCCTGCTGCCAGCCGCCGGAGTGCGTCGAGTCCGGGCGTCCAGACCGGGTTCGTGTCGCGGACGTTGTCCGGCTCGCTGCGTGATCAGCTGCGGGTCGGGGTTCTCGGGGTTCGGGTTGGCGACCATGAGGTTGTTACCGAGGACGTAGACGATCTTGTCCTGGAGCGGCGACCAGTTCGGGAAGTCGCCCTCGGTCAAGAACACCGGCGGCTCGCGGGAGTCGTACGAGGCGAGCCAGATGCCGGCACCTTCTGGTTGCCGGGACGACGGCGCGACGAACGCGATCATCGTCGAGTCCGGCGACCAGGCGGGGTTGCGGCCGTCGATCGGGTCGTTGAGACGGGTAGCCGCTGTGCAGACGGCAGCACGACAGCACGGACTTCTGGGTCCCGATCAGGTTCGTCGTCCAGATGCGGGTCGGCTTGCCGTCCTGGGTCAAGTCGAACGCGATCTTGCCGCCGGACGGCGCGAACGCGGGGTGCCGGGCGTCGCCGTCGAGGTTGTCGGTGATGTTGACGGGCTTCGGCAGACCGCCGCCGGCGGCGACCGGTCGATGACGTACAGGTCGCCGTCGCCGCCACCCATCGGCTTGCCGACGTACACGACGTGCGGGCCGCCTTCGGGCGAGAACGGCGCGTCGAAGTCGTTCCGCTTGTCGTTCGGGGTCATCTCGACGAGGCCGGAGCCGTCGCCGTTGACGAACCACACCGAGCTCTTGGCCTTGCCCACGGGGTGGCCGGTGAACACGATCACGCCGCGCTTGCCCAGCCAGGCGGCCTCGGCGGGGGGGGGTGGAGCGGGGAGGAGGAACAGCGTGTCGCGAGGACCGCGCGACGGCGACGGCGCGGGACTTGGTCTGGGGGGTATGCAATTCGACTCCTCGGTTTCGGTCGGCGATTGCGGGCTGGTTGCCGGCCGGTCCCCTCCGGGCACGGACCCGGGACCGTCGTCGCGCGTTCCGTCCGGATCGGCCCCAGCGCCCGCGTGCTGCGGCGCCGCGTGCCCGATCTCTGCCCCGGAACGTGCTGGCGTGTGTATCGGCGTGCGTGTGGGGGCCTTGAGCCGGGCGGGGTCTTGCCGCGCCGGGGCGGTGCGCGAGCATGGCGCCCCTCGAGCAGCCCGTGACCGGGCGAAACGCGGAACAGGAGAACAGGCGTGCTGGCGGTCCTGCAGGACTTCTACGGCTCGATGGCCCAGATCAGCTTCACGCTGCTCGGGCTGTGGTGGGTCGTCGTCCAGTTCAAGTACGCGGACTTCATGAAGGACCGCCGGCGCCGGTTGCAGACCTACGACACGTCGCTGTACTTCGTGCTGCCGGGGATCATGAGCCTCATCTCGCTGCTCACGACCACCGGCCTGCTGTGGCGGATCACGTTCACGATCTCCGCGATCCTCGGGGCGGTCGAGGCGGGGTTCCTGCTCGCGACCACCCGGCGGGCACAGGGCTCGCGGGCTGTGGCGGTAGCGCGCACTACGCGGGCGGAACGCTCTACGTGCTGGTGGCGCTGTTCGCCGTGTTCCCGAGCCTGGTGGACGACCTCGGGCTGCACCTGAAGACCCTGCAGGTGGAGGGGCTGTTCCTCGCGCTCATCGTCTTCCTGGGCGTGCAGTCGACGTGGATCCAGTTCGCCCAGGGCGACCACTCGTCGGGCGGTCGGCCCGAGTTCAGGCCCTGACGGCGTTTCGCCGCCCGGCGTCAGCCCCCTGACGAACCGCCGGCGATCGCTTCGGCGCGCTCGGCGAGGGGGGTCGCGGCGAGGGGACGGAAGCGCGCCGCGGCCTCCGCGGCGCGGTTGCGCGCGTGGTCGTGGCGCCCGAGCGCGCTCGCGGCCTCCGCGGCGCCGAGCGCCGCGAAGGCCTCCTCGACCACGACGCCCGCCCGGCGCCACCGTTCGGCGACCTCCTCGAACGCGGTGCAGCGCTTCGTCGTGCCGGCCGCCGGCGGCGTCCACGAGCGCCCCGGCCGTGCGCGCGGCGGCCACCTGGCGGGGCGACGCGCCGGCCATCTCGCCGACCAGGCGCCCGGCCAGCGGGCGTCGCCCGCGTCGAGGCAGGTCCGCACGACCGCCGGCCCGTAGAGCTCGCGGTAGACGGTCGGGCGCCCCTGCGCCCGACCGTGGAACTCGGATGACAGCGCGAGGGCGGCGGCCGGCTCGCCGGCCGCCGCCCTGGCCACCGCCCCCGCCGACAGTGCCGGGAGGAGGAACTGGAGGTCCTCCGCCTCTCGAGCGGCGTCCACCATCTCGTCGAGGCGCTCCTAGCGCCTCGGGGAGATGCCCGCGATGCACCAGCACCGGCGTGGTCGCCGCCAGGACGAGGCCGGTGATCTGCGTCCCCCCGGCCCGCTCGTCCTCGCGCGAGCAGCTCGCCGGCGTGTTCCAGCAGCTCGTCCCACCGACCGAGGTCGAACAGCATCCCAAGCTGCGCCGTCCGGGACCACATGGTCGCGCCGGTCAGCCCGCGGCGTTCGCCGAGGTCCTGGCCCTTGCGCTCCTCCTCGATGCCGGCCGCGGGGCCCTCGAGCAGCCACCGCCACTCGGCCAGCCAGGAATGGGCGACAGCGGCGTCCTGGGCCAGACCCTCCCGGAGCGCCATGTCGACCGACCGGCGGATGTCCTCCACGCCGTCGAGGTCGCCGGTGGAGCACCGGGCGTCGCCGCGGACCTGGAGGGCCATGATCGTCGTCTCGTCGCTGCCGGGGAGGGCGATCGCGCGTTCGCTCCAGTCCAGGGCCTCGGCGAACCGGGCGCCGAGCGCGGCGTCCTCGCCCAAGGTGGCGTACGCGAGGGCGAGCTCCCGTTCCGCCCCCGGCGCGCCCTCCAGGAGCGCGAGCCCTCTCCCCAGCGCCGAGCGCGCCCGTTCGCCCTGGCCGCGCGCCCCGAGCTGCATGCCGAGCCGGAGGCAGGCCTCCCCGGCCCCCGCTCGGTCGTCCCGGTCGAGGAACAGCGCCGTGGCCTCCTCCAGCATCCTGACGACCTCGTCGCCGGTCAGGCGCCCCGACCGGCGACCGAACCGGGCGGCCGACACCAGGATCGGTGCTCGATCCGGGTCGCCGGCCGGGGCCAGCTCGAGCGCCTGCAGGAGGTATTCGGTGGCTCGGACGGCGTCGAGCGAGGCCGACCGCTCCCCCGCGAGCACCAGGAACCGCCGGGCCGAGGCGACCACCTCGCCGCCGGGCTCGTCGCCGGCCGCCCGCGTCAGGTCGACCGCCACGCGGTAGTGGTTGGCCAGCCCCTCCGCGCGCGCGTCCGCCCGTTCACCGAGCGCCTCCTCCAACCACCGGGCGACGGCGACGTGCCGGTCGGCCCTGTTCCGCCTCGGGATCTGCCCGTACGCGACGTCGCGGATGACCGCATGGGTGAACGAGAACTCCCGCTCGCCGGCGAGCGTCGACTGCTGCTCGCGGACGAGCCCCCGTTCCACCAGCGAGTCGAGCGCGTCGGCCACCGCCGCGGGTTCCTCGCCGGCGACCGCCGCCACGGCGCCCGGCCAGAAGGCGTCGCCGACCACGGCCGCCGTCTGGACCAGCGAACGGCGGCCGGGCGGCAGGACGTCGAGCCGCGCCGCGACCACCGCCTGGACGGTGTCCGGCACGCCGTCGCGGCCGGCGTCCGCGCGGCCGCCCTTGCCGTCCGCCTCGCCCTCGCCGTCCCCGTCGCTTTCGGCGCTCCTCTCCTCGAGCATCCGGACGAGCTCCCGGGCGAACAACGGGTTCCCGCCCGCTCGGTCGACCAGGACGCGTTCGGTCTCGCCGCCGACTGCGTCGGCGGCGAGACCGGCCACCAACCGCCGCACCTCGTCGTCCGACAGCCGCCCCATCCGGAGGACGGCCGGCCCGTCGGGCCGGCCGCCCGCCTCCCGCCACCCCTCGTCGCGGTCGAACAGCTCCTCCCGGGTCGTGCACAGCAGCAGCACGGCCGCCCCAGCGAGCGCCCGCGTGAGGTGGAGCGCCAGCGCAGTCATCGCCGGCTCGGCGAAGTGCAGGTCCTCGAGCACGACGACGACCGGGCCGGCGGCCGATGCCGCGCGCAGGTACCGCTCGCACGCGCCGAACAGCTCCTCCCGGTCGGCGGGCGCGGCGTGGGCGCCGTCTCCACCCTCCGAGCCGGGGGCGACCAGCGGCCCGAGCCGTGCGAGCAGCCACGCGCGGTCTGCCTGCTCGGACACCATGCGTTCCACCGACGTCGCGAGGGCGAGGCGGGCCGAGTCGGGCGGGTCGCCCTCCGCGATGCCCGCGTGCCCCCGGACGACCTCGGCGAATGCGCGGAACGTCGCCGCCTCCCCGTACGGGGGGCACATGCCGCGCAGCCACTCCGGGTCGCCGGCCAGGCGGACCCGCGCCTCGGCGAGCAGCCTGCTCTTCCCGATGCCGGGTTCCCCGACCAGGACCGCCCCCCGAACGGAACCGGACTCCAGCACGTCGGTCCACAGCCGCTCGATCGCGTGCAGCTCGGCCCGGCGGCCGACGAACGGCCCCCCGTCGGCGGCGTCGCGCCCGGCCCCCGCCGGAGCCACCACGGCGTCCACTCGCCACACACGCAGGGGTTCCGCCTTGCCCTTGACGGTGACCGGCTCGAGCTCCGTCGCCTCGACCCGGGAGCGGACGGACCGGTGCGCGCCCTCTCCCACGACCACGCCCCCCGCCGGCGCGACCCCCTGCAGCCGCGACGCGGTGTTGACGACGTCGCCGACGACGTTCTCGCCGATCTGTGGGCCGGTCGCGAGCGTGACCACCGCCTCCCCCGTCTCAACCGCGACGCGCACGTGGAGCTCGCGTCCGGGGTTCGCCTGGGCGAACTCCTCCGCGCGCGCCTGGATCGCGAGCGCCGCCCGGACGGCCCGCTCGGGGTCGTCCTCGTGCACCGCCGGCACGCCGAACACCCCCATCGCCGCGTCGCCGATGAACTTGTCGAGCGTGCCGCCGTGCCGCTCGATCTCCTCCTTCGCGATCCGGTGGAACGGCACGAGCGTGCCCCGGACGTCCTCGGGGTCGGCCCGGTCGGACCGCGCGGTGAACCCCACGAGATCGGCGAACAGGATGGAGACGACTCGCCGTTCCTCCCGCGGCGGCTCCGCCCCGACGGTCGCCAGCGGGGTCGCGCAGATCATGCAGAAGCGCGCCCTGTCGGCGTTCTCCTCGCCGCAGCTCGGACACCTGACCATAGGAGGCGAAGTGTAGGAGCCCGGACGCCGTTTCCGGGAGCGGGTCAGGCGGCCTTGGAGAAGACCAGGTCGAACTCCAGCAGGCCGTTGTCCTCGGTCGTGACGAACCCGAAGCTCGGGTTCCCGACGTCGTAGTCGGCGAACGTCACCGGGATCGACCCGACCACCTCGAAGGCGTCGCCCGACCGCTGGGCCTGCACTTCGAACTGGACGGTGTTCGTCACGCCGTGCAGTGTGAGCTCCCCTGTGGCGTCGTACCTTCCCTGGCTGCCGTCGCCCGGGATCGAGCCGAGGTCGATCGGTTCCGTCAGCTCGAACGTGGCGGTCGGGTACGTCGAGGTCTCCATGATCCGCCCGTTGAACTGGTCGTCCCGCCGGCTCTCGTCGCTCCGCACGGTGGTCATGTCCACGGTGAACGAACCGTCGGTGACCTGCGTTCCGGCGATCGTCACCGAGCCGGTGACGTCGCTCGTGCGGCCGACCGCCTCGCTGGCCTGGCCGAAGAGCGTCTCCTTGATGCGGTAGCCCACGATCGAGTCCGTCCCCGTGTTCCAGGCTCCGTCGGCGGCTGGATCACCGGAGCCGGTGGAGGAACCGGAGCCCGCGGGATCCGAGCCGGGCGTCGGCGAGTCGAGCGCGAGCGGCGCGGGCGTCGGGGCCTGGATGAAGTGGATGTACACGTAGGGCCCGCCGACGAACAGCACGAGCGCAGCCGCCACGCCGACGATCGTCCACCGTTTCCAGCCCCACCTCCGCCGTGGCTCCTGCACCATGTTCCTTCCCGTCCTGTCGTCGTCGAGTGCGTGCGTTCGTCGGTTGCTCGGTCCGTCGATGACACCATCGAAGGCTGGGCGCCGCCAGGGAGATTCCTTGGAGCATGCTGTGAGCGCCGAGGCGCATACCATCCTGCACATGGCGCTTCGGGTGGTGCTGGCCGACGACGAGTACCTCGTCCGGGAGGGTGCGACGGCGCTCCTCGCGAGCGTTCCGGAGGTGGAGGTGGCCCAGGCCGTCGACAGTCTGGACACCCTGCTCGCGGCCGTCGACCGGCACGATCCCGACGTCGTCCTGACCGACATCCGGATGCCGCCGGGGCCGGGCGACGAGGGCATCGAGGCGGCCCGCGTCATCCGGGAACGGCACCCGTCGATCGGGGTCGTGGTGCTCTCGAGCCATCTGGACGGCGAGTACGCCTGGCGCCTGCTCCGGGACGGCGCCGCCGGCCGGGGCTACCTGCTCAAGGAACGGATCTCGGAGCTCGAGACCCTGGTCCGGGCCCTGCGCGACGTCGCCCGGGGCGGCACGGTGCTCGATCCCGCTGTCGTCGAACGCCTCCTGAAGCGCTCGGAAGCCCCGCCCATCGCGGCGCTGACGCCGCGGGAGCGCGAGGTACTCGAGCTCATGGCCCGCGGCGCCTCCGACGGCGGGATCATGGCCGAGCTCGGCCTGTCCGACCGGACCGTCGACAAGCACGCGAACGCGGTGTTCCGCAAGCTCGGCCTCCTCGAGCAGCACGACGTGAACCGGCGGGTGGTCGCGGTGCTCGAGTACCTGCGGTCGACGCAGCCCGCGGCGCGCTGAGCCGGCGGGTTCGGAACCCCGCACCGCGGCCGGTGCGGAACGTCGCCGGTCGATCGACCGGCGGCCACCATTCCAAGCAGCCAGGCCCCGAGGTGCCATCATCGCGCCATGCCAGGGAGGCTGGGAGCGTTCGCTGCAGTGCTCGCAGGGGCGGTGGCCACCGTGGTCCTGCTGTTCGGGCCAGAGGGGCTCATCCTCGGATCCCCCTTCATCGTCGTGCTCCTGCTGCTCCTGGCGTGGGCGATCGGGCGCAACATGCAGCCCGAGGCGAGGACACGCATCCGACGTTTCTTCGACCGGGCGTTCCTGGGCTTCTTCGCCGTCTACACGGCCGCGGCGTTCGTGTTCCTACTGGCGGGACTGGCGCCGGCCGTCGCGCACGCGATCCCGTCGCTGCACGCCTCGCTCCACCGCTACGCGGGGGCCGTCGAGCGGACCGGGCAGATCGCGGCTCGAGACAACGCGTTCGACGTCGAGCAGCTGACGATCCCCTCCGGGCTCGCCATCGTGCGGTTCACCAACCTCGACGTCGGCGTCGACCACAACGTCTCGGTCTACGCGGGAACCGCCCAGGAACGCGACCTCGTGTTCCGCGGCGAGACGATCAAGGGAACCGACAGCATCGAGTACCGGTTCGCCGCTCCGCCGGCCGGCGAGTACCTCCTGTGGTGCGACGTCCACCCGTTCATGAACGGGAAGATCGTCGTGACGAACGCGCCCGCCATCGGCTCGGTCCCGGGCCCGACCGGGCTGCGGGGCCTCGCGGGGCGGGTCGCCGCCGCGTCACACGGGTCCGTGATCGCGTCCGACACGACGGGCCAACGGCTCGTGCCCGGCGCCCAGGTCGCCGCGAACTACGTGTTCAGCATGATCGACCTCGTGCTCGCGATCCTGCTCATCGCGATGCGCCCGCGCGACCGGACCGCCCGTCTCCTGGCCATCGGCCTGGTCGGCACGGCGGCGGTGTTCAACGCGCAGGCCCACGTGGCGTTCGAGGTCCTGCCCGGAAGCGTCTTCACCTCGGTGCACGACGTGTTCCATCTGGGGTCGGGGGTGGCGTTCATGCTCGCCATGCTGCTGTTCCCGGACGGGCGTTTCGTCCCGCGCATCGTCGGGTCGCCGGCGCGGCAGACCTTCTCGGCCCTGGCGCGGGTCGGGCTCGTGTTCCTGTTCGTCATGTTCGGTTTCGTGTTCGCCTCGGGGTTCCACGGGTCGTCGCCCGGCGGGTACGTGGCGTTCTTCGGCGTGCTGATCCCGGCCGCCGGGGTGATCTCGCAGTCGGTCCGGCTCCGGGAGGCCCGGTCGGAACCCGAACGCCGCCGGACCCGGGTGCTGCTGTGGGCGCTCGCGATCCCGCTGGGAGCGACGATCGTGGCGGCGTCGCTTGTCGGGCTGGTGGGGGCGCTGCGCGGCGAGGCGCTCGACGCCGCCGACTTCAGCCGGGCGGCCTTCCTGGTGTTCCCCGCCCTGTTCACCGTGATCCCGCTGGTGCTCGTCGTGGTGCTCGTCCGGTACCGGCTGTGGGACGTCGAGCGCGTGGTGAGCAAGGCGCTCGTCTACGGCGTGCTGGCCGCGTTCGTCTCGACGGTCTACGTGCTGGTCGTGGCCGGCATCGGCGCCGCCGTGGGGAACTCCGGCGAGCAGAGCCTGCCGCTGTCGATCGCGGCAACCGCGGTCGTGGCGGTGGCGTTCGATCCGCTCCGGCGGCGCCTGCAGAAGGTGGCGAACGTGCTGGTGTACGGGCATCGGGCGTCGCCGGCCGACGTGGTCGCGGGGCTCGCCCGCCGGATGTCCGACTCCCTGTCGGTCGAGGAGACGCTGCCGGCCCTGGCCGAGGCGGCCGGGCGGGCGGTGGGCGCCGAGCGTGCGGCCGCCGATGTCGCGCTGCCGGGCGGCGCGCTGCGGTCGGCGGCGTGGCCCCTCGGGACCGACGACGCGCCCGAAGAGGATGCCGGCGCGGCCGCCCATACGGTGCCGGTGCTGCACCACGGGCGGGACATCGGTGCCATCCGGGTGTCCATGCCGGAGGGCGAGGCGGTCGACGACGAACGCCGGGCCCTGCTCGACGCCCTCGCGCGGCAGGCCGGCCCGGCGCTGCACAACGTCCAGCTGGCGGCGGAGCTCGAGGACCGGCTCGACGAGATCTCGCGGCAGGCGGCCGAGCTCCGCGCGTCGCGCCAGCGCATCGTGTCCGGCGCAGGACGCCGCGGCCCGGCGGCTGGAGCGCGACCTGCACGACGGCGCCCAGCAACGGCTGGTGGCGATGGCGATCACGGCCCGGCTCGCGCGGCAGGCGGCCCCGGGACGATCCCGAACGACCGAACGAGCTGCTCGCGAGCCTCCAGTCCGACGGCGACGGAGACGCTCGCGACGATCCGCGATCTCGCCCACGGCATCTATCCGCCGCTGCTCGCGCAGGAGGGACTGCGGCGGCGCTCGAGTCGCAGGTCCGGCGGTCGGCGGTCCCGTGAGCGTCGAAGCGGACGGCGTCGGCCGGTTCGCGCCCGAGGCGGAGGCGGCTGTCTACTTACTGCACGCTCGAGGCGCTGCAGAACGCGGCGAAGTACTCGGGCGCCCAGGGACGCGACGGTTCGCCTGTCGAACGGCGACGGGCGGCTGACGTTCACGGTGACCGACGACGGTCGCGGGTTCGACCCGGCGGTGATGACGCCGGGCGCCGGTCTGCAGAACATGGAGGACCGCGTTGCCGCGCTCGGCGGGACGCTCTCCGTGACGTCGACGCCCGGGCCGCGGAACGACGGTCGAGGGCTGGGTGCCCGTCCCGCCCACATCCCACGAACCGTCCCGGCCCGCGACTGGAGGCGATGACGAATGACCGTTCCGACGGTTCGCGCGTTCCACGTTGCTCTTCGCCGAGGTCCACCTGGTCACCGCCCTCGCGCTCGGGCTGCTGCCTGCGGCTCGCCATGCGGTTGGTCGCCCTGTCGATGGGAAAGCCGACGGTGTTGACCTCGGCCACCATCGGCATCCTCCTCGTCGCGATGGTCCTGGGGATCCCGCTGTCGCTCCTACTGTTCGCGCTCCGGCGCGTCATCCCGGGGACGCCGGTCCGCCGGGGGCTGTGGTTCGGCTTGATCGCGGTCGTCCTCGGCGGCCGCCTCGTGTTCCCCGAGGCCATCACCGTGGGCCACGCGTGGCTGAACGTGCCGATGTTCGCCGGGGTGCTCGTGCTGGACGGCGTGGTGTTCTCGGTGACGGTCGACCGGCTGGAGCGGCGCGCGGAGCGGCGGCGGCAGCGGCGGATCAGCTCGACGGCGGATCTGCAGGAAGCGCCGCCGGCGACGGCTCCCGCGGCGCCGGCTCGCTGAACCGGCCGCCGGCCGCCACGATCGCCGCACCGACGGTGGTCGCGGCCACGACCAGCACGAACCCCGCCGTCGCCGACTGCGACCCGTGGAGGAGCAACCCCGCGCCGACGAACCCGAGCGGCCCGGTCGCCGACAGCAGCGTGTGCGCGGACGCGGTGACGCGGGCGCGCAGCTCGATCGGCGTTCGGATCGTGAGCGCGGAGAAGAACCGCGGGAAGAACAGCCCCGAACAGATCCCGTTCACCCCGACCGACACTGCGACGGCCCACGCGGGCAGCTCGAAGACCAGCGGCCACGTCGAGACGGCGAGGGCCACGATCGCGAGCGTGGCCACGCGGTCGTCGATGGACTTCGCGCGGGTCGACACGAGCTCCCCGATGACGGACCCGAGCCCGTAGGACGCCAGCAGCCACCCGGCGACCCGCACGCTGCCGCCGTACCGGGTCAGCGCGGCGACCGGCAGCGTGGCCACCAGCGCCGTGAACCCGATCTCCGCGACGGACAGGCCGGTCACCCGCAGGCGCAGCGGCCGGTTCCCCCACAACCAGCGGAGGCCGGCGAGCGCCCCGCCCTCCCGATACTCCGCCGGCGGCCGGGGCGCCCGGGGGACGAACGCCCCGATGAGCGCGAACGCCACCAGGAAGCTGATCGCGTCGACGACGAGCACCGCCGGCGCGCCGATCAGGGCCACCAGCAGCCCGCCGATCGCCGGGCCCACGAAGCTCGCGGTCTCGTTCACCGACCCGAACAGCCCGCCGACCCGGGTCATCCGCAGCTCGTCGTCGCCGAGGATGTCGGCCATCACCAGCTGCTGCGAGGACGAGTAGGCGGGGAAGAACGCTCCGATGGCGAAACCGACCGCGATGAGGATGGGGAACGACAGCGAATCCGCCGCGTTCAGCACGGGGATCAGTCCGACCAGCCCGGCGCGGGACAGGTCCGAGACGAGCAGCGTCCGGCGGGGCCCGAGCCTGGCGGCAACCTGACCGCTCGGGATCCCGAGGACCGTCATCCCGAGGAACTCCGCCGCCATGACGATCCCCATCTTGGCAGCGGACCCGGTCGTGATCAGCACGAACCACGGCAGGGCGATCGAGGCCATCTCCGATCCCGTCGTCGAGACGAGCTCCGCGATGAACAACGCGGTGAGCGGCCTCGTCATGGCGGAACGTCGCTGCATGGCGGCCGGAGTGTAGGCCGCGGTCCGCGGTCGATCGAGGGTCAGCCCGCGGCGGCTTCGGGCGACGCGTCGCGGCGGGCGACCTCGGCGCGGACCGCCGGCGCCACCTGGGTCCCGAACAGCTCGATCGACCGCAGCATCCTGTCGTGCGGCAGCGTTCCCACGCTGAACTGGATGAGGAACCGGTCGTGGCGGAAGATCTCGTGCTGGAACAGGATCTTGTCGATCACCTGCTGCGGGCTGCCGACGAAGTTCGCTCCGCGGAGCTCCGCCGCCGCGTCGTACTGGTCGCGGTCCATCGGCGGCCAGCCTCGTTCCCGCCCGATGCGGTTCATCATCTCGGCGGCGTGCGGCCAGGAGACGTCGAGCGCCTCCTGCGAGGTGTCCGCGACGAACCCGTGGGAGTTGATCGACAGCGCGGGAGCCGGCTCGTGCCCGGCCCGCCGCGCGGCTTCGCGAAACAGCTTGGCGAACGGCGCGAAGCGTTCCGGCATGCCGCCGATGATCGCGAGCGCCATCGGGAGCCCGAGCGTTCCCGCGCGGATGACCGACTGCGGGTTGCCGCCGACGGCGATCCAGATCGGGATGCGGTCCTGCACCGGCCGCGGGTACACGCCCTGGTCGTACATCGGCGCGCGGTGCCGGCCTTCCCACGTCACGCGTTCCGTCCGCCGGAGCTGCATCAGCAGCAGGAGCTTCTCGGCGAACAGGTCGTCGTAGTCGGCGAGGTCGTAGCCGAACAGCGGGAACGACTCGGTGAACGACCCCCGCCCGGCCATGATCTCCGCGCGCCCGCCGGACAGCAGGTCGAGCGTGGCGAAATCCTGGAACACCCGCACCGGGTCGTCCGACGAGATGACGCTCACCGCGCTGGTGAGCCGGATGCGCTCGGTGCGCTCGGCGACCGCGGCCAGCACGACGGCCGGCGCCGACACGACGAAGTCCGGCCGGTGGTGCTCGCCGAGCCCGAACACGTCGAGCCCGAGCTGGTCGGCGAGCTCAACTTCCTCGAGAAGGTTCCGCAGCCGCTGTTCTGGGCTGATCTTCTCGCCCGTCGTCGGGTCCGCCTGCAGCTCCGCGAACGTGAACAGACCGATCTCCATGTCACCGAGGATAACCGTTGATCACGCAACTACAGTCCTGCCGCAGCGCCGGCCGCGGCCGTGGTCAGCCGATGCGAACGAACCTGGCGAACGCCGTGCGGTCGGCGTTCATCCGGACCGTGCACGAGGGGTCCGTCCCGCGGCATGCTCCCGCCCACTGACGAAACCGGAACCCGTGAGCCGGAACGGCCGTGAGCCGGATGGTCGCACCCCGGGCGAACGTCGCCGCGCAATCCGCTCCGCAGGCGATCCCCCGCGGCCTCGAGCTCACCTTCCCGTGCGCCGGGCGGTTCGTCGTCAGGACGAACGTCGCCGGCCGCCGGCGGTCGCTCCCCCAGTCGGCCCACCGCTTCGCCATGCCGTCGGTGGTCAGCTGCGTCGGAGCCGGGGCCGTGCGCCCCGTGCTGCCGTTGGCCGCTGCGGCCGGCGGCGGCACTGGCAGCGAGTACAGCTCGTACGAGCCCGAGACCGCGCTCCGGAAGATGACCTGCGTGCCGTCCGGAGACCAGCCCGGCTGGTCCTCGGCGTCGTTCGGCGTCTGCGTGACGTTGCGGAGATCGGTCGGATCGTCGGCGTTCACGACCCAGATGTCGAAGTACCCGGTGCGGACGCTCGTGAATGCGATCAGGCTCGAGTTCGGCGACCACTGCGGGCCCACGTCCTCGAACGCGTCGCAGTTGAAGCTCTCGTCGAACGTCAGCCGCTGGAGGTTGTCCCCGAACCCGTCGTGGTCCCGGTCGTGGGAGTCCATCGCCCACAGGTCGCAGGAGTCCGGCTCCGTACCGCGGCCCGTCGACAGGAACGCCATCCGCTCCCCGTCGGGCGACCAGGTGACCTGCGAGTCCTCGAGCCCGTCGACGTCCTCGTTGGGCGTATCGGTCGTGAGCCGCTCGGCGTCCGCGAGCGCCCCGACCTCGCCGGTCGCGTCCATCACGTAGATCTCGTAGCTGAAGTTCTCCGAGCCGTCGGCGTTCGGCCGCGACGAGACGAACGCGATCCTGGTGCCGTCGGGCGACCACGCCGGCTGGAAGTCGCCGTAGCAGCCGCCGTCAGGGCACGGATCGGTCACGACGACCGCGTCGTCGGTCGCCGGGTCGGCGTCCATCACCTGGATGCGCGGGCCGCCGAAAGTGCTCCACCCGTCGAACGCGATCCTCGCGCCGTCGGGCGACCAGTCGGGGTCGTCGTTGAACCGGCCGTCGGTCGTCAGCCGCACCGGCGGCACCGATGGGTGCGCAGGGTCGACCACGTAGACGTCGTAGTTCAGGGCGTCGTCCCACGACGAGTAGGCGATCCGCCCGTCCGTCGCCGTCGCGGCCCCCGCGACCCCCGTTCCCGAAACCATCGCGGCGATTACCGCGATCGCGATAAGCCATCCCGTCCGTCTCATGTCGCCCTCCCTGTCCAGGCGTCCCCACAAAGGTCCCGGCCTCGCACACTGTGGTGAGACGGCACAAGAGACGGCAAAGCCATTCCTATCACCCCTGCCGATTTCGGCCGGCGTGCCGTTCGGCCTGGAAGAAGCGGGCCGTCCGGCCCGTTCCGGGCCGGCGCGCACGCCTGCCACCCGGTCCGGTATACATGCCCCGATGGGCGGGGACGGCATCCGGGTCGACACGTCGGACGGCGTGGCCGTGGTCACGATGGACCGGCCCGACAAGCTGAACGCGCTCAGCATCGCGATGCTCCGCGACCTCGGCGCGGCACTCCGCGAGGCCGGCGGGTCGGGATCGGACTCGGCCGGCATCGTGCTGACCGGCGCCGGGCGGGCGTTCTCCGCGGGCGACGACCTGCCGGCAACCGACGAGCTGACCGGCGAGACGTTCGAGGAGCTCATCGAGCACTTCCAGGCGCTGACCCGCATCGTGCTGGCGACCGAGGTCCCGGTCGTGGCCGCGTTGAACGGGATCGCCGTGGGGGGCGCGGCCGAGCTCGCGCTCGTGTGCGACGCCCGCGTGGGGTGCCCGGCGAGCGACTGGCTGTTTCCGGAGAACGAGGTCGGCCTGACGATCTCGAACGGCGCCAGCGCGATGCTGCCGCGGTTCCTCGGGAGCCGGGCGCTCCCGATCGTGCTGTCGGCGCGGCGGATCCCGGGCGGGGAGGCGCGCTCGCTCGGCCTGATCGACGAGTGGGTGGAATCGCCCGGGGAGGTGCTTCCGGCCGCGGTGGCGCTGGTCCGCCGGTGGGCGGACCGGGGCCTGGCCACGAGGTTCCACCTCCGGCTGCTGCGGCCGCCGATCGAGGCGGTCGAAGCAGCGATCGCGCGGGAGGACGACATGGCGCGCGAGGTGTGGGCGAGCGGCGCGCCGCACGAGGGGATCCGGCGGTTCCTGGCCGAGCGCGAGGCGCGTCGCCGGCGGTGAACGCCGGGGACGCGCCGCCCGAGCCCGACGTCCGCGTGGAGGACCTGGCCGGGCTGGTGGCCCGCCGGGCGGCCGTGTCGGCCGACCGGCGGTTCATGTCGTTCGGATCGCCGGCGGACGGCATCTCGATGACGTTCGCCGAGTTCGAGCGGCGGGTGGCGGGGTTCCGCGGATGGCTCGCGGCCGCCGGCCTGACGGCCGGCGACCGCGTGGCGCTCATGCTGAAGAACTCGCTCGCGTACCCGGTCGCATGGCTCGGCACCGCGACCGCCGGCGCGGTCGCGGTGCCGGTGAACAGCCGCCTCGGCGAGGTGGACGCCCGGTTCGTCATGGAGCACAGCGGGACGGTTGCGCTCGTCACCGACGACGCGACCGCGCCGGTCGCGTCGTCGGCCGCCCCGACGGCGGTCCGCGCGACGTTCGTCGCGCGGACCCACGACCCGATGGCCGAGCTGCAGGATGCGGAACCCGCGGCTGCCGCCGCGGGCTCCGCCGGCGACATCGCCAACATCCAGTACACGTCGGGGACGACGGGGTTCCCCAAGGGGTGCCTCCTGACCCACCGGTTCTGGCAGCGCATGGGCGCCGTCTCGGTCGAGCTCATGGGCATCACCGAACGCGACACGCTGGTGACGTCGCAGCCGCACTCGTACATCGACCCGCTGTGGAACGTCGTCGCTGCGCTCCGCTCCGGCGCGCACCTCGTGCTGCTCGACGCGTTCCACCCCGGCACCTTCATGCGCTCGGTCGCCGAGTGGGACGTGACCGTCTTCTACTGCCTCGGGGTGATGCCGACCCTGCTGCTGAAGCAGCCGGCCGCCCCGTGGGACCGCGACCACCTGCTCGAGCGCGTGTACTCGTCTGCCATTCCGGTCGAGCACCACGCGGCCATCGAGGAACGGTGGGGCGCGCCGTGGTTCGAGGCGTTCGGCATGACGGAGACCGGCATCAACATGGCCGTGTCGCCCGAGGACCACGACCGGTTGGTGGGCAGCGGGTCGATCGGCCGCCCACTCGGCCATTGCGAGGCGCTGGCGGTCGACCTCGAGGACCGCGAGGTTCCGCCGGGCGGCGAGGGTGAGCTCGTCGTGCGCGGGCTCGGGTTCATGGAGGGCTACCACGACGACCCGTCCGCGACGGCGGCGTTCTTCCGGAACGGGTGGGCGCACACCGGCGACCTGGTCCGGCGCGAGCTGGACGGGACGTTCACCTATGTGGGCCGGCGCAAGGAGATGATCCGCCGCGGCGGGGAGAACATCTCGCCCGTCGAGATCGAGACCGCGCTGTCGACGCATCCCGCCGTCCTGGAATGTGCGGTCGCGCCGGTGCCCGACGAGGACCTCGGCGAGGAGATCAAGGCCTACGTGGTCCCTCGCGCAGGCGAGGCGCCGGCCGCGGCGGGCCTGGCGGAGTACCTCGAGGGCCGGATCGCGCGGTTCAAGGTCCCGCGGTACTGGGAGCTTCGCGAGTCGCTCCCCCACACGCCGTCCGAGAAGGTCGCCAAGGCGCTGCTCGAGCCCGACGGCGGCTGGCGCGGGCGCTCGGTCGACGTCCGGCCCCGGTAGCTCATCCCCCGAACGCGAATCGAGACGACCCTTGACGACTGGGGACGACCAGGCGCCCGCCCCACGTGCGTGGGGCGGGCGCCGATGAGGCGGACCCGTCGCGTCCGCGTGATCACGCGGCCAGCGTGGCCAGGTAGTCGTCCAGGCGCTCGTAGGTCTCGATCGCACCCTGCTCCATGCCGTCGCCGGCCATGAAGCCGTCCCGCGCTTCCCTCGAGGGGAACCGCATCGTCGCGGTCAGCAGGGTGCCGCCGTCCACGTCCTCGAAGTCGACCGACTGCACCGCCTCCATGTCGGCGATCGGCTCCACGTCCACACGGATCGTCTGGACGACCCGCTCCGGCCGGTCGATCTCGCGAATCTCGCCGTGGAACGTGACCTCGTGGCCGTCGTCGCCGCGAACGACCATCCGGTAGGCGCCACCCGGCCGAAGGTCGGCCTCGCACACCGGGAGCGAGTACCGGCTCGGCCCCCACCAGTGCACGAGGTGCTCCGGTTCCGTGAACGCCGCGAACACCACCTCCCGCGGCGCGTCGAACCGCCGCTCGAACCCGATCTCCGTCTCCGACGGCAGCGTCACGATCAGCTCGTGGTGCCCCGTGCTCGTTCGTCCCGCCATGTCCCGCTCCCTTCCCTCGTCTCCACGCCGTGTCCCGCGCCCGCCGTTCGTCATTCGGATCCCTGTTCGTCCTCCCCCTTCCGCTGGAGCCCCGCGAGGTAGTCGTCGAGCCGGTCGAACCGCTCCTCCCAGGCGTGGCGGTAGCGCTCCACCCATTCGGCGACCTCTTCGAGGGGCGCCGCCTCCAGCCGGCAGGGGCGCCACTGCGCCTCCCTGCTCCGCGAGATCAGCCCTGCCCGCTCGAGCACCTTGAGGTGCTTCGAGATGGCCGGAAGGCTCACCGGGAAGGGTGCCGCGAGCTCGGACACCGACGCCTCCCCGTTCGCGAGCCGCGCGAGGATCGCCCGCCGGGTCGGATCCGCGAGGGCCGCGAGGGTGATAGTGAGTCGTTCCGCCGTCTCCATGCTTGCTGAACCTCTCGGTTAATTAACTGAGAAGGAAAGTACGCCCGCGGGGCCGAGGCTGTCAAGTCGGAACTTCGCCGCCCGGCTTCCGTCTGGCGGGCGACGACCGTGGGCGAGGGCGGTCAGCCGGCGCGGAGGTCGAGCCGCCAGTGGTTGCAGCGGAGCGTCCGCCCGCGGAACACGTACTCCTTCTCCTCCACGAACGAGAAGCCGAAGCGGCGGCACATCGCATTCGAGCCGGGATTGGTCACCGGAGGGAACGCGTGCACGGTGGGCCAGCGGCCCTCGGCGCGGACCGCGTCGAGGGCCGCACGAACGGCGGCCGTCCCGACGCCCCGGCCCTGGTACGGCGGGAGGACCATCCACCCGATCTCGACGATCACATCCCCGTGATCGTCGTGCTCCCACACGGCGATGGTGCCGGCGGCTCCGCCGCCGGCGCCATCGGGCCCGATCACGAACACCCGGGCCTCGCCCGACTCGATCGAGGCCACGTCGCGCACCAGCTTCTCGGCGAGCCCCTCCCGAGGGAGGGGCCCGCCGAGGTGCTCCATCATCGCCGGGTCGCAGTGGACGGCCTCGTACAGCGCGAGGTCGTCGAGCGTGAGGTTCCTGAGCCGTACTCCCGCCGACTCCATGCCGTGTTCCGGAGGGAACCGGATTACATCGTGGCGGACTCGTCGGGGACGAAGATGCCGATGATGTTCCCCTCGGTGTCCTTGAACTGGGCGAAGTACCCGACGCCGGGCACCGGCGACTTCGGCGTGACCTGCTCGCCGCCGGCGGAGACGATCCGCTCCGAAGCGTCCTCGATGGAGCCGACGCTCATCGTGAGCATGGTCTCCGTCATCTCGTCGCGCTGGTACAGCGCGCCGTCGATCCCCCGCTCCCCCTCGTCGCCCGTGGTGGCGAGGCCGTAGTAGGACGGCGCTCCCGGGAACCGGTTGAACGTCCACCCGAAGGCGCCCGAATAGAACTTCTCCGCTCGGTCCGCGTCGTCGACGGGGATCTCGAAGTGCGTCGGGCGGTCGCCCATGCGTGCCTCCTTCGTGGTCGGGGACGGCAACGATTCACCCTACCGCGGAGCGCCGACACGCCCTTTCGCGCTTCCGGCCACGGCGCCGCCGGGCCTGATCAAGGCACGAAACCGGTCCCCGCGCCTTGGTGTGCGTGAGGACCCGAAGGTCGTTCCCCTCGGGCGTCCCGGAAGCGCACCTCGACATGTTCGCCCGGGTCCCGAAGTAGGGGTGCGGCCAGGGTCCCCGCTCGGAAAGGGACATCGGCCGGACCTTACCTTCGCTGGAAGCGGCCTAGAGGTTGTGTTCCTTCAGCCAGCCCAGCACGAAGTCGGCGACGTCGCGCCAACCGCTGTCGAGCGCGAGCGAGTGGCCACGATCGGGGAACTCCTGGAGGTCGGTCACGGCCGTCGACTTCCGGTAGCGCTTCGCCGTGGACCGGGAGATCGAAGCGGGGACCGTGTGGTCCTTGCCTCCCGCGGTGATCAGGAGCGGGCCGCGGTCGGCGTTCGCCGTGTTGATCTCGGCGGGCGACTTCCCCGAGAAGTTCGCCGTCGCCGCCTGGAACAACGTCCGGCCCGGCGAGGGGATGGTCCAACGGTCGTACAGGTCGTCCGACTCCTCCTCCGACAGCGCGTTGCCGAACCCGTACCGGAACTGCTTTCTGGTGAGCGACACGGCCTTCTTGCGGTTGGACGGTCGCTTGAGCGCGACCGACGCGACGCGCAGGGCCGACGGCGGGAGCACCAGGACGCCCTTGATCGGCGCGGGGTCGATCGCCACGGCGGCGGCGGCGTGGCCGTCGGCGAGCAGGCGCTGCACGATCAGCCCGCCGAACGAGTGCCCGATGGCGATGGGCTTCGACCCGAGCGACGCGACCGCACCCGCATAGTGGTCGACGACCTCGCCGATGCCGCTGCCGGCCACGCGCTCGGGATGCTCCCGCGTGTCCTCGACGGTCGGCCCGTCGCCCGGCCAGCCGGGCGCGATGGGCTCGTAGCCGCGCTCGCGGAACAGATCCATCCACGCGCCCCACGTGTCCGCGTGGAGCCACAGCCCGTGGACGAAGACCACGGGCTGTGTGCCGTTCGTCGCCATGACTCGGCCCCCTTCCTGCCGGAAGGGGGCCGAGTATAGGTTGCTTCGCTGGAGAGCCCGCTCGCTACATGCGTTCCACGATGTAGAGCGTGTTCCCGTCGGGGTCGCGGAGCGAGAACATCGGCGGAACGCCCGGCCACTGCAGGAGCTCCGGGTCGACGTCGACGCCGGCCGCCTTCAGCAGGGCGTGGTCGTCGGCCGCGCTGTCCGTCCGTAGGCGGATGCCGGTGTCCACGCCGACCGGCGCGTCGCCCTGGGGCGGCAATGCGATCGTCGTCGTCGAGCCCGCCGGCGCGACCTCGATCCACCGCATGCCGTCGCCGAACGGCGCCTCGAGCCGCTTCTCGAGGCCGAGCGTCCCGACGTAGAACTCGAGCGCCCTATCCTGGTCGGTGACCGGAACCGCCACGGTCCCCACCTCGGTGATGCGTGTCGTGTCTCCCATCGTTCCTCCTCCTTCCGCTGACTTCTGCCTGAATCTCTGATCAACGATGCGTGTCCGCTGCCCGTCCTGACCGTCCGCGGAGGCGGAACTCATCGGCCCCCGGGCGGCGATCTCAACGGGCGGGTTCGGCTTCCAGGATCTCCCTGAGCGCCGCCACGCGCCCCCGCCACCAGGCCTTCATCTCGTCGGCCGTGTCGGCGTCGGGCAGCCGGGCGTGCTCGACGGCCACCGTCGCCTTCGCGTCGGCGACGCGGATGAACCCGACCAGCACCCGCGTCGAGCCGTCCTCCCAGTCGTACCGGGCCGACTTCGGCGCGGTCTTCGTCCGCAGACGGAGGTCGGCGCCGGGCAGCCACCGCTCCCGGAAGCCGTCGTCGGTGAACGCGTCGAACAGCCGTTCCACCGGAACACGCGACCGTCTTCGTCGCAGTGACCGACCAGCCGTCGACATGCTGGCCGGGAGCGCGCATGCCACGGGCCTGCTCGTAGCCGACGGTGATCGACTGCGTCCACCACGGCGGAACGTCGTGTTCCGAGGAGAGCCACCGCGCGATCTCGGGATGGGTGTGGGCGGTGCCGCCCCAGTCGTCGAGCATCCGGAACCAGTGGTCCCACCCGTGGCCGGTGGCGTTCGTCATGGCCTCGTCGGAGACGGACGGCGTCCAGTCCACGGCCGCCGGCTCGGGGCGGTCGCCGTTCGCGATGAGCATGCGGCGGGCGGTGGTGTAGCTCTCGCCGGTCTTGCCCATGCGGGCGCGGACCCGGCGTTTGAAGGTCTTCTGCGTGGTCATCTCGTGCTCCTCCACGGTGGACGGCGCCGGGACCCACGCTCCCGATGCCCCACCGGCAGGGCCGAAACGATGACCGATGTCCCGATGGCTCGAGGCCACCTCTACCCCTCCGGAGCCGGCGGCGTGAGCACCGGGACGAGAGGTCGGGCGCGGGACGGCGCCGGGTGAAGGATAGCGTGACCGGAACCGTCAGGCGAACGCCGGCCCCGGCTGCGGCTCGGCGGCTGCCGCCTATCGGGGCGGACCGGTCACGGCGGGCCGGCCGGTGACCTCCGCGCCGCCGTGACCGGCGCGCTGTTGGTGGAACGTCGCCCGGGGCGACCGGGCCGAGGCCTTGCCGGCGTGGAACACGGCGAATCGCATGGCGAGCGACCCCGCCGCGCCGAGCGCGCCTTCCACCACCCGGCGCCCGCGGGAACGGCGGCCCGGGAGGAGCGCGAGCGCGAGGCTCGCGGCGGTCAGCGCCTCCGACGCCTTCCACAACGTCCCGGACAGCCCCTCGTGTAGCGGGCGACCGACCTCCTCGACCCGGCCGGCCTCGTGTTCGACGGCCTTCGCCGCCACCAGGTCGGCGACGCGCCCGGCGATCCCGAACCGCCGCACGACGCGCGCCTCCCGCTCGTCGAGGTCGAGCATCCCAAGGATGCCGGCGGCGGCGCTCATCCCGCTTGACATGAACAGAGCCGGGAGCGACCGCCGTGTGGCCTGCCACACCGGAACGGCGGTGTTCGACAGCAGGACGGCGGTGTAGCCGGCCAGCGGGACGCCGAGCAGGCCGGCGCCCAGCCCCGCCCCGTCGGCGGCCGCGCCGACCAGCCCATCGAAGCGGGAGCCCATCGCGGCCGCCCCTGCCAGCGGGGTGATGCCCGCCAGGACCCAGGAGCCGACGCTCATCGGCGAGGTCGGCCGGAAGACCCGAAGCATGTTCGCGAAGCGCGACGGCTTCCCGAGGTCAACCACCAGCAGGCCGCTGCCGAGCGCGGCTCCGCCAGCGGCGACCCACCGAGCCCTCCGGATCAGCCCGTCGAACCCGTCGCGGTCGGCGACCTGGGCGACCGCGGCCAGCGTCGCCGCGGCGCCCGCCGCCCCGCCGACGAAGAAGTAGGCCGGCACCGCCGAGATCCATACGGGCTCCTTGAGCACGGGCCGGTCGTAGTACGTCGGGTCGTCGAGGTCGGCGGTCGGCTCCTCCCTCCAGGCCTCCCCCGCGGCGCTCGGCTCCGGGTCCTCCACCCGCTGGAGCGAACCCTCGCCGAGCAGCGTTCCGAGATCGGGATCGATGTTCCGGCGGTCGCCGTTCCCGGCATCCCCGGGCGACGGGGAACCCTCGCCTCCGAGGGCAGTCATCGCCCGTCGTCCCGCGCGGAGAGCACCGCGCCGACGGCCGCCGCCACCATCCCCATCCCGGCCGCGGCCATCGACAACCACGCCGACCGAGCCTTCTTGGCGGGCGCGACCGGGTCCGGCGGCAGGTTGTAGACCTCCGGCCGGTCGACCAGCAGGAAGAACGCGTTCAGCCCGCCGGTCCCGGCTGGTTCGCCTCGTCGGCGCCGTACAGGTACGCGTCGCCGACGCCCCGCTCGTGCAGCGTCGCCACGCGCTGCTGCGGCCCGCTCCCGCAGCTCGTCGAGGTCGCCGAACTGGATCGAGTCGGTCGGGCAGGCCTTGGCGCAGGCCGGCTCCATGTCGTCCTTCAGCCGGTCGTAGCAGAGCGTGCACTTCCAGGCGCGGCCGTCGTCCTCGCGCCGCTCGATCACGCCGAACGGACAGCCGGCCACGCAGTAGCCGCAGCCGTTGCACACGTCCGGCTGCACGTAGACGGTGTCGAACTCCGTGCGGACGATCGCGCCCGGTCGGGCAGGCCTCCAGGCACCCGGCGCGCTGGCAGTGCTTGCAGACGTCGGACATCATCAGCCACGAGAACTGGCCGTCGGCCGTCGTCTGCCCGCCGAGCGCCACCGGCCGCTCGACGAACGCCACGTGCCGCCAGGTCGAGGCGCCGAGCGCCGCCGTGTTGTCGTACGACATCGCCGGTGAAGACGAAGCCGTCGTCCGGCAGCTGGTTCCACTGCTTGCACGCGACCTCGCAGGCCTTGCAGCCGATGCAGACGGTGGTGTCGGTGAAGAAGCCCTTGCGCTCGCGCGCGGTCCCGGTCGAGATGCTCACGCCTGTTCGCTCTCCTTCTGCTGCGGGCCCTCCATGCCGTGTGTTCCCTCGGGCCGGTGCCCGACCTCGGGCAGGTCCCGGGGCGCACCGTCCTCGACGACGTCGGGGTACCAGGCGGGCGTCGTGGCGATCCGGCGCATCCGGCTCCGGCGGCCCGGCTCGATGGTGCCGGTCAGCGCCTTGGTCTCCTGGATCGAGACGTTCGGATCGGCGACGAACGCCGACCAGCTCGTTCGCGCGCGTCGCCGCGTGACGAGGCCCTTGGACGCCCCAGTGGTAGGGCAGCCCGATCTGGTGGACCAGCGGCGGCCACCCTTGCCCATCCGCAGCGGCCGCATCCGCCGGGTCACGAGCACCCGGGCCTCGATCTCGCCGCGCGCGGTCGAGATGGTCGCCCAGCTCGCCGTTGCGCAAGGCCGAACGCTCCGCCGCGAGCTCCGGCGAGACCTCGCAGAACATCTCCGGCTGCAGCTCCGACAGCCACGACAGCCACCGGCTCATGCCGCCGGCGGTGTGGTGCTCGGTCAGCCGGTAGGTCGTGAGGACGAACGGGAACCGCGGGTCGTCGTAGGCGCGGTGATACGGGTTGTCCTTCCGGTCGCCACTCGATCCGCGCCGGGTTGCACTGCTGGCCGTACAGCGGGTTCGTCGACCGCCGACTCCTGCGGCTCGTAGTGCGTCGGCAGCGGCCCGTCCATCAGGCCGCTGGGCGCGAAGAGCCAGCCCTTGCCGTCGGCCTGCATGATGAACGGGTCGATGCCGCTGATCGTGTCGAGCCCCTTCGCGCCGCTTGCCGGCCGGTACGACGGCGTCGCGGTCCTCGATGAAGTCGGGCACGTCCTCGCCGGTCCACTTCCCCTGCTCCGCGTCCCACCAGACGTACTTCTTGCGCTCGCGACCACGGCTTGCCCTCGGGATCGGCCGAGGCGCGGTTGTAGAGGATGCGGCGGTTCGACGGCCACGCCCAGCCCCACTCCGGGCGCGACCCAGGTCTGCTCGCCGCCGGGCTTGCGGCGCGCCGTCTGGTTCACCCCGTCGGCGTAGACGCCCGAGTAGATCCAGCACCCGCACGCGGTCGAGCCGTCGTCCTTCAGGTCGATGTAGCCGGACACCGGCTTGCCGTCCGCGACGGTGTAGCCGTTGATCTCGTGCAGCACCGCCTCGGCGTCCGGCTCGTCGTGCGGCCCGACCGTCGGGTAGTCCCACGTGAGGTCCTGGATCGGCTCGTCGCGCGACTCGACCGAGGTCGCGTACAGCGCCTTGAGCCGCCGGCCGAGGTGGTACACGAAGTACAGCTCGCTGCGGCGTCGCCGGGCGGCTCGACCGCCTTGTGGTGCCACTGGAGCAGCCGCTGGGTGTTGGTGAACGTGCCGTCCTTCTCGGTGTGCGCCGCCGCCGGGAAGAAGAACACCTCGGTCTCGATGTCCTGCGGCCGGACCTCGCCGCGGCGGATCTCCGGCGCGTCCTGCCAGAACTCCGCGGTCTCGGTCAGCGCGAAGTCGCGCACCACCAGCCATTCGAGCTGTGCGCAGGCCCTTGCGCTGCAGCGCTCCGTGCACCGAGCCGACGACCGGGTTCTCGCCCATGACGAAGTAGCCCTCGACCTCGCCGTCGGCCATGTCGGCCACGGTCGTGCATGTGCGAGTGGTCGCCGCGTGAGCCGCGGCAGGTAGTCGAAGCACGCAGTCGTTCTCCGGCGTCGGCCGCGTCGCCGAACCAGGCCTTGAGCAGCGAGACGACGTACTTCGGCAACTCGCTCCACCAGCCCGACGGCGACGGTGTTGTTCTCGAGGTACTTCGCGAGCGTCTGGTCGTGCGTCGCGCCTGCGGCATGCGGCGAGGTAGCCGGGCAGCAGGTCGAACAGCGTCGGGATGTCGGTCGAGCCCTGGATCGACGCGTGGCCGCGCAGCGCCATGATGCCGCCGCCCGGCCGGCCGATGTTCCCGAGCAGCAGCTGGATGATCGCCGCGGTGCGGATGTACTGCACGCCCATCGAGTGCTGCGTCCAGCCGACCGCGTAGCAGAACGCGCGTGGTGCGCTCGCGGCCGGAGTTGTCGCAGAGCGTCTCGGCGACCTTCAGGAACATGCTCCGGCGGGATGCCGCAGATCTCCTCGACCATCTCCGGCGTGTAGCGGGCGAAGTGCCGCCGCAGGATCTGGAAGACGCAGCGCGG
This sequence comes from uncultured Actinomycetes bacterium, assembly GCA_963707645.1. Lineage (GTDB taxonomy): Bacteria > Actinomycetota > UBA4738 > UBA4738 > JACQTL01 > DATBHM01. Next base: position 95,986 of record CAVPQW010000002.1, read on the forward strand.
GTCCTGCAGCGTCGGGTCGCGTTCCTCGGATGACTCGGGCATCGTCGCTGGCCCTCGCCGGCCTGCCCGCTCCGAGCTGCGCCGACAGCTCCTTGTGCCCGCCGCCGGGCCGGCGACGCCGCGCGCCCTCGTACTGCCACGAGTCGTGCCGGTATCCGCCCTGGTCGGCGACCCAGCCGCTGAACAGCCCGTCGAGGTCCTCGGTGTCCCGGAAGTCGTCGGAGACGATCGACCGGCGCGTTGGTGTAGGCGACCACGTACTCGTGGAAGTAGCGCTCGTTCTCGAGGATGTAGCGGACGATCCCGCCGAGGAACGCGATGTCGGTGCCCGGCCCGGATCGGCACGTGGACGTCGGCCATGGCGCTCGTGCGGGTGAAGCGCGGGTCGACGTGGATGATCGTCGCGCCGCGCTCCTTCGCCTCCATCACCCACCGGAAGCCGACCGGGTGGCACTCGGCCATGTTCGAGCCCTCGATGACGATGCAGTCGGTGTTCTGCGAGGTCCTGCTGGAAGGTGGTCGCGCCGCCGCGTCCGAACGAGATCCCCAGACCGGGGACCGTGGAGCTGTGTCATATGCGGGCCTGGTTCTCGATCTGGACGATCCCCAGCGCGGTGAAGAGCTTCTTGATGAGGTAGTTCTCCTCGTTGTCGAGCGTGGCGCCGCCGAGGTGCGCGATCGCCAGCGTGCGGTGCAGCGGGTTGCCCTCGTCGTCGGCGTCCTCCCAGGTCGCGTCGCGCGTGCCTTGACGCGCTCGGCCACCATGTCCATGGCCCGCTCGAGCGGGATGCGGCTCCCACTCGCTGCCGCCGGGCCGCCGGTAGAGGACCTGCTTCGCACGGTGGGAACCCGTCACCAGCTGGAACGTGGCGGCGCCCTTCGGGCAGAGCCGTCCCCGGGAGATCGGCGAGTCCGGATCGCCCTCGATGTCGAGGATCTTCTCGTCCTTGACGTAGACGTTCTGCCCGCAGCCGACGGCGCAGTACGGGCAGACGGACTTGACGACCTTGTCGGCCTGCTCGGTGCGCGGCCGCAGCTCGATCGACCGCCTGGTGAACGAGGTCTCCCCCTCCGCGTGGACGTCGCCCGTCCGAACCTGCCGTGCCGCCGGCCACAGCGATGCCTTCGTTCGACGTGCCCGCACGCGCCTGCCTCCTCGGTTGTGTCCCAGGTCTCCCGGATGGATACCCGGACCCGGCTCGTGCCCAAACGAGCCCACGGCCGGTGCACGAGAGTTCCGGGGCGGGGGACGACCCGCCCGCCGCGCGCGACGCGTCATGATTGCGGCCAATGGCGACGGTGCCGGAACACGCCACGACGTTGGCGCCTCCGACGTTCGACGACGTCCTGGACGCGCGAGAGCGGATCCGGCCGCACCTTCCCCGCACACCGCTCTACACGTACCCGACCCTCTCCGAGCTCGCCGGGACCGAGCTCTGGGTGAAGCACGAGAACCACCTCCCGGTCGGCGCGTTCAAGGTGCGGGGCGGCGTCAACCTGATCTCCCAGCTGTCGGAGGACGAACGCCGTCGCGGCGTCATCGCGGCCTCCACCGGGAACCACGGCCAGTCGCTGGCGTTCGCGGCGCGGATCTTCGGCGTCCGGGCCGTCGTCTGCGTCCCGGAGAACGCCAACCCCGTGAAGGTCGACTCGATGCGGGCGCTCGGCGCGGAGATCGTCGCGCACGGCCGCGACTACGACGACGCCAGGGAGCACGCCGCGCGGCTCGGGAAGGAACGGGGGCACCGCTACGTCCACTCGGGCGACGAACCGCACCTCATCGCCGGGGTCGGGACGGCGAGCCTGGAGGTGGTCGAAGACCTGCCGGGCGCCGACGTGCTGGTGGTTCCCATCGGCGGCGGCAGCGGGGCGGCCGGCGCGTGCGTGGTGGCGTCGGGCCAGTCGAGTCCGTTCCGGGTGGTCGGCGTGCAATCCGCGCAAGCCCCGGCCGCGTGGCGTTCGTGGAAGGAGGGCCGCCTGGTCGAGGACCGCATGGGCACGTACGCCGAGGGCCTGGCGACGCGCACCGCGTTCGCGCTCCCCCAGCGCATCATGCGGGAACATCTCGCCGACTTCGTCCTGGTCGACGACGACGACATCCGTCGCGCGCAGGTCCTGATGATCGAACGGACCCGCAACCTCGTCGAGGCGGCCGGCGCGGCGGCGCTCGCCGCGGTGCTGCGGCGGCCGGAGGAGTTCCGCGGGCAGCGCGTCGTGGTGGTCTGCTCCGGCGGGAACGTCAGCCCGGCCCAGCTCCGCGAGCTGCTGGAGGGAGCACCGGCCTCGTGACCGCGCAGGTGTGGGCCGGGATCCTGTTCGTGCTCCTGCCGGTCGCGTACAACCTGGCGTTCACTGCGCTCGCGAAGACCTTCGAGTACCCGGACATCCTCCGGAAGCCCACCGCCGAGATCCTGCGGCGGTTCGAGGCGGGCGGGAACGGGCTGCTGGTGCTGTGGTGGGGGTTCGCGATGACGGCGGTGCTGTTCGCTCCGGCCGTGGTCCTCCTCTCCTCGGCGCTCGGGGATGCGAACGGCACCGTGCTGGCGCTGGCGACGGCGATCGGCGTGCTCGCCTCGCTCGTGCAATTCCTCGGGCTGATCCGGTGGCCCTTCGCGGTGCCCCATCTCGCGCGGCTCGCCGCGGACCCCGCGTCGAGCCAGGGAACGAAGGACGCGGTCGAGGTGGTGTTCCAGACGCTCAACCGCTACCTCGGCGTCGCGGTCGGCGAGCACCTCGGCTATCTGTTCACCGGGCTGTGGACCGCGTTGGCCGGCGTCGCGCTGATCCAATCCGACGTCCTCCACTGGGCGTTCGGCGTCGCCGGCCTGGTGCTGGCGCCGGCGTTCGTAGTCGGCTCGCTGGAGTTCGTCGGGCCGTTCGAACGGGAGGGCTGGAAGCTCGCCGGCGCGCTCGTGCCGGTGGCGTACATCGGCTGGTCGCTCTGGATGCTGGCAGTCGGGATCGGCCTGCTGGTCACGGCCTGACCCGCCAGCATTCGTGAAAGGAGTTCCCGTGGGTGCCTACGAGGTGGAGACGGTCTCGGTTGACGGGCGGGTCACGGCGGTCGGCTCGGCAGGCCCGTTCACGCTGGTCGTCGACCGGCCGGCCGAGGCGGGCGGCGGCGGAAGGGGGTTCAACGGCGGCCAGCTGCTGAACCTCGCGGTGGCCGGCTGCGTGTCGAACGACCTGTTCCGCGAGGCGGCCAAGCTGGGGATCGCGCTGACTCGGGTCCGCGTGACGGCGGACGCCGACTACACGGGCGACCCGCCCGTCTCGACGCCGATCGAGTACCACCTCGAGCTCGAGGGCGACGCCCCGGAGGACGACCTGCGTTCGCTGGCCCAACTCGTCGACCGCATCGCCGAGATCCCGAACTCGCTCCGCAGTGGAACCGAGGTCCGCCTCGGCTCGCTCACCATCGGCAGCGCCGGGTAGCTCAGGACCGCTTCTTGGCGCGCCGGCGTTCGGCTGTCGCCGCAGCCGCCCGCGCGTTCTCCTCGATCCGGGCCTTGACGATCTTCGTCACCAGGCGTGCCGGGATCGGCTTTCCGGCCGTGAACCGGAGCGTTCCCTTGCCGGAGAAGTAGGGCTCGAGCTCCTCCCCCATGTCCTCCATCACCTGGTTGCTGGCGGGGAACAGGCTGCAGTGGTCACGGAACGCGGCGAACGACACGAGAAACCGCCCATCGAGCTTGAACGCCGGCATCTGGTAGCTGATCGTCTCGACCGCTCCTGGCGCCGCCCGCCGGATCTGTCCGCGGAGCTTTTCGAGCGCGGCCCGCTCCCGCTCCGGAACGTCCGCCAGGTATTCCTCGACGCTCCTCGGTGTCGCCATCGTCAGTCCGCAAGGTACCGGGCGGCGAACATGTGGACCTCCGTGCCGTCCTCGACGTTGCCGCTGACGACCATCCTGCCGTCGGGTGAGTTGGCCACCGCCCCACTCCCTGAAGTTCGGTTCGGCAGACACTAGCCGCCCGCCGCGACCAAGGTACGAGGGTCTCCGCGGCAGCCCGGGCCGGGCGGGGCTGCCCGCGTCAGCCTGGATCAAGCGAGGGCTCCCCGGATGTGGAGGGCGACGTGCGGCCGGAGATCGCCGAGACGACCGCGAGCGTCAGGCCGGCCGACGCGAGCCCGACGCCCGCGCCGCCGATCACGTCGAGCGGGTAGTGCACCCCAAGGAACATGCGGGACCAGGCAACCAGCGCGGCGTACGCGATCAGCCATGGCGAGAAGGCGCGCGGGAGGAACGGCAGGAGCGCAACCACCGTCGCCACCGCGACCGCCGTGTGGCTCGACGGGAAGCTCGTGCCGTGGGCGGGCGGCTGCCGGAGCACTGCGTTGGCCACGACCTCGTACGGGCGGGGGCGCTCCGCCGCCGCCTTCGCGAGATTGGCCAGCAGGTAGGCGGCGCCGGCCGCGGCAGCGCCGACCGCGATGGGCATAGCGCTCCGGTTCCAGACCGTGACGAACACGACGGCGACTGCGATCGTCGCGAAGAGCGCGGCCGGGAGGAACAGCTTCGACACCGGCGTCAGGACGTCCGCGAGCCAGGACGGCACGTCGTTGAAGAAGAGGAAGAGGCGTTCGTCGAGCCCGGTCGCCCCCGAGTGGACGAGCAGCGCGGCGGCGAAGAAGGTCCCGGCTCCCACCAGCGCCATCAGCCACGCGGCCCCGGCCGAGGGGAGGCGCGGGGCTCGTCGCCGTGGATCGGGACCCGGAGAGGCGTCGCTCACAGCCGACAGCGTGCCGGGCCGGACGGGACGGGGAATCACCTGATCGGCGCGATGCACGCGCCCGCTCGTCGGGGTTCGATCCCGGGCGTCCACCGGCGTGGGCGCGGCGGCCGATCCGTCGTGGCCCGTCCCCGCGTCACCGACCCGACGGATGGAGCGACACGTGGCTGCGAGCACCGCACCGGCGGTGACCGGGGAGTCGGCCGGACCGGCGCGCGGCGCGCTGGTCCTCGGCACGCTGATCCTGGTGGCGGCCGTCGCCAACCTGAACCTCGCGGTGGCGAACGTGGCCCTGCCCGACATCGGCGCCGCGTTCGACGCGTCGCAGACCGAGCTCAACCTCGTCGCCGTCGCCTATTCGCTGGGCCTCGCCTGCTCGGTGCTGTACCTCGGCGCGGTCGGCGACCGGTACGGGCGCAAGATGATGCTGATCCTCGGGGTGCTGCTCTCGGTCCCGGCTTGTCTGGTGGCCGCGTGGGCCCCGAACATCGGCGTGCTGATCGGCGCGCGCATCCTCGGCGGGCTCTCGGCCGGCATGGCCTACCCCACCACGCTCGCGCTGATCGCGGCGCTGTGGTCCGGCCCGGCCCGCACGCGATCGATCGCTCTGTGGTCGGCCACCGGCGGCGCCATCGCGGCGCTCGGCCCGCTCTCGTCCGGGATTTTGCTCGAGCACTATTGGTGGGGGTCGGTGTTCCTGCTCACCCTGCCACTCGCCGTTGTGGCCCTCGTGATGGCGATCCGGCTCGTTCCATCGCACGTGAACGAGGGAACGGAACCCGTCGACAACCTCGGCGGGGTCCTCACCGTGGTGCTGGTGGGTTCGCTGATCCTGGCGATCAACTTCGCCCCTGTCCCGGATGCGACCGCCATGGTCGCCGTCCTCGCGGTGGTTGCCGTGGCCTCGACCGCGGCGTTCCTGTTCCGGGAACGGCGGGCGAAGAACCCGCTCTACGACCTCCACATCGCCGGCCGGAGGGTGTTCTGGGTCGCGGCCTGCGCCGGGATCATCGTGTTCGGCTCGCTGATGGGCGCGATGTTCATCGGGCAGCAGTACCTGCAGAACGTGCTGGCGTACTCGACTGTCGATGCGGGGCTCGCGATCCTGCCGGCCGCCGTGCTGATGGTGCTGTGCGCGCCGCGCTCGGCCAAGCTCGTCGAAGCGCGGGGCGCCCGGTTCACCCTGCTGACCGGGTACGTGTTCGTCTTCCTGGGGTTCCTCACGATGCTCGTACTGTGGGGCGAGACCTCGCCCTACTGGCAGATCGGGCTGGGGTACGCGCTGGTGGGGGCCGGCGTCGGGTTCGCCGGGACGCCCGCCTCGCACTCGCTCACCGGGTCGGTCCCGGTGACGCGGGCCGGGATGGCGTCGGGAACTGCGGACCTCCAGCGCGACCTCGGCGGCGCGATCATGCAGTCGATCCTGGGCGCCCTGCTGACCGCGGGGTACGCAGCGGCGGCCGCGGCAGCCATCGCGGGCGCGCCGTCGAGCGACCAGATCACGTCGAGCGTCCAGGCCGAGCTGACCAAGTCGTTCTCGAGCGCGGAGGCCATCGCCCAGCAGTACCCGCAGTACTCGAAGCAGATCACGGCCGGCGCGCGGGCGGCGTTCCTGCAGGGCGACGACTGGGCCTACCTGGCCGGGGTCGTCGCGGTCCTGCTGGGAGCAGCACTGGTGTTCTTCTTCTTCCCGCGCAGGGACGACGAGCGCCAGCTGCTGGCCGAATACCGCACTGAGGACGCCGCGGCCGCCACCTGAGCACCGATCACGGCCTGCCCGCGCGCCGGTCGAATCACCTCGTCGGTGGGATGCGGGAGCTGGGACGGACGACCACCATCGGCGCGGACAACCTGACGCGGAACGCCCGGTTGACCGCTCCCGACCCCCGAGGAGGCCGTCGTGACCACGACCGAGAGCAAGGCCCCACCCAAGATTCCCCACCTCTCATGGGAGGAACGGGCCGCGCGCGGCAGGGAGGCACGCAAGCGGGTGCCGCGCGAACGGCACGCGGAGTTCGCGCCGGCCGACCGGCCCGACCCCGTCGCGCTGCTCGAGGAACAGGGCCGGACCCGCGTCCCCGAGCTCGTCCCGATCCGCTACGGACGGATGAGCGTGTCGCCGTTCCCGTTCTACCGGGGCGCCGCGCTGGTCATGGCGGCCGACCTGGCCACGACCCCGGTCACCGGCATCCGAGCCCAGATCTGCGGCGACGCCCACCTGTCGAACTTCGGGATGTACGGGTCGCCGGAGCGGCGGCTCGTGTTCGACATCAACGACTTCGACGAGACCGCCCCTGGGCCGTGGGAGTGGGACGTGAAGCGGCTCGCGGCGAGCATCGAGGTCGCCGGCCGTGAGAACTCGTTCGCCACGGCCGACCGACGGACGGCGGTGCTCGATGCCGTCCGGTCCTACCGCGAGGCCATGGCGGCGTTCTCGAAGCAGTCGAACCTCGAGGTCTGGTACGCGAACCTCGACGTCGACGAGACCTTCGCCCGCCTCAAGTCCAAGGCGGCGGACCCGGCGCGGGCCAAGCTCCTCGAGAAGAGCCTCGCCAAGATGCGGACGAAGGACAGCATGCACGTCTTCGCGAAGCTCGCCGAGGAGAAAGACGGCGAGCCGCGGATCGTGAGCCAGCCCCCCCTCGTGGTCCCCATCTCGGAGCTGATGGGCCCCGAGCAGGCCGAGACCTTCGCCGAGTCGATCCGCGCGATCCTCCGGCGCTACCGCAGGACCCTCGCATCGGATCGGCGTCATCTGCTGGAGCAGTACCGGTTCGTCGACATGGCGCGCAAGGTGGTCGGCGTGGGAAGCGTGGGAACGCGGGCCTGGATCGTGCTCATGATGGGCAACGACGGCCAGGATCCGCTGTTCCTGCAGGTCAAGGAGGCCGAGGCCTCGGTCCTCGAGCGGTTCGTCGGGAAGAGCCAGTACTCGAACCACGGGAATCGCGTCGTCGCCGGCCAGCGCCTCATGCAGGCTTCGAGCGACATCTTCCTCGGGTGGGACCGGGTCGAGGGGTTCGACGGGAAGGAACGGGACTTCTACTTCCGCCAGCTCAAGGACTGGAAGGGATCCATCGACGTGGAGACCCTGCTCCCCCGTGGGCTCGAGCTCTACGGCGGGCTGTGCGGCTGGACGCTCGCGAGGGGCCACGCCCGTTCGGGCGACCGCGTGGCCCTCGCCACCTACCTCGGGAAATCCGACGCGTTCGACCGGGCGATCGCGGACTTCGCAACCGCGTACGCGGACCAGAACGAACAGGACCACCAAGAGCTCAAAAAGGCGATCGAGTCGGGGCGGATCGTCGCCGAGACCGGCGTCTGAACGGCTGACGGGTTCGCGCAAACGGGATAATGCAGCGCCGGGGGGCGGCGCGATGGACTCCCGAGGCGTCCGACCCGGCAACTCCCCCGATCCGGTGGCTGTACGTCGACGCGGCGGGGATCGACGGATCGACTTCTCGGCCGGGCAGACCGCCCGGGAGATCCACGAACAGCTGCGGGAACGCGGCGTTCGGCTGGTGCGGCCGAGGTGGCCGGGACCCGGTGCGCGACAGAATGGCCCGGTACGGCCTCGTCGAGGTCCTCGGCGCGGACGCCTTCTACGACACCGTCACCGAGGCTTACCAGAGGCTGCCCGCCGGGCCCGCTCCGAACTGACCGCCGGGCCTGGCCGTCATCCGCTGTTCGCCGTTACGGGCCCGCCGTGGCAGGCCTTCCACTTCCGTCCGGAGCCGCACGAGCAGGGATCGTTGCGTCCGCGCCCGGCGTCGTCGGCCGCGTACACCTGCACGAGCTCGGCCGGCGCGCGACCCACCCGCAGCAGTTCCACCATGCGGCCCATGGCCGGGCGGATGTGCCGGAAGAAGGCCAGGTAGCTCGGGCAGAGGTAATGCAGCCCCGGCTCGCCGTCAGGCGTCAGGGTGAACCGGTCCTTGGGACAGCCGCCGTGACAGGCGAACCGCACGTCGCATTCACGGCAGTAGCGCGGGAGCGTGTCGCGCTTCGCCAGACCGAACTCGCGCTGCTGGGGCAGTACGACGAGATCGATCATCCGGCGATCGCGGATGTTCCCGAGCTTGTGGGCGGGCTCGACGAAGTGGTCGCACGAGTACAGGTCGCCCGTGTGCTCGAGGGCGAGCGCGAGCCCGCACGTCTCCGAGTGGACGCACAACCCGGGGGGCTCGCCGTACCAGTTCGCCAGCGCCACGTCGAACATCTGGACGTAGACCTCACCGACATCGCGGCGGACCCAGTCCTCGAACACGTCGATCAGGAACCGCCCGTATCCACCCGGCGACACCGAGCGATCGGTCGTGAGATTGCCCTCCTGCACGTAGAGGGGGCGGTCCCGGACGCGGGCGCCCCACCCGGTGTTCGCGGCCGGCAGGGTCTCGGGCGTCGCGCGTTCCACGATGGGGATGAACTGCATGAACGCCGCCCCGCAGTCGTCCCGCAGGAACCGGTAGATCTCGCGTCCGCGGCGTTCGTTCGCGGCGTGGACCGTCGTCAGGGCGTTCCAGTCCACCCCGTGCCGCCGCAATACGCCGAGCCCGGACATCACCCGGTCGAAGCTCCCCTTCCCGCCCTTGTCGACCCGGTACGTGTCGTGGATCTCCCCGGGGCCGTCGATCGACAGGCCCACGAGGAACCCGTTCGCCGCCAGGAACTCGCCCCACTCGTCGTCGAGGAGCGTCCCGTTGGTCTGGATCGTGAAGGTGACCCGCTGACCGGGCCGGCGCATGCCCTCCGCGAGCGCGACCGATCTGCGGAAGAACGGCAGCCCCATCATCGTGGGCTCCCCCCCTTGCCAGGCGACCACGACCTCGGGGCTGTTCGCATGGGCCTCGATCAGCTGGTGCAGGTACAGCTCCAGCAGGTCGTCGGCCATCCGGAACCGGCTCCCCGGATACAGCATCTCCTTGGACAGAAAGAAGCAGTAGGTGCAGTCCAGGTTGCAGATCGCCCCCGTGGGCTTGGCCAGCAGGTGGAACGCGGGCGGGGCGCCGGGCGGGAGCAGGGGCGCGGCCGAGCGGTGGTCGACGCGGCTCATGGGCCTCAGCGGTCGGCGAAGACCGTCGCCCAGTCGTTCTTCATGCTGACGACCGTCCACCGGTGCTGTTCTGCCAGCTCGAGGGCGGATTCCGCCCCCTTCGTGTAGTCGAACTCCCGGTCGGCATCGTCGTGCTGCAGGAGCAGGCGGAAGGCTGGGCGGTCGGGACCACCCGCGTACCGGAGCATCGGGATGTCGCCGTTCGAGTTCCCCGCGGCGAAGATCGGGCGGCGTCCGATACGGCTCCAGATCCGGACGGGCTTGATGGGGCCGTCATCGAACACCTCCATCTCGGCGGCGTAGGTGACGCTTCCACCGTGTTCGTCGTCCAGGTACCGCAGGGCCGCAGAGGTGCCGATGACACGCTCGGATGAGATCCCGTACATGGCCTCGGTCACCGGCCGCATGAAGTCCCGGTCGCCCCCGGAAACGATGTAGCACGTGAATTCCTTCGCCTCCAGGTATTGGAGCAGCTCGACCATCGGCCGGTACCCGCAGGCGTCGAACGACCTGCCCAAGGTGGGGTGCGATCCCCCACGCAGGAACGCGTCGGCCGCGGCGCCGTAGTCCTCGACCGTCATCCCGGCGAACGACTGGAGGAGGCCGGCGATGAGGACCTGCATGCCGCTGTCGTCGCCGTGGTAGTGCCGCGTCACGGCGTCGTCCAACCACGCGTAGTCCCGCTCCCGGGCGGCCTGCCACGGCTGTCGGTCGCGGAGCGATTCGTCGGCCTCGGCCGCCGCGGCCAGTCGTAGCAGGATGAATCCGACCTCGATGGGCATCGGCTTCTCGCACCACAGCGTGCCGTCGTTGTCGAACACCGCGACGCGATCGCTCGGGGCCACGAAGTCGTCCCCGCCTTCCGTGGTCACCCGCTCCACGAACTGGAGGATTGCGGTGCGGGCCGCGGACTCGTGCCACGAAACGAGCGCGTCCGTCGTGGTGTTCGGCGACGTCATGTCGATTCCTCCAGAGATCGTGCCGCGGCCACACGCAGCCGAACAGCGATCGTGAACCGCTGACTCGGCGTGGCATCACCCGGTCGAGGCGAAACGGTGGCATGACCTCGGGCAGTCAGCTGCTCGGCGGTCTCCTCGGGCGAGGCGACCGGAACGCCGAACTTCGCCCGGATCGGACGATGGGTGGCCGAGCGCTGCGATGGGAGCGTATTGCATCCATACGGTCGATCGCCCGGCCGTCCCGCCGGCCGGCGAATCACGGCAACGAGAGGAGCACCGGGCATGGCGACCACCCCCTTCGGCGGCGTCATCCGCACCGACATCCGGGACTCGACGCCCGACTGGTCGCCGTTCGAACCACCGAAGGCGCCCGACGGCGCGCCCAACGTCCTGCTCATCGTCCTCGACGACGTCGGGTTCTCGGCCATGAGCTGCTACGGCGGCCCGATCGAGACGCCGAACATCGACCGCATCGCCGCCTCGGGCACCCGGTTCACGCAGTGGCACACGACGGCGCTCTGCTCGCCGACGCGTTCCTGTCTGCTCACCGGACGGAACCACACGCGCAACTCGATGGCCTGCATCACCGAGGCCGCGTCGGGATTCCCGAACGCGAGCGGGTCGATCCCGCCGGAGAACGGCATGGTCTCGGAGATCCTCGGGGAGCGTGGCTGGAACACGTACATCGTCGGCAAGTGGCACCTGTGCCCCACCGACGAGATGAACCTCGCCTCCACTCGCCGAAACTGGCCGACGGGGCGTGGGTTCGAGCGGTTCTACGGCTTCCTCGGCGCCGAGACCAACCAGTGGTATCCGGACCTCGTCCACGACAACCACCCGGTCGACCCGCCACGACTGCCCGAGGACGGCTACCACCTCACCGACGACCTGACCGACAAGGCCCTCGAGTTCATCAAGGACGCGAAGGCGGTCGCCCCCGACAAGCCGTTCTTCCTGTACTACGCACCCGGGGCGTGCCACGCGCCGCACCATGCGCCGAAGGAGTGGATCGACCGGTTCCGGGGCCGGTTCGACGAGGGTTACGAGGTCATGCGGGAGCAGACGCTGGCGCGCCAGAAGGAGCTCGGGATCGTGCCCCAGGAGACCGAGCTCCCGCCGATCAACCCCATCGGAACGCCGGAGGACCGCACCGGCCCCGACGGCAAGCGGTTCCCGCCGCTCGACTACACCAAGCCCTGGGATTCCCTGTCCGATGACGAACGGCGGCTGTTCAGCCGCATGGCGGAGGTCTACGCGGGATTCATGGCCCACGCCGACCACCACATCGGGCGGCTCCTCGACCACCTCGAGGCCACCGGGGAGCTCGAGAGCACCATGGTGATCCTGGTGTCGGACAACGGCGCCAGCGGCGAGGGTGGCCCCGACGGCTCGGTCAACGAGAACAAGCTCTTCAACGGGATCCCCGACGACCTCGAGCAAAACCTCGCCCTGATCGACGAGCTCGGCGGGGTGCGGACCTACAACCACTACACCAACGGGTGGGCGATGGCGTTCAACACACCGTTCAAGATGTGGAAGCGCTATGAGTTCAACGGGGGGACGGCCGACCCCTGCATCATCTCGTGGCCCTCGGCGAGCGCCGGCCGGGGGGAGCTCCGCCACCAGTACCACCACGCGATCGACATCGTGCCGACGATCCTCGAGGCCCTCGGGGTCGAGGTCCCCGGCGCCATCAAGGGCCACACCCAGAGCCACCTGGACGGCGTGAGCATGGGCTCCAGCCTCGACGACCCCTCGGGCCCGTCGGCCCGCACGACGCAGTTCTACTCGATGCTCGGGTCGCGAGGGATCTGGCACGACGGATGGAAGGCGGTCACGACCCATCCCACGATCGCCGGGTGGGGCAACTACAACGACGACGTCTGGGAGCTGTACCACACCGACGTCGACCGCTCGGAGTCGCACAACCTGGCAGAGGAACACCCGGAGAAGCTCCGCGAGCTCGTGAGCCTGTGGTTCGCCGAGGCCGGCGCCAACGGCGCGTTCCCGCTCGACGACCGCTCGGCGCTCGAGATCCTGCTCACCCCGCGCCCGCAGCTTTCGGCCCCCCGTGATCGCTACGTGTACTACCCCGGCGTGGCGGACGTCCCGGAGCACCAGGCCGTGAACATCCGGAACCGCTCGTACGCGATCGGAGCCCTCGTCGACATCCCCTCGGAGGGCGCCGAGGGGGTCCTGTTCGCCCACGGGTCCTGGTTCGGCGGGCACGCCCTGTACGTCAAGGACGGCCGGCTGCACTACGCCTACAACTTCGTCGGCTTGATGGAACAGCGCATCGACGCGACCGAGGACATGCCGGCCGGTGAGGACCTCATCCTGTCCGCCTCCTTCGAGAAGGACGGGGAGGATCCGCCCGGCGTCGCCACGGGGACGCTTTCCCTGTACCACGGCGACCGGAAGGTGGGCGAAGGCCGGATCAAGACCCAGCCCGGGTACTTCGAGCTGGCCGGCGAGGGCCTGTGCGTCGGGCGCGACAGCGGCGCTGCGGTGACCGGCGACTACCCGGGGTCGCCGCCGTACCGGTTCACTGGCGGAACCATCAAGCGTGTCGTCGTGGACGTCAGCGGAGAGCCCTACCTGGACCTCGAACGCCAGGCGGAGGCGATGCTGGCCCGCGAGTGACGAACAGGCGCGCCAGGGCTCAGACGTACTGGTGGCTGCGCAGCCACTTCATGGCGAACCCGCCCCAGATCGGCGGCAGGTAGTACGTCACGAGCCGGAACGTGAGCGCCGTAGCCAGAGCCACGGTCTGGGGAACCCCGAGGGCGGCGAGGCATGCCGTGTAGCCGGCCTCGGCGACCCCGATCCCCCCGGGCACCGGCATGAACCCGGCGAACAGGCTGACGGCGGTGTTCGTGAGGATGAGGTCGGCGAACGGAACGTGCTGCCCGAACGCCCGGAGGCACAGCCCCAGGATCAGCGCCTGCAGCAACTGGGCGGTGAGATTCCCGAAGAAGATCATGGCGACCTTCGACGGCATCCGGAACACGCGGAGCGCGACGCGGCTGTCCGCGACCCGGGACTTGAGCATGGTCCGCACGCGCGGGATGGCGAGGGCGATCCCCGCGGCGATCACCACGACGATCCCGGCGATGACGAGGATGGTCCAGTCGAAGGACTGGTCCGAGCCGTCTCCCTTGAGGTTCAGGCTCCCCAGCCCCGTCAGGGAGATGCTCAGCAGGAGGAACACCTGGACGCAGAACCCCGAAACCCCGTCGATGAGCCCCACTGCGAGGGCTCCCGTCGTCGTGGCGCCGGCCCGCTGGAAGAACCGGACCTCGAGCGCGACGCGCGCCGCCGAGCTCGGGACGGCCAGCTGGATGAACTGGATGGCGCTCTGGAGGGCGACGAGCGGGGGGTACCGGACCGGCCGCTCCGTGGCTCCCATGGTCCCCACCGCCTCCGGCAGCAGCACGATGGGCGACATCACGAGGGCGATCCACAGCCAGGGCCCGCTCGCGCTCTTCAGCTGGTCGATGAGGTTGTCGAGCCCGACCCCCGCGACCGCCGAGATGATCGCGTATGCCAGCAACACGACGACGGCCACCATGAGGACCGAGCCCACGGTGACGCGCTTGATCTGCTCGAGCTTGGGGACCTCCACGCCCGCCGCCTTCGCGGCGAGGTCACGCAGCGGATCCAGGTCGAACTTCCGCTCCCGGATCGCCCTGCGGGTCGTCCGCGACAGCGCCGGCGCCTGGAGGAACGGCAGCACCGCCGCCAGGCCCTCGGCGCCGAGCGCGTCCGCCGCGACCGCCACGGCGCGGTCGTTCCCCACGACGAGGGCGGTCGTCACGAGCAGCTGGGCCCGGTCGGCCAGCACGAAGGAATCGGGGGCGGCGACGCGGGCCCCGGCGAAGTCGAGAAGGGCCGCGGTCCCGTCGGGGAGCACCGCGACGCGGAAGGCGTCGAGCTGTCCGTGGGCCACGCCGGTTGCGTGGAGCTTGCCGAGCATTGCCCAGGCCGAGCGGACGACCCCGTCGTCCACGGAGTCCGGTTCCCGGTCGACCAGCAGGTCGCCGTTCACCTCGATGACGAGGAGCGCATCCCGGCCCGTCGCCATACCGGCCGCGATCACCGGCAGCACCTGAACCCCCGCGCGTTCCGCGAGCAGCGTCACGAACGCCTCGTGTTCCACCTGCTGGAGCCGGGAGTGGCCGACCGAGGGCATCTCGTCGCGGTACCAGAGCGCCCCCCAGATCGACGCCAGGAACTGACCGTCCCAGGCGTCCCGTCCGTAGACCTTCACCGCGAGCCGGCGCCCGTCCGTGGTGACGGCCGAGGTCAGCTGGGCGCCGCGGGCCTGGAGCCGGGCGTCCGCGAGCTCGGAGGTCTCGACCCCGAGGTCATGCAGGGCGGCGCCGACCTGGTCGGGATCGAGCCGGCCGCCCGGAGAGCCGAACACCAGATGGATGAACGCCGCGGCACCGGTCGCGAGGGCCAGCCCCGCGAGGGCCCCGAGCGCCGTGGTCACGCCGAGCGCGATCGCCGCCAGGAATCCCGCCGCGAGCACCCAACGGCCCAGGTACCGGAGCGGCCGCGACAGGTGCGGCGACGCGGCGATGACGACGGCGACGGTGACCGCGAAACGAACCGCCGGGTAGATGGGGGGCGGGTTGGACGAGCCGAACGCGTCGACCACATCGGAGAACGACCCCCCGGCCGCGACCGAGACCAGGAAGGCGCCGAGGAACGCAAGCGCCCCGGCCAGGACCTCGTCGACCAACAGGCGCTTTCGGCCCCGGGAGACCACGGCCGCCACCAGCACGAAGACCGCCCATCCGAACAGGAAGTCGTAGGAGAGCTCCCAGAACCACCCGAACAGCCCGGGAAGCGCGTCGACGAAGCTCGCCGCCGAGGTGTCGAAGCCGGTCGGCCCCGGCGCGACGAACGCCAGGAGGGCCAGGCCGAGGGCGCTCAGGATCACGAGGAGGCCGTCGGTGGGACGCCGGGCCCTGGCGGCGTCGCTCGCGGAGGAGAAGACGCGGATGTCGGCCCCCCGCCACCGCCGGGGGTCCAGACGGGCGAATCCCGTCCGGGTGGAGGCCTCCTCCGTCTCGTCCGCCTGCGTCGCCGTGATAGCTCCGTCCCCCAGCCGAGGCGCGGCGAGGACGACGGGCACTCGCCACCCCGAGCGCAGGCTACACGCCGCCGGGGGGCGAATCCAGGCGAGCCGGAGCCGACCTATTGCCCACGGCACCGGACCCTGGGAGACTCGCTGGGCCGCCGGGGGGGTGTGTTCCACACCAACACGCGCTCCCGGTCGGGCGGCCGCGCTCCCAGGAGACCCGAATGCACGATCGGCCCGGACACGTCCTCGTCGTCGACGACGACCCGATCAACCGCGCCCTACTGACGAAGAACCTCGAGCACGACGGCCACCGGACCACCTCGGTCGACAACGCCTTCGCCGCCATGGCCGCCCTGGAGGGCGAAGCGCCGGACGTGGTGCTGCTCGATATCGTGATGCCCGGGCTCGACGGCATGGAGGTGCTCGAGCGCCTGAAGGCGGACGAGCGCTTCCGCCACATCCCCGTGATCATGATCTCGGGCGTCGACGACACGGACAGCATCGTCCGCTGCATCGAGATCGGCGCCGACGACTTCCTGCCGAAGCCCTTCGACCCGACCATCCTGCGCGCGCGGATCGGCGCCGGCCTCAACCGCAAGCGCCTCCACGACCTCGAACAGGAACGCGTCCGCAACGTGTTCACGCGATTCCTTCCCGAACAGATCGCCGACGAGATGCTCGCGCGGAGCGAGGGCGAGCCCGCGATCAAGGCGGTCCGGCTGTGGGCGACCGTGATGTTCGTCGATCTCCGCGGGTTCACCACGGTGGGCGAGACGCTGCCGGTGGAACAGGCCGTCCAGGTGCTGCGGCGGTTCCAGGGCACCATGGGCGACGCGGTGATCGACCACGGCGGCACGCTGGTCGACTTCCTCGGCGACGGGCTGATGGCGGTGTTCGGAGCGCCGGTCGAGAGCATCGACCACGCCGACCGCGCCGTGGCCGCCGCTCGCGACATCGCCGGCAACCGGCTGGCCGACTTCAACGGATGGGTTCGCGGGGAGGGCATCGGCGAGGGGTTCGGCATGGGGATCGGCCTTAACTCCGGACGGGTCATGTCCGGCACGCTCGGGTCGGATCGCCGCTTCGACTACGCCGTTATCGGCGACACCACGAACACCGCATCGCGCATCGAGCAGCTCACCAAGGAGACCGGTCATTCGATCCTGCTCGCCGACCAGACCAGGACGAACATGACCGGCTCCACGGACTTCCTGAACTTCGTCGACGAGTTCGAGATCCGCGGCAAGCAGGCGCGGCTCAAGCTGTGGACGGCCGACCCGCCGCAGGAGCAGACGGCGTGACCGAGACGACCGAAGCCGGCGAGGTCGGCGCGCTCCGCGAGCGTATCGCCGAGCTCGAGGCCGCGGAAGCTGGGCGGGTCCGCGCCGAACAGGTGCAGGCCGCGCTCTACCGGATCGCCGAGACGGCGAGCCTCGCGGAGGACATGCAGGACTTCTACGCGAAGGTCCACTCGATCGTCCGGGAGCTGATGTACGCGGACAACCTGTACATCGCCCTCTACGACGACGAGCGGGAGATGATCAACTTCCCGTACTACATCGACGAGCAGGACGTCGACCTCCCCGACCCCGCCAAGTGGGAGCCCTTCGGCATCGGCGATGCGGCGGGCATGACCGCGTACATGCTGCGGGCCGGCACCCCGATGCTGACGGGGAAGGCGGACTGGGAAGGGCTCGTCGCCGAGGGCGAGCTCGTACGGCTCGGTGTGCCGTCGGAGTCCTGGCTCGGGGTTCCGCTGCAATCGGAGGGCCGGCTGCTCGGCGCGCTCGTCGTCCAGAGCTACCGGGAGGACCGGCAGCACACCGACGCGGACAAGGACCTGCTGACGTTCGTCGGCCGGCACATCGCGTCCGCGCTCGAGCGCACCCGCCTGATCGACGAGACCCGCCAGCGGAGCGCCGAGCTCGCGCTGATCAACGACGTCCAGCGGGGGCTGGCCGAGCGGCTCGACATGCAGTCGATGTACGACCTGGTCGGCGACCGGATCCAGGAGATCTTCGACGCGCAGGTCGTGGACATCGGGATCGTGGACGAGTCGTACGGCCTGATCCACTTCCCGTACACGATCGAACGCGGCGTCCGCTTTCCCGACGAGCCGATCGAGATCATCGGGTTCCGTCGGGTCGTGCTGGAGACGCGGGAGCCGGTCGGTCGTCAACGAGGACGCCGGCCAACGAGCCGCTGAGGCCGGGCCAGCCGCTACGTGCTCTCGGGCGAGCCGGCGAAGTCCATGGTCTTCGTCCCGCTCGTCGTCGGCGACCGGGCGACCGGGGTCATCTCGCTGCAGAACCTCGACCGGGAGCACGCGTTCAGCGAGGCGGACGTGCGCCTGCTGGTCACGCTCGCCGCCAGCCTCTCCGTGGCGCTCGAGAACGCCCGGCTGTTCGAGGAGACACGCCAGCGGAACGCCGAGCTCGCCCTCATCAACGACATCCAGCGGGGCCTCGCCGAGAACCTCGACGCGCAGGCCATGTACGACCTCGTCGGCGACCGGATCAGGGAGATCTTCGACGCGCAGGTCGTGGACGTCGCCATCATCGACCCCGTGTCAGGCCTCGTGCACTTCCCCTACGTGATCGAGGCGGGCGAACGCCTCGACGAGGACCCCATCGAGCTCATCGGCCTCCGCCGCATCGCGGTCGAGACGCGGGCGCCGGTCGTCGTCAACGAGGACCTGGTCGGGAGGAGCGCGGAGGCCGGGCAGCCGCATGTGCTCTCCGGCGAGGTCCCCAAGTCGTCCGTCTTCGTGCCGCTCCTGGTGGGCGACCGGGCGACGGGCCTCATCTCGCTGCAGAACCTCGACCACGAGCACGCGTTCTCCGAGGCGGACGTCCGCCTCCTGGTGACGCTCGCCGGCAGCCTGTCCGTGGCGCTCGAGAACGCCCGGCTGTTCGAGGAGACCCGGCAGCGGAGCGCGGAGCTCGCCCTTATCAACGAAGTACAGCGGGGGCTGGCCGAGAAGCTCGACATGCAGACGATGTACGACCTCGTCGGCGACCGGATTCAGGAGATCTTCGACGCGCAGGTCGTGGACATCGCGACGCTCGACGAGTCGTCGGGCCTGATCCACTTCCCGTACGCGATCGAGCGCGGCGAGCACCTCCCGACCGAGCCGATCGAGGTCATCGGGTTCCGTCGCGTGGTCATCGAGACGCGCGAGACGATCGTCGTCAACGAGGACGTGCCGGGCCGCGCCGCCGAGGTGGGCAACCCGATCGCGCTCGTCGGTGAGACCCCGAAGTCGGCCGTGTTCGTGCCGCTCTCCGTGGGGGACCGCGCCACCGGCGTCATCTCGCTCCAGAACATCGACCGCGAGCACGCGTTCAGCGAGTCGGACGTCCGCCTGCTGACCACGATCGCGGGCAGCCTGTCCGTCGCGCTCGAGAACGCGCGGTTGTTCGAGGAGACGCGTCAGCGCAACGCGGAGCTCGCGCTGATCAACGACGTGCAGCGCGGGCTGGCGCAGAACCTCGACATGCAGGCGATGTACGACCTCGTGGGCGAGCGCCTCGCTGAGATCTTCGACGCGCAGAACACCTTCATCGCGGTCCGGGACCGGGAGGCGGGTCTCATCCGGTTCCCGTACACGATCGAACGGGGGATCCGCCTCGCGGACGAGCCCATCGAGGACGTCGCCGGACCCACGCATCACGTGCTCGAGACGCGCGAGCCGCTGCTGATCGAGGAGCGATTCATGGAGCGGGTTGCCGCCGTTGGCGGCGGGACCGTCCAGGGCGAGGCCCCGAAGTCGGGCGTCTACGTCCCGCTCGTTGTGGGCGACCGGGCGAGGGGCGTGATCTCGCTCCAGAGCCTCGACCGGGAGCACGCGTTCAGCGAAAGCGACGTGCGGCTCCTGACGACGATCGCCGGGAGCCTCTCCGTCGCGCTCGAGAACGCCAGGCTGTTCGAGGAGACACGGCAGCGCGCGGCGGAGCTCGCGCTCATCAACGACGTACAGCGAGGGCTCGCCGAGAACCTCGAGATGCAAGCGATGTACGAACTCGTCGGCGACCGTATCCAGGAGCTCTTCGACGCGCAGGTGGTGGACATCGGGATCGTCGATCGCGAGACCGGCCTGATGCGCTTTCCGTACGCGATCGAGCGGGGCGAGCGCTACCCGGACGAGGGGGGGAGGCCGATCATCGGGTTCGCCCGTCTCGTGATGGAGTCGCGGGAACCGCTCCTCGTCAACGAACGGGTCGAGGAGCGGGCGGCCGAGGCCGGCAGCCGGGTCATCCAGGGCGAGTCGCCGAAGTCGGTTCTCTTCGTGCCCCTCGTGGTCGGCGGCGAGGCGACCGGCCGCATCTCGCTCCAGAACGTCGACCATGAGCACGCGTTCAGCGAGGGCGACGTGCGCCTGCTGACCACGCTCGCGGGCAGCCTCTCCGTCGCGCTCGAGAACGCCCGGCTGTTCGAGGAGACGAGGCAACGGAGCGCCGAGCTCGCGCTGATCAACGACGTGCAGGGCGGGCTCGCAGAGCGGTTGGACACCGGGTCCATGTACGAGCTGGTCGGTGAACGGATCCGCGAGATCTTCGACGCGCAGGTCGTCAACATCGCCACCGTCGATCCTGCGACGGACCTCGTCCACTTCCGGTACGCGATCGAGCGGGGCGAGCTCCTCGAGATAGCACCCATCGAGATCATGGGATTCCGCCGGATCGCGCTCGAGACGCGTGAGCCGGTGATCGTCAACGAGGACGCCGAACGAAGGAGTGCGGAGGCGGGCCAGCCACTCGTGCTGGTCGGCGAACCGCCGAGGTCGATGGTGTTCGTACCCCTCGTCGTGGGCGACCGGGCCGCCGGAGTGATCTCCGTTCAGAACCTCGACCGGGAGCAAGCATTCAGCGAAACCGACGTACGGCTGCTCACGACCATTGCGCGAAGCCTTTCCGTGGCCCTCGAGAATGCGAGCCTGTTCGAGGAGACCCGCCAGCGCAGCGCCGAGCTGGCATTGATCAACGACGTGCAGCGAGGGTTGGCAGAGAACCTCGAGATGCAGGCGATGTACGACCTCGTCGGCGACCGGATCTCCGAGATCTTCGACGCCCAAGTGGTCTTCATCGCGGTGCGGGATCAGGACGCCGGTCTGATCCGCTTCCCGTACACGCTCGAGCGGGGCGTTCGCTTGCCCGACGAGCCGATCGAGGACGCCAGCGGCCCCACGCACCACGTGCTCGAGACGCGCGAACCCCTGCTTATCGAAAGCCAATGGGAGGAGCGGCTCGTCGAGGTCGGGGGCGCGATCACCCAGGGCGAGCTGGCGAAGTCCGGTCTGTTCGTTCCGCTGTTGGTCGGCGGCACGGCGACCGGGGTCGTCTCGCTCCAGAATCTCGACCGGGAGCACGCGTTCGACACAGCGGACGTGCGCCTGCTGACCACATTCGCCGGCAGCCTCGGCGTCGCGCTCCAGAACGCGCGGCTGTTCGAGGAGACCCGCCAGCGCAGCGCGGAGCTCGCGCTCATCAACGACGTCCAACGCGTGCTGGCGGAGAACCTCGAGATGCAGGCGATGTACGACATCGTCGGCAACAGGATCGGCGAGATCTTCGACGCACAGACCGTCGACATCGGGGTCGTCGATGGGGAGAACGACTCGATCTGGTTCCCCTTCACGATTGAGCGCGGCGTTCCCTTGCTCGACGAGCCGATCGAGATCATGGGGTTCCGCAAGATCGCCCTGGAGACGCTCGAGCCCGTCGTCGTCAACGAGGACATGGAGCGCCGGTGCGCCGAAGCGGGAAATCCACGCGTGATCGCCGGGGAGCCATCGCAGTCATCCGTCTTCGTTCCTCTCGCCGTCGGGAACCGGGGAACCGGCGTCATGTCACTTCACAACCTCGATCGGGAACACGCGTTCAGCGAGGCCGACGTCCGCCTGCTGGTGACGATCGCAGGGAGCCTCTCCGTCGCGCTCGAGAACGCCCGCCTGTTCCAGGAGACGGGCCAGCGGGCCGGCGAGCTGGCGATGGTCAACAGCGTCGGGCAGGCGATCGCGGACCAGCTGGACCTCGACGCCCTGATGGACCGGCTGGGCGACCAGCTCCGCGACCTGTTCGGCGCCGACATCGTCTACGTCGCCCTGCACGCAGAGGCGACCGGCATCATCGAGTTTCCGTACTACTTCGAGAACGGGCAGAAGGGCACCACCGCGACCCTGCGGTACGGCGAGGGATTGGCCTCGAGGATCCTGATGGAGCGCCGTCCCCTTCTGTTGAATCGTGCGGCCGCATGGGAGGAGGTCGGCGCCCAGGCCGTCGGGACGCCGGCGCTTTCGTACCTCGGCGTGCCGATCACGGTGGAGGGCCGCGCGATCGGCGCGATCAGCGTCCAGAGCACGAAGCAGGCGGGCCGGTTCGGCGAGAGCGAGACGCGACTGCTGTCCACGATCGCTGCGAACGTCGGGGTCGCCGTCGCAAATGCCCGGCTCTACCGGGAGACCCAGCGTCGGGCGAACGAGATGGCCGCCCTCGCGGAGCTCGGGCGCGAAGTGGGCGGCATGCTCGACCTCGACGCGGTCCTCCAGCGCACCGCCGACCGGGCCCGTGCGCTGCTGGAGACCGACACGAGCGCGGTATTCCTCGAGGGGCCGGACGGCCCCGACCTCCTGCCGATCGTCGCGACCGGGGACTGGCCGAGCTGATCATGGGCGACACGATCCGGCCGGGCGAGGGGATCATCGGCGACCTCGCGCAGCGCGGAGTTGCCGAGGCCGTCAACGACGCCGCCGCCGATCCGCGAGCCGTGCCCATCGCCGGCGAGGAGATGGTCCCCGAGGAACGGATCATGGCGGCGCCGCTCCTGGCCCGGGGGCGCGCGATCGGCATGATGGCGGTTTGGCGTGGCGCGGGCAGCCAGCAGTTCACGGATTCCGACCTGAGCTTCCTGGTGGGCCTGTCGCAGCAGGCGGCCATCGCCATCGAGAACGCCCGGCTGTTCCGGGAGGCGGACGAGGCTCGAGAGGTCGCCGAGCAGGCCAACGCGGCCAAGAGCGCGTTCCTGGCGGCCACCAGCCACGAGATCCGGACGCCGATGAACGCGATCATCGGGATGAGCGGCCTGATACTCGAGACGCCGCTCGACGTGGAGCAACGCGACTACGCCTCGACGATCGCCGCGAGCGGCGAGGCCCTGCTGTCGATCATCAACGACATCCTCGACTTCTCGAAGATCGAGGCCGGGCGCATGGAGCTCGAGCTCGCGCCGTTCGACCTCCGGGCGTGCATCGAGTCGGTCGTGGACCTCGTCGGGCCGGTCGCGATCCGCAAGGGGCTCGAGCTGACCTACGGCATCGAGCCCGGGACGCCCGAGATGGCCCTCGGCGACGCGAGCCGCCTTCGGCAGATCCTGCTCAACCTGCTGAACAACGCCGTGAAGTTCACCGAGGCCGGCGAGATCGTGGTGACGGCGGCCGCGGAGCCCACGGAGCACGCCGGCACCATCGGGTACCACCTCACGGTGCGCGACACGGGCATCGGCATCCCCCCGGACCGCGCGGACCGGCTGTTCCAGTCGTTCAGCCAGGTGGACGCCTCGACCAGCCGGCGGTACGGCGGGACCGGGCTCGGGCTCGCCATCAGCCGGCGCCTGGCCGAGCTGATGGGCGGCACGGTGTGGGTGGACAGCGCCGGCGTTCCGGGCAAGGGGAGCACGTTCCACGTCACGATCGAGGCCGGGGTGACCGACGCGTCGCCGACCGCCCTCCGCCGCGACGGCTCGTTCGACGGGCGGCGCGCGCTGGTGGTCGACGACAACGAGACGAACCGCCGACTGATGACGGCGCTGCTGGGCGCGTGGGGCATGCAGACCGTGCTGGCCGCGGGGCCGGACGAGGCCCTGGCCGGTCTCGGCGACGGGCGGATCGACCTCGCGGTTCTCGACATGCTGATGCCGGGGATGGACGGGCTCGACCTGGCCGCCCGGATCCACGAACGCCTGTCGGGGCTGCCGATCGTGCTGGCCTCGTCCGTGGCCCAGCACGACGTGACGGCCGACCCCCGGTGGCCGGCGGCCGGCATCGGCGCCGTTGTGACCAAGCCGATCAAGGCCTCGCCCCTGCACGGCGCCGTGGCCACCGTGCTCGGGACCGACGTCGACGACGTTACGGACGAGGCCCAGAGTGCGCTCGACCAGGACCTCGCGTCGCGTCACCCGCTCCGGGTCCTGCTCGCCGAGGACAACGTCGTCAACCAGAAGCTCGCGCTCCGCCTGCTGGAGAAGCTCGGGTATCGCGCGGACGTCGCGGGGAACGGGATCGAAGCGTTGGAGGCGCTGGAACGGCAGCCGTACGACCTGCTGCTCTCCGACGTCCAGATGCCCGAGATGGACGGGCTCGAGGCCACGCGCCGCATCCTCGAACGGTGGCCCGAGGGCGAACGCCCGTGGATCGTGGCCATGACCGCAGAGGCCATGAGCGGCGACCGGGAACGGTGCCTTGCCGCCGGGATGAACGACTACCTGGCCAAGCCGATCCGAGTGGACGAACTGGTCGCCGCTATCAAGCGGACGCCTCGGCGGGAAGGCGCCGGGGACCATGCGGCGCCGGCCCGCGGCGACGGAGCCATCGACCGGAAGGTGCTGGAGCGGCTTTCGGAGGGAACGGGCGGCGACGTCGGGTTCGTCACGGAGCTCATCGAGCAGTTCGTCGCCGACGCTCCGCAGCTCGTGGCGGCGGCCCGCGAGGGACTTGAGCGTGGCGACGCGGAGGAGGTCCGGCGGGCCGCGCACACGCTGAAGTCGAACGCCGCCACGTTCGGCGCCCACGGTCTCGCCGACGCCGCCCGCGAGCTGGAGGAGCTCGCCCGCCGCGGCGAGCTCGACGAGGGTGCCGCCCGCGTCGAGGCGCTCGGGCGGCAGCTCGACGTCGTCCGCGCCGCGCTCCCCGAGGTGTGGGCCGACATGACCACATCGCCGGACCCCGCCGACTGATCACTTCCATCGAGGACGACGGACGCGGCCGGGCCGGTATCTGTCGGCGCAGAGGTTCGCGATCGGCAGCCTCACCATCTGGGGAGGGTCGTCGACGACCTCCGTCATCCTCGAGCTTCGCAACACCGTGAACGGGATGTGCTCGAGCTCGGGGCACGCTCATCTACGCTCGTTAGGTAGTGACCATCGCTGTCGGGCAGGTGCTCCACCTCGCGTATCCGGAGCCGCTCGCGTTCAGCAACCCGACGAGCGGCTGGTGCCTCTACGGCAGGTCCATCGGCGGCTCCTACACGATCTTCCACGTCGCGCGTTCGATCTGAGGTTCGGCGGTCGGGACGGCGGACGCCGGCGACGTCAGGTCAGCCTGAGCCCCTGACCGCGGAACGCTCCTGGGCTGGCACCGCCCGGGCGGCTGCGATGCCGGCCCGCCAGCCCGGCGCCCGTCCACGGGGAGGGAACCGCACCGCCTCGGTCCCGACGCCGGAGCGCATCAGGAGCCACGAGACCGTCGAGTTCGAGTTCCACATGTCGCCCAGCCCCAGCTCGTCACGGCCCCAGACGCGAGCGGGAACCGCCTCGACCAACCGGAGCAGTCGCTGCGCCTGCTCGGTGTCGCCGCTCAGCCGCTGGGGGCCGGCGACGGCGAACCGGGCGTCGGGGATGACGCCATCGCGCCACCGCCGGATCTCGTACCGGAATACCCTGAGCCGGCCGAGCGCCGGCCATCCGACGGGCCCCTCGACGACCACGCCGCGGGACCGGCCGTTCGCATCGGGAATGGGCCATGCGTTCTCGATGACGAAGCGCCCCTCGGGCGACCTGACCTCGAGCGCCGAGTGGTACAGGTCGAGCGCCGCGCGGCCCTCCCAGCGGGCCGCGACGGCCTCGTAGATGCGGCCGTTCAGCCGGACGAACCACCCGCCGGCGCCGAGCGGCAGCCAGTACAGGTCGATGCCGAAGCCGTCGTCCGAGTGGGCGGTTCTTCGATTCGGAACCTTCGCCGCCCGCTCGCCCACCCCCTTCGGTTCGTCCATGTGTGCGCCCCCACGATCCGGCACGACCAGGCTCGCCGTCCACCGGTGACCTCGGCACGGGCCGTTCGGCCGCGGACAGCCGGGTCGACCGTCCCTGCCGCGCCCGAGGAACATGCGGCGGCCGGTAGGCTCGCGCGCGGGAAGCCCCGGCACCACCGCAACCTCGAGGATGCGTCGGATGGACGAGCAGTCCGAACGGGACGAACGCGTCACACCGCTCGAGCTGTTCTTCGACCTCGTGGTCGTCTTCGCGATCACGCAGGTGACGGCGTTCATGTCGCACGACCCCTCCTGGGGAGGCCTGCTGCGCGGCATGATGATCCTCGGCGCGCTGTGGTGGGCCTGGTCCGCCTACGCGTGGCTGACGAACACACTCGATCCCGAGGAAGGCGCCGTCCGCATCGCCGTGTTCGGGGCGATCGGCGCGATGCTCGTCGTGTCCCTCGCGGTGCCGGGCGCATTCGGCGACGACGCGGTGATCTTCGGCGTCGCCTATCTGGTCGTCCGCCTGCTCCATCTCGTGCTTTATGGCATCGCCGGTCGGGGCGACCGGGACCTGCTCGGCGCGGTGCTTCGGATCGTCCCGGCCGCCGTCCTGGCGCCGACCCTGCTGGTGGTCGCCGGCTTCTTCGACGGCACGACGCAACTCGCGCTGTGGGGCGCAGCGCTCGCCATCGACTACCTCGCCGTCCTGCTGGGGCACATGCGCGGATGGCGGGTCTCCCCCGACCACTTCGTCGAGCGGTTCGGACTGATCATCATCATCGCGCTCGGGGAGTCCATCGTGGCGATCGGCGTGGGGGCGGCGGGGCTCGCCCTCGACGCGCAGGTGATCGTGGCCGCCTTCCTCGGGGTGACCGTCTCCGCGGCGCTGTGGTGGTCGTACTTCGACTGGTTCATCTTCATCGCCCGGGCCCGGCTGGCCGAAGCGACCGGACCCGAGCGCGCGGCGCTGGCACGGGATGGGTACTCCTACCTCCATCTGCCGATGGTCGCGGGCATCGTCCTGTTCGCGTTCGGGCTGAAGACGGTGATCTCGGACGTCGACGGTCAACTCGCGACGGTCCCCGCCGTCGGCCTCTGCGGGGGGATCGCGCTGTACCTGCTCGCGCACGTCCTCCTGCGGCTGCGCATCGGCGGCGGGTTCGGGCGGGGGCGGCCGGTCGCGACCGTGGTGCTCCTGGCGCTGATCCCGGTCGCGACGGCGGTCCCGGGGCTCGTCGCGCTGGCGATCGTCGCCGCCGTCTGCGTGGCGCTCATCGCCTATGAGGCCCTCCGGCACCGGGAGTCGCGCGCGTGGATCCGGAGCCACCGGAGCGGGTTCACCATGGCGGAGGCCGCCGAGTCCGAGCCGCCCCGGCCTTCCCGCCGCCGGCGACCGAAACCGGGGGCGGAAGCGGGCCCGCGCGATGCCGTCGAGAGGGCGACGGGGGACGTCGCGGAGCCGTGATCCCCCGCCGCCCCGGTGGAGCAACGGGCTATCCTCGGCACCCGGAGCCCGCGGGGAGGGCGTGAGATGGGCGGAACCGGTTCACGGACGATCGACCGGCTCGTCGCGGCCACGAACGACCATGACGCCGGGGCGATGATCGCGTGCTTCCACGAGGACTACCGGAGCGAGCAGCCGCTCCACCCCCAGGCGGGTTTCTCGGGCCGGGAGCAGGTCGGCAGGAACTGGTCGCTGATGTTCGACGAGGTGCCGGACCTGCGGTTCGACGTCCTGCGTTCCGCGGTGGCGGGTGCCGAGGTGTGGATGGAGATCCGCGTTCACGGGCACAAGGTCGACGGGAGCCCGTTCGAGTACTGCGGCATGGCGGTCTGGGGCCTGCAGGACGACCGCGTGGCCTGGGCGCGGCTCTACTTCGAGCCCGTCGAGACCGGCGGGCCCGGGATCGACGAACGCGTGCGGCAGGTGCTCGGCTCCGACCCGGATGAAGCCGGCTGAGCCCGGCCATCGGCGCCTCGCTCAGTCGGCCGGCGGCGCGGCGCCGTACTCCTCGTCCGTGACGTGCGCGCCCCAGGTGACCGAGTTGCCGTCCTCGTCGACCTCGACCATCGACAGGTGGGACATGAACCGGTCGGGTGCGGCGCCGTGCCAGTGTTCCTCGCCGGGCCCGAAGAACACGCGGTCGCCGGGACGGACGACCTCGGTCGCCTGGCCGCGGCCCTGCACGAGCCCGGCGCCCTCGGTCACGTAGATGGTCTGGCCATTCGGGTGCGTGTGCCATGCCGTTCGCGCGCCGGGGGTGAAGCGGACGTTGGTCGCTGCGACGCGGTACGGGCCGTTCGGCACCGCCACCGGATCCATGTACACGTCGCCGGTGAACGATTCGCTCGGCGCGGCGGTCGTCTCGAGGTTGTTCCTGGTGATCTCCACGGGGCCCTCCTCGATGCTCGTCGGCTGCTGATTGGATTCGCCAAGAGTACGAGGGTCGGCTCAGGGTAGGAGGTTGGGAGAGAGCGGTGAGGAGAGGGCGGTCCCGCGCCTTCCTCATGGCGCCACCCGATTCCAGGTGGCGAGAACACAGCAATCCGTATCGTCGAATATTTCTCAGGAGGGAACCGTGCGAGCAACCCTCATGTACGGCGCCGGCGACGTTCGGATCGAGACCGTCCCGGACCCGCGCCTCGCGGAGTCCACCGACGCGATCGTCCGCGTCACCCGGGCGGCCATCTGCGGGAGCGACCTCTGGCCCTACAAGTCGATGAAACCCGGCGACGAGGGTCAACGGATGGGCCACGAGTTCATGGGGGTCGTCGAGCAAATCGGCGCCGACGTCGGCACACTCAGGGTCGGGGAAACCGTGATCGCGCCGTTCCTGTGGTCCGACGGGACCTGTGTTCACTGCCGGGAGGGGCTCCCCACGTCGTGTCTCCACGGCGGCAGGTACGGATGGGACGGCGTCGACGGAGGGCAGGGCGAGGCCGTCCGTGTTCCCCAGGCTGACGGAACGCTGATGGTGCTTCCATCCGAGGTCGACGACGCGGTGCTGCCGTCGCTCGCCGCGCTCACCGACGTGATGTCGACCGGGCATCATGCGGCGCTCACGGCCCGGGTCGGACCCGGGAAGACCGTCGCGGTCGTGGGCGACGGCGCCGTCGGCCTGTGCGCGGTCATCGCGTCCCGGCGGCTGGGTGCCGGGCAGATCATCCTGCTCGGCCGGCACCCCGACCGGCTCGCGCTGGGGACGGAGTTCGGCGCGACCGACTTCGTCACCGAACGCGGCGAGGATGCGAGCGAGCGCGTCCGCGAGCTGACCGGCGGCCTGGGCGTGCACTCCGCGCTCGAGTGCGTCGGCTACGAGGAATCGATCCGGACGGCCATCGCCATCACCCGGCCCGGGGGCGCAGTCGGCAGGGTCGGGGTCCCGCAGGACGAGTTCCTGCCCGCCTCGACACCGGCCTTCTTCGCGAACCTCACGATCGCCGGCGGTCCCGCTCCCGCCCGGGCGTACTTCCCGGAGCTGCTCCCGGACATCCTCGAAGGCCGGATCGAGCCCGGCCGCGTGTTCGACCGGGTCGGCCCGCTCGACGACGTGCCCGAGGGCTACCGGGCGATGAACGACCGCGAGGCGATCAAGTTCCTGATCGAACTCTGATCATCCTCGCGTGACGCTCCGGCCAACGGCGCGCTCGGCGATCCTCAGGCCGACCGCACATACCCCCTAGGGGTATCATGCGATGTGTTCCCCAAGGAGGACACGATGGCCGGCTACTACGAGAACAAGGCCTCCCTCGGGCTTCGTCTGAAGCGGATCGAGGGGCAGGTGCGCGGAATCCAGCGGATGGTCGAATCGGACACCTACTGCATCGACATCCTCACGCAGATCACCGCGATCAGCGGCGCGTTGAACAAGGTGGCCGTCGGCCTGCTCGAGGACCACCTCGCCCACTGCGTGACGGAGAGCATCGAGAGCGGCGAGGGCGGAGCAGCCAAGGTGAAGGAGGCGGCCCAGGCGGTCGAGCGGCTGCTGCGGGCGTAGGCGGATGGACACGAACCACGACGGCCACGGCGACCCCATGGAGCACGCAGCGGCGCAGGCTCCGGGCGGAACCGACCACTCGCAGCACTCCGGCCACGCGGCCACGACGGCCACGCGGAGCACGACGCTCACGCGGGCCACGACGGTCATGCCGGGCAGGACGCTCACGCGGGGCACGGCGGCGGGCACGGCGCGCACGCGGGGCATGGCGACCACGCGGCGATGTTCCGGGACCGGTTCTGGCTGACCCTGGTCCTCGCGATCCCCGTCGTGCTCTACAGCGAGATGTTCCAGGACCTCCTGGGCTACACGGCGCCGACGTTCCCGGGCAGCGACTGGGTCTCCCCGATCCTCGGCACGGTGATCTTCTTCTACGGCGGGTGGCCGTTCCTGACCGGCGCAGTCGACGAGATCCGCAGCCGGCAGCCCGGGATGATGCTGCTGATCGGGCTCGCCATTACGGTCGCGTTCGTCGCCAGCTGGGTCACGGAGACGGGCGCCGTCGACCTGGACTTCTGGTGGGAGCTCGCCGCGCTCATCGCCGTCATGCTGCTCGGGCACTGGCTCGAGATGCGCGCGGTCGGACAGGCCTCGAGCGCATTGGATGCGCTGGCCGCCCTGCTGCCCGACGAGGCCGAACTCGTCACCGGCGGCCGGGTCGAGACGGTTCCGGTGTCGGATCTCCGCGTGGGCGACCTCGTCCTCGTCCGATCGGGCGGGCGCGTTCCCGCCGACGGGGAGATCACCGAGGGCGCCGCCGAGCTCGACGAGTCGATGATCACCGGGGAGTCGCGACCGGTGCCGAAGGCACCGGGCGCGACGGTCGTGGCGGGGACGGTGGCCACGGACTCGGCGATCCGAGTCCGTGTCACCGCGGTCGGCGACGACACCGCCCTCGCCGGAATCCAGCGCCTGGTCGAGCAGGCCCAGCAGTCCCGTTCCCGCGCCCAGGCCCTCGCCGACCGAGCGGCGGCGTTCCTCTTCTACGTCGCGACGGCGAGCGCCATCGTGACCTACCTGGTCTGGTCGTTCATCGGCGACCAGCGCGACGCGATCGAGCGAACCGTGACCGTGCTCGTGATCGCCTGTCCGCACGCGCTCGGCCTCGCCATCCCGCTCGTGATCGCCATCTCGACCGCACTGGCGGCCCGGGCTGGCATCCTCGTCAAGGACCGCCTCGCGCTGGAACGGATGCGTGAGGTCGACGTGGTCCTGTTCGACAAGACGGGAACGCTGACCACCGGGCGGCCCACGGTGTCGGCGGTCGTCCCGGGCGCGGCGGACGAGGACGAGATCCTTCGCCTGGCCGGCGCCGTCGAGGCGGACAGCGAGCACCCGCTGGCGCGGGCCATCGTCCGGACCGCGACGGATCGCGGCCCGGTGGCGGAGGCGAGCGACTTCCGTTCGCTCACGGGCCGGGGCGTCGAGGCGCTGGTGGAGGGCCGCCGGCTGGCCGTCGGCGGACCCGCGATGCTCCGCGAACGCGGCCTCACGGAGCCGGATGCGCTCTCCGGGGAGATCGCCGGCTGGAAGGAACGGGGCGCGGCCGTGCTGTTCCTCCTCGACGGAGAGCGGATCCTCGGGGCGCTGGCGCTCGAGGACGAGGTCCGGGCGGAATCGGTGGAGGCCGTCCGGGAGCTCCGGGACCGCGGCGTCGAGGTCGCGATGATCACCGGCGACGCCACGCAGGTCGCCGACGTCGTCGCCCGCGAGCTCGGCATCGAACGGGTCTTCGCCGAGGTGCTCCCGGAGAACAAGGACCAGGCGGTGGCCGAGCTCCAGGCACAGGGCAAGCGCGTGGCCATGGTCGGCGACGGCGTGAACGACGCGCCGGCATTGGCCCGTGCCGATGTCGGGATCGCCATCGGGGCCGGGACCGACGTCGCCATCGAGTCGGCCGGGGTGGTCCTCGCGTCCGACGACCCCCGAGCCGTGGTCGACGTCATCCGACTGTCTCGCGCGACCTACCGCAAGATGGTCCAGAACCTGGGGTGGGCGGCCGGATACAACGCGTTCGCCATCCCACTCGCCGCGGGCGTGTTCGCCTGGGCGGGGATCCTGTTGTCGCCGGCCGTCGGCGCGGTGCTGATGAGCCTGTCCACGATCGTGGTCGCGCTCAACGCCCAGTTGCTACGACGCCTCGAGCTGGGGCGCGACCCGGTTCCGAGAACTCCGGAACGAAGCCCGGCGCACGCCCAGGCCCACTGAGCTTCGGGACCGAGCGGCGCGCGTGGTAGAACGACGCCGCGTGAGCATCGGCGAACGACGGACACCGGCCCGGGATCCATGAGCGCCCTCCTCCGCGAGGTCCGCGCCGTGAACTTCCGGAGCGCCCGCCATCTCGAGCTGCGCCCGGGACCGGTCTGCGCGCTGATCGGCGAGCCGGGGGCCGGCAAGTCGAACGGCCTGTTCGCCATCCGGGCCCTCCTCGATCCGGGCTTCGACCTCACCTCCACCGACGTGACGTTCGGCGAGCGCGATGTCTCCATCGAGGCGACGCTCGCGAACGGTCGCGTGATCTCGCTGGCGGATCGGGACGGCGCGCCGCCGATCGTCCACTTCCCGGCGTCGCTCCGAAGCAGCGACCTCGTCGCCGGGAACGAGGACCACGTCGCGGTCCGGGCGATCCACCGATGGGTCCGGCTCGGCGTAGAGCGGGAGGCGGCGCCCCGCGTCGCCCTGGTCCGGGCCCTGGAGGCGTGCGCCGATGAGGTCGATGGCGTGGTGTTCGCGATCGAGGAACCCGAGCTGTTCCTCGCTCCGCAGGGCCATCGCTATCTGCGGCGGCTGATCCGCCGGCTCGCGGAACGCGGCAACCAGGTGTTCTTCACCACGCACTCGCCGGGGCTGCTCAACGTCGCGGCGCTCGAGGAGGTCAACCTCGTCACCCGCGACGAGGCCGGCATCACCACGATCGAACGGCTGCGCGCGATCGACGTGGACAACACGTTCCGCGTCCTCTGCGAGTTCGACGCGGAGCGGGCCGACCTGCTCTTCTCGCGCGCGGCGATCCTCGTCGAGGGCATGACCGAGAAGATGACCTTCCCATTCGTGTTCAAGGGGCTCGGCCACGACGCGGACCGGGAGCAGATCTCGATCGTCGAGTGCGGCGGCAAGGCCAACCTGCCCCTGTTCGTCGAGATCTGCCGGCGCGCCCGGATCCCGTACGTCGTGGTCCACGACAGCGACATCCGCCCGCGCCGCGATCCGGTCGACTCGGAGGTGAAGCTGAACGCGCTGATCCAGCGGAAGGCGGGCGCCCGGCGAACCGTCGTCCTGGAGCCGGACTTCGAGGGTGTCGCCGGCTTCCGCCGGCGAGACCGCAAGCCGGAGCTGGCCTGGTCGCGGCTCGCGAACGCGAGCCGCGACCAGCTCCCGGAGCCCCTCGTCCGCGCGGTCGAGCTGGCGCTCGCGACGGCTCGACCGGGCCCGCCCACGTACAGCTAGACGGGCCGGGGATCCCGCGCTGCAGACGCCGCTTCGCCAGGCCTGGCATCGCCGCGTCGGTTCTCGCGATCCCGCAGGAGGCACTTGAGAACCGACATTCCTGAACGGAATCGGCCCGGAGCGATCGTCGACGCCGTCTTCGCGACGGCGACCGTCGCGGATCGCGCTCGACGCTGCCGTTCACGCTGGGAACCGCCGAGACAAGGCGAATGCGGTCAGCAAGGTTACGAACGGTGATAACGCCGTCGCCGGTCCCCTGCTGACGTTCCAGAACACCTCGACGGCGACATCTGCCACCGCGCTCAAGCTGTCGGTTGCCACGGGCCATGCGCCGTTCACGACGAACTCCTCCACCAGGGTGCCTAACCTCAATGCGGACAAGCTCGACGGGCTCGATTCGAGCGGGTTCATTCAGGGCGAGGGACGGATCATCGCGATCGAGACGGGCCAGCTCGCCCCGGACACCGGCACGGTGTTCGACATCCCGGGCTTCATCGAGGTCGACCACTTCTGCGGCGGCCCGAGCGAAACCGGCCAGTACAACTACACGACGGGGCCCGACTTCGACGTGATCGAGTTCACCGACAACGGCGACGGAAACCCCAGGCCCGATCGGCTCTCGGCCAACAGTTCGTACGGGAGTTCGGTGTGGGCCACCGACCCGGCCGGGGACGCCTTCACGTCGTCGTTCGAGGCGCCCGGGAGGGTCGCAACCGCGCACGTGTTCAGCTGGACCTGGACCAATCCGTTCCTCCACCAGGGCGGCTTCTCCTTGCAGGGCTACGTGGTGGTGAACGGCGCCTGACCGAGCGTCAGCCGCACGGCGGCGTTCGACTACGTGCTCCGGTCGTAGTGCGCCGTGTTCGGGCGGTCGAGCAGGCGCACGCCGGTGAGCGCCTCGATTCGGCGTTCGGCCAAGCGGTCGGCCGCCTCCTGGTAGCCGATCCCCTCGCGGTCGGCGATCTCGAAGATCTCGAGTGTCCGCTCGTAGATCCGCTCGACGTTGGCCAGTGCCCGCTCGCGCTGGAAGCCGCCCTTACGGAACCGGTCGGTGTCGAGGATCGTGCCGCCGGAGTTCGCGACGTAGTCGACGGCGTAGACGATCCCGCGTTCCTGCAGCGCCGGCCCGTGCCGTTCCTCCGCGAGGATGTTGTTGGCGGCCCCGGCGACGATCCGGGCCTTGAGCCGCGGCACGGTTTCGTCGTTGATCACCGCCCCGAGCGCGTACGGCGCGAAGATCTCGGCGTCGACGCCGTAGATCTCGTCGGGCGCGACGCTCGCGACGCCGAGCTCGTCGACGGCCTGTGCGACCTTCTGCTCGTCGATGTCCGCCACGGTGACCCGGGCGCCTTCCTCCTGTACGAGCATGCGGACGGCCTGGGAGCCGACGACGCCGAGGCCCTGCAACGCGACCGTTCGCCCGTCGAGCTCCGGCGATCCCCACACCCGCTGCGCGCACGCGCGCATGGCCAGGATCGTGCCGCGCGCGGTCGCCGGCGAGATGTCGCCGGCGCCTCCCGCGTGTTCGGGCAGCGTGACCACATGGTCGGTCTCCGAGTGGACGACCTCCATGTCCTGCGAGGGTCGTTCCGACGTCCTCGCCGGTGATGTACTCGCCCCCGAGCTGGTCGATCATGCGGCCCATGGCGCGGAGCAGCGCCTCGGTCTTCTCGGTCTTCGGGTCGCCGATGATCACGGCCTTGCCGCCGCCGAGGTCGCAGCCGGCCGCCGCGTACTTGTAGGTCATGCCCCGGGCGAGGCGGAGCGCGTCGAAGATCGCCGCCTCCTCGCTGGGGTAGGTCCACATGCGCAGGCCGCCCACGGCGGGCCCCAGCGCCGTGGAGTGGATGGCGATGACCCCTCGCAAACCGGTCGCGGTGTCGTTCACCAGCTGGACCTTCTTGAACCGGTACCGGCGCAGGTAGTCGAAGATGGGGGCGGTCATGCCGGGCGCCGCGTCCGAAGCCGAGGCCCCGGACGACTCCTGATGTGTGGACATGGCTCGACTCCTCGGTGACGCGCAGAGCGTGAGGATAGTGCCGCGGATGGGTATCAGACGCGGGATGCGGGCCGACCGGCGGATGGCGATGGAGGGCGGATGAAGGCAGTGATCTACGAAGAGCATGGGGATTCCTCGATCCTCGAGCTCGTCGAACGACCGGTTCCGGCGCCCGGAGACGGTGAGATCCGGGTGCGGGTGCTCGTGTCCGGCGTGAACCCGACGGACTGGAAGGCGCGGCTGGGCGGATACGGGCGCGGGGTGGCCGAACCGACGGTTCCGAACCAGGACGGCGCGGGGGTCGTCGACGCGGTCGGCGGCGGTGTCGATGGCTTCGGAGTCGGCGATCGCGTGTGGATGACCCTGGCCGCGGACGGCCGCCCCGCGAGCGGCACGGCCCAGGAGCTCACGGTGATCCCCGCGGAGCGCGCGTTCCCGCTGCCGGCCGGCGCGGACTTCGACCTGGGGGCAAGCGTCGGCATCCCCGCCGTCACGGCGCACCGGGCGTTGACGGTCATGGAGGGCGGACCGACACGGCTCCATCCCGGCGCGCTGAGCGGTCGCACGATCCTCGTCGCGGGCGGCGCGGGCGCGGTCGGCAATGCGGCCATCCAGCTCGGCCGGTGGTCGGGCGCGAGCGTGATCGCCACGGTCAGCGGCGACGCGAAGGCGCGGCTCGCCGCGGCGGCGGGGGCGCACCACGTCCTCAACTACCGCGACGCAGACGCGGTCGGGCAGATCCGGGCGATCTCGCCCGAGGGCGTCGACCTGGTGGTCGAGGTCGCGCCGTCGGCGAACGCCTCGCTGGACCAGGACGTACTTCGTTCCGGGGGAACGATCTCGATCTACGCGAGCGAGCCCGGCGCCCCCTTCGGCATCGACGTTCCCCGCGCCATGCGGCTGAACGTCCGCTATCAGTTCGTTCTGGTGTACACGATGGGCTGGGACCTGATCGCAGCCGCAGCCGCGGACACCAACCAGGCGATCGCGGACGGCGCCTATCGAGTCGGCGAGGAGGCGGGGCTCCCGCTCATTCGCTTCTCCCTCGATCAGACGGCTGCGGCGCACGACGCCGTCGAGAACGGGGCGGTCGGCAAGGTGCTCGTCACCGTCTCCAACGGTGCCGACGCGTGACCGATCGGCGAGCGGCTATCGGCTCGGGAGCGAGCGCGGCAGCCCGAACGACGGGAGCACGATGTTCTCGAAGCGGGTCATGGCGCGGATCCGGTCGCCGGTGAGGGTGAGGACGTAGAGGCCGACCCCGTGGCGCTCGCCGGTCGGCGCGCGCAGGTAGACCCCGAACGCCGGCTGGCCGTTGGCGCGCGTCGGAACGAGGTCGAACCTCCGGCCCGCGCGGAAGATGCTGTCGCAGAACGCGGCCACCGGTTCCCTGCCCTCGTATTCGAACGGGATCGGCGGCATCGAGACGAAGACGTCGTCGGTGAGGAGGGCCACCAATGCATCGACATCGGCGGACTCCCACGCCGAGACGAACTTCAGCGACGACGGCAGCCTCAGCGGGTGAGTCCGGGGCGGGAGCCGGCTCGTCGACCGGCCGTCGGCGCTGAAGGCCGGCGCGGGCCCGCTTGAGCGCGCTGTTCACCGAGTCGACGGTCGAGTCGAGCATGGCGGCGACCTCGCTCGCGTGGAACCCGAGGACGTCGCGAAGGATGAGCACGGCGACCTGTCGCGGCGGCAGGACCTGCAGAGCCGTCACGAATCCCAGCGAGATCGCCTCGGTCTGCTCGTACCGGGCCTCCGGGCCGGCAACCGGGTCGATCGCGCCCTCGAGCAGGCCGTCGGGAAACGGTTCGAGCCAGACGATGTCGCCGTGCCCGGTCGGCGCGCGGCGGTTCGACCCCCGGCACGTCCCATTCCTTGGCCGGTCGCCGGCTTGCCGAGCGACGCGCGTTGAGGCACCGGTTGGTCGCGATCCGGTAGAGCCACGTGCGGAGCGAGGCGCGTTCCTCGAACGCACCCAGCCCCTGCCACGCGGAGAGCAGCGTGTCCTGGAGGGTGTCCTCGGCGTCCTGGAGCGAGCCGAGCATCCGGTAGCAGTGCACCCGGAGCTCGCGGCGGTGGGGCTCGGTCAGCTCCCGGAACGCCTCCCCGTCCCCCGCCCGTGCCCTGGTCATCAGGTCAACGGTCACCGCTCGACTCCTCGCGGTCTCCACGCTCACCTCAGTATCGACACCTGTCGGGGGCCGAACTGGGCGGTCGCCGGGCGCCCGTATTCCCGGCTTTGCGGTGTCTGCCCCGTCGACTGCCTGAGGACACAGAAAGGAACCAGAGATGCTGCTGGATGACAAGGTCGCGGTGATCTACGGAGCCGGCGGTGCGATCGGCGGCGCCGTCGCCCGCGTCTTCGCGCGTGAGGGAGCCAGGCTCTTCCTCACCGGGCGACTCCCGGCGCCGGTCGAAGCGGTCGCGCACGACATTGTCGCCGCGGGCGGATCCGCCGAGGCGGCGAGGGTCGACGCGCTCGACGAGGGGGCGATCGATGCGCACCTCCAAACCGTGATCGACACGGCGGGTCGCATCGACATCTCCTTCAACGCGGTCGGCATCCCGGACGCGGAGATTCTGGGGACGCCGCTGGTCGACCTCGACATCGAGCAGTTCTCCCTGCCGATCTCGACGTACGCCACGTCGTACTTCCTCACCGCCCGCGTGGCGGCCCGGCGGATGGTCCCGCGTAAGTCCGGCGTGATCATGACCGTCACCGCGCTCCACTCCCGGACGGGCATCCCCTTGGTCGGAGGCTACGGTCCCGCGATGGCCGCCAAGGAGGCGCTCACCCGGGGCCTCTCCGCCGAGCTCGCCCCGCACGGCATCCGCGTGGTCGGCCTGCGGCCACAGGCGATGCCGGAGACCGACACGATCCGGGAAGCCTTCGAGCCCCGCGCTGCGGCATCGGGAATGACCTGGGAACAGTGGCAGGAGGCGCTCGCGAGCAGGAACCACGCGCGACGGCTCATGACGCTCGATGAGATGGCGGACATCGCGGCGTTCATGGCTTCCGACCGGGCGACCGGGTTGACGGGCACTACGCTCAACCTGACGATGGGCAGCCTGGATGACTGACGGCTCCGAGCGCCCGGCGCGCCGAAGGCCCGTCGCTCCGGAGGATCGCACGCGCTCCGCCGGGTGACACCGGATTCGGTCCATTCGGTCTATGCACGATCGATGCGTGCCGGTATGGTCGTTCCCCGCCACCGTGGGGAGGGGCCGGTGATCCGTTCGAGAGCACTGCTCGCGACAGCCGCCATCTGCTGCCTCCTCCCGACCGCTCCGGCACTCGCGCGTACGGGACCGAACCTGGTCACGACCTCGGTTTCGGCGCCACCCGGCGTGGTGCAGCGGGGGTTCGGGCTCGCGGTTGCCGACGCAGTCCGCAACGCCGGCGGGGCGGGCGCGGCGGCCTCCGTCGTCGCCCATTTCCTGTCCCGCGACACGAGGCGTGGGAGCGACCTGGCGCTCGCCGGCACCCGCCGCGCGCCCGCCCTCCGCGCGGGTGCGACCTCGACGGGGACCTCGTGGGTCGCGGTTCCGGCGTCCACCGCGATCGGTCGATACCACGTGCTCTCGTGCGCGGACGGCGGCGGATCCGTGCACGAGACGTCGGAGGCGGACAACTGCCGGGCCTCGACGGCGACGGTGTCGATCGTCGCCGCGAAGACGCTCACCTGCCCCGGGTGCACGACGGAGGACCGGATCGCCAAGGAGATCGCGCTCCACGTCGTCGACCCTGGAACGGCGGTCGTGTACCGGGTGTTCGACGCGTTCGGCGATCCCAGGCTTCCGCTGGCGCTCCGCGGCCAGGACGCGGGGGTGTTCGACACCTCGATCGGCGGGAGGCTGGCCGGCATGATCGCCTCGCTGCCGTCCGCCGATCGCGCATTCCTCACGCCGTACCTGATCCCGCCGTACCACGAGGACAGCTGGTGGGACCTCGCCCGGAGCGCCCACGGCGCCACCGGCGCCGCCGCTATGGCGTCCGGGTCCTTCGCCGGGCGCGTGCTCCGGTGCGGGGACGCCAAGTTCCTGATCCACGACTGGGAATTCCTCCAGGGCAACGGCGTGCGGGTGTGGTGGCAGCTGGATCAGCCGGGCGATGCCGCCAAGGCGCGCGCAGTCCGCGACGCCCTCGACGGCATGATCTCGACAAAGCTGGATGGCCTGTTCGGCACGGGGCACAAACCGCTCCCCGACGGTGGTGAGACGAAGGTGTGCCGCGGCGGGAGCGACGACCTCGACATCTCGCTGGTCGACATCGGGGGCGATCGAGGCGACACCTGGGTGTACGGCGACTGCGGCGTCTCCCCCGTCTACATCTACCTCGAGCGATCGCTCTCGACGGGCGCACTGCTGGCCTCCGCCGCCCACGAGTACATGCACGCCATCCAGCACACCTACGCTCCGGCGAGGGGATGCGCGGACGTCCAATGGCTGGGTGATGCCACGGCGACATGGGTGATCGACTACGTCTTCGGAACCGGTCCACCCGGCGCCCTTCAGTTCGAGCACGAGTTCGCACCCCACTTCATGGACCACCCGACCAGCTCGCTGGAGGACCTCTCAGGCAAGCACGAGTACGGCGCCTACCTGCTGCCCTTCTTCCTCGTCCGCTCGCTCAACTCACCCGGGATCGTCCCCACCATCTGGAACGCGATCCAGACGACCGGCAGCCTCGACGCGATCGACGGTGCCGTCCCCGGGAAGCTCCAGAAGCAGTGGCGGCTGTTCGTCGCCGACAACTGGAACCGCGACGCCGTCGACGACTATCAGGTGTGGGACGGGCTCCAACCGGGGGCAAAACCCGAGACCGGCGCGACCCCGATGAAGGTCGGGCTCGCCGGGAACGCCAACAACGTCCTGGGGCTCGACACCGACCTTCAGCATCTGTCGGCCCGCTACCAGTGGTACGAGTTCAACGATCCGAAGACCCGCCAGGTCGTGTTCGCGCGCGACCCGAACAGCCTGGGCGACCCGTCGGCCTCGGTCACGGCGGTCACGACGTTGCGCAACGGCTCGACCAAGGTGGAGGACTGGACGTCGAAGGACGTCGTGGCGTTCTGTCGCGACAAGTCGACGGAGGACGTGACAACGCTGGCGCTGATCTTCGGCAACGGGCACACCGACGTGCCGCTCCCGGATGACGGCAGCCTGCTGGTGCTCCGCAACCTGTGCCTCCCGATGTACTACAAGGTCCTCTCGGCGTCGTTCACCGAGCACACGACGGGCTCGCAGACCGGCTCGCAGGTATGCGCATCGGGCGTGTCGGGGGACACCACGTTCTCAGGGACGCTCTCGTCGCCGGTGTTCGACCCGAGCTTCAAGATCGGCCTGCTGCCGGGGCCCTTCGCGAACGGGCTGTTCGGGCAGATCGCTCCGCGGATCCCGGCCCACTGGCACTACATCGTGAACGGCTGCACGTTCCCGCCGGAGCAGTCGTGCAGCACGAACTTCGACGTGGTGCCGCAGCCGACCGGGGACTGGCCCATCGGCCCGTCGATCAGCAACGGGTCGCTGACAGCGACCGACGTGACGCTCCAATGGACCGTCAGCAACCCGTCGATCGGGTTCGTCGACACGAACAACGCCAACTGCAACGTGGGCGACTTCTTCGCCAGCGTCCCCAACTCGTCGACCGTCCAGACGCTCCCGCTGTCGACGTTCCTCCAGAAGACGCCGTTCACACTGCACTTCCAGAACAGCGGGCACTGGACCCAGGATTCGCTCGGTCACACGGCGACGCTGGACATGACGTGGAGCTACACGATGCAGGTCCAGCGGGTGGACGAGAACGGCGACCCGCTCCCCTGAGCGGGGGCGATGATCCGCTGACGGTGCCTCATCAGCGGTCGCGGGTCACGACGCCCGGGACCGACCGTTCTCGGGCGACCGTGCCCCGAACGCTTCGCGATAGGCATTGGGGGTTGTTCCGATGCGAGCGACGAAGTGGCGCCGGAGGGTCGGAGCATCCCGGAATCCGGTCCGGTGGGCGACCGATTCGACCGTTAACCTCGTCGTCTCGAGCAGTTCCTGCGCGCGGACGACTCGCTGGGAGAGCACCCACTGCAGCGGCGTCGTGCCGCCTTCCTCTCGGAAGCGCCGGCTGAGGGTCCTCACCGACATCCTGGCCACCGACGCCATTCGGCCCAGGGTCAGCCGCTCGTCGAGGTGGTCCAGGGCCCATGCCATGGTCGACGCCACCGAGCTCCCCTGATCGGGGTCCGCGACCGGATGGAGGAGGAATTGCGCTTGCCCACCGTCGCGATGGGGGCCGACCACGGTGCGCCGGGCGATCTGCTTGGCCACGGTGGCCCCATGATCGTTCCGCACCACGTGCAGGCACAGATCGAGCCCGGCGGCCAC
The DNA here is from genome assembly GCA_963707645.1 of uncultured Actinomycetes bacterium. Taxonomy (GTDB): domain Bacteria; phylum Actinomycetota; class UBA4738; order UBA4738; family JACQTL01; genus DATBHM01. The sequence continues at coordinate 137,613 of CAVPQW010000002.1, forward strand.
GCCCGCGCTCGTCATCACATCCCCGTCGTCGATGTAGAGCACGCTGGAGTCGACCTCGACGAGCGGGAACATCCGCGCGAGGTGGTGACACGAGCCCCAGTGCGTGGTCGCCCGTCGCCCGTCGAGCAGCCCGGCCCACGCCAGCGTGAACGCCCCGGTGCAGATCGACACGATGCGGACTCCCCGACGCGCCGCGCTTCGCAGGGCCCCGAGCAGCGCTTCAGGGGGGCGACGGTCGATCTCGACGTACCCGGGAACCACGATCGTGTCGGCACCTCGGAGCAGACCCAGGCCCCCCTGGGTCGCGATCGGGAGGCCGGTCGATGACCGAACGCAGCCTCCTTCCGCTCCCGCGAGGCGATGACGGTACCGGCCGCCTCCCTCGTAGTCGAACACGTGCACCGGAATTGCCACGTCCAGCAGCACCGCGCCTTCCTGCGCCACCGTGACGACCCGATGCGGTCCCATTGGCCGATTCACCCCCGAGGTGTCGTTCTCGCGCGCGGTGTGAGCAAGGAGTACTTGCCAGGATGTACGAGGACACGAGGGAGGAGAGATCGCCCATCGGAGCCGATGGACGACGCGCCGCGTCGTGCAGCCGGCCCCCGCCGCCACACGTTCGGAGAGGCCGCCGCGAGGTGGCGGCCCCTCCTTCCCGATGGCAACTCCCGGCGTCCTATGCCAAGCGACTCCGGGTCGATGTTGTTGTTCACGGCGATGTGACACCACGAGATCGTGGTGGAGAACTGGTCATACACGTACGTCGTCACGCTCGGACCGACGACCGTGAAGTTGGTGCTCCACAGGTACGGGACCCAGGGGATGTACTTGGTCATCAGGTCCTTGTCGAGCTGGATCCAGCACGAGGTCCGGTCGTCGCCGGTGAGCGCGTTGCACCTGGCGATGTCCGCGTCCGCGTTCGGAATCGAGTCCTTGACCTTGTCGAACTCCGCCTTGACGCCGCACTCCTCTGCCTTGGCGTCGTCCATGCCCATCTCGGAGTAGTCGATCTGCCCCTCGCAGCTGATGCCGCTCGAGTCGAACAGCACCGCGAACGTCGACGGGTCCGCGTAGTCCTTGCCCCAGCCCGGGCAGGCCGAGATCGGGACGAGGTTCTTCACCGTCTGGATCGTCGTGTAGCAGGTGCTCGAGTCCAGCTCGCGGACCTTCAGCGAGATGCCGATGGACGAGAGGCTGTCCACGATGGAAGGCGTCATGTCGACCTGCGGTGGCGAACTCCGGTTCATGAAGACGAGGTTGTCGCAGACGGCCGAGTCACAGACCCCGTCCTGGTCGGTGTCGTACTTCGACTTGGCCATCTCCTGCTTGGCGAGGTCCGCGGAGCCGCCCTCGTTCGGAGTGGCGTAGGGGTCGTACTCCTCCCCGCCGAAGTCGAGCACCGTCGGAGGCATGATGTGCGTGGCGATGTCGCCGTGCGGCGGCCCGCCCCATGCCTTCTGCAGCGCCTGCTTGTCGATGGCGTAGTTCACGGCCCGCCTGACGTTGATGTCGTCGAACGGCGGCGTGAGCATGTTCATCGTGATGTACCACGTCCGGTCACCCGGGTCCGAGTGGAGCAGCCCCTTGAGCTCAGGGTCCGTGAGGTACGCCTGCTCCACCGGCGCGGGCGGGGTCGAGGCCCACGAGCCGTCGAGCTCGCCGGCCTGGATCTTCTGGAAGATGTCGTCAGTGTTCGTGTTGATCACGACGTTGACGCCGTCGATGTTGTTCGAGCGAACCTCGGGAGAGTCGGTCGCCGGGTCGTAGTTCGGGTTCCGGACGATCGTCAGTTCCTTCGTCGGATCGAAGCCGGAGATCGGCTTCAGGGTTTCGCACGACGTGGCGTCGAGCGCGTCCTCGCCCGCGATCATGTACGGGCCCGAGGAGATCATGTACCGGCCGTAGTCCCCCGCCTTGTCGAAGCAGCCCGCCACTTCCTCCGGAATGGGCGCCGTGGCCGGCATGGCCAGGCGGTACAGGAGGTCGCCGGTCGGCTTCTCGAGGTGGAGGATGATGGTCGAATCGTCGGGCGTCTCGATGCCCTCCACCGGGGCCGGCTTCTTCTCCTGCCCCGTCATGCCCACGATGACCCCGTTGTAGTAGAAGCCGTACTGGGCCACCAGGGACTTGGTGTTGATGCGCTCGAAGGCGTACTCGATGTCCTTCGAGGTCACGTCCCGGTCGAGCGGCGGGCCGAACTTCACACCCGACTTCAGGCGGAACGTGTAGGTGAGCCCGTCCGCGGAGACGTCCGGGTTGGATTCGGCGATGTCCGGGACCAGCGCGTCGCCGTCGACTCCCTCGATGTGCTTGTACGTCATCAGGGTCCGGAGCAACAAGTCGCTGTACAGACCCCATGCCGCCCCCAGGTACTCCCCCGTCGGGTCGAAGGCCCCGGTGAACCCGAAGCTCTCGATCGCGGTGCGGTAGGTCCCGCCCTTGTCCGCCTGGGTGGTCGCCGGCGCTGAGGTCGGGGCCGGCGGCGAGCCGGTGGCGGCACCGCTCGTGACGGCAGTGGTCGGGGCCGTTGTTGCCTCGCCGCCTCCGCCTCCGCCACATGCGGCCGCAAACAGCGCCAGGGTGCATGTCAGGGCGAGCGCACCAAGGAATTTCGTCTTCCTCACGTTCTCCCCTTTCTCGAGTCGAGGAGAGGACGGGTGGGGAGAGGGGAACGTGTCGCCCCCGGCAGCGAGCACCACCTGGATGGACGCCGATTCCGGTCCACCCGTCCTCTTCCTCGGGGCGGCTGCCCTTCAGCCCCTTGCCTGTTGATACGTGAGGAGGCACCAGGCTCTGGTGGCAGTTCTGGTCAGGACTGGGCGCACATCCGGCCAGTTTTCTTGCCGGGAGCGTTGCTGCCGGGAACGGCCGGCGGTCGTACTGTCGAACCCGTTACGGAGGAGGACTCTGATGCGCAGCGTGACCTATTCGATGAACGTCTCACTCGACGGCTACATCGTCGGGCCGGACGGCGACTTCAACTGGACGGCGCCCGACGCCGAGGTCTTCCGCTCCTGGATCGACGAGATCCGAGAGGTCGGCGTCTACGTCATGGGACGACGGCTGTACGAGACGATGCTGTACTGGGAGACCGCCGACGAGGATTCCACGCTCGACGACGCCCAGCTCGAGTGGGCCGCGCTCTGGAAGCCATTGCCGAAGGTCGTGTTCTCCACCACGCTGTCGGCGGTCCAGGGCAATGCCCACCTCGCCTCCGGCGGCCTGGCGGATGAGATCGAGCGGTTGCGAGCCAAGCCGGGGGAAGGCAACATCGCGATCGGCGGCGCGACGCTCGCCGCCGAGGCGGCCACGTTGGGTCTGATCGACGAGTACCGGGCCAGGGTCCACCCGGTGCTGGTTGGCGGTGGCACATCGTTCTTTCCCCAGCGCGAGCGCCGGGTGGATCTCGAACTCGTCGAGACCCGCACCTTCAGCTCGAAAATCGTCTACCTCCGCTACCGCGTGGCGCGCTAGCCCTCAGCGCACGGATCGACAGGGCGAGCAGGTGGTCGCGCCGGATCTGCTGGAGGTAGCGCCAGCGTGATGCCTCAGACGGTGCGGGGTCGCCATGGCTCGTGCTCGTGCGCGAGCCAGACCAGCTCGGGGTCGAGCGCACGCACCAGCAGCTGGCCTTCGGTGTGCGGCTCGTCGAGCTCGCCGAACCAAACCGCCACGTCGCCGCCGATGACGACCGGACGCCCGCCGGTCTCGACGACGACCACCTGCGTGCCGCGTGTGTGGCCCGGCGCCGGGACGAGTCGGAGCCCGGGGAGCAGCTCGAGCTCGCCGTCGACCGGCACGTACCTCACGCCGGGCGCGTCGACCCACTCGCGAATGGTGTAGTCGTCCTCGCTGCGCGCGTCGTCGAGCTCCCAACGCTGGACGTAGGTCGGCCTGCCGGCGAAGAGGTGGTTGCCGCCGCAGTGGTCGAAGTGCAGGTGTGTGTTGACGACGATGTCGATGCCGGCGAGATCGAAATCCTGCTGGCTGAGTGGTTGGAGGCGGGGATCCATGTCGGCCACCGCCGGGTGCAGCTCCGTCATGCCGGTGTCGACCAGCACGCGCCCATCGGGATGGTCGATGACGTGCACGTTGACAGGCATTCGCTCGCCCTCGGCGAGCAGGTCGGCAACGCGGACCGGCGTGATGGTGATCGAGGCGGGGGCGTTCATTGCATACTTCCCCGCTCGCCCTCGCGTGCGACCCGCAGCGCGACGACGCGCTCGAGGGCGTCCACGAACGACGGCGTCCCGCTCATGAACGCGTCCCGGTCGGCCTCGTTCTCCAATCCGCCCAGCTCGATCGCGACCAGCGTCTTGCCGTGCCTCTCTTCGAGCGTGATGGTCTCGACGAAGGAGACCGTCCGGCCCCACTCGCTCGCGTACATCGCAACATCGTGGACGAGCCGATTCGGCGGATCGACCTCCCGGAACACGCTGGTGATCCGGTCGGGCTCGCCCCGGCCGGCGGGCGGACCGAGGACGATCGTCCAGGTCCCGCCGACCCGGAGATCGATCTCGAAGCGCTCGAGGCGCAAGTCCTTGACGAGACCGGCGTACAGCTCCTCCTGGAACTCTGGGCCGACCAGCGTCTCGAACACGAGCTCCGCAGGCGCGTCGAAGAGTCGCTCGATCCTGCCGCCGAAGGTCATGGCTGCCTCCCTTGCTCCTGCTTCGCCCGTCGCTCGACCACGGCCTCCAGTCGGTCGAGCCGACGCTCCCATCGACCCCGGTACCACTCGATCCACCTGGAGACGTCATCCAGCTCGGCGGGGCCGAGGCGACATTCGCGCGTCCGGCCCCGCTTCTCGGTGCTCACGAGGTTCGCCTCCTCGAGGATCCGGATGTGCTTGAGGGCGCCCGGGAGCGAGATGTCGTGCGGCGACGCGAGCTCGCTGATCGACGCCGGTCCCGTCGACAAGCGCTCGAGGAAGCTGCGTCGGGTCGGGTCCGACAGCGCCGCAAACGTCCGGTCAAGCGTCGCAAACTTAACCATTTGGTTCAGTGTAGGCGGATGGGCTCCGATGCGTCAATCCGGCGACCGCGAGAGGCTCCGAAGGATCCCGTTCGAACGGCGGCGGGGCCACGGCCGCGTTCGAGACCGCGTTTCAGAGGGCCGCCGCAGCTGGCCCCGTTCGGACCTTATCCCGAGGGGTGAGGCCCCGGGCAGTTCGGCCGCCCGCCAGCGCCGAGCGGGCGCGGAGTCGGTCGTGAACCGACCTGACCAGCTCCCGTTCTGTTGATACTGGCCGTCAGCGCGTTGGTGACGGGCGGAACCAAGGACTGAGATCGGACCAATGGTCTCCCCGAAAGGAACCAAGAGTCCCCCACTTGGTGCCTTTCGCCCGATCAAGGTCGAAGGGCGCTGTACCGACGTGGTCATCGAGTCGACCTAAGAAGGGACATCGAAATGTTTAGGCAGTCCTTCGTGCGGCCACTGCGCCGGTTCAGCATCGCGGTGGCGTCCAGCGTCCTAATCACCTCCACGGTGGGGGGCATTCTGGCATCGCCCTCCTTCGCCGCGACCACGTCGACGGTCTCCATCTCGGACGCATCCGTGACCGAGGGGAACGCTGGCACGGTGAACATGTCGTTCACCGTCACTATCAGCGCAAGCGCGAAGCATGCATCCGTCCAATTCCAGACCCAGGATGGGACCGCAACGGGTCCGTCCGACTACGTGGCGACGAGCGGCACGGTTCGATTCAACGGGCACCTGCTCACGAGGACGGCGAACGTCGTGGTGAACGGGGACGTCGTGGATGAGCCCAACGAGACGTTCACCGTGACGCTGTCGAACCCCGCCGGTCTCACGATCGACCAGGGCACGGCGACGGGAACCATCCTCGACGACGACGGCCCGCCCACGGTGAACTCCGCCGACACCTCGGTCGTCGAGGGCAACACCGGGCAGACCACCACGGCGAGCGTTCCGGTGTCGCTCTCCGCCCCGAGCGCGTTCACCGTGTCCGTGGAGTACTCGATCGCGGACGTGACCGCCACGTCCCCGGACGACTACTCGGCGAAGACCGGTGCCCTCACGTTCCTGCCCGGCCAGACGTCGGCCCCAATTCTGCTGGTGATCAAGGGCGACGACATCGCCGAGGGGGACGAGACCTTCCAGGTCCACCTGGCGAACCCGGCCAAGGCCGTACTGGGAACGGATTCCACGGTGACCATCACGGACAACGACTCGCCCCCTCCGAACACTCCCACACTGCGCGTGGGGAAGGCCGGGATCCGGGAGAGCAACACCGGCCAAGTCCAGCTGACCTTCACCGTCACCGAGGCGAACGGGAACAACACGCCCGTGTCGGTGAAGTACCGGACCGCCAGTGGGACGGCGCTCGCTCCGACCGACTTCGTTCAGACAAGGGGGACTTTGAACATCCCGCCGGGTACGGGCACCCTCACGGCCACGATCACAGTCCCGGTGATCGGGGACAAGCTCCTCGAGCACAACGAGCGGCTGTTCCTCAACCTCGTGAGCTCCACGAACGCGTACATCGTGGGCGGCCAGAGCGTGGGCACCATCGTCAACGACGACACGCGGACCACGACGGCGGTCCACAAGAATGGCGGCCGCATCTACGTCAAGGGGCTGGTCTCGCCCCCCCGACCGGCCAAGCACGTCAGCGTGGCCCTGTCCCGCAAGCAGAAAGGTGTCTTCGTGCGGCTGGTGCTCCACAAGCCGGCATTGTCGGGACGGACGGACATCAACCACGACGGGTTCAACGACAGCCACTACGCGACCTCGTTCAAGCGGCCCAAGCCGGGCACCTGCCGGATCGTGGCCCGGTACCCGGGTGATCCGTTGTTCGGGCCCAGCAAGGCGGTGAGGATCTTCCCCTGCTGAGCGGAACGCCGTGGAACTCCGAGTTCCCCACCGCGTTGCCCTCCGTCCTCGGCAGGGACCTTCAGCGGCGCCCTCCGACTCTGTCGCCCGCTTGGTAGCTGAGGCCGGGCCAGTGGCCCGGTGGCCGAGGCGAGAGCGTCCAGGCGACGCATCGCAGCATCCAGGTCGCTCGGGAAGAGGTGCGAGTACCTGGCCGTCATCGTCGCCGTCGAGTGCCCGAGCACCTCTCCCGCCTGGAGCAGGGAGAAGCGAACGAGGCCATTAGCGATGCGGCTGTGTGACGGAGATCGTGGGGAACCGGCCTCAGGCTGATCTTCGCGGCGACGATCGCGGACCACCGCTCCCACTTTGTGCCATTCCTGTGCCACGAAACTAGCAGTCTTGTGGAACAGTGCGCCGGATACGGGCAGGTCAGAGCCCGTTTCCGAGAGTGGACCTGAGGGGAGTCGAACCCCTGACCTCTTGCCTGCCGAGCAAGCGCTCTACCAACTGAGCTACAGGCCCTCGTCGGCAGGCAGTCTACCAACGAGGGTTGGCCGGCCGGCATTCCGGGCACGACAGTCCATTGCCCGAGGCCAGCCGTCGCAGGCTCCCTCCGGCGCCGGCCCAATCGCCGTGGGTTGGGTCGACCTGCCCGTCGTGTACGCGCGATCGGGGCTTCCCATTCCGGGAAGCCCCGATGCACAAACGGCGTCGCGCGTGTCAGTGCTGACCGGCACCGAGGTCGGTCGTCACACCGATGAGCGCCGTCGCGCTGGGGTCGACGGTGACCCGGTCGTTGCCGTCGAGCGTCTTGACCTGGAGAAGATCGAGAGCGACCTCGCTACCGGCGATCCTCGTCTCCGGCTGCAGACCTGACACGTCGACCTGGGTGCCGTTGCCGACGACGTTGACGAGGTCGTCCCCGTTGGATCCGTTGACGGTCACGACGTCGGCGGCACCGTCGCCGGCGCCACCATTGCCGGTCGCCGAAAGGTCGATGTCGGCCTCATCCATGTCCGTGCCGGTCATGTCGTTCACCGTGATCTGGTCGGCGCCACCCAGCGCGTTCAGGTCCAGCACCTCGACGTTGTCGTTGTTCATGACGATGCCCCCGAGATTGCGGAGGAACACTGCCCGCTCCCCGACCGGCGACAGGCTCATGATCTCGCCCGCGCCGGCGCCGTTGAACAGCAGGGTGTCGCGGCCGCCCCCACCGTCGACGTCGTCGCTGCCGTCGCCGGGGTTCCACAGGAACGTGTCGTCGCCACCGACGAGGGACGCGGTGTCGTGGCCGAGGCCGCCCACCGTGAAGTCGTCGCCCCCGCCGCCCAGGATCGCGTCGGTGCCCGGGCCGGAATCGATGGAGTCGTTGCCGCCCTGGCCCAGGATGACGTCGTCGCCCGCGGTGCCGACGATTCTGTCGGCGCCCCCGCCACCGTCGATCCTCGACGGCTTCGCCATGGGGACGCCGGTGGCAAAGAAGGCGTCGTCGCCACCGAGGAGCGATGCGTCGATCGCGTCGATCGCCCCGCGGGCGAAGGCCTGTTCCGTGCCGGTGCTCAGGAATGCGACGACGAGGGTGTTCGGGTCCGCTGCAGGGATCGAGACCACGATGTTGTCGGCGCCGCCCGAGCCGACGATCGAGAGGGTCCGGCCGACGATCGCTGCCGAGGCCGAATCAGCTGCCCAGGCGGGGCTGGCGGTCAGTATTGCGGCGGACACCGCGGTGGCGGCCAGGGCGAGCCGTGCTCCGCGACGAAGACCATGCGTGTTCATGGGGGATCCTTTCTGTGATCGGGTCAACCCAATTCGACCCGCGAGTGTCGGATTCCGGGCGGGTCGGTCAGGTGGTCGCGGCGAAGAAACCGTCGATGCCCTGGCCGTTCACCTGACCCGGCGCCGAGTCGCCGGTGAACGTGTACAGGGGCATGCCGTTGAACGTGACCTGCCTCCCCCCGTCGGGTCGTTCGAACGTCCCGAACGTGCCCGTCACACCAGGGGAGGCGTTCGGCGTCCCGTTCGTGGCCAGCAACGGCGGCCACACCTGGGCGCACCCTCCGGTGCACGTGGTCTTGGTGCTCGTGTCGGTGGGCAGGTAGTAGAGGGTCAGGCCCTTTGCGTCGTCCAGCACCGTGCCGATCCCCGGGACGGACCGCGTACCGACGACGGTGCCCGCGGGCGCATGGGCGGGCGCCGACGGAGGCGCGGCTGAGGAGCCATATCCGGCTCCGCCGCACGCGGACAGCAGCAGCCCGACCGCGATGACCGACAGCCCCAGAACGGAGCCTCGTTTGCGAAGTACACGAACCATTGGTCTCTCCTTTGCTCGATGCGTCGTCGGTCGACCGTGTTCGTGCGGTCTACGGACGGGGCCACCCCTCGGCTCATCGATGTGACGAACGACACAAGCCGACTGCTGGACGCGGGCGGTCAAACGCCGTTCATCGATCCGGGAGGCAAGGTCCCCACGAGCGAGGCTCGACGATGGCGGAGCCCGATCTCCGAGCGGATAATGTCCTGCCCCGCGTCACCGGCGGGGAGGCGATGATGGAGCGAGCCCTGTTCGGCCGGCAGACCGAGGTGGCCACCGTTACCCGCCTGCTCGACTTCGTCCCGTCGGGACCGGTGGCGCTGATCATCGGCGGAGAGGCGGGCATCGGGAAGAGCACGTTGTGGCTGGAGGCCCTCTCCCAGGCACGCGGTCGCGGCTACCGCGTCCTGTCGTGTGAGCCAACCGAATCCGAGGCGAAGCTCTCGTTCGCCGCCCTCGGAGACCTCCTTCGAGGAATCGGCGACGAGACGCTCGAGGCGCTCCCGCTCCCCCAGCGATCCGCCCTGGAGATCGCGCTGCTCCGGGCCGATGCGATCGGGTCTCCACCCGACCAGCGGGCCGTCGCTGCCGCGTTTCACGGCACGCTTCTGGCGCTCGCCGCCGCAGGTCCCTGTCTGATCGCCATCGACGATGCCCAATGGCTGGATGCGCCATCGGCACGGGTCGTGGAATTCGCGGCCCGGCGGCTCGACGACGCGCCCATCGCCCTCATCCTGACGGCGCGATCCCGGGAGCTCGAGTCAGTGCCGCTCGGTCTCAGCCGGGCCCTCGCCGACGATCGACTTCAGCGGCTCGTGGTCGGGCCGATGACGCCGGAAGCCACTCACGAGATGTTGCGTTCCCAGCTCTCCACGGACTTCCCGCGGTCGGTCACCCAGCGCATTCACGAAACGTCTGCCGGCAATCCCTTCTTCGCGCTGGAGCTCGGACATGCCCTCCTGCGACGGGGGGTCGAACACGAGCCTGGGGCGGCGTTACCAGTCCCCGCAAACCTCCGCGACCTGGTCAAGGACCGACTGTCCCAGCTCTCGGGTCCGGTCAGACAGGTGCTCCTGATCATCTCCGCCGCGTCACAGCCGACGATCCCGGTCGTCGTGCAGGCCATTGGAGCTCCGACGGCGGAGGATGACATCGAGGCTGCCTTCCATGCCGGGGTGATCGAAGGAAACGGTGGGCCCCTCCGAATGACGCACCCACTGCTGGCGAGCGTCCTTCATTCAGAGTCCTCCGGCCGGACTCGGAGGGACGTCCACCGTCGTCTGGCGGCGGTGGTCGTCGGGCAGGAGGAGCGCGCGCTTCACCTCGCGCTCGCCGCAGAAGGCCCGGATGAGGATGTTGCGGCAGAGCTCGAGGATGCGGCCCGGCGAGCTCGCGGCCGGGGGGCGCCCGAGGCTGCCGCCCAGCTCGCCAAGCTCGCCCGCGAGCTCACCCCGCCCGAGCTGTCGGAGACCCGGATCCATCGGACGGTTCACGCCGGCCAGTACGCGCTCGAGGCGGCCGAGATGGGCCAGGCTGCCATGCTGCTCGAGGAGGCCGTCGACGTGGCTCCTCCCGGCTGGCTCCAGGCTGAGGCCCTGCTATTCCTCGCTCGGGTCCGATACCAGAGCCACGACGCCGGCTCCGCCCGCGCGCTCGCCGAGCAGGCCCTGGTGCAGGCGGCGCGCGATCCCGAGCTGAAGACCCAGATCCACATGGAGCTCGCGGTGGACGCCGACTCCGTCGGGGACCGCGCCAGCGCGAGGGCGCACGCGAGCGCGGCCGTGGACCTCGCCGAAGCCCAGGGTGACGAGACCGCGCTGGCGGAGAGTCTGTCGATGTTCGGCCTCAACGACTTCTTCGCCGGCGAGGGTGCCCAGCTCAGCCTGATGCAGCGCGCGGTGGCGCTGGAGGGGACGGGAGGGGAGCTTCGGCCCCTTCGAAGCCCGACGTTCCGAATGGCGTGCATGTTGCTGTGGACCGACGATCTCGCTGCAGCGAGATCGATGTTCGGCGACCTCGAGAAGCGCTGCCGCGAGGGGGGTGACGAGGGTTCGCTGGCCGTGGTCCTCTTCCTGCTGGCCCAGCTGGAGTGCCGGGCCGGCAACTGGGCGCGGGCCCGCGACCACGCGGACGAGAGCTGCGCGATCACGGCGTGGACGGGCCAGCAGCCCTACCGGGCGCACGCCCTCTCCGCGATGGCCCTCATCGCCGGTCATCTGGGCGATGAGCAGGCTGCCAGGGCGGCCGCCGGTGAGGGCTTGGAGCTCGCCCGCGGCTCGGGGCTCGTGCAGGCGACCGTCCTCAACCAGTCGGCGCTGGGCTTCCTCGAGCTCTCGCTCGGCAATGTGAAAGAGGCGCACGGAATTCTGTGGCCGCTTGCCGAAGGCCTGGTCGAGACGGGGCTCGGGGAGCCGGGCATGTTGCGCTTCCTACCGGACGAGATCGAGGCGTTGATCGCGCTGGGCGACGTGGATACCGCGGGTCTCCTGCTGGAGGAGAGCATGGTTCGTGCGACGGCGCTGGGGCGGACTTGGGCGCTCGCCACCGGGGAGCGATGTCGTGGGCTGCTGGCCGCCTCGCTCCACGACCCCTCCGGGGCACTCGCCGCGTTCGAGCGGGCCGTCCGGCATCACGGGGAACTGGACGAGCCGTTCGAGCTGGCCCGAACGTCGCTCGCCCGGGGTCAGGTGCTCCGCCGGATGAAGAAGTGGCGACTGGCGCGGGAATCGCTCGACGAGGCGTCCCGGATCTTCGACCGCCTCGGCGCGGCCTTGTGGGTGACCAAAGCCGGCGCCGAGGTCGCCAGGATCGGTGGTCGGGCTCCGAGTCCAACCGGCCTGACGCCCACGGAACTGCGCCTCGCCGATCTCGTGGCGAGCGGCCTGACGAACCGGGAGGCGGCACAGGCCATGTTCGTGAGCGTCAGCACCGTCGAGGCGAACCTGCGCCGCGTCTACACCAAGCTCGGCGTCCGCTCGCGAACCGAGCTGGCGCGACGGATTTCCGAGCCAGAGCGCCATGGCCAGTTCGACCCTCGCTGAAGAGCGCCAATTCGCGAGGAGACCATGCATTGAACGTACTGATTCCAGGGTTTGCTCAGCGATCCCTGCTGCCTACCGTGGAGTCCGCCCGGACCGAAGCGAACTCGGCGGAGGGTTGGATCGATGGCGCGGTTCAGGAATCGTGAGCAACCCGGCAGATCGGGCAAAAGGCCGGGCTGGGAGGGCGCATCAACAGCGAACCACGAGGACCAGGAGTTGATGGCTGCGTACCTGCGCAAAGAACCCGATGCAGCCGCTGCCCTCTACGATCGCTTCGCGTCGCGTGTGTACGGGCTCGGTCTCGTCCTGTTCAGGAACAACACCGACGCGGAGGAGCTCGTGCAGGACACCTTCCTCAAGCTGCTGCGCGCCGGCTCGAAATTCGATCCTGCGCGAGGCTCGCTTGATGTATGGGTCATGCTGATCGCACGGAGCTTGGCGTTCGACGTCCTTCGGCGTCGGACGCTGGAAACGAGGATCTTCTCGTCCCAGTCGGCGAACACCGAAGCCTCGAACGAGCCCGGCCCGGAGCAGCTGGCCGTACATCGCGACCTCGTCGACCGCGCGCGGAGAGCGATCGACGCCCTCCCGCCCAAGCAGCGCGCCGCCGTGCGTCTCAACTACTTCGACGAGGCGTCGTCCTCACGCGTCGCAGAACTCGAGGGCGTCCCGCTCGGGACGGCCAAGAGCCGCATCCGGCAGGGGATCATCACGCTCCGCGGAGCCCTATCGGACGGTGAAACCTTGTAGCCGGTCGCCCCATGCCAACGGAGGGAGAAGGACGAGTCGAGGATGCAGCCGACGGCTGCGCCAGGGCCTTCGACTGACGGGCTCGCAGTGCCCATCGTCTCCTCCCGGCGTTCCTGCTGGAGGCGATCAAATCATTGACCCGCGGACGAGCGTCCGGGCTCAGGGCAACAGCCCGTAGACCACCAGGCGGTTGTCCATCGGCGGGTTGTCGCTCAGCGGGTCGGCCGTCTCCACGTATACCTTCCCGTTCGCGATGACGGGAAGGCTGAATTTCATCCAGGGACCGAGCGTGTCCCGTGACCCGGCCGAGTCGCTCGTGTAGAGCTCCGTGCCCAGGTTGCCGGCGGCGTAGGCATGGAGGGTGCCCGGGCTCGAACCCTTGCTCTCCAAGGCCCACAGGATGCCGTGGCGCGTCCTGTTCGCGGAGATGGACAGGGTGCCCCCACGGCCCCCGTACGTCGCTGCCGACTCGGAGGTCGCCGACGTCGACAGAAGCCCGTTGTTCAGGCGGAACGCCTGGACGTGGTCGATGACCGGGCTGAAGTACACGCGGCCGTTGAAGAAGACGGGTGAGCTGAAGTTGCCGCCCACGATGCCGGTCTTCTCCGTGAAGATGTTCACCAGTTCCTGCACGACGTGGTCCGTCGTCTCGTCGAAGCTCCCCATGTCGGTCCGGTCCACAAGGTAGATCGTGCCGTTCTTGCCGGCGCTCACCATCTCGTAGGGGTGCGGGCCGGCCTGTTTCGGCAGCAGCAGGACGCCCCCGGATCCCAGGTCGAGGTCCGCGGCGTCCAGGTCGGACTGGACCGAGGGCGCGAAGAAGTCCCGCGCGACCCCCCCGGGGCTGATCCGCACGAACGAATCCCCGTAGTCGTTGCCGCCGGTGTGGGCGTTCAGGTCGCCGTCGCCGGTGATGAAGAACAGGCTCCCGGTGGCGTCGGTGGCGATGCCGTCTCCATTCATCCAGATGCCCCCGTCGTTGCCGTCGGGGGTGGAGCAGTACGCCATCACCTGGTCCAGCGTGGTGGCGTCGTAGCCCATGACCCAACCGTGGAAGGGCTCCCGGTCGCCGTGGCTCGAGAACCCGAAGTAGACGACCCCCTTGGCCAGCAGCAGCCCGGTCCGCTGGTTCTGGCGGAGTGAGTTGAACGGCAGCTGCCCGCCCTGCGACCCGAGGCCCGTCCCAGGCACGGTTGCGGTGATCACGGTTGGTCCGCCGAGCTTCTCGGCGCCGGTGGCGATGTCGAGGGCGTGCAGCCGGAACACGTAGTTCGCGGGCTGCCCAGAGACGACCTCCTTCGTCTTCGCGACCACGTACAAGGTGTGGGTGCCCGGGTCGATGACCGGCGTGCTCGTGATGCCGATCTCGATCGGAATGTCGCCCGTCTCTTCGGTGTCCGATGCGGGAACGGTGGTCACCCCGTGGGCCGGGTCGATGAAGCTGCGGTGCCATATTGGCGTGGATCTCCGCCCGTCGGCGTCGAACGCGTAGACGCTGTCGTGCTCCGTCGCCACGTACACGAGGTTGTGGAAGCCCTTCCCGGGAACGCGGACGTTTGCCACGTACAGCGGCGAAGCGAACGTGAGCCCGTCGAGCGGATAGCTGAAGAGCTTCCCGAATGTTGCCGGCTTGACATTGCCCGGGCCGAGCACGGTCTCGAGCAGGTTGTGCCCTGAGCGGAAGCGGTCGTTGTGGTAGGTGAAGTTCCCCGGGTAGTCGGTCACGAACACCCTGGCGATCGCCGAGTGCGCGTCGTCGGCGGTGGTCGCCCTCACGGTGTGGGAGCCGACTGCCTTGGGAGGGGTGTACCGGCCCGCTGACGTGATCAGCCCCGAGACAGCGGTGCCCCCCTGGACGCCATCCACGAACCAGATGACGCCGGCGCTCCCGGGCCCGTGGGCGGTGAAGTGTTGCCTCCGCGTGAACGTCAGGGCGACCCGGCGCGGACTGACCGAGAGTTCGCCGGTCTTTCCCCAGCGGGACGGGCCGGCCGAGGCGCTCGACCACTTGGCCGCGGGGCCGAGACTCAGCGATATGAGGACGAGCGCGATCACGATGCGGGACCTGGACATTCGTGTTACCCCCTTGGACGCAGGCTGATTGATGTTATCCGAGCCCTGACGCAAGAACGAATCGTTCGTCGGAGGCTCTTCCGGCGGATGGGTCACACCCCCATCCGACACGCGATCCCGAACGCCGCTCGTTCGGCCCACTCGACGGGCACGGCCGGGGTCGTCACGATACGGAGACTCGAACCCAGGAGGCGCCCATGAACACCTCGCCGACGGAAGGCACCGCTCCCTCCGACCGTCTTCCCGCGCCGGACGCGACCGCCCCGGTGACCGGCGGTCCGGAGCGGCTCGCCGTCCCCACCGAGGAGTGCGACGTCGTCATGAAGGGCGGGATCACCTCGGGCGTCGTCTACCCGAAAGCGCTCGCGGCCATCGGTTCGCACTACCGGATCCGGGGGATCGGCGGCGCCTCGGCCGGCGCCATCGGGGCCGCCCTCGGCGCCGCGGCGGAGTTCGGCCGGGCCACGGGCGGATTCCGGCAGCTCGAGACGCTGGCGAACGAGCTCGGCGACGGGAAGCTCGCCGCGCTGTTCCAGCCACAGAAGGCGACCAAGCCGCTCTTCGGCATGATGCTCGCCGCCACGGGCAGCGACCGGCCCGGGCCTGCGCGCACGGGGTTCGCCCGGGTCCGTTCGGTGATCGCGTCGCTGTTGAAGGGCTTCCCGGTCGCGAGCGTCGTCGGGGCCGCCCTCGGGATCGCCCTCCTCGTGATCGGAGCCACGAGCGGCGGTCTGAGCGGCTGGCTCCTCGTCGTCGCGGGACTGCTCCTGGCGGTGGTCGGCGCCGCAGCCGCCATCACGCTGCGGCTCATGAGCAAGATGACGGTCGCCGTCCCCGAGAACCTGTTCGGCATCTGCCGCGGTCTCGGCGCGGACGACGCCAACCCCGGCTTCACCGACTGGCTCTCGAGCCGGATCGACGGCGTCGCCGGGCTCGAGGCCGAACACCGGCCGCTCCGGTTCGGCCAGCTGTGGACGGGCACCACCGAGGTCGCCCTGCGGCACGAGCAGGATCGTGGGGTCGACCTCCGCATGATCACCACCTGCCTCAGCGAGGGGCGGCCGTACGAGATGCCGTGGGAGGCCAAGCGGTTCTTCTTCGACCCGGCGACGTGGCGGACCCTGTTCCCCGGTCCGGTCGTCGACGCGCTCGAACAGGCCCCGCCGGCGAAGGCGCCGAGCGACAGGGACGATCGGCAATGGCGGTGGGAGGAGAGCATCGCCGTCGTCGACGGGGTCAAGCTCCGTCGCCTCCCCGACGCCGAGCACCTTCCCGTCATCGTCGCCACCCGCCTGTCGCTCAGCTTCCCGCTCCTCATCTCGGCGGTTCCGCTGTGGACGATCGACCGACGGGATCAGGCGACCCAGGAAGCGACCGACCAGTTCCGCGCCGCGGAGAAGGCGGGAACCGCGCCACCGACGTCCGGACTCCAGTTCACCAAGGAGTGGTTCACGGACGGCGGGTTCTGCAGCAACTTCCCGGTGCACCTGTTCGACGCGGCGCTCGCCTCCCGGCCGACGTTCGCGATCAACCTCGGGCGCTTCTCCGGCCGACGGGGACCCGACTCGGACCAGACGAAGAACGTCGAGTGGGCCAGGGACAACCGCCCCATCCTCCCGACGTCGACACCCATCCCCGAGCGGGGCTTCGGCGCGGTCGCCGGCTTCGGGAGCGCCGCGGTGAACACGGCCCGCAACTGGCAGGACGGGTCGCACCTCGATCACCCCGGGTTCCGGGACCGCATCGTCCGGGTCCTGCAGACCAAACAGGAAGGCGGCATGAACCTGTTCATGGAGGGCCCGACGATCGAAGGACTCGCCGAGCGTGGCAAGGCGGCCGGAGAGGTGATGGTCGACCAGTTCACGAAGCCGCACTACCGGGAGACGTTCACCGGATGGGACAACCACCGCTGGGTCCGGTTCCGGGCGCTGCTGTCGGTCCTGCCCGACTGGCTCGGCTCGTACGCGAGCGGCCGGGCCGTCCTCGGCGTCGACCCGACCGCGCCGCCCAGCTACGACCTGAGCGCGCGCGGCAGCGACCTCGCGGCCAAGCTCGTCGAGGGCCTCGACCAGCTCGCGACCACCGTGCGGACGGCCGACCCGAAGGCGGTCGCCGACCTCGAGGAGCAGCCGCGGCCGTTGGGCGCCATCCGGCGGATCCCGCAGATCTGACGAGGTCAACTCCCGGGCCCAGGGGAATTCCCCTGGGGCCCGAGCCGGGCCGGTCCGCGGAAGTGGAGCGGATCAGCCGAGCCCGGATCTCACGGCGGGAACCACCTCGTGGGCGAAGATCTCGATCTGGCCCACGACGTCCTGGCCCGTCGGCCAGAAGACGAACGCGTTCATCCCGATCTCGGCGAGGCGGAGGAGCCACCCTGCCCAGTGCCCCGGAGGGCCCTCGAACGGCTTGCCACTTGTTTCGCCGATCGCACCGCCGACGTTGTACACACGCCGGATCGACCAGGGGTCGCGACCTGCGCCGGCGGCCGCCCGTTCGATCCGCGCGAGATACCCGGGGAGGGCGTCGGGCGGGGCCCAGCCGGACGAGGGGACCCAGCCGTCGGCCTTCCTGCCGATCAGGTCGAGCATCCTCGGGCCCGAGGCGCCGAGCCAGATGCCGATGTCGTGCGCCGGCTTCGGGCCCGTGTGGAGCCCGGCCAGCCGGTAGTGGCGGCCGTCGTAGCGGACGCCGCGCTCGCCGCTCCACACCAGGCGGATCACGTCGATGGCTTCCTCGATCGCCTCGACCGCCTCGCCGGGCGTCCGGCGTGGGCCGCCCATCGCCGCGACGGCGTCCCAGAAGCTCCCGGCGCCGAGCCCGAGCTCGACGCGTCCGTCGGTGAGCACGTCGAGCGACGCCGCGGCCTTGGCGAGCATCGCCGGCGGACGGAGCGGGAGGTTGGCGACGTCGGTGAAGAACCGCACCCTCGAGGTCCGGCCGGCCAGGTACGCGATCAGCGTCCAGGTGTCATGGAACCGCCACTGGTACGGGTGGTCCTGAATCCCGACCAGGTCGAGCCCGGCCTCGTCGGCGGCCTGCACGGCACGCAGCACCGAATCCTGGTCCTGCCACGAGGGAGCCACGCTGATCCCGAACTCGACCCACGTCGCGCTCATCGGCGGATCCGCCGCTCGAGACCGCGGTCCGGATGCCACGACTCGATGACGAGGTGGTCGGCCGGTTCTCCGACCCGGGTCAGCACGACCTCCGCGATGTCGATCACGAACCGGTGGGCGCCCTCCTCCAGTTCGCCGGCCTCGATCCCACGCCCGGCGATCTTGGCCTCGCCGCCCCAGGCGCTCGGGGCGTCGTCAGGCGAGTCCTCGGTCGGCGAGTGCAGCGCAAGGCGGGGATCACGCCGAAGGTCCAGCGCCTTGAGCGCTCCGGCCATCATGCCGAGCGAGAGCTCGCCGCCCTCGAACGACACCTCGGTGCCGCTGATCCGCGGTGAGCCGTCACGCCGGAGCGTCGCGAGCGTGCTGTGCTTGCGCACGCCGAACCGCTCCAGCACGCGCGCAGCGAGATCCGGTTCGGCCTCCGAGAACGCTCCCCACGAGACCACGGCTCATCCAAGAGTCACGCGTCGGAACGCGCGGCGGCTACTCCCCGGACTCGAACTTGAAGGAGACGTTCACGCGCGCGCGGTACGCCGTGACCTTCCCGTCCTCGATCGTCACGTCGAACTTCACGACCTCGCCGACGCGCAGGTTGCGCAGCGTCTTCGCCGCGGTCTCCACCGCGTTCTTGGCCGCGGCTTCCCAGGACTCGCTGCTGGTTCCGATGACCTCGGTGACGCGGTACACGCTGTCCGACATCGCGGCTCCTTCCGCTCGGGAAAATGAGGGAAGAGCATATTCGGGCTGTTGCGGCGGCGCGAAAGCGAACCGCCGAGCGCGAATGCGAACGATCGGTCAGCCGCGGGCGGCGGCTTCCGACGACTCCGTGGACTCCCACTCCACCCGCGGCGCGTCGCCCCACAGGCGTTCGAGGTCGTAGAAGTCGCGTTCCTCCTCGCGGAACACGTGCACGACGACGTCGACGTAGTCGAGCAGGACCCAGATGCCCTCGGACTCGCCCTCTCGCCGGAGCGGCTTCACGCCGAGGCCGCGGAGCGAGCGTTCGACCTCGTCCACGATCGTGCGCGCCTGCCGCTCCGAGGACGCCGACGCGATCACGAAGTAGTCGGTGATGACGATGAGCTCCCGGACGTCGAGCACCGCGATGCGCTCGCCCTGCTTCTCCGCCGCGGCGCGCGCCGCGGCCAGGGCCACGTCCTTCGAGTCGGGCAGTGCGCTCCCCGAACCCTTACGCCCCGCCACGTCCTCGTTCCGTCATGCGCCTCGCGAGATCCTCCCTTGCCCGCCGGGCCGCCTCGGCGCCGGCGTTCGTCCCCGACAGCCTACCCGCCCTCGCCGTCGCGATACAGACCCGCCTTGGAGATGTAGATCTGGACGCCCTCGGGCACGAGATACCGGATCGGGCGGCCCTCGGCCACGCGGTCGCGGATGTCGGTCGACGAGATCGCCAGCGCCGGGATGTTCATCACGCTGACGCGGGGGTCCTCGGTCCCGCCGGCGAACGACGAGAGGTCGTACCCGGGCCGGGTCGCCGCGATGAAGTGCGCCAGCTCGAGCGCCTCCTCGGGGTCCTTCCACTGCAGGATCTCGAGCATGGCGTCCGCCCCGGTGATGAAGAACAGGTCCACGTCGCCGCGTTCCTCACGGATGGCCCGCAGCGTGTCGACCGTGTACGTCGCGCCCTCGCGTTCGATCTCCAGCCGGCTCACCGTGAAGTGAGGGTTCGGCGAGGTCGCGATGACGACCATGAGGTAGCGGTCCTCGCCGGGCGAGACGTCGCGTTCGGCCTTCATCCACGGCTGGCCGGTCGGGACGAACACGACCTCGTCGAGCTCGAACTGCCAGCGCGCCTCCTCCGCGGCCATGAGGTGGCCGTGGTGGATCGGGTCGAACGTTCCGCCCATCACGCCGAGGCGCGTGCGCCGCTCTCGTTCCGCCACGCGGCGAAGTGTACTCAGGCGCCTCCGTCGGCCCGGGCATCGCGCTGGAGGTAGGCCTGGAGCTGCGGGAGGTGTTCCGTGATGTGGGCCGGCCCGGACTCGACGAACCATTCCTCGGCGCGGTGCGTGATCTCGGGCAGCAGCCCCCACTCCTGGAACATCCGGGTCCGCGCGGCCTCCATCTCGGCCCAGATGTCGCGGAGCGTCTGGTCCCTGGTGGCCTCGTAGAACCGGGCGTTCATGGCGTCGAGGTCGATGCTGCGCGGCTCGTACGTCCCGAACCGGATCTGCTCGAGCACGTTCGCGGCCTCGGCCATCCAGCACCCGAGGTGGGCGAGCAGATCCTTGCCGTTCCACGTCTCGTTCAGCCCCGGTTCCAGGAGGCGATCGTGCGGCACGCCGTCCAGGGCAGCGCACAGCTCCGCCCACCGGGCGTCCTCTTCCAGGATCAGCTCCTGCTTGCGGTTGGCCATCGCTCCCCTTCTACGTGGTTCCGGCGTCCTGCGGTTCGTCGCCGGGGAGGAATTCGAACGCCCGGTCGCCGATGACGATCTCGTCGCCGCGCCGGGCGCCCACCGACGCGAGCTTCCGCTCGACGCCCTCCTTGACCAGGCGGCGCTGCAGGGTGGCCACGGCGCCGTCGTCGTCGAAGTCGGTGCCGGCCACCCAGCGCTCGACGTCGCGGCCGACGACGCGGAACCGCTCGCCCTCCCGGCGGACGACGAACCGCTCCCGGGCCGGTCGCAGCACCACGTACGGCTCGAGCGCGGGTTGGGCGGCCTTGGCGGCGCCGACGGCGGTGCCCACGTGCGCGCGGAGCTCGTCGAGACCGTCGCCGGTGACGCCCGAGACGATCACGGCGTCCTCGCCGAGATCGGCCGGCTCGGTGTGCAGCAGGTCCGCCTTGGTGCCCACGACGACCGCCGGGCGATCGGCGAGCGCCGGGTCGTACGCGGCGAGCTCGGCCCGGACGGTGGCCAGGTCGTGCGGCGGGTCCGCCGCCGTGAGGTCGACGACCAGCAGCAGCACGCGGCAGCGGGTGACGTGACGGAGGAACTGGTGCCCGAGCCCCTTGCCCTCGGCCGCGCCCTCGACCAGGCCGGGGATGTCGGCGACGACGAACCGGTCGTCCTCGCCGGCGACGCCGAGGTTCGGCGTCAGCGTGGTGAACGGGTAGTCGGCGATCTTCGGCCGGGCGGCGGAGAGCTTGGACAGCAGGGTCGACTTACCGGCGTTCGGGAGCCCGACCAGGCCGACGTCGGCCACGATGCGGAGCTCGAGCTCGAGGCGGTGCTCCTCGCCCGGCTCGCCGGCCTCGGCCTGACGCGGGGCCCGGTTGCGGGCGGATGAGAGCGCCGCGTTCCCGCGCCCGCCGCGGCCGCCGCGCGCGACGACCGCGCGCGCGCCCTCGCCCACCAGGTCGGCCACGTAGCCGCGTTCGTCGTGCACGACCGTCCCGTCGGGAACCTGGATGACCAGATCGTGGGAGCTCGCGCCGGACGACCGGCTCTTCCCGCCGGGCTGGCCGTTCTTCGCCCGCTGGTGGGGGTGATCGGCGAGCCAGGACAGGTCACGGATGCCCGTCGAGACCTCGAGGACGACCGATCCGCCGCCGCCCCCGTCACCACCGTCCGGCCCGCCCCGCGGCGTGTACGGCTCACGCCGGAACGAGACGGCACCGTCGCCGCCCTTCCCGCCCCGCACGAGCACCACCGTCTGATCTGCGAACGCCATGCACTCGATTGTCCCGAAAGCGAGCGCGTACGACGCTCCTCGGACCGCGGAGCCCGCGATATATTGCTCTCTTGATATATACTCCCGGAATGAACGCAGTCACACTCGGACTCAAACTCACCCGGCTTCGCGTCGAGGCCGGGCTGACACAGCGGCAGCTGGCGAAGCTGATGGGCACGAGCCAGCCGGCGATCTCGAAGATCGAGAGCGGCCGTACCTATCCCACGATCCCCCTGCTGAATCGATTCGCGGAAGCGACCGGAAAGCCCGTCGAACTCGTCCTGCGGGGCGACGACAGCGTCGAGATGCCACGGAGCGAACGAGCCCAGCGAGCACGGAGAGCTCTTGGGGAATACCGATTCAATCCGTGGGATCGATCACCCTCCAGTGCAGAGGCAAAGACCCTGATCGCCGATGGTCTCACCCCGGAACATTACGAGAGCCAAGCGGCTGCTCGCCGAAGCCGCCGAGGGTAGCCCCCCGCGGAATCGGCTCGAGCGGCATCTCCTTGTTGCGGCTGCCCTCACCGAGGTGCTGGCCCACGCCCCCATCGTCGTCGGCGGCACGGCCGAGGAGTACTGGACGGCAGCCGAGTACGAGGAAACGGACCTGGACCTCTGCGCGCCCCTCCAGGCGGAAGACCGCGCGACGATCGAGCGACTCGGCTTCAAGCGCGAGGGCCGTCACTGGCTCCACGAGATGGCCAATGTCGCCGTTGAGTTTCCCGAATCGCGGATCGACGGCGACGAGTCTCGGATTCGCGAGGTCCAAGTCGGCGAGGGGACAGCACGGCTGATCGGTCTCGACGACCTTTACCTGGATCGCTTGCGCCGGTCGACCGCCTTCGAGACATCAGAGGGGATCGAATTCAAGTCGGCGCTCTCGGTTGCCGTCACGCAATTCGAGTCCATCGACTGGCGCTACGTCACCGACCACATCAGAGAGCGGATCGGACGGGATCCAATGCTTGGGTCGTCGATGCGGCGCCTCAACCGCAAGATCCGCCAGCGGGCGCGGAGGATCCTCGCCCGAGATTGAGGCGAAAACAGGAAGATGGACCGTTCCATGGAACCCGATTCGGAGAGCACAGAGCAGGGGATCCGGCCGGCCACCGTTGCGCGGGTGTGGCTGAGCCGCCTCGGGGGGCTGGGCGGCGAGATCGAGGGCAGCCTCTCGCTCAGCCCGACGCACCTGCGGTTCGACCATCGACGGGGGGTCGATCACGAGCACGTTCCGCTGACCGCGATCAAGAAGGTGAAGCGGCCGGTGGGATCGTCCCTGCTGTTCGTGGAGTACGAGAAGGAGGGTGAGCCGGTCCGGCTGGCGTTCTTCTTCGCGCAGCCGCCGCCCGCCACCGGCGAGGACGTCTCGCAGCTCCGCTCGCGGCGCAAGCGCAGCGACAACGCCGGGTTCATGTGGCAGCAGGCCGGGAACGTGGCCGGGCTGATCAGGGCATGGCGGAACGCGGTTCGGGACGCCGTGAAGCGAGCGAATGCGGAACGCTGAGCTGGATCGGAGCCGGGACTACTCGGAGGCGGACGTCACCGTGGCGAACCGGCGGTTGTTCGACTCGTGGAAGCCGACCGTGCCGGCGCGGCGCGCGTACAGCGTGTCGTCGCTCCCCTTGCCCACGCCATCGCCGGGGTGGATGCGCGTGCCGCGCTGCCGCACGATGATCGTGCCGGCGCTCACGTCCTGACCGCCGAACGCCTTCACCCCCAGCCGCTTGGACTCGGAGTCCCTGCCGTTGCGCGACGAACCGCCGCCCTTCTTGTGTGCCATGGTCGCTTCAGGGTACCAGTCGATTACTTGTCGTCCGAGTCGTCGTCCGAGTCGGAATCGGATCCCGCGTCGGTGTCCTCCGCGGACGCGTCGTCCGCGCCGGTCTCGGCCTCGGCGGCCGCACCTCCGCGGGCGGCGTCTCTGCCGGCGCCGCGTCGGCCACGGCCGCGGAATCCTCTTCATCGGCGGCCGCCGGTTCTGCGGCCGCGGACGTCTTGGCGGCGCCGGTCTTCGTCGCGGTGGACTTCGACGACGACTTCTTCGCAGGTGCCTTCGCCGGGGCCTCGTCCGACTCGGCGGCGGGCTTCTCGGCCGAGTCCGCCTTCTTCGCCGCCGGCGCGCCGGGGAGCTTGATCTCGCCGATCTCCACGAGCGTGTACATCTGGCGGTGGCCCTGGTGGCGGGCGTAGCCGGTCTTGTTCCGGTACTTGAAGACCTTGATCTTCTCGCCCTTCTGCTCGCCGACGAGCTTGCCGGTCACGAGGGCCTTGGACAGCTCCTTGCCCACGTGGGTCTTGTTGTCGTCGTCGACGACCAGCAGCGGGTGGAACTCCACGGACTCGCCCTTCGAGTGCATGAGCTCGACCTCGATGACGTCGCCGGGCTTCACCCGGTGCTGCTTCCCGCCTGCCTTGATGACGGCGTACATGTCGGTTGCCTCCCTCGCGGAAGGGCGCCACTGACGACGCAGCGGCGCCCGTTCCTGTTTCGTTTCAGATCTCGTGTGTGATCAGTATGCCGCGCCCGGCGCAGGTCGGGCACGTCTCGCTGAACGAGTCGAGCAGCCCGCCGGACACCCGCTTGCGCGTGACCTCGAGGATCCCGAGCGGGCTGATGTCGAACACCTGCGAGCGCGTCTTGTCCCGGGCCATCGCGTTCTTCAGCGTGTCGACGACCTCGCGCTTGTTCTTCTCGAGCAGCATGTCGATGAAGTCGATGAGGATCATGCCGCCGATGTCGCGCAGCCGGAGCTGGCGGGCGACCTCCTCGGCGGCCTCCAGGTTGGTCTTGGTGACCGTCTCCTCGAGGTTCGCCTTTCCGACGTGCTTGCCGGTGTTCACGTCGATGACGGTCATGGCCTCGGTCTTGTCGATGACCAGGTAGCCGCCCGACGGGAGCCACACCTTGCGTTCCAGCGCCTTGTGGATCTGCTCGATCAGGTGGTACTGCTCGAACAGCGGGAGCCGGCCGTCGTGCATCTTGACCTTGTCGACGAGCTCGGGCGCGACGCTGTGGAGGTACTCCCGGATGGTCGCGTACACGGGCTCGGAGTCCGTGACCATCCCCTTGAACTCCTCGTCGTTGAACAGGTCGCGGACGACGCGGACGGTGAGCTCGGGCTCCTCGTACAGCAGGTGCGGCGCCTTGGCCTTCTTGGACCGCTTGGAGATGGCCTCCCACTCGGCGGCGAGCCGCTTGAGGTCGTCGGTGAAGTCCTGCTCCGTGGCGCCCTCGGCGGCGGTCCGGACGATCACGCCGTGCTGCTCCGGATGGACCTTCTTGATGATCGCGCGGAGGCGCCGGCGCTCGTTGTCGGGCAGCCGTCTCGAGATGCCGAACACGTCGCTGTTCGGGACCATCACCACGTACCGGCCCGGCAGGCTGATCTCCTGGGTCAGGCGGGGACCCTTGCCACCGATCGGGTCCTTGGTGACCTGGACCAGCGCGGCCTGGCCGGCCTTGATGACCTGCTCGATGCGCTGCTGGCGGCCGCCGATGTCCTCGTCGTAGGAGACCTCGCCGGCGTACAGGACCGCGTTGCGGCCCTTGCCGATGTCGATGAACGCGGCCTCCATGCCGGGCAGCACGTTCTGGACGCGGCCGAGGTAGATGTTCCCGACCATCGACTTGGCACCGGCACGGGTGATGTAGTGCTCGACCAGCTGGCGGTCCTCGACGACGGCGATCTGGTCGCGGTCGCTGTTCTCGGTGATGAGCATGAGCTTGTCGGTGCCGCGGGGAACGACCGGCATGGGCTCGCGGCGCCGGAGGGTGGCGCGGGAGCGCCGGGTGCGGGTCGGCCCGCTATCGTCGCCTCCACCACCGCTACCGGTCCCACCTCCACTTCGCGTACCGCTGCGGGTGCGGGTTCGGGTGCGGGTGGGTGTTCCGGTGCCCTTGCCGTCGCCGTTGCCGCCGGTGCCGCCGCCGGCCTTGGCCTTGGCGGGCGTCTTGCTCTGTGCCGACTTTGCGCCCTCGCCGGTTCCGCCGGATCCGCCCTGGGCCTTCGATCTCGAACGAGACCGCGTACGCGAGCGGGTCGGCTTGGACTCCTCGTCCCCGTCCTTCTTCGCCCCGGCGTCGGGTTCGGCCTCAGCTCGGGCCGGGCCGTTGTCGGGGACGCTGTCGCCGCCTTCGGCGGCGGCAGCAGCGGAGGTTGATGTCGAGCGGCGCCGCCTGCGGCGGCGGCGCTTCGCGGAGGCGGAGAGGGGCGCCTCGGCTCCGTCCCCGCCCGCTTCGGCCGCCGTTCCGGCGGCCGACGCGCTCACCACCGCGTCGGCCGGCTTGTCGTCGGAGTCGCCCTCGTCGGACGCGGCCGGCGGCTTCGCCGCCGTCCGCGTCCCCCCACGCTGGCCCTGCCTGGGACGCGGCGGGACCACGGCGGCGTCGGACGTCCCTTCATCGGAGCCGGACTCGGATTCAGCGTCGGAGTCGGCGCTCGAGCCGGAGCCGGAAGGACCGTCCCCGCTCTCGCCCTGCGCGGTCCGGGTGCCGGAGCCGCCGCGACCGCGGCCGCGGCTGCCCCGGCGACGCCGTTGCGCGGCCGCCGTCGAGCCGCTGCCTGCGACAGCGCCTTCGCCGCCCTCGCCGCCATCGGACCGCTCGGAGCCGCCGCCTGACGGCGCCGCCTCCGCTGAGCCCGACCCCGCTCCTTCGTCGGAGGATTCCTTCACGGAAGATCGCTCCGCCGCGTCGGATCGTTCGGCACCGGCGTCGCCGCCGGACCTGGCCCCCGAGCCCGGGGACCGAGTGCGCCCCGACCCGCCCCGCGAGCGGGCTCGGCTGGGAGTCTTCGGAGCGGCCTCGCCGGACTCGGTCGTGGAACCCGGCCCGTCGCTCGCCGCCTCGCCATCACCGGGGCCGGACGAGGACCGGGCTCGGCTCGCCGTGTCATCGCCCGAAGGCCCGGAGGCGCTCGTACCGGAGTCGGTCGTTCCCGACTCCGCACTCGGCCCGGAGTCGTCCGAGCCGTTGGACTCGCCGGTTCCGTCGGAGCCGTTCGAGCCGGGCGGGCGCTGCGCGCCGGCGGACCGGCCGCGTCCGCGGCCGCGGCTGCCACGGCGACGCCGGGCGCCGGTCGAGGTTCTGGATCCGGAGCCGTTCCCGGACTGTCCGCCCGGGGCCGAGTCGCCGGCCGCGCCGGTCGAGTCGGAGCTGGCGGAAGTGCCGGAGTCGGAACCGGAGGACTCGGACCGTTCGATGCGGCCGTCCGAGGATGCCGCGGTGTCGGATCTCGGCGCGTCGGCCTCGGCCCGGTCGGTGACGGCCCGCTGGGGCTCGTCGTTCATGCAGTTCTCCCTTCCCTCGTCGGGAACCTCGGCGCGGAAGGGTGCGCGGGCGCTGCGGTCCGGTTGCCCGGGCGCGCGCGCTGCGCGCGGGATACGTCTTCTGCACCGCGCTGGGCCCTTCGGCGCCGGGCGGACTCGGGGCGGGAGTTCGCCGGCTGCCAATGGCCGCTGCGCGGCTCGAGGTTCACCTCTCGCCGGGGTTCGGCTGCCAGCCTCCAACGGTTTGCGAGGGGGGCGACGGCCGACTGTTGCCGGCGAGCACGTCTACGGGTGCGGCGCCTCACGTTCGTGGGGTTCTGCCGCGGCCTTCCCGCGAATGGCGCGGATCGGCTGTACAAAGGATAGCAATGGAGCGCCAGAGTGAACCGGACGAATCGTCCGAATCGTCTCCCCGGAATCGACCAGGACCAATAGCCCGGTCGTGCGTGCGTTCGGCCTATCAAGACGGGCCGAACCGGGGCCGATTCCAGGATAGAGATGCTCCTCCTGGGCACGATCGACCGTGGCTGACAGCTTCCCCCGTTCCTGGCTGGGACCCGTGAGCCCCACCGGCGACCCACCGCGCCGCGGCGGGACGCTGTTCAGCTCGCCCCCGGTCCCCCCGGCCCCCGGCGAGCACCGGACCCTCCGCGTGATGGTCGTCGACGACAACGACGGGTTCCGGGAATCGCTCGTCGAGCTGCTCGCCGCGGGCGGCCACGTCGTGGTCGGCGAGGCGACGAACGGCCGCCAGGCGCTCGACATCGTCGGCGACATCGACCCCGACGTCGTGCTGATGGACATCCGCATGCCGGTCATGGACGGCATCGAGACCACCAAGCGCATGAAGGCCATGCGCCCGTCGCTCGGCGTGGTCGCGCTGACCGCCCAGGAGGACGACACGATCGTCCGCGAGATGCTCGTCGCCGGCGCGCAGGGCTACGTGCTGAAGGACTCCGATGGCGACGTCATCCTCAACGCCATCAGCGAGGCCTCCGGCGGCGGCGCCGTGCTGTCTCCGGCCGTCGCGCCCCGCGTCATCGACCAGCTGACCGAGGCCCTCGAGCGGGAGCGCCACCGCGCCCGCGAGCTCGAGGAGGCCCACGTCGCCCTCGTCGAACGCGTGAGTCGCCGCCACGAGCTCGTCGCCCGGCTCGGCCACGAGCTCCGAACGCCCGTCACCGTGATCCTCGGCGTCGCCCGGACGCTGGCGGGCGACGTCGAGCCCCGCCAGAAGGCCGAGCTGCTCCAGCGGCTCGTGGACCGCGCCTCTGCGCTGGCCCGGCTGGTGGAGCGGTTCGAGTCGGCGCTGGACACCGGCTCCGAGGACCGCATCGACATCCCGACGCTCGCCCGCGAAGCGGCCGCGCCGCGGCACCGGGTCCGCGTCTCGTCCGAGCCCGGCCTGCCGCAGGTCCTGGCCAACCGCGTGCTGGTGCAGCGGATCCTCGACGAGCTCCTCGACAACGCGACCAAGTTCTCCGACCCGTCGACCACGGTCGAGGTGTCCGTGACCCTCGGCTCGGACGCGCTCCAGGTCCGGGTGGTCGACGCGGGCGAGGGCATCCGACCGGAGGATCACGACCGCATCTTCGAGCCCCTCGAACAGGCCGAGGCGCTCGACGCCCGCGTCCACCAAGGCGCCGGCGTGGGGCTCTCGCTCGGCCGCGCCGCAGCGCGCGCGATGGACGGCGACCTGGTGCTGGAACGCTCCGGCCCCGACGGGTCGACGTTCCTATGGACGATCGCGCTGCCGCAGATCCGCTGACGCGACCTGAGGGCGTCAGCCCATCGCGCCGACAGTCAGCCGGCGCATGTGGATGTTCAGCAACAGCCCCACCGCGATGTAGTTCGCGATGAGCGACGATCCGCCGTACGAGACGAACGGCAGCGGGATCCCGGTGATGGGCATGATCCCGACGGTCATGCCGACGTTCACGAACATCTGGATGGCGAACATCGACGCGATGCCCGCGGCCAAATACGTCCCGAACTTGTCCTTCGACAGCATCGCGATCCGGATGGCCCGCCACAGCAGCAGCGCGTACAGCACGAGCAGGAAGACGGCGCCCATGAAGCCGAACTCCTCCCCGATGACCGTGAAGATGAAGTCGGTGTGCTGCTCGGGAACGTAGTTGAGGCTCGTCTGCGTTCCCTTGAGGTAGCCGGTCCCGGTCAGCCCGCCGGAGCCGACGGCGATCTCCGACTGCTGCTGGTTGTAGATCGACTCCGGGGAGCCGCCGCCGACGAAGCTCTCCAGCCGCTGCAGCTGGTAGTCCTTGATCACCCCGAGCTGGAACGCCAGGGCGATCAGCAGGACGCCGCTCGCGGCGAGCACCCCGAGGTGCCGCGGCTTGGCGCCCGCGACGATCACGGTGCCGCCGAGGATCGCCGCCAGCACGATCGTCGTTCCGATGTCCGGCTGGATGAACACGAGGGTCATCGGGATCAGCGCCAGGACCGACGCGCGGATGAGCTCGCCGAGCGACAGCTCGGGCGTTCGTAGTTCGGAGAGGAACGCGGCGAGCATGATCGCCAGCGCCACCTTGCTCCATTCCGACGGCGTGAACTGGAACCCGCCGAGATAGAACCCCCGCTGCGCGCCCTTGGCGGCGGTGCCGAGCGGGGTCCGGACGAGCAGCAGCGCGATCAGCGTGGCGCCGTACAGGATCGGCGCGTACACCTTGGCCAGGCGGTAGTCGAACAGGGCCACTGCGCCGAGGAGCACCGCGGCGACGACCCACGCAACGGTCTGCTTCTTGACGAACGCCCATGCGTCTCCGTCGCTCCCGACCTGGTGCGTTGCCGAGTAGATGGCGAGCCCGCCGACGAGCGTCAGCAGGAACGTCGTCACCAGCAGCACCGGGTCGAGGTGCCGGATCGGCGCCCGGTCGCTGAGTGTGGTCAGGCGCATGGAGGCGCGGCTGCGCCCCGCGGTCACCGCCACGCCGACACCTCGTCTGGGCGCCGCATCAGTCCACCGCGTCGTTCTTCGTCGTCGGGTCGGTGAGCGGCAGCCCGAACAGGCCGTCCAAGATGCGCCGGACGACCGGCGCCGCCGACTGCGACCCGTGCCCGCCCTGTTCCACGAGCGCCACGACGACGTACTGGGGATCGTTCGCCGGGGCCATCGCCGCGAACCAGGAGTACGGCTCGAAGGGATTCACCTCGGCGGTGCCGGTCTTGCCGGCGACCGGAATCGATCCGAGCGGGAACCCGCTGAATGCGCTGCTCGCCGTTCCCTCCGGCCCGACCACGCCGGTGAGCGCCTGCCGGACGTAGTCCATGTCCTTCTTCTTGAACGGGAGGTGCCCGTTCACATGCCGCTTCTCCTCGAGGACGTCCTTGCCGTCCGCGGACTCCACCTTCTCGAGCAGGTGCGGCCGGTAGACGGTACCTCCGTTCGCCAGCGCCGAGAACGCGGTCGCGAGCTGCAGCGGCGTGACACGGACATCGCCCTGGCCGATCGACATGTTGATCTCGTCGCCCGGCAGCCACAGCCTCGCGTAGGGGTCCGGCGAGTCGGCGTTGTGCGACTCCTTCCAGTTCGGCGTGGGGATGAGCCCCGGCTTCTCGTTCGGGATGTCGAGGCCGGTCGAGTGCCCGAACCCGAAGGTCCCCAGGTAGTTCTGGAACAGGACGTCGTCGTCGTGCTCCCCCGCCCGGTGCCACCTGAGCCAGTCGCGGAACCCCAGCTGGTAGAAGACCGTGTCGCACGAGATGACGAGCGCGCGGGCCAGGCTGATGTAGCCGTGGTTCACCGGCTCCCAGTTCGCCTTGGGATCGGCGTCCGGGTCGGTCGGGACCTGCCACGCGGCCGGACAGTCGGTGTTCGCGTCGCGACTCGTCAGCACGCCCTCGCGCAGCGCGGAGAGCCCGATGAACGGCTTGAACGTCGAGCCCGGCGGGTACTCGGCCTGGATCGCCCGGTTCAGCGAGGCGCATCCGGTCGAGTTGCAAGGATTCCCGGGCTGGGCCGGCGCGAACAGCCGGGCGATGGCGTCGTTGTCGCCGGTGGCGAAGATGTTCGGGTCGAACGTCGGGTTCGACGCCATGGCGACGATGGAGCCGTCGTTCGGGTCCATGACGACGACGGCGCCCGCGTTCGCCGGCAGGCCGAACGACTTCGCGGCCTTCACCCCCTTTTCGAGCGACTCGGCCGCCAGCTGCTGGATCGCCGCGTCGATCGTCAGGTACACGTCGTCCCCGGGAACCGGTGGCGTCGACGCGTCGGGGACGGGCCCCAGGTTCCGGCCGCCGGAGTCGACCAGGTAGGCCCGAACGCCCTTCGTCCCCTGGAGGTACTGCTCGAACGACAGCTCCGCTCCGGACTTCCCGACGATGTCGTTGGGGTCGTACTTCGCGAACTGCGGGTTCTTCTGCTCGGTCTCGGAGAACGGGCCGATGTACCCGAGGACGTGCGCCGCGAGCGGCCCGTCGAGGTATTCGCGGATGGAGTCCTCGACCACCGAGACGCCGGGGAAGTCGGACTGGTGCTCACCCAGATAGAAGAACGTGGTCTTCGGCACGTCGAACGCGACCGGCACCGGCGTGTAGGCGTAGTAGCGGTTCGTGTCGATCCGCTTCTTGAGCTCCTTCAGCGGGAGCTGCAGCTCGGCGGCCAGGCGGTCGATCTCGTCGAGCTGTTCGGCAGGGTCGTCGGGCAGCTCCTGGCGGTTGACCGTGACGATGAGGCTCGTCCGGTTGCGCGCGAGCACCTTGCCCGTCCGGTCGAGGATCCGCCCGCGGGGCGCCGGGGTCATGACTTTCCGCGTGCTCTGCAGGATCGCCTCGCCCTGCTTCTCTTCGTGCGCCAGCACCTGGACGAACCACAGGCGGGTGCCGAGCGCCGCGAACATGAACGTGCACAGCACCGCCAGCACCTTGAGCCGCGTTCCGGCCTTTCCCTCGGTCATCGCAGCTCCCGTCCTACCACCTGAACACCCGTTTGGAGCGGGAGGACTCGGCCAGCCGGCGCACGATCGGGAACACGAACGGCGTGAGCATCGCGTTGTACAGGCCCGTCAGCAGCGCGATCTGCAGCTGGAAGCCCCACCCGTTGTCGAGCTGTCCCAGCAGGAACCGCACCAGTCCGTTGAACATCAGCCCGACCGTCGTCCCGACGCCGACCATGATCACCGGCACGAGCGCCGACGGGCTCACGATGTACTGCCGGACCAGGCCCACCGCGTAGCCGAGCAGCGTCAGCGACAGCGCGGTGATGCCCTTGGGGGTGTTCAGCAGGAAGTCCTCGGCCATGCCCCCGGCGAACCCGATCACGGCGCCCGAGGCCGGTCCCTCGAGCAGCGCCACGAGGATCGTCAACAGGTAGATGAGGTCCGGCCGCGCGTCCAGCAGCTTGATCTGGGCGAACACCGTGCTCTGCAGCACGAGGGCGACCAGAATGACCAGCGTCCACAGGAGTCCACGTCGCACGGTCGGCCGTCATCCCTGGTCGAACGATTCGACGACGAGCACGGTCCCGAGCGTCGAGAAGTCCACGTACGGCGCCACGTGGACCTCCTTCGCTCCCGTCGAGGGGTCGACGTCGACGGACGAGACGCTTCCGACCGGGATCCCCTGCGGGAACAGGCCGCCCGAGTAGCCGCTCGTGATGACCGGCTCCCCGACCGCGACGTCCGCGGACTGGTCGATGCTGCTGAGCGCGAGGTCGCCGCGGCCCTGGCCATCGAGCAGGCCGGTCTCCTGCGACTGCACCAGCCGCACCACCACGTGCGAGTTGAAGTCGGGGATCAGCAGGACCTGCGAGCCGAACGGGGTCACGTGGACGACGCGGCCGACCAGCCCCTGCGACGAGATCACCGGCATGTCGACCTTCACGCCGTCGTTCGAGCCCTTGTCGATGTCGATCGTCCATTCGAAGTTCGAGACGCCGTTGCCGATCACGTCGGCACCGGTCGTCCGCCAGTCGTAGCTCTTCGCCACGCCGAGCAGGGCCTGCAGGTCGTTGAGCTCCTTGATCGCGGCTTGGGCTTTCACCTGGTCCGCCTGGGAGGCCTGGAGCTGTTCCTTGAGGTCCTTGATCTCCTGCTCGCGGGAGGGCAGGTGCCACAGCGCCGTGAAGAACGCCGCAACCGGGCGGAACACGGTCGAGACGCCGTTCTGCAGTGGCTCGACCACCGTGTGGAGGCCGTCGGACATCTTCGCGAGCGGGCCGCTCGATCCCTGACGGTAGTCGATGGTGATGATGACGAGCGACGCGGTCACCAGGAGGATGACCAGGCCGCGCGTGCTGCGGGTCCGTCCGCCGATCGCCACGAGGGCCTCCTACCGACGGGACGGGCTGACCAGCACCCTCTGAAGGACCTCGAACTCCTCCAGGCACTTGCCCGAACCGATCGCCACCGATGACAGCGGGTTGTCCGCGATGTGAATCGGCATTCCCGTCTCGTGCTTCAGTCGCTCGTCCAGCCCGCGGAGCAGGGCGCCGCCGCCGGTGAGCACGATCCCCTTCTCCATGATGTCCGCCGCCAACTCGGGCGGGGTTCGATCGAGGGTGTTCTTGATGGCGTCGAGGATCGATGTGACCGGTTCCTCGATCGCCTTGCGAACCTCCTCGGCGGTGATGTGGATCGTCTTGGGCAGGCCGGACACGAGGTCCCGTCCCTTGATCTCCGCGATCAGCTCGTCGGGCATCGGGAACACCGACCCGACGGCGACCTTGATCGCCTCGGAGGTCCGCTCGCCGAGCAGCAGCGAGTACTCCTTCTTGACGAACTGGATGATCGACTCGTCGAGCTCGTCGCCGCCGATGCGGAGGCTGGTGGAGGTGACGACGCCGCCGAGCGAGATCACGGCGACCTCGGTCGTGCCACCGCCGATGTCAACGATCATGTTCCCGGTCGGCTCGTGGATCGGGAGCCCGGCGCCGATCGCGGCGGCCATGGGCTCCTCGATGATGAACGCGCGCCGGGCGCCGGCCGAGATGGTCGCCTCCTCGACGGCCCGCTGCTCGACGCCCGTGATGCCGGACGGAACGCAGACCACCACGCGGGGCTTGGCGAGCATGCGGCGGCGGTGCACCTTCTGGATGAAGTACCGGAGCATCTTCTCGGTGACGTCGAAGTCGGCGATGACGCCGTCCTTCAGCGGGCGGACCGCGCGGATGTGGCTGGGGGTCCGGCCGATCATGCGCTTGGCCTCGGAACCGACGGCCAGGATGGCGCCGTTCAGCGTGTTGATGGCCACAACCGAGGGCTCATTCAGGACGATGCCGCGTCCCCGAACGTAGACAAGCGTGTTAGCAGTTCCCAGGTCGACCGCCATGTCGCGGCCTAGGAAACCGGTCAAGCCTTCGGTGTTCGCGCCGTTCGACGCGAAGCGACTGCGTCTGCTCTCGGCCATGAGGGCGCACCACTTGTACCCGACTCCGGAGGGGCCTGGCAACCTGCTCACCCGGCGTTCGCGGACATTTCACCCCCCTTGACCTGTGTTTTTTCCTGAGGTCGAGTTGAGGTCGAGGGTTCACCTACCCTCGACCACAACTTCCAGGGACAAAACTGTCCCGTTCGGACCGGGTTTTTGTCACTCTCGGTGCATGCCGGCATTGGCCGGGAACAGGCCGGGAACCGACCCCGTTGGTCAGCCCGGCGAAGGCGGGCCGAGCTTCGCCGGGACCGGATTCCCCGGCTGATGATGAGGATGATCCCGCTCGGGATCAGCGCGATGAAACCGGGCGGCGTCGTTGGCCGCGGCGCCCACGCACTCATGTCGCGCGAGTTCTCCCACCCGCCGTCGGCCGGATGGAACATCCGGCCGACGGCTCCGGACGAACGAGACGGGCGCCCGGCTTCGCCGGGGCGCCCGTCGGCGCTGCGAGCTCGAACCTGCCGAAGCTACTTCGGCAGGTTCGACTGGATCCAGGCGTCGAGCTCCGGGCCCGACTCCCAGCTCGTGATGAGCGCGTACCGCGGCTTGTCGCCCTCGTGGTACACGGCGTGCTGCAGCCGCTCGGTGTCGACCACGAACTGCGCGTACTTCGGGCAGGGGATGTGGCTCTCCGTGTCGGGGTCGTCCTTGTCGTCGCGTACGACCATGTAGGAGTCCGGGTCGTCGGTGAGGTTCAGCCAGCTCCGAACGACCCAGCCCTCCCCGTCGGGGTTGAGCCGGTTGTTGTCGTCGAGGTGCAGGAACCGGGTCTGGACCTCGGCGAGGTCCGCGGAGGGCTCGAGCTTGATGATCCGGACGCGGCCGAACCGCGCGCCGACCGACTCGACGTACTTCTTCAACGTGGGGGCCTTCTCGATGTTCACGGTCCACACGCCGTCCTTGTCTGGCTTGCCGTGCTCCCAGAAACCGCGGGCGTCGTCCTCGCCCGTGGCGGAGGCCAGCACGGCGAAGTTCGTGTCGCCGCCCGACTTCCAGTCGAGGTAGGTGAGCTCTTCCCACTCGGACGGGTCGATCTCGCCCTCCCAGGGCTGCAGGATCACGAACCCCTTCTCGTCGAGCGCGTCCAGCTTGCGGTGGTCGGCCATGTCGAATTCCTCCGGATGGATCGGGGACGAGGGCGAGTATATCGGCTCGGTCTGCCCCTCCCCGGCAGGCCCGGTCCCGACATCCATGGGTCCTCCGGCCCTCGTCCGCCAGAAGACGATCGCTCGGTTGGCTTTTCGGGGAGTCGAGACGGACCGTGTCGGCGTGAGGATGCGGCGGGTCTCGCCGACGACCAATGGGCGAACGGCACCGGCGACCCCCTGTACACCCTCATCGAGCAGGCCTGCTGGCTCCACTTGTAACCAGCCGCAGCCAATTGGGGTCGAACACGACAATGTTGCCGCACGCGACTGGCGGGGAGCGGTAGCCGTGCGCGCAGCGGTCCTCTTCCCCGGACAAGGTTCCCAATACGAGGGTATGGCCGACCCCTGGCTGGGTCACGAGGCCGGCGCCGCAGTGTTCGGGCGGCTGTCCGAATCGTGGGGCCGCGACGTGGCCGGGCTGTGCCGCGACGCCGACGCCCTCGCCACCACCGAGCTGGTCCAGCCCGCGCTCTTCGCGTGCGACCTCGCCGCGTTCCGCGTCCTCGAGGCAGAGGGCGTGGTTTTCGAGGCGGCGGCCGGACATTCGCTCGGGGAGTTCGTCGCGCTCGTCGCGGCCGGCGTGCTCGACGACGTCGACGCCTTCGGCATCGTGACGGTGCGGGGTCGCGCGATGCAGGAAGCCTCCGACGCTGCGCCGTCGGGGATGACCGCGATCATCGGCCTGTCCCCCGCCGACGCCGCCGAGGTATGCCGGGTGGCGGGCCGGGGCGACGTCCTCGAGGTCGCCAACGAGAACGCGCCAAAGCAGATCGTGCTGTCGGGTTCGATCCCCGCGATCGAACGGGCCGAGGAGGCCGCGCGCTCGAAGGGCTCGAAGGCCATCCGGCTGAAGGTGGCCGGAGCGTTCCACTCGCCGCTCATGCGGCCGGCCCTCGACCCGGTGCGGGAGGCGCTGTCGCGCGCGACGTTCCGCCCGCCGCGCATGGCCCTCGTCCCGAACGTGAGCGGCCGCGTGACGCGCGAGACGTCGGCGCTCCGCGACCTGCTGTCGCGGCACATCGTGTCGCCGGTCCGCTGGGAGCGCTCCATGCGGGCGCTCGCCGACGCCGGCGTCGACACCTTCGTCGAGGCCGGGCCCGGCGACGTGCTCTCGAAGCTCGTCCGCCGCAACGTGCCCGGCGCCGGCGCGACCGCGATCGGCTCCCCCGCCGACGCGGCAGCATTCGCATCGTCCGAGCCCGCCATCACCCAGGAGAGCGCATGAGCACCACGATCCAGCACCTCGAGGGCGGCCTCGTCGAGGTCGACGTCCACCACGGCGAGACCACGGACATCCCGATCCAGCTCCTGATCACGCCCGTCGCCGGGCGGCTGCGCGTCCTGCCCCCCGAGCGGTTCTGGCAGGGCCACGAGATGGTGGAGCCCGGCCAGGCCGTCGCCATCGTCGAGCTCGGCGACCTGACCGAGCACCTCGTCCGCTCCCCCGTCAAGGGTAGGCTGGGCGCCGTGCTGGGACGTGACGGCGAGCTCGTGACCCCCGGCCAGGCCGTCGCCTGGGTGGAGCGGGAGTGACCGACGCCCGCGGGCGGTTCGCCGCCGTCGCGGCGACCGGGTCCGCCCTCCCCGAGCGCGTCGTTCCGAATTCGTTCTTCGAGAACCTCGTCGACACCAACGACGAGTGGATCGTCGACCGGACCGGGATCCGGGAACGCCGCTTCGCGGGGGACGGCGAGACCACCGTCACCCTGTCGACCGAGGCCGCCCGGCGCGCGCTCGACGCGGCGGGGATGTCGCCGGAGCAGCTCGACATGATCGTGGTGGCGACCTGCACTGCCGACCGGCTCCTGCCGTCCGCGGCCGTGATGGTCCAGGAGGCCCTCGACGTGTCCTGCCCGGCGTTCGACATCAACGCGGCGTGCGCGGGGTTCAGCTACGGCACGAGTGTCGCGCGCGCCATGGTCGAGTCCGGGGGTGCCGACACCGTCATCGTGATCGGCGCCGAGACCCTGTCCCGCCGGATGAACATGGAGGACCGCACGACTTGCGTCCTGTTCGGCGATGGCGCGGGCGCCGCGATCTTCGTTCCGTCCGAGGAGCCGGGACTGATGGCGTCGAATCTCGCCGCCGACGGCTCCGCCGCCAAGATCCTCACGATCCCCGGGGGCGGGACCGGCGGAGCGGACCCCGACGAGCCCGACATCGACCAGATCTTCATGCGGAGCGGCAAGGAGGTCTACAAGCGCGCGGTGGTCGGGATGACCGACGCGTGCCGTTCGCTCCTCGAGAAGTCCGGCGTCGACGCAGACCAGGTGCGGTGGCTCATTCCCCACCAGGCCAACGCCCGGATCATGAAGACCGTCGCGGACCGGCTCGGATTCGGGCCAGAGCGCGTGATCTCGGATGTGGAGAGCGTGGGCAACACCTCCGCCGCCTCGATCCCCATCGCGCTCGACGAGGCGTGGCGGGACGGCCGCATCCGTCAGGGCGACCTGGTGCTGATGACGTCGTTCGGCGCCGGCCTCGCGTGGGGCGCCGCGCTCGTGAAGTGGACCGCGCCGGAGGCGCCCGCATGAGCAATCGCGTTGCGGTGGTGAGCGGCGGGTCGGGCGGCATCGGCCGTGCGTGCGCGATCGCGCTCGGCGAGGCCGGGTGGTCGGTGGCCGTGGGGTTCCGATCGCGCGAGGGCGACGCCAAGGAGGCCGCCGACGCGATCGAGGAGGGTGGGGGCCGGGCGATCGCGCTCGCGCTCGACACGTCCGACGAGGCTCGCATCACCGAGGCGTTCAAAGAGGCCGCCGACGCGCTGGGGCCGGTCACCGGCTTGGTGAACAACGCCGGCGTCAGCCGCGACGGACTGATGGTGAGGTACCCGACCGAGGAATACGACCGGACCATGGCGGTCAACGCGCGGGGGTCGTTCCTGTGCTCGCGGGCCGCGCTGCGGTCGATGCTCCGCGAGCGGTTCGGCCGCATCGTGAACATCTCGAGCGCCGTCGCCCTGCACGGGAACGCCGGCCAGGTCGCCTACGCGGCGTCGAAGGCGGCAGTCGTCGGCATGGCCCGCTCGCTTGCCCGCGAGGTCGGGTCCCGGGGCATCACGGTGAACGCCGTGTGTCCGGGGCTGATCCCGACCGAGATGACCGACGGGCTCACCGAGGAGGCCCGACAGTACCTGCTGAACGGGACGCCGGCGGGGAGGCCGGGGACGCCGGAAGAAGTTGCCGCCTCGGTGCGGTTCCTGATGAGCGACGAAGCGGCATACGTGAACGGGGCGGTGCTCACTGTGGACGGTGGGCTGACCGCATAGGGATCGGCGGGGCCGGCGGGGCCGGTACGCTGTCGAGGAAAGGGAGGACGAAGGATGGACCGCAACGAGATCGAGACGAAGGTGCGGAAGGTGCTCGCGGAGCAGCTGGCCGTGGACGAGAGCCAGGTCACGCCCCAGGCGAGGTTCGCCGAGGACCTCAACGCCGACTCGCTCGACCTGACCGAGGCCGTGCTGGCCCTCGAGGACGAGATGGGCATCGAGATCCCCGAGGACGAGATGGAGAAGGTCAAGACCGTCGGCCAGGCCATCGACCTGGTGGCCTCGAAGCTCGGGGTGGCGGCCTGACCCTCGGGTCGCGCGACACCCTGCCCGTCGAGTCGACGCTGCCATGAGCGAACACGGCGAACGGCGCCGCGTCGTCGTCACCGGGATCGGTCCGGTGACGCCGGTGGGCATCGGCGTCGACGCGTTCTGGGAGGGCCTGACGAGCGGCCGGAACGGCGTCCGGCGGATCGAGCGGTTCGACACCGAGGGCCTGCCGGCGAAGATCGCCGGGGAGGTCCCGGACTTCGAGCCGACCGACTTCCTCGAGCCCAAGGAGGCCAAGCGGACCGACCGCAACGTGCATTTCGCGGTCTCCGCTGCGCATCTCGCGTACGAGGACGCCGGCAAGCCCGAGATCACCGGGGAGCGGACCGGCGTCGTCATCGCCACCGGCATCGGCGGCATCGAGACCCTGCTGGTCCAGCACAAGGTGCTCCTCGACCGGGGGCCGGGCCGGGTCAGCCCGTTCATGGTGCCCGGACTCATGGCGAACGCCGCGGCCGGCCACGTCGCGATGCACTTCGGCCTCACCGGGCCGAACATGTGCATCGTGACCGCTTGCGCGGCCGGGGCGCACGCGGTCGGCGAGGCCTACCGCATGGTCCGCGACGGGCTCATCGACGTCGCCATGGCCGGGGGGACCGAAGCGGCGGTCGTTCCGTTGACGATCTCCGCGTTCGCCCAGATGCAGGCGCTCACGAAGAACCCCGACCCGGGGACGGCGTCGCGGCCGTTCGACGCACAGCGGGACGGGTTCGTGCTGTCCGAAGGCGCGTGCGTGCTGATGCTCGAGTCCGAGGAACACGCGCGAGCCCGGAGCGCGCGCGTGTACGGCGAGATCGCCGGCTACGGCGCCTCGGCGGACGCGTTCCACATCACCCAGCCCGAGCCGAGCGGATCCGGCGCGGCCATCGCGATGCGCATGGCGCTCCGGGACGCGGGCGCCTCGCCCGATGAGGTCGGGTACATCAACGCGCACGGCACCTCGACGCCGCTCAACGACGCGGCCGAGACCGCCGCCATCAAGGCGGCGCTCGGCGAGGACGTCGCGCACCGGGTGCCGGTGTCGTCGACGAAGTCCATGACCGGCCACCTCCTCGGCGCGGCCGGGGCGCTCGAGGCCGGGGCCACGACGCTCGCCGTCCAGAACGGAGTGCTGCCGCCGACGATCCACTACACGACGCCGGATCCCGACTGCGACCTCGACCCCATCCCGAACGAGGCGCGTCAGGCCGACGTGTCGCTCGCCCTGTCGAACTCTTTCGGGTTCGGCGGGCAGAACGCGGTGCTGGCGATCCGCAGCGCCCCGTAGCGGAGCTCACGCTCACCCGGGGAGCCCGCTGCCACCCGCCAGTGCTCGGTCGCCTGGACGCCCATTCTGGCCACTGGGACGAACCAGTCACGCTCCCCGTGACCAACCACCGGCGCTGTCACATCGGCGTATCCCTCCGCGTCATCTGAGGTGAAAGGACCCGCCGGATGACGAGGAGGTGGCGAGCCCATGCTCGAGACGAAGACAGGCCGGCCGCGGCCGCCCGAGCCGATCACGGTCTCGAAGGAATTGACGGCGTCAGTGAAGACCTCCGACGGCGGCCTGGGGGCGCGGTGGCTCTGGGTGGCAATCGGGTTCGGCGTGATGATGGCCGGCTTCGCGCTGATGCTCAGCGTGTTCCTGGTGTTCCTCGGGGTGCCGTTGTTCGTGGTCGGTCTGGCCCTCATGCAGAGCCAGGAGCGCTGACCCAGGACCTCGACGCAATCTGACGGAGGCGCTACGAGCCGAAGAACAGGCGCAGCTCGCGTTCGGCCGACTCCGGCGAGTCGCTGCCGTGGACCGCGTTCTCCCCGATCAGTGTGGCGAAGTCCCCGCGGATGGTTCCCGGCGTCGCCTCGATCGGGTTGGTCGCCCCCATCAGGCCGCGGAGTGCGGCCACCGCGTTCTCCCCGGTGACCTTGGCGACCACGACCGGGCCGCTCGTGATGAACTCGACCAGCTCGCCGAAGAACGGCTTGCCGACATGCTCGCCATAGTGCTCCTCGGCGAGCGCGCGGTCGATCGTGATGAGCCGCAGGTCGTCGATGCGGAGGCCCTTGGCCTCGACGCGACGGAGGATCTCGCCGATCAGGCCGCGGCGGA
The DNA here is from genome assembly GCA_963707645.1 of uncultured Actinomycetes bacterium. Taxonomy (GTDB): domain Bacteria; phylum Actinomycetota; class UBA4738; order UBA4738; family JACQTL01; genus DATBHM01. The sequence continues at coordinate 178,870 of CAVPQW010000002.1, forward strand.
CGGCGTCGGGCTTGACGATGAGCAGGGTCGACTGTTCGGACATTCCAGGGTTCCTCAGGGTCGGTCGATGATCGCGGAGCGGGCGTCGGCGACAGTGTACAAAGAGCCCGTGGCCAGGATCAGGTCGCCCTCCTCCGCCTGGGCCTCCGCCGCCGCGAGCGCCTCGTGGACCGACCCGAACGGCGTCGTGGGCACGCCCGCGGCGATCAGGGCGTCGTCGACCACCTCGACCGGGGCGGTGCGCGCGCTCGAGTTCGCGGCCGCGTAGGCGACGTCGGCGAGCGGGGCGAGGGCGGCGACGACCCCCGAGACGTCCTTGTTGGCCGAGACGGCGATCACGAGGTGCACGCGCTCCGGCGCGAACGCCTCCTGGACGGCCCGCGCGAGCGCCTCCGCGCCGGCCGGGTTGTGCGCGCCGTCCACGACGATGAGCGGCCGGCGGGCCAGCACCTCGAGCCGCCCCGGGGCGGTGAAGCCCTCGAGAGCCTCCTCAACGGCCTCGTTCGCGAGCTTGCGGTCGACGAAGGCCTCGAACGCCACGACGGCGGCCGCGGCACTCCGCGCCGCGTGTTCCCCGAACAGCGGAAGCCGGAGCCCCTCGTACGTTCCGAACATGCCCCGGACCGTCAGCGCCTGGGCGCCGATGCCCTGGATGCGGCCCGTGAGATCCCAGTCGCGACCCTCGAGCAGGACCTGCGCCTGCATCTCCCGGGCCCGGGCCTCGATCACGGTGAGCGCCTCGGCCGGCTGCTCCCGCACCACCGCCGTCTTCTCGGCCTTGATGATCCCGGCCTTCTCGGTGGCGATGTCGCGGACCGTCGAGCCGAGCTCCGGGTGGTCGAGCGAGATCGGCGTGATCACGGCGACGTCGCCGCCGACGAGGTTGGTCGCATCCCACACCCCGCCCATGCCGACCTCGAACACGCCGACGTTGACCGGCTTGTCGGCGAACCAGACGTACGCGAGCGCGGTGAGCACCTCGAAGTACGTCACGCGCTGGTCGCTCCGGCCGTCGACCTCCCGCAGGAATGGGAGGAGGCGCCCGTACTCCTCGGCGAACTCCTGCTCGTCGATCGGGTCGTCGCACAGCGCGAGGCGCTCGGTCACCGAATGGAGGTGCGGGGAGGTGTACACGCCGGCCGACAGCCCGTGCGCGCAGGCCAGTGCAGCGATGAGCCGTGTCGTCGTCGTCTTGCCGTTGGTCCCGGTGACGTGGATGGTCGGATAGGTCCGCTCGGGATGGTCGAGCAGGTCGACGAGCGCGGTGATCCGGTCCAGGTCCGGGACCATCCGCCCGGGCTGGCGCGCGTCGAGGTCTTCCAGGGCGGCGTTGAAGTCCATGGTCTCGTCCGACACGGACTCAGGACCCGAGCGACTCGAGCAGGGCGATCTGGTCCGAGAGCACGCCCACCTCGGCGGCGAGGTCCCCGCGCTTGACGCGCTCCTTTTCGACCGCCTCGGGCGGCGCCTTGCCCAGGAACCCCTCGTTCGCGAGCTTGCGCTCGCTCGCGTCGAGCTTCGACTGGGTCTCCCCGAGACGCTTGCGCCGCAGCGCGACCGCCTGGGAAGGGTCGAACTCTCCGGGGATCTGCAGCCGCGCCTCGCGGCCGCGGACGGACAGCCGGACGAACCGGCCCTCCGGCTCCGCTTCGCCCAACGGGACGATCGACGCGCCGGCCAGGCGCTCCACGGACTCGCGGAGCGGCGCGAGCTCCTCCGCCAGGCCGTCGCTCACGACCAGCCGGTACTCCCCCGGCCCGACGATGCCCTTGATCTGCCGGACGTTCGCCACGAGGTCGCGGACGAAGCCCACGGCCTCCTCGGCGTCGGCGTCGCGGTGGTCGGGGTTGCCGGCGGGCCACGGCGCCACGACGACCGACTCGCCGGCGCCGAACCGCTGCCACACCTCCTCGGCGACGAACGGCATGAACGGCTGCAGGAGTCGGAGGGTCCGCTCCAGCACCCACGCGATCACCCGCGAGGCATCGTGCCGTTCCTCCGGCGACCCGGAGGCGCGGCGCGACTTCTCGGCCTCGAGCGCCCAGTCGCAGTACTCGGTCCACGTGAACCGGTAGAGCACCTGGGACGCCTCGTCGAACCGGAACGTGTCGAGCGCGGCGTCGACCTCCTCGAGGCAGGCCTGGTGCCGGGAGAGCGCCCACCGCTCGGCCACCGTCCACTCGTTCGGGTCCGGCAGCGCCGGCTCGCCGTCCCCGGCCCGGTAGGAGCCGAACACCTGCCGCGCGGCGTTCCAGATCTTGTTCGCGAAGTTGCGGGCGGCCTCGATGCCCTCCTTCGACAGCGGGAGGTTCTGCTGCTCGGGGCCGGCCATGCGGGCGAGGGCGAATCGCAGCGCGTCGGCGCCGTACTCCTCGATCATGTCGAGCGGGTCGATGACGTTGCCGATCGACTTCGACATCTTGCGGCCCTGCGCGTCGCGGACCAGGCCGTGGATCAGGACGTTCCGGAACGGGACCTCGCCCGTCAGGTACATCCCGGACATGATCATCCGGGCGACCCACAGGTAGAGGATCTCGTAGCCGGTCACGAGGATCGTGGTCGGGTGGTAGTAGGCGAGATCGGGCGTCTCCTCCGGCCACCCCAGCGTCGAGAACGGCCACAGCTGCGACGAGAACCACGTGTCCAGGACGTCGGGGTCCTGTTCCAACTCGGTCGACCCGCACTCCCGGCACTCCGAGGGGTCCTCGACGGCCGCGAACTGGTGGCCGTCCGGGCAGTACCACACGGGGATGCGGTGGCCCCACCACAGCTGCCGGGAGATGTTCCAGTCGCGCAGGCCGCGGAGCCACTCGAGGTACGCGGTCTTCCACCGCTCCGGGTGGAACACGATCCGCCCGTCCTCGGCCGCCTCCATGGCGGGAACCTTCAGCCGGTCGACGGCGACGAACCACTGCTTGCCCGACAGCCACGGCTCGATCTCGCTGTGGCAGCGGTAGCAGTGCCCGACCGAATGGCGGAACGGACGCTCCTCGTGCTGGACGAGGCCCCGATCGCGCAGGGCCTGCGTCACACGTTCCCGGGCCTCGTACCGATCGAGCCCGCGGAACTCCTCCGGCGCCGTGTCGGCGACGGTGGCGTCGGCGTTCAGGACGTTCAGCCTCGGGAGGCCGGCCCGCTCGGCGATCTCGTAGTCGTTCGGGTCGTGCGCCGGCGTGACCTTGACGGCGCCCGTCCCGAACGACGGGTCCACGGCGTCGTCGGCCACGATCGGCAGATCGCGGCCGTCGAACGGGTGCCGAACGGTCCGACCCGACGAGCGCTGCATAGCGCTCGTCGGTCGGGTGCACCGCCACACCGGTGTCGCCGAGCATCGTCTCGACCCGCGTGGTGGCGACGTCGATGTGCCCCGGAGCGCCGTCGGAGAGCTCGTACCGGAACGTCACGAGCTCCCCGTCGACCTCCTCGTGTTCCACCTCGGAGTCGGACAGGGCCGTGCGGTCGCGGGGGCACCAGTTGATGATCCGTTCGCCCCGGTAGATCAGGCCGTCGTCGTACATCCGGACGAACGCCACCCGCACCGCCTGCGACAGCCCCTCGTCCATGGTGAACCGCAGCCGGTCCCAGTCGCACGAGTTCCCGAGGGCCTGCATCTGCCGCACGATCCGGTCGCCGTACTGGTTCTTCCACTGCCACACGCGCTCGAGGAACGCCTCGCGGCCCATGTCGCGCCTGTCGAGGCCCTCTTTGGCCAGCTCGCGCTCCACCACGACCTGGGTGGCGATGCCGGCGTGGTCGGTGCCGGGCAGCCACAGCGTCTCGTAGCCCTTCGCGCGAGCCCGCCGGATGATGAAGTCCTGCAGGCTCTGCTGGAACGCGTGCCCGGCGTGGAGCGCCCCCGTGACGTTCGGCGGCGGCAGGACGATCGAGTACGGCTCCCGGTCGGGGTTCGGCTCGGAATGGAAGAACCCGCGCTCGACCCACCACGCGTACCACCGCTGCTCGGCGGCGCGCGGGTCGTACTGGGGCGGCATGTCGGTGCGCTGATCGGTCGTGTCCATGGGCTCCGAAGGGCTCGAGATTGCGGCGGTCGGCGGTACCGGAAGCGGCCGGGCGTCAGGCCGAACGCGGCCGGCCCGGCACGCCTACGCCGACGGGCTCACGGAGGTGGTCGCGGCGGCGCATGGCCCGGCCATGATAGCCGAGCGTCCCGCCGCTCCTTCCTCCGTCCCGCAGGGAGATGTAGGGTCGCCTCCGAGAGCAACACACGGGAGGGAACCGATGCGTCGGATCGTCGTCCTGGCGTTTGTCGCCTTGTCCGCCCTCGCACTGGCAGCACCGGCCGCGCAGGCCGCAGGCCCCGCCGCCAACCGCCTCGGCTGGGAGGTGGTGATCGAGGGCCGGGTGTTCGTCGCGCAAGAGCAGACCGTCTCGACCGTGGTGGTGTTCCACGGGCGGACGGTCATCGAGGGCCACGCCACCGGATCGGTGGTGGTGTTCGACGGCGCAACCCGCATCTCCGGAACGGTCGACGGCAGCGTCGTCGTGTTCCGCGGCAAGGTGGAGGTCACCGAGGGCGCCCACATCGGCGGCGACCTCGTCACCAACGGCGACCCGACGATCGCGCAGGGCGCCCGGATCGACGGCGCGACCAAACAGGTCTCCAGCTTCCAGTTCTCCTCGTACTCGCTGCTCGTCCGGTTCCTCGTGTGGATCGCCTACACCGTGTCGATCCTGATCCTGGGCGCGCTGATGCTGTGGCTCGTCCCGGGGGCGCTCGACCGTACGGCGGAGACCGCCCGGACCGCCGTCGGCGCGTCGATCGGGTGGGGCGCGGCGATGTTGTTCGGCCTGCCGATCGCGGTCATCCTCGTCGCGATCACCGTGGTCGGGCTCCCGCTCGCCCTGTCGCTGGCGCTCGGGCTGTGGTTCCTGTCGACCGTCGCCTACACCCTCGGGGTGTTCTCGATCGGCCGGCTCATCGTGAAGCCGCCGAAGGGGCGGACCAAGGCGTTCTTCGCCGGCTTCGGCGTGATGCGGCTCGCCGCCCTGATCCCGGTCATCGGCGGGACGATCTGGACGCTCACCGCCCTGTTCGGGGCCGGCGCAGCGACGGTCGCCGTGTGGCGGTCGCGCCGGCGCGTCAAGGCGGGCGAGTGGCGGGAGCCCGAACCGGCGGCCCCCGCTCCGGCGGCCGGCTCCTGACTACCCCGGGCAGTCCACCCCGGCGCCGCACAGCATGACGCCTTCGCGCTTCAGCAGGCGGACGCCGAGCTCGCGGGAGAAGAAGGTCAGCGCGCTCGTCGCCTCGAGCGCCTGCACGAACGTCGCGCCGGGCTGGAAGGCGAAGTGGTACGTCACGCACCCACCGGAGAACCGGTAGAACCGGTCGGCGATGTAGGACGGCCGGAGCGACTCGGGCGACTCGTACCGCGTGGTCCCCGCCTCGTCCGGCTCCACGGGCACCTCCACGGCGCCGTCCGTGTCGCACCTGGGCGCGAGCGTCACGGTCACGGCCTTCAGGCCCGCCCGGTCGGAGTCGAGCCAGAACTCCGACGCCTGCGAGTCGACGCGCTCGCCGCCAAACGTCCACCCCACCGGGAACTCGGTGATGCACGGGATGTACGCGGCCGACGGGACCGACTGCGCCAGGAGGATCAGCACGTCGCTGTGGTCGCAGGTCGGCGCGGTGCGCGGTCCCTCCGGCCCGCCCCCGGTGGAACAGGCCGACAGGGCGAGGCCCAGCATTGTGGCCGCTGCGAGCAGCCGCTTCATAGCGCCCCCGATTCGAGGTTGGCGAGCAGCAGGCCCCACAGCAGCAGCGCGCCGAGCGCCACTCCCACCGTCAGGGCGACGCGCTGGAAGCTCCACCGCTGGATCGCGATCGGCGGGCGGGCCGGGGCAAGCTGGCGGTAGCGTTTCAGCACGTCGCGGCCCTCCTTCTTGCCCGCGCGCATCATCGACCGCGACTGCGTCGGGACCGTGACGCTGCGGGTCGCCGCGAAGGCCTCGCCGAGCTCGTCCGGCGTGAATATCTCGATGGCCCGCGCGTACACGAGGTCAGGGTCGGCTTTCAGTCCGAGCACGATCATCATGTTCGCGAGGTCGACCGCTTGCCGCCACGGCGACGGCCGGAGCTCGCCGAACGCCAGATCGATCATCACGATGTGCCCGTCGCGGACCATGATGTTCGCCGGCTTCACGTCCCGGTGGGCGACCCCGACCTCCCACATCCGACGGACGGTCTGCAGCGCGTCATCGATGACCGCCTCGTCGACCTCCGCGTCGGTGATCTCGACCGAACCCTCGAGGAACTCGGTGACCAGCAGGTATTCGGCGGCGGGAGTGATCTCGACGAACCCGAACGACTTCGCGCTCGGCATGCCGGCGTCGTGCATCACCCGCAAGACGTAGTCCTCGTACTGCACGAGGCGCCGGACCGACGCATAGGCCTTCTCGTCCTCGAGGGAGCCGTACAGGATCGTCCGCCCGAGCTTGTACCACCGGTCGGCCCGGAGATGCGTCTTGGCGTACAGCTTGCCGAACAGCACCTGGTCGGGGTCGCCGGCCACGGTGATGCGCATCGGCGTCGACCCGCCGGACCCCCGGAGGCCGAACGGCTGCGCGTCGACGACATCGAGCCCCAGCTGGTCCGCGAGGGCCTGCCGGATGGCATCGCCGCGGGCTCCGCCGAGGTCGAGGTGCGCCGAGCGGCCCTTCCGGTAGACGACGGGGAACACGGCGTTCGGCACGAACACCCGGTACGCGAGCAGCGGCAGCGCGACGCCGAGGATCAGTCCCACGACGTCGTCGAATGGGTGGTCTACGGCCAGGTACCAGTTCGCGGCCACCAGCAGCCCCAGCATCGGCCACACGACCAATTTGCCGATCTGTCGCGCCCGGCCCGGCTCGAGGACCGTATAGATCACGCCGAGCCCCGTGATCGCCGCGGCCGCCACCGTCCTCGACGGGAACGAGAACCCGTCCCAGCTCCCGATGATCTCGACACCGAGCGGCCGGGCCCGCGGCGTGATGGTCTGGAGCTGGGCAACGAGCCACGAGATCAGGAGGATCGTCAACACGAAGACGAACAGGTGCCGCCACCGCTTGAACACGATCAGCACGGCGATGACCGCCCATCGCACGATGCGGTTCGGCCATTCGGCGCCGATCCCCGACAGGAACCTCGCCACATCCGTCAGCCATCCGGTGCGGATGCCGGCCAGCCACGCCAGGAACTTGCTCTCCTGGCGGTCGAACGAGCCCCCGATCGGCACAGTGAACAGCACGATCATGAACGCCACGAGCGCGACGATCACGCCGACCCACACCTTGCCGCTGACGCCGAGCTCGCGCGGCAGTGGCGGGGGCTTGTCCGACGGCCGACGCCGGCGCCCGGTGGTGCGGATCCCGGGCTTCGCGACCGGCTCGCGCCACCGCTGATGGTCGCCGGGGAGGATCTCCTCGCCGCCTGCGTTCACGTCGACGTCCATGGTCAGCCGAGCCCCTCGCTCCGCAGCCACTCGGCGGCGACCTGTCGCGCCGGCTGCCCCCGGGACACCGCGCGGTTCAGCCCCACCAGCACGTCCGTCGACAGGCGCTCCGAGACGGCGTCCACCGGGCCGGTCAGCCGTTCGCCGTACCGTTCCACCATCGTCGCGGACGCCATCGGCGTGACGTTCTCCGCGGGTTCGAGCCCCCGATCGTCCTCCAGCACCCGGAGCCCACGCTGTTCGAGCGACGGGTCGGTTGTGAACACGAGCGCCAGGTCGACGTCTCCGCTCGCCAGGGCCGCGATCGTGAGTTGCCCGCCGGCGTCGAGCGGCACGAAGTCCCGGAACCGAAGGTCGTACACGTCCTGCAGCCCCCGCAGGCAGAGCGGGCGCTCCGGGCATTCGGGCGGGCCCCCGGCCACGAGCTTCGACGCGATCGGACGCAGGTCGGAGATCGTGCGCAGCCCGTACTTCGTTGCGGTCGCGTCGGTCACGGCGAACGCGTTGGCGTCCTGCGCGTCGGCGTTCGCGAGCGCGACGACGCCCGTGCCGCCGAGCGCCTGCACGAGGGCACGGTGCGTGGCCGCCGGGTCGCTGGTCGCGTTCCGTCCGCCGCCCAGGAACCCGAGCGCCGAGCCCTGGTACTCGGGCACCAGGTGGAGCAGGCCCCGCTGGAGCGCCGGCTGGACCAGCTCGCGCGGGCCGAGGTTGAGCTCGAGCTGCACCGGGATGCCGCGCGCCTGAAGTGCCTGGCCGTAGATCTCGGCCAGCACCTCCGACTCGGGGAAATCGAAGGATCCCACGACCACCGTGCCCGGCGGTGGCGGGGGGGCCGGCCGGGCGCCGTTGCCCGAGCACGCGACGAGGGCCACCAACGCGAACGCCGCGAGGAGGCCCCCGGATCGAATTCGAACGAACCCCCCCATGCCACCTCGACCCTACGCGCAATCGGAACGACAGGCCAGACCGATACGATGCCCCCGGACCGGCGGCAGCCGGTGGGGAGGTGACGCGGGCATTGCCGCGCAAGAAGCACGAGCATCCTCTGCTCGACAACGAGGCCCGGGACTTCGCCCTGTTCTCGGTGGTGGCCGGCCTCGCCATCGCGATCTCGGTGCTCGTCGCGATCCCCTCGACGTTCGACAACGTGCAGCGGTACGACGACGCCTTCCTGCGGCTGGTGCTGCGGAACCGGACGACGTGGGTCATCCAGGTCGCCAAGGTGTTCAACGTCCTGGGGTCGGTGGTGGTGCTGCTCCCGGTGCGGATCGCCGCGGCGGCCTACCTGCTGATCCGGCGACGGTGGTGGCACGCGTCGGCCTTCGTCTCGGCGATCCTGCTCTCCGAGCTCGTCATCCGAGTGATGAAGTCCGCCTACGACCGGGTGCGTCCCCCGGGCGCGCTCGTGCACACGACCGCGTCATCGTTCCCCTCGGGGCACGCGGTGGCGACGTCGGTCACGGCAGTCGCGCTCGTCATCGCGTTCTTCCCGACCGGCCGCCAGCGCGCCGTCTGGGGGACGATGGCCGCGGCGTTCTCGTTCCTCATGGCCCTCTCCCGGGCGTACCTGGCGGCGCACTGGCTGTCGGACGCGATCGTCGGAACGCTGATCGGAGTCGCCTGCGCGCTCGGCCCGGCCCTCGTGGTCGAGGAGCTCAGAGCCCGGCGGGAGCGCAAGGAGATGCGCGCCGAGAGCCGCCCCCCGGGATCGCCTGAAGCCCTGGATCCAGTGGAACCAGCCGAACGAATGGAGCCGGTCGAACGGGGGGAACCAGAACCCGAGCTCGATCCCGGGCCCGCCTGACCTCCGGCCCGGGTCAGCCGATCATGCCGCCGCCATCGGACGCCCGGTCCATCGTGCACCGAGGGTGGAACCGAGCAGCACGCCATTCGCGAAGTACGTTCCCGTCGGACCGGAGGGCAGCAGGTCGAAGGTGAACCCGCCCGAATACGGGACGAGGCGAGCGGTCACGATCCGAGTGCCCTCGAAGGAGCGACCCGTTCGGAGCTCGCCGACCGTTCTGCCATCAGGCGTCGGGTGGCCGGGCGAAACCAACACGGTTCGCCCGTCTGCCAGGACGAGCCGTACGACCCGGTGGGTCGCCGGCACCGGAACTCGGCCGACGCGCAGCACGACGGCCCGGAAGCGACGGCCGGCGCTGTTCGTCGACCAGACGGCCATCCCCACGCGGATATCCTGCACCCGCACGAACCCGCCCGGGACGGCGATGCGAGTGTCGCGGGCAAGGCAGATCGGGCACCCGGCGCTGTTCGTCGACCTGCCGGTGACCTGGATCTCCTCGCCGTCAGGGAAGACCGTTCCCAACAGGCTCTCGTTCTGCAGGCGGGCCTCCCACGCATAGCCCTCGTCGTTGCGGGTGAGATCGACGAACGACAACCGTTTGTAGAGGTCGTACACCCTGACCAGCTGCTCGTCGGTGAGAACGGCGTCCCGATCGATCGCGAGGAAGTCGAGGATGAACGGATACGCCGGATCCGCCTCCATGCGCGCCTGCGCCTCCTTCGCGTTGCCGAGCTCGGTGCCATGCCCGACCGGGTACAGGTCGGGGTCGCAGTACGGGAAGTCGCGTCCGATGTGGTCGATGACGAGGAGCTTCAAGGCCACGCGATCGAGCGGCGTCCCGGTCGGGGTCGGCGAAGGTGGCCCGGCGGGTCCGACATCTCCGCACGCGACGAGCGCCGCGCCGAGAACCGTCGCGCACAGAACGGCGACCACGAAGGACGGAGCGCGGCGGAAGCGACTCATATGCCGTAGGACGCGGATCGCCTTCGCGACCGTTCCCGCTCCCTCCGATCAGTACTGCGGGATCGTGTGGACGACGGGATCCTCGGTGAACCGGCCCGTGTCGATGCCCCAGGACCAGCCGTCGATCTCCGGGACCTCGAGCCCCAGCGAGCCGAGGATCGTGCAGATGTGCGCCCGGTGCTCGTTCCCGTGGTTGAGCGTCTGCGCGACGAGGAGCCCCGCGCGAACCTCGGTGTGGGCGCCGCTCCCCTCCGATGTCCACGAGATGACGCGTTCGGGGTCGAACCCGCCCTCGGCGAGCGACTCCCAGTACGCGGCCATGTCGTCGTTCATCGCGTCGAGGGCGTCGAGGTCCTCGGTCTCCTCGGGATCACGGGGCCAGTCCGGCTTCGCGCCGGCGAGCCGCGTCCGGTACCGGCCCTCGGCGCCGATCGTGTGCCGCAGCGTCTCACATGATCGATCCGTAGGTCCCCGGCGCGGTGGCGTCGAGCTCTGCGGAGTCGAGATGGCGGAGGTAGGCGATCACGCGCCGGGTGGCCCAGGAGTTGTGGCGCAGGGGATCGAGAAGGCCGTCGTTCAAGACGTCAGGCCGAGCGTTCCTTCGGCGTGCGCGGCTTGGCCTGCTGCTCGCGCGGCACCAGCGTCGGGTTGACGCCCTGCAGCACGACTTCGGCGTTGATCTCGCACCTGGTGACGTCCTTACGGGAGGGCAGCTCGTACATCACGTTGAGCAGCACCTCCTCCATGATCGCCCGGAGGCCGCGGGCGCCGGTTCCGCGGAGGAGGCACTGGTCCGCGATGGCCACCAATGCGTCGTCGGCGAACTCGAGCTCCACGCCGTCGAACTCGAAGAACTTGCGGTACTGCCGCACCAGCGCGTTCTTCGGCTTGGTGAGGATGTCGACCAGCGCGCCCTTGTCGAGGTTGTGCACATGGGTCAGCACCGGCAGCCGGCCGACGAACTCGGGGATGAGCCCGTACTTCAACAGGTCCTCCGGCAGCACGTGCGAGAGGATCTCGCCGACGTCCTTCTCCCCCGGCGGCCGGATCTCGGCGCCGAACCCGACGCCCTTCTTGCCGATCCGCGACTCGATGACCTTCTCGAGCCCCGCGAACGCCCCGCCGCAGATGAACAGGATGTTCGTCGTGTCGATCTGGATGAACTCCTGATGCGGATGCTTCCGTCCCCCCTGCGGTGGAACGGAGGCGGTGGTGCCTTCGAGGATCTTCAGCAGGGCCTGCTGGACACCTTCGCCGGAGACGTCGCGAGTGATGGAAGGGTTCTCGGACTTGCGGGCGATCTTGTCGATCTCGTCGATGTAGATGATCCCGGTCTCGGCCTTCTTCACGTCGAAGTCGGCGGCCTGGATCAGCTTGAGCAGGATGTTCTCGACGTCCTCGCCGACGTAGCCGGCCTCGGTGAGCGCCGTGGCGTCCGCGATGGCGAACGGCACGTTGAGCATCTTGGCGAGCGTCTGCGCGAGGAGCGTCTTGCCGCAGCCGGTCGGGCCGAGGATCAGGATGTTCGACTTCTGGAGCTCGACCTCGTCGTTCTTCTGGCCGACCTGGATCCGCTTGTAGTGGTTGTAGACCGCGACGGCCATGACCTTCTTCGCGTTGTCCTGGCCGATCACGTAGTCGTCGAGGAACGAGTAGATCTCGCGGGGCTTCGGGAGCTCCTCGAGCTTGAGCTCGGAGGTCTCGGAGAGCTCCTCCTCGATGATCTCGTTGCACAGGTCGATGCACTCGTCGCAGATATAGACGCCGGGTCCGGCGATGAGCTTCTTGACCTGTTTCTGCGACTTCCCGCAGAACGAGCACTTCAAGAGGTCCGAGTCCCCGAACTTCGGCATCTGTCCCCGCTCCCGCCCGATCTCCCTCGGCTACCTTGGCACGCCGCCGACCCTCGGGCCAGGAACCCGGCGGACGCGCGCTCGTCGAATCCTACGAGCCTCCGGCGGCCGCCGCAGCGAGTTCCGGCTTGATCTTTCGGCTGGAGAACACTTCGTCGATGACGCCGTACTCCTTGGCCTGCTCCGCGGTCATGATGAAGTCGCGGTCCGTGTCGTGGCCGATCTTCTCGATCGTCTGGCCCGTGTGCTCCGCGAGGATCTCGTCGAGGAGCTTCCGGTACCGGAGGATCTCCTTCGCCTGGATCTCGATGTCGACGGCCTGACCCGAGGCGCCGCCGTGCGGCTGGTGGATCAGCACCCGCGCGTGCGGGAGGGCGAAGCGCTTGCCCTTGGTCCCCGCGGCGAGCAGCACCGCCGCCGCCGACGCTGCCTGGCCCATGACGATGGTCGACACGTCGCAGCGGACGTACTTCATGGTGTCGTACACCGCGAACAGCGACGTGATGTCCCCGCCCGGCGAGTTGATGTACAGGTTGATGTCCTTGTCCGGGTCCTCGGACTCGAGGAACAGGAGCTGGGCCATGATCAGGTTGCCGACCTGGTCGTCGATCGGTGTCCCGAGGAACACGATCCGCTCCTTGAGGAGCCGGCTGTAGATGTCGAACGAGCGCTCACCACGGTTGGTCTGCTCGACGACGACTGGGACGAGATAGTCCTTCATTTTGACGCTCCCTGGTCGCTGGGGCTGGGGTCGGCCGGGTCCTCGGTCCCTTCCGGTTCTGCTTCGGCGGGCGCCTCCGAGGGGGCCCCTTCGGCCGCTTCGACCAGCAGGTCGAGGGCCTTGGTTCGGATGATATCACCGGCCAACGACGTGACCTGACCGGTTCGCTCGATGGTCTTCGCGACCTCTTTCGGGTCCCGGCCGAGGGCCTGGGCCAGGTCCGCGACGGCCCCGCCGATCTCCTCGGGGGTCACCGTGATGCCCTCCTGGCGGGCGATCGCCTCGAGCACCAGGTCGGAGCGGATCGCGCGGGTGGCGTGCGCCCGGGCGTCGGACCGGAACCGCAGCTCGTCCCAGTCCTGGGCATCGAGGACCTGGTCCAGGGTGAGGCCCGCGCGCTCGGCCCTCCGTGTGGCCTCCTCGACGCGGTGCTCGGTCTCGTGGTCGACGAGGGTGTCGGGGAGGTCGATGTCGACCTGGTCGACGAGCGCGGCCAGCACGCGGTCGCGGAACACGCCGCGGGCCTCGGCCGCCTTCGCGTCGGCGAGCTTCTCCCGGAGGTCGGCGCGGAGCTCCTCGAGCGTGTCGAACTCGCTCGCCTGCTTCGCGAACTCGTCGTCCGCGGCCGGGAGCTTCTTCGCCTTGACCTCCTTGACCAGGACCGGGAACGTGACCTCCTCGCCGGGGTGCGCGGGCGCCGTCTCCGCGAGCGTCGCGTTGAACTTCAGGATGTCGCCGGCGCCGGCGTTCTCGAGCTCCTCGTCGAGCTGCGGCAACGACCGCGCCCGAGCCGACCTCGTACAGCTGGTCGGTGAACGTGAGCTCGGGGAGCTCCTCGCCCGTGGACGCTCGCCCGGATGTCGGCCAGCACGTAGTCTCTTGCGGGCGCGGGCGCGCGACGGTCTCGACCTCGGCGAACCGCGTCCCGGAGCCGGTCGACGAACTGGTCGACGTCCTCGTCGGTCACGCTCGCGTCGGGGTGCTCGACGTCCTGGACGTCCTCGCGCCAGTGCGTCGAGCTGCAGACGGGGCCGGACCTCGACCGTGGCGCTGAACACGAGCGGCTTGCCCTCGTCGGAGGACTCGAGCGAGATCTCCGGGTCGGCGATCGGCGCGAGCTCGTGCTCCCGGACCGCCTTCGAGTAGTACTGCGGGATCGCGTCCTCGATGAACTCCTGCATGACCGCGTCGCGGCCGACCTGCGCGTCGATGATCCGGCGCGGCACGTGGCCCTTCCGGAACCCCGGAACCTTGATCTGCTGGCCGATGCGCCGGTAGGCCCGGTCGAGGTCCTTGGCGAACTCGTCCGGGGGCACCTCCACCGTGACAACGACGGTGTGGCGGCCGGACTCCTCGACGGTCGATTGCATGGGAGTCCGAGCGTAAACGAAATCCATTGCTCCCCCCCGCGGGGTCGCCGCGCGTCGCGTTGCTAGGCTCCGACGGTCGTGTTCGAGCGGGAACTGGCGTTCGCGAACTCGGTGGCCGACGGCGCCGCCGAGATCGCCATGGGGTTCTACCGGGGCGGGTTCGAAGTCGAGCTGAAGCCGGACGCGACGCCGGTGACCGAGGCCGACCTCGCGGTGGAAGCCATGATCCGGGAACGCTCGCCGACGAGTTCCCCGGCGACGCGGTCCTCGGGGAGGAACACGGGCTCTCCGGGTCCGGCCCGCGGGTGTGGGTGGTCGATCCGATCGACGGCACGAAGAACTTCGCCGCGCGCATCCCGGTCTGGGCGACCTTGGTCGCGCTCGTGGTCGACGGCCAACCGGTGGTCGGCGTGGCCGGCGCGCCGGCGCTCGGCGAGCGGTACTCGGCTGCGGCGGGGCTCGGCGCGACGTACAACGGCGAACGCATCCACGTATCGGACACGGCATCCGTTTCGGACGCGCTCGTCACGCATGCGTCGCTGGCCGACTGGCGCGCGGGGCCGTACGCGGCGGGGTTCGAGGCGCTGACCTCCGGCGCGGCGCGGACCCGCGGGTACGGCGACTTCTGGGGACACATGCTCGTCGCCCGGGGCGCGGCCGAGGTGATGGTGGAACGGGAGCTCCGGACCTGGGATTGGGCGGCGCTCGTGCCGGTGATCCGCGAGGCGGGCGGAGTGGCCACCCAGATCGACGGGTCGGCGCCGGCCGACCGCGGCAGCTTCCTCACGACCAACGCCGCGCTGCACGACGAGGTGGTCGGGCTCTTCACACATCGCTGACGGCGATCACGGTTCGGGTCGCCGACCCTCCTGGGCGGGAACCTATGCACATTCCATGCGGGCGTGCATGGAAACCGGGTGCGCGACTAGCATCCATCTCGTCATGGACGCGACCACCGAATGGATCGACGGCTCGGACGCCGGCGGCTCGAAGGGCGCCGGCAGGGATGGCGGCCCGGAGGCCGGGGGCGGGCCGGGGCTCCCGATCTCGGCCGTCTCGGCGACGCTCGGCGTCCCGGTCCCGACGATCCGGTCCTGGGAACGCCGGTACGGCTTCCCGAGCCCTCCGCGGACGGAGGGCCGCCACCGGCGGTACACGCAGGCCGAGATCGACCAGCTCCGCGAGCTGCGCGACCGGATCACCCGGGGGTACCCGGCCCGGGAAGCCGTCGCGATGCTCCGTCAGGCGCGGGCGGCCGACGACGGCGACGCCGCGGCGTTCGTGGCGGCCGTGGTCGACGGGTCGGTGCGGATGGACCCGCAGGCCATCCGCGACGCGCTGACGGCCTCGGCGGAGGCGCTCGGCGTCGAGTCGGCCCTCCAGCGTGTGGCGCTCGCCGCCCTCCGCGAGATCGGCTCGCGATGGGCCGTCGGCGAGTGCGACGTCGCGAACGAGCACCTTGCCACCGCCGCCGTGCACGCCTGGCTGGCCCGCCTGCACGCGATGGCGCCGCCCCCGTTCCGCTCGGGGAACCTCGTCCTCGCGTGCGGGCCGAAGGACCTGCACACGATCGGGCTCGAGGCCTTCGCCGTCGTGCTCGCACGACGGGGATGGCCGACGCGGGTGCTCGGGGCCATGACGCCGCCCGAGTCGCTGGTGGCCGCCGTCCGCACGACGCGTGCGGCCGGCGTTGTCGTGGCCTCGCAGCAGAACGTGACGCGGAGGGCGGCGGTCGACGCCCTCCAGGGCGTCGACCGCCTGACGGGGGCGCGTGTGTTCTACGCCGGCGACGCGTTCGCGTCGCCGGCCTCCCGCCGCGCCCTCCCCGGCACGTACCTCGGCGAGGACCTCGAGGAGGCGGCGGCCACGCTGGAAGCAGCATTGCCGGACGGACAGAGCGCGTCCGGCCAGTAGCGACCGCCGAGCGACAGGCCCTCGTTCCGGCGAGCACAGCGAGTCCTGGGCCTCACACCCGAAACGCCGGGAACCGCCCGGCCGCAAAGGGGTCGGCCAGACGGTTCCCGGTTCCAGCGGTCGTCCCGGAGGACGCGCTGTAGGCATTCCGCGCCCGGAGCAGGAGTGTTCGTTGCGTTGCCCCGAGCGTTGTGCGTTGTGCTCCTTACGCGGCCTCGGACGCCGCGTCGGACGCCGCCTCGGACTTGCGCACCGCCTGGACGTCGATCTCGATCTGGAACTTCTTGCTGACCAGCACGCCGCCCTTCTCGAGGGCCACGTTCCAGGTCATGCCCCAGTCCTCGCGCTCGATCTCGGTCGTCGCGGTGAACGCGACCCGCTTGCCGCCCCACGGGTCGTCGGTCAGCCCGTCGAACTCCGCCTCGAGCGTCACCGGCTTGGTCACGCCGCGGATGGTCAGATCGCCCGTCACCCGCAGCCCGGTCTCGCCCTTCCGCTCGACCTTCGTCGACACGAACGTCAGCTCGGGGAACTGCTCCACGTCGAGAAAGTCTGGGGAGCGCAGGTGCTTGTCGCGGTCCTGCGAGCCCGTGTCGATGCTCGCCGCGTCGATGCGGACCTCGACCTTGGAGTCCTCGATCCGCTCGCCGACCTCGATCTTCCCGCCGAACACGCTGAAGCTGCCGCGGACCTTGGTCACCATCAGGTGCCGCGCCACGGATCCGAGCCTCGAATGGGCCGTGTCCAGCTCCCACACGCCCGGCGCCGGCACCTCGATGCCGTCCAGGATCCTCGTGGCCTCCGTCGTCGCCATCTCTTCCGCCTCCTTCCGCGGGCCCCGTTCCTGAGAACCCGCTTAGTTGTTCTGTCAATCGTTGCATACGCAACATACTGCCATTTCGTTGCGTCGTCAACTTCCCCTGCTAGACTTCCCGTTGCGATGGACGAGCGAAACGCAAATCGGGGCATCACGGCATGGATGGCGCTCGTGGAGGCACACGCCGCGGCCGTGGAGAGCGTCGAGGCCGACCTGGTTCGGGACACAGGCCTCCCGCTGTCCTGGCACGAGGTCCTTGTCCGTCTGTCCGCCGCCGAGGAGGAGTCCATGCGCATGCATGAGCTCGCCCGCGCCGTGCTGCTGTCGAAGAGCGGCCTGACCCGACTCGCGGACCGTATGGAGGCCGCTGGCCTCATCGACCGAACGGCGTGTGACTCCGACCGCCGTGGGACCTGGGCCGTGATCACACCCAAGGGCCGCGAGGCCCTCGCGAACGCAACGCCGCCGTTCCTGGCGGCCGTGGACCGGCACTTCGCCGGACATCTCAGCGACGGGGAGATCGACGCCGTTGCCGCGTCGCTGCGCAAGGTCACCCACGCGCACGGGGCCGAGTCGTGCTCTCCGGAGGATGTCACCGGTCTCGCCCGGGCGCCCCAGCCCCAGCCCCAGCCCCAGCCCGCCTAGGGGCCCCAGACTTACTCGGAGACCACGGCCTATCGCCAGCAAGGCCGCATCTCCACGATCACGACGCACGTGAACGGGCGGGAACGACGACTCTGCGGAACAAGGAAAACATTGGCGCGGGAGGAGGTCGACCGCCGGCTGGAACGAACCCCGTCGGAGGGGTGAGGCCGGCTACCCGATGACCCCGTCCCGCCGCATGTCGGCGAACAGCGGCTTCGCCGCCGCCGTGAGGAAGACGATCTCGTGTTCCCCGACGAACCCCGGCCGGTTCGGCACGAGCACCAGGTTCACTCTCGAGGCCGGGATCCTCGCCGCCAGCCCCGCCAGCTTGGCGATCTGCCCCAGCGAGAGATTGGTGCGCATGTTCGAGGTGCCGGCGGCGATCCAGTCCTGCATCCGGTCGTGGTCCTTCCGGATCTCGACCTGATACTGCTCGAGCGAATGGCGGGCGAACCGCCCCTGGTTCCTCGTCCGGGTGTTCACCGATTCCGGGACGCCGTGCCGGTCACGGACGAACGCCAGGGAGTCGCTGCCGCTCAGCCGCTGCCACCCGGGTTCGAACGCCGCGCCCGAGTTGATGTCGTACATGGCAAACGGCACGTCAACGTCCATCCCGCCGACGAGATCGACCATCCTCGTGAATCCCGGGAACGTCGTCACCAGCCATGCGTGGATCGGGATGCCGCTCACTGCCGTCACGGTGCGCACGGCGAGCGACGGGCCTCCGAAAGCCATGGCGGCGTTGATCCGGTTGTGGCCGTGGTCACGGATTGGCACCCACGTGTCGCGGTTGAACTCGAGGATCGTCGCCCGGCGCTCCTCCCGGTTGATACCCACCAGCAGCATGACGTCGGAGCGCTGCCGGAGGACATGCTGGCCCGGCCGCGCGTCGCTCCCCATGAACAGCAGGAAGATGGGCCCGCTCGCCGGAATCGTGGCGGCCGGCTCGTCCGGCGTGGCCGGGACGGCCATGGCGCTGCCGAGGTCCCATGCCATGACCGCGGCCAGGAGCAGCGCGCACCACCAGGTCCGGAGCCGACGGGGGCCATGCGGCCGCACGCTACTGACCAGCCCCGTGAGGGTCAAGCATGGCGACCACGTGAGCCGGCCCTCCTCAGGTGGTGGTTGACAGGCCGAGCCCCCTCCTGTGGACTGCATTTCGAATTGTCCGTGCATGCGTCCCGAATCCCCTGGAGCGTTCTCACCCTCGCCCTGCTCCTGCTGGGCGCGTCCCTGCTCACCCCGGCACCCGACGCGACCGCGGACGGCGCCGGTCGCGGAGGGGCCTTCGGGGGGAACGGTCGGATTCTGTTCTCGAGCGCACGCGATGGGATGTACGACCTCTACACGATGGACCGCGACGGAGGCCAGCTCCACCGGCTCACGGACGACACGGTTGTCGAATCGGACCCGGCATGGTCTCCCGACGGGCAGCGGATCGCGTTCTCCGGGTGCTGCGTCGGACCCGGCGCCTTCGGCATCTACGTGATGAACTCCGACGGGTCCCACATCCACCGGATCACGGACGGGCCGGCCCAGGAGATCCAGCCAGCCTGGTCCCCCGACGGCTCCTGGATTGTCTACGCGGCGAACCCCAGGGGCCACTACGACCTGTACATGAGCTCGCACCTCGGGACCCACCCGCGCCGGCTGACCGCGATCGGCGGCGACGAGCTCAACCCGACCTGGTCGCCGGACGGCTCGACGATCGTGTTCACCAGCGACCGGCGGAACGCGACGCATCTGTACTCGGTGCGAGCTTCCGGTGGGGCGCCACGCCGGCTGACGTCCGGACCGGGACGGGACACCTCGCCGGCGTGGGCGCCCGCGGGCGACCGGATCGCGTTCGTCTCGACCCGTGCCGGCAACGCGGAGCTGTACACCATGAGACCGCATGGGTTGGGCGTCCGACGGCTGACCACCACGAGGATCGCGGAGGCCTCGCCCGCCTGGTCTCCCGACGAGCGTTTCCTCGTGTTCTCCGCCCGCATCAGCAGCCCGAACTGGGACCTGATGACCGTGCGGCCGGACGGGACCGATCGCGCCCGGCTGACCATGATGGGGGGACCGGACGTGACACCGGACTGGCGGCCGGACTGCACGATCCGGGGAACCTCGGGCCCAGATCACCTCACCGGGACCGCCGCGCGCGACTTCATCTGCGGCTCCGACGGCAACGACGTGATATCCGGGGCCGGCGGCAACGACATCCTCCTGGGCGGCTATGGCAACGACCGGATCCGGGGTGCGGACGGCAACGACCTGATCGAGGGCGGGCCCGGGGCCGACCTGCTGATCGGCTGGACCGGGGACGACCGGCTCGTGGGCGGGGACGGGGGGGACCGGCTGGACACCGTGGACGGAGTCCGGCGGAACGACGTCGCTGAGGGTGGGCCCGGCATCGATTCCTGCCGCACAGACTCGGGCGACCGGCGAAGGAGCTGCTGAGGATCGCAGACCGTCGTGATGCGTCGTTCGGGGCGAGAATGGCGGAGGCCATACACGTAGGCCTCTGACATGTTTCTTATTTGATCGGTCGGGGCGGCGGGATTTGAACCCGCGGCCTCGTGCTCCCAAAGCACGCGCGCTACCAAGCTGCGCCACGCCCCGCTGTTGCCGCAATGATTGTAGGCGCGGCTCAACCGGTTCCTGCGGGCTCGGGGCTGCGGGTTCCCGGCGGCGGCGCAGCGCTGCGCCGGGGGTAGGGAGAGGAGAGAGCCGGACCAGGCGGGCACGGCGGCGGATCGGCGCAGCGCTGAACGATCATTGCGCTACCCGGCGGATCGTGCAAGCAAAACAAACTCGCTCGCGGTTGCCGGGGCGGGCGCGATTCGGGTAAGACCACGGCATGCCGGGCGGTGTCGAGCTCTCACGACTCGAGAAGCTGTACTGGCCCGACCGAGGGCATCACCAAGGGCGACCTCATCGGGTACGTGCAGGCGATGTCGACGCCGTTCCTCCGGCACGTGCGCAACCGGCCGCTCACCGTCATCCGGTTCCCGGACGGCGTCAACGGGATGTCCTTCTACCAGAAGCAGACGCCGGACTACGCGCCGTCGTTCGTCAAGACGATCACGTTGCCGGCGGACTCGGGGCGCGGGAAGCGCAAGGAGGTCCGGTACGCGCTCTGCAACGACCAGCGAACGCTCGTGTGGCTGGCGAACCAGGGCTCGATCGAGTTCCACCCTTGGCTGTCGCGCGACGACCGGCTCGACCGGCCGGACTTCCTGATCATGGACGTCGACCCGCCGCCGGGTCGATTCGACCTCGCGGTGCGGACGGCGCTGGTGTCACGCGAGGTGCTCTCGAGGCACGGGCTGGAATCGTGCGCGAAGACGTCGGGTGCGAAGGGCGTGCATGTGTACGTCCCCTTGCAGCGAAGGCATACCTGGATGGAGGTCTCGCAGGCGGCCGGTGTTCTCGCCCGGGAAGCCGCGGAGGCCGAGCCCGACCTGATCACCGTGGAGTTCTTCAAGAAGGAACGCGGAGACCGGGTGTTCCTCGACGCGACCAGGATCGGGCCCGGGAAGCACGTCGTCACGGCGTACTCCCCGCGGGCACGGCCGGGCGCCCCGGTCTCGTTCCCCGTGCCGTGGAAGGACATCGAGCGGGTTTCGCCGCAGGACTTCACGATCCGGAACGTGCCCGGGCTGATCGTGAAGAGCGATCCGTGGCGGGACCTCATGCCCGCAGCCCAGCGACTGCCGGCCGAGCTCACGCGCCCGGCCGAGGCCGCGGATTCCTCGGGCTAATCGGGCAGGTCCCACTCCCCGTGGGCCACGATTCGCACGCTGCCGCCGACGACCACCGACCACGACTCGCCGTCGGGTTCGACGGTGACGAACAGGGAGCTCGGCCGCCCGGCCTCCTCGCCCTGGCGGATCACCATCGAGCCGGGCATGCCGCCCGAGCCCGTGGACGGCCATGTACGCGCCGAGCGGGCCGGCCGCCGAGCCCGTGGCCGGGTCCTCTGCAAGGACCACCCCGGGAGCGAACAGTCGGGCCTTCGCGCCCTCCTCCGTGACGGCGAACAGGTAGAGGGCGTCGCACCCGAGCTCCTTGACGAGCGCCTCGACCTCGCGCCCGTTCATGTCGGCTCGGGCCACCGCGTCCGGCGTACGGACGTGGACCATGAGGTGCTCGAGCCCTGTGGAGACCGGCCGGGGCGGCGTCGCATCGTCGAGCTCACGCGGCTCGAGTCCGATGGCCCGGGCGACGCGAGCGAGGTCGTCGAACTCATCGCCGAACACCGGAGGCAGCTGCCGGACGCTCGCCGTCCCGGCCTCGAGGTCGACCTCGACGGCGAACTCCCCCGCCGGCACCTCCTGCGTCACCTTCGATCCGATCCGCCCATCGGCGGCGAGCACGAACGCGGTTCCGAGCGTCGGATGGCCGGCGAACGGCATCTCGTAGCCCGGCGAGAAGATCCGCATCCGATACCGGTCGCCGTTCGCCTCCAGGACGAACGTCGACTCGCTGAAGCCGATCTCCCGGGTCAGCGCGAGCATCCGTACGCCGTCCAGTCCCGCCGCGTCGGGCACGACCATCAGCTGGTTTCCGACGAGCGGCCGGTCGGTGAACACGTCGGCGATGACGAACGGGATGCGCACGGCGGGAGTATCGCAGGGGCCGTGCCCGATAGACTCTGCAGGCCAACGCGGGCGTAGCTCAATGGTAGAGCTCCAGCCTTCCAAGCTGGTCATGAGGGTTCGATTCCCTTCGCCCGCTCCAGACGTCAGGGCGCGTTTGCGCTGGTCAGTTCCCGCCCCCGTGGCGGCGACTACAAGCAGTAGGACGCCTCGAAGCTGCTGGCCTCACTCACGAAGGCTGCGTCGCTCATGTCCGACGCGAGATCGTTGTACAGCTGTAAGAACGCCTGCCCCTCGTCGGGCGGGAGCGAGTCGGCGATGTCCTGCGCCTGCTGGAGCGACTCGGGCGCATCGATTGGCACAGGGACGGTGCCCGACGTGTCAGCCCACCAAAAGACAATGTGGCAGGGATCGACCGAACTACCACCAGAGTCACTCGGTGAGTGGTCGCTGGTCGGGTCCCCCGATGAGCAGGCTGAGCCGAACAGCAAGCAGCTCACGAGAAGCAGGCTGACGACTCTGAGTCGACTCAGGTCGTTCTGACTCATAGTCGAATCTTCCCTAACCCTCCATCCGTGGGCCGCTTCGCATGATGGCTCGGGCGCTACTCGACAGCAAGCAGTGGCACGGCGGCAGGACGAAGGAAGCATGAGCCAGCCGGTCGATCGCAAGCCTCATGCTGCTGCGTAGCGACTTGGACGTCCAGGGCTTACGCGGAGGATCTGCCGTCCTCGGGCTCCGAGGTCACCTCAACCGGGATTGGTGGCGGCGGCACGACTGATGGCGGAGCCGGGGCGGGCACCTCGGCGGGCGGAGCCGACGGCGGCTGCTCGACTCGATGCGGAGAGAGCCACATGTAGTCATCGGACTGCTGACTCTTGTGTCGCCGCTTCAGGATTCCCATGAGCTTCCTCCAGGCGAAGGGAACCATTGTGGAACGCCGCTCAGGCCTCTGTCACTTCAGCCGACGAGCGATGTTGCAGTCCTTCCCTCGCTCGGTCACTGATCCTCCCTGCGTTCGGAGGGACCCGATATGTGACACGAGGCCCGTCAGTTCAGATCTCACTGACGAGCGAGGCCGGTCAGCGACGGCCGCGCCAGCCGGTGACCGGGGTGTGGGTCGAGAGATCGGTCGAACGGTCCGGACCGCTTTCGGGAAGCTGCACGGTGGCGGTGCCGTCTGGGTCGGCGGGCAGGTGGATCACGATGTCGCTCGCTCGCATCACCGCGTACCAGCCCGGCTCGTACGCGAACTCCCAGCACTCGGGACAGTTGGTGACCGACCGGCCGCGATGCCCCACCTCCATGCGATCACCCCCCTCCATGAGCAGACCATACGCGGGCTCGAGGATTCCACCATCGGTCGGGGGTCTCTACTCCGGGGCGGTCCTTCGGCTTAGGCCTCGGGCCAGCGGGCGTCGCCGAGGCGCCAACGATGGGACCCACGCCGAGTGCCTCGAGCACCAATTCGGTGAGGTGAGCCGAGTGCCTCTCCATTGCCGGACTCCGGGACGTCCGTCGAGACGCTTCCGAGCGGGGTCGAGTCGTTGCCCGGCTTCGAGGTCGCGGATAGGCTCCCCCCGCCGAGCCCGCGGCGCGTCGAACCAAGGCCGGCGCCCGGGCAGATCCCCGGGCGCGCACGCTCGAGGGCGATGCCCATGGATGACGTGCTCGAAAAGGTGCTGCGCTTCCTCGCCCACCTCGGCGTCGCCGCCGTGGTGCTGCTCGTCGGCTACCTGGTGGCGATCTTGGCTCGCCGGCTCGTCCGGCGGGTGCTGCAGCGGCACGAAGACAAGCTCGGGCCGTCGGTAGTCCGGCTGCTTGCTTCGACCGCGTACTTCCTGCTCATCGCGGTGTCGGTCGGGTTCGCCCTGATCGCCGTCGGGGTTCCGGCCACGTTCGTCTCGGCGCTCACAATCGTCGTGCTGGCGCTGCTCGCCCTGGCCCTACAGCAGTCGATCTCGAACTTCGCCGCCACGGTCTCGTTCCTGATGTTCCAGCCGTACAAGCGCGAAGAGCTCATCGAGACCATGGGCCATACCGGGACCGTCCGGGAAATCCTTCTGTTCACGACAGTGCTCTCCCTGCCGGACGGCCGGCTGGTGACCCTCCCGAACAGCCAGATCCAGGAGAACGGCGTCGTGAACTACTCGCGGCAGGGGCGGGTCCGTGCGGACGTGCTCATGACGCTCTCGTACGGGGTGGACATCGAGCGCGCCCGCGCCGTGCTGACGGCGCTCGCCGCGGACGACGACCGGATCCTCGACGACCCACCCTTCGCCGTCTCAGCCGACGACCTCGGCGAGAACGGCGTCCGCATCCTGGCGCAGGCTTTCGTTCGGCCGAACGACTACTGGGCCGTGGGCAGCAACCTCCGGGAGCGGATCAAGAGCCGGTTCGACGAAGAAGGAATCCGGTTCGGCGTCCCCTTGCGCGATGTGACCCTCCATCCCGAACCACCGGCCGAGAACCCGGCGCCGGTCTCGTAGCGCTCGTCGGACGGCGCGGTCGTTCGTGGGCGCCGTGAAGGGTGGAGCGACGGCCGGGCGCTACCAGTAGCGAGCGGTCGCCATGGCCGTGACCGCGAGGAGCAGGAGCACCAGGTCGGTCTTCCCGTGCTTCTCGAGGGCCGAGCCGATCGTGTCCATGCGGGTCTGCTGCTCGGGCGTGGGCGGGCCGCCGCCTGCAGCGATCTCCCCGCCGAGGTCGACGAGCCGCTCGACGTTCCTCCCCACGCCGATCATCCCGACGAACGCGGTGATCGTCGCCAGGATGCCGCCGACGGTGAGCACCTTGCCGAAGCTCGTGTCGAGCCAGTCCCCCAGCCCGCCGAAGTCGGACATGTCCTTGAACCACAGCGCCCAGCCCGCCGCCACCGTGATCCAGCCGAGCGTCGTGATGACCTTCGCCACCTTCCGCTTCTTCACCGCCACGGTGAGGAGCGGCATCGACGAGGGCCCGACTTCCGCCGCCGACGGCCCGATGAACCCGACGAACAGGAACGCCGAGCCCACCCACAGCACGCCCGCCATGATGTGCAGGAACCGGAAGACCAGGAAGAACGGATCAGCTGCGACCACGTGACACACCCTCCCCTGAGATCAGATCGTGAGCGCGGTGAACGATAGGCGAGTACCGGTCCGCGTTCCACCATCGGCTCAAAACGGCTTGGTCACCATCAGCACGATCACGACGCCGACGACGGCCAGTTCGTAGTTCCTGGCGAACGCCACCTTCCGGTTCGCGAAAGCAGCCGCGAGCTCGGGCGTCACCATGCCCTTCGCCTTCGCATCCTCGAACGCCGCTTCGAACTTCTTGCCCTCGGGCAGAAAAACCAGCGGCACGAGCAGGATGAGCGACAGGAAAAGGATCAGCGACACGCCGAGCCACCAACCGTCGGCCTCGAACGGGCTCCGGTGCTGCGCCCACATGGTCAGGAGCCCGAGGGCGAGCACCGCCGCGGATCCGGGGATGACCATGAGCTTGTCGAACCGCTCGGCGACCTGCAGCAACTCGCCCAAGACGGTGAGGTCGGTCGCCCGCCGGGCCCGGCTCAGCGCGACGCCGCGTCCGATGAGCCCCGCGACGAACCAGAACGCGACGAGCACGTGGAGCGCCGCGACCACCTGGCTCCAGGACATCTCCCCGAACCTCCCCGCGGATGATAGGCGCCCGGGTTCCGTCAGTCGTCCTGCGAGCAGCTCCCTTCCGCGGTCGACGTCATTTCTCTACCAGGGATTCTGCTCGGTGCCCACGTCCGGACCGGCACATTTTGCGCGTCAGGCCGGACCGCCGAACCCCGAACGAAAACGCGGGGCATCCCCACACGATGGTTGGAGTGCCCTGGACAGGTTCCGGGCATCGACATGCCCGAACCAACAGGGAGGCGCCCGCCCGATGCCCGACGAGATGCTTGCTCATCGTACCTATGAGGACCTTGTCTCCGCCCTCAACAGGCTCAGCGACGAGATCGACATGTACCGCGACATGACTCCGGAGGAGGAGGACGTGGTCCGCCGGAACTCGAGTGCC
Source organism: uncultured Actinomycetes bacterium (assembly GCA_963707645.1). Classification (GTDB taxonomy): domain Bacteria; phylum Actinomycetota; class UBA4738; order UBA4738; family JACQTL01; genus DATBHM01. The sequence goes on from CAVPQW010000002.1 coordinate 205,029, forward strand.
GACGGTTGGCCGCTGCCCGATGACTTCCGGAGCGAGTCCATCGTCCAGGCCGGTTTGCGGCAGGTCGAGATCGTGCGCGAGTGCCTCAAACGCGTCGATCTGGGAACGCTGGCCCGCGACACCGGATACCCCGAGACCTCTCTGATCCTGTTCGCCTGCTATCGAGGAGATCCTCCGGAGCCGGAAGCGAACTGAGCATCATCCGAGCCGCGGCCTGTTGCCATTCGGCCGCGTGTTCGGACTTCGCCACAGTCCCCTGTGCCTGCCCCACTCAGGGTCCAAAAGTGCGTCGTTCCGCGTGGGTACACTCGCTCCGCCGGCGCCGGTAGCTCAGTCTGGACAGAGCGGCGGATTTCTAATCCGCGGGTCGGGGGTTCGAGTCCCTCCCGGCGCGCCGTCCTTGGGAGGGCTTCGCTTGAGGCAGCAACAGACCGCGGATCGCGGGCGCATGTCCGTGCGGCTCCACGTCGGGGCCGTCGCCGCGCTCGTCGTCGCTTCCACGCTTCTGTCCGCGTTCCCGGCGCACGCGGCATGGACCGCGCCGGTCGACCTTTCCCCCGGCGGGCAGAGCGCGGACGGCGAGCAGGTGGCCGTGGATCCGCAGGGCAACGCAATGGTGGTGTGGCGGCGCTCGGACGGCACCAACGAGCGGATCGAGGCGCGAACACGGAGCGTGACCGGGGAACCCGGGGCGGTGCAGCTCCTCTCCCCTGCCGGCTCGGATGCGGCTCAGCCGCAAGTGGCAGTGGACGGGCACGGCAAGGCGCTCGTTGTGTGGAGCCGGTTCGACGGCACCACGTACCGGGTCGAGGCCCGGGCGCGGAAGGCCTCGGGCGAGCTCGCTCCGATCAAGACCGTGGTCAGCTCGGAGACGCCGGTAAGCGCTCCGCTCGTTGCGATGACACCGAACGGACGGGCCCTGGTGGGGTGGAGCCGGCGGGTCGGGTCGGCCCAGCGCGTCCAGGTCCGCTGGCGGAGCGCGACCGGCACGCTGAGCGCGGTCCAGACCGTCTCGCCGGCCGGCCAGGCCGCCGACAGCCCGCAGCTGGCAGTCGCGCCGAACGGGACCGCTCTCGTCGTCTGGAGGGTCTTCACCGGTTCGACCTATCAGATCCAGCTCCGCACCAGGAACGCCACCGGCGCACTGGGCGCGATCCAGACGCTGTCGGCCGCCGACCGCAACGCCGATTCCCCCCAGGTGGCGGTCAACGGCCACGGCGACGGGGCCGTGGTGTGGCGGATCCTGACCGGGTCTGTCTTCCGGATCCAGGTGGCGGCGCGGAGCGTGGCCGGCGCCCTCAGCCCCGCGCTGGCTGTCTCGCCGCCGAGTGTGAACTCGGGGGCGTTCCCCAAGGTGGGGGTCGACGCGGACGGCGACGCCGTTGTCGCGTGGTACGCGAACAACGGTGACGACGTCCGTGTGTACGCGCGGGTCCGTCGCCCGGGCGGCCGGCTCTCCGGGGTCGCGGCGCTCTCTCCGGTCGGCCTGGACGCCGGCCCGCCGCAACTGGCGATCGACGCGGACGGCGACGCGGTCGTGGGCTGGCTCGTGGCGAGCGGCGGGATCTTCCGCGCCCAGGCCCGTACGCGGACTGCGGCCGGCCCGCTCACGCCGGTCGTGTTCCTGAGCGCGAGCGGGGTGAACGCGACCGGTCCGGACATCTCGGGGAACGCGTCCGGGGTCGTCGTCGCGGCGTGGGTCCGCTCGGGCGCACCGTTCACGCGCGTTCAGGCCACCTCGGGGCCCTGATCCGGGGTCCGGTCCCTCAGGCCGGGAGCGGCCTGCCGATCTCCCAGTGGTGGCCGGAAGGGTCGACGATCCGCCCGATGCGCCAGCCGTAGTGCTCCTCGACGGGAACGACGACCTCGGCGCCAAGCGCCACCGCCTGGGCGAACACCGAGTCGGGGTCGGGGACGGTGAGGATCAGCCGAACCGGCGACCGGCCCCCGACTGCGGCGGGGTTCGCCTCGGGGTCGCGCTGCACCCAGAAGTCCGAGCTTCCGACCTGGAGGTGGGCGACCTCGGGGGTCCCGTCCTCGCCGTCGAGGCGGTCGGATTCGAGCTCGACCGCGCCGAAGGCGGCTTCGTAGAACGGGATCGCGGCGGCTGCGTCCGCCACCGAGATCCAGGCGGCGATGCCGCGGTCGGTTCCCTCTCCGCTCATCGTGCGCTCCTGGGTCCGCGATGGAAGCGAGCCGCGATGATGCCAGCGGCCGCCGAACCATGCGCCGCCCTCCCGCGGGGCTCAGGGGTTCGCGGCCTCGTAGTCCTCCGCCACGCGCTTCGGCACGACCATCCGCCAGGCGTCGATCACGATCTCGCGCATCTCCTGGAGGTCGATTTGCTCGAGGCGGACGATGAGCCAGTGGTAGCGGAGGTCGCCGCCTGTCGGCATGACGAACTTCTCGGGCTCGGACGCGGCGAGGAGCTCGCGTTCGCTCTTGGGGAACGCGAACCCCATCAGCGTCTCGTCGCGCGAGAACGCCAGGTAGACGATGCGACCGACGCGGAACTTCACGCGGTCGCGGACGACCGCCTCGTAGCTGCGCGGCAGCGTGCCCGCCACCGCCCGGACGTCGTCGATGGTCACCATGCGTGCTCGAGGAACCGTACGACTCGGGTCCGACACGCTCGGACAGGATCGACTCGCGCGGGGACCCGACCCGCGGGCAGAACCGCGTTAGGGTTCGGGAACCATGGCGCGGATCGTCGATCTCACGCATCCGATCCACCACGGGATGGTCACGTACCCCGGCCTTCCGGGCCCGGAGATCTCCGACCACCTGAGCAGAGAGGCCTCTCGCGAGCGGTACGCGCCCGGGACCGAGTTCCTGATCGGGCGGATCGACATGGTCGGGAACACGGGCACGTACCTCGATACACCGTTCCACCGGTACGCGGACGGCGCCGACCTCGCGGCGACCCCGCTCGAGCGCATGACCGAGCTCCCCGGCCTCGTCGTGGACGCGACCGGCGTGCAGAGGATCGGAACGGCGGAGCTGGAGGGGCGGGACGTCGCCGGGCGCGCCGTCCTGCTCCACACCGGCTGGTCGAGGAACTGGGGCACCGACGCCTACCTCACCGGGCACCCGTTCCTCGCGCCGGATGGCGTCGACTGGCTGGCGGCGGGCGGCGCCGCCCTCGTCGGGATCGACTCGCTGAACATCGACTCGACCGAGACCGGTGAGCGGCCGGCCCACAGCGAGCTCCTGGCGGCCGGCATCCCGGTCGTGGAACACCTGACGAACCTGGACCGGCTGCCCGCCGATGGTTTCCGGTTCAACGCCGCGCCGGCCCCGGTGGCCGGGTTCGGAACGTGGCCCGTGCGGGCCTACGCCGTCGTCGACGACTAGCGACGCGCGGGATCGCTGGGGTTGAATCCGCGGATGCCGATCCTCCGGCGGGACCTGTCGTGACGCGGTACGCGGTCCTTGGCGCAGGACGCCAAGGAACCGCGGCGGTCTGGGATCTCGTCGCGCTCGGCGGAGCCGAGCACGTCGACCTGGCCGACGCCAGTGAAGGCGCCGCGCGCCGCTCCGCGGCGCGCGTCGCCGCCCTCACCGGCCGCGACGTCGTCACGCCCCACGGCCTGGACGCCGCCGACCGGGATGCCGTCCGCGGGTTCCTCGAACCCGCGGACGCCGCGATCAGCGCGGTGCCCTACGGCCTCAACCTGGGGGTCACGAACGCGGCCATCGCCGCCGGCACGCACATCTGCGACCTGGGCGGCAACACCGACATCGTCCGGAAGCAGCTCGCACTTGACGCAGACGCCCGCGAAGCGGGCGTCTGCGTCGTCCCCGACTGTGGCGAGGCCCCCGGCCTCGCCACCAACCTCACCGCCTACGCGCTCACGCTGATCGACGACCCGCAGGACGTCACGCTCTACGACGGTGGACTCCCCCAGCGACCCGTTCCGCCCTGGAACTACGAGCTCACGTTCTCGGTCGACGGCCTGACCAACGAGTACGACGGCATGACCACGTGGGTGCAGGGCGGCGAGCCGGTCGACGTCGACTGCCTCGACCCGGACCGGTACGAGCGCATCGAGATGCCCACGTACGGAACGCTCGAGGCGTTCCCCGGGAACACGTCCTCGACGATGCCCTGGACGCTCGGCCTCAGGACGCTCCGCGCGATGATCCTTCGGTACCCCGGCCACCACGCGCAGTTCCGCGCGTTCCGCGACCTCGGCCTGTTCGGCGGGGAACCGATCGACGTGCGCGGCACACCTGTGGCCCCGCGGGACCTGTACCACGCGCTGCTCGACCCGAGGATCCGGGCGACCGAGGACGCACGCGACGTGGTCCTCGCCCGCGTGATCGCCCGCGGCCCCACGCAGGAGGCGGTCGTCGACCTCGAGGTGCTCCCCGACGACGACACGGGGTTCAACGCCATGGAACGCTCGACCGGCGGCCACGCCGCGATCGTGTGCCGGTTCATGGCCGATGGACACGTCGAACCGGGCGCGCGATCGCTCGAGCTGGCAGTCGACCCCGTCGCCATGGTGGCCGAGGCGAGGCGCCGCGGGTTCCGCGTCACGGAGGAAGTGCGCCCGCTCCCGTAGTCTTGTGGGACCGGATCAAGCTGAACCGGGCGAATCCGAGAGGCGCCCTGACCAAAAGGAACGGACATGGAAACGAATCTCCCCCTCGAGACCGACCGGCTGCTGCTGCGGCCGTTCGCGCCGAGCGATTTCGAGGCCCTCCACGCCATCCTCTCCCGCGAGGACGTGTCGACCTACCTGTACTGGGGCCCGCAGTCCGAGGATGAGGTCCAGGAACGCCTCGCAAAGATGATCGGGTTTCGCTCGATCGAGCAGCCGGGCGACACGCTCCGCCTCGCGATCCTGCTGAAGGCGAACGGCCGCGTCATCGGCGACGTCGTCCTCCACTGGCTGGACGGCCCGCACCTGCAGGGCGACGTCGGGTTCATCGTGCACCCCGACCACCAGGGCAAGGGCTACGCGACCGAGGCCACCCGGCCGCTGCTCCGCGTCGCGTTCGAGGAGCTCGGGCTGCACCGGGTCGCCGGCCACCTCGACCCGCGGAACGCCGCGTCGGCCAAGGTCCTCGAGAAGCTCGGCATGCGCCAGGAGGCCCACTTCGTCGAGAACGAGTTCGTCAAGGACGAATGGCAGAGCGAGCTGATCTACGCGATCCTCGAGCACGAGTGGGCCGAGCAGCAGCCGAAGAAGAAGTCCGCGGCCTCGTCCCGGCGGGCGGCGCCGAAGTCAGCAGCACGCCGCTGACGCGGTTCGCACGAGCGGGATCTCCCTCCGGGTCGCCCGCGTGGCCGGGCCCTTGGTCGCCTTCACGATCGCGGAGAACATCCGGTCGGCGACCTCGTGTGTCGGGGTGACCTCGACGGCCCAGAACCCGGCCTCGGCCAGCCCGCGCTCGTACTCCTCGAACGACAGCGCGCCCGCGATGCAGCCGGTGTACGAGCCGCGCTCGGCGCGTTCCTCAACGGACAGCTCGTCGGCCGCCACGATGTCGGTGATCCCGATCCGGCCACCCTCTCGCAGGACGCGGTCCATCTCGGCGAACACCCGGCCCTTGTCGACCGAGAGGTTGATCACGCAGTTCGAGATGACGACGTCGACCGTCGCCGCCGGGAGCGGGATCTCCTCGATGAGCCCTTTCAGCAGGGTGACGTTGGCAGCCCCGGCCTCGTCGACGTTTCGGCGCGCCAGCGCGAGCATCTCCTCGGTCATGTCGAGCCCGTACACCCGGCCGGCCGGTCCGACCCGCTTCGACGACAGCAGGACGTCGATGCCGCCGCCCGAGCCGAGGTCGAGGACGGTCTCGCCCTCGTGCAGGTCGGCCACGGCAAGGGGGTTGCCGCATCCGAGGCTCGCGAGCACCGCCGCGTCCGGCAGTTCTTCCGACTCGAGCGCCTCGTACAGCTCGGGGCCGAACGCCGACCCCTCGTTGCAGCACGCGTCGTCGCAGCCGCATCCCGCCTCGCGCCCGCAGCCGCAGCCGGCCGCGGGCGCCGCCGCGCCGTCCACCGCCAGCGCCGCCGCCGCGTAGCGCCGGCGGACCTCGTCCCGCACCTCGTTCATCGCGATCCCTCCTCGTCGAACGCCCGCGCCACGCCCCGGAGCGCGCCCGGCGCGAGCGAGTAGAAGGCCCACACGCCGCGCTGTTCGCGACGCAGGAACCCGGCCTCGGTCAGCTTCTTCAGGTGGAAGCTCGTCGTGCCCTGGGACAGCCCGAGCACGGCCGTCAGGTCGCACACGCAGACGGGCTCGGGGCTGTTGGCGAGCAGGCTGACGATCCGGACCCGGTGGGGGTCGCCGAGCGCCCGGAACACCGTCGCGAGCGTTCCGGCCTCGTCGTCCGTGATCGTCGGCGCGGCCACCGGCGTGCAGCACGCCACGGGCGCTTCCTCGGTCAGCACGGTCAGCTCCTTCATCGACATCTCTCGATGGATAGTACGGCGATACATCGACGTTCGTCAATGCCATTCGGCCCTGGAGGAACGGGGTCCCCCGCCGGTGCGGGGCTACGCTCTTCCATGGATGGAGGGCAACGGGCACGCGGAGCAGCCCTCGCGCATCGGGGCGATGGTCCGGATGCGCTGTCCGCGCTGCCTGCGCGGCAAGCTGTTCCGCGGCGTGTTCGACATGTGGGAACGCTGCCCGCAGTGCGGGTTCGTGTTCGAGCGCGAGGAGGGCTACTTCACGGGCGCGATGTACGCGAGCACGTTGATCACGCTGCCCCTCGTGTTCGGCATCTTCGGCATCCTGTGGCTGTTCAGCTCGCGGACGCTCCTGGCCGCCGAGGTCCTGCTGCTGGTGACGACGCTCCTGACCCTTCCGCTCATCCCGCTGGTCTTCCGGTACTCCCGGACCCTGTGGCTGCACTTCGACTGGAGGTTCGGGCCGGACCGCGAGTCGGAAGGGCAGGAGCGGACGGAGGAGTTCAAGCCGAAGCCGAACGCCTCGTAGCCGCCGGCTACGCGGTCGCGGACCGAGGTGCGGGCGAGCATTGCGGGGAAGAGCATCCCCCGGCCCCGCGCGGCTCAACCCGCGCGGGACGGAAATGGGGCACACAGGCGACGGCGCCCCTTCCGGGGGCGCCGTCGCCTTCGCTCGTTTTCGCGGTGCGGCTACGTGAACGCCGGTATGACCACGGCGGCCAGGAACCACAGGATCGCGATCACGATCAGCAGGATGAACCCGTACTTCGCGATCGCGTATCCGGTGAGCCCGGAGCCCCGGTCGGTCGCGGGCTCCACCGGCTCGTGGGTGTGGGGCTCGTACTGCGTCATCGTTGCTCCTCGAAGTTCGTGGATCGGATCGGTCGCGGCGTCAACTGAAGATGCTCACGCCGCCGGGACCGATCAGCAGTCCGACGATGATGAGCACGATGCCCGCCACGATGCCCCCTCGGACGAGGGTCACGATCCCAGCGATGACGAGCACCACTGCGAGGATCCACAGGAGCGTGGCGAGTCCGCCGCTCAACGCTGCCAGCATTCCCAGCACTCCCAGCATTCGGTCGTTACCTCCTTGCGGGCATGTCTTGTCTCGGACACTTCGGTGTTCCCCGAGGGCGCATTCTGCAAACGGGCTGGCCACGGCGTCGGGACGCCCCACCTGTGTTCCGTTTCACGCAAAGCGGCCAAGGGTACGAGAATGTCCAGTAGATCTCGCGGAGTGCGGGCCGCGGGAGGCGATCCTTGCTGGAGGGGACTGGGGTCAGGTCCATGGCCACGCTCGAAGCGGTTGCTCCGGTTGTGCGCTCGTTCCGGGCGCATCCCTCCTCGCTGTACCAGGTCCGGCAGTTCATCCGCCAGCAGGCCGAGGTCTGCCGTCTGCCCAACGAGATGACCGACGACCTGCTGCTCGCGGTGTCCGAAGCGTGCGTGAACGCGGTGCTCCATTCCTCCAGCCGGACGGTCCGTGTGGCCTGGCGGAACTCGGGCGGATGCGCCGAGGTCGTCGTCCAAGACGAGGGCGTCTTCCACCGCCGGCTGCCGATGCCCGAACTCGACGGCCCGAGCGGCCGCGGCATTCTGCTGATGATGGCGGTCATGGACGAGGTCACCATCCACGAGGGAACGACCCGCACCCCGGGGACGCAGGTCCGCCTGCGCAAGTGCCAGCTCATCGACTAGCCGTACGCACCTTTCGATTTCGCTCCGACGCAACCCTTCGACTCGACCGGGAATTCTCATCGCCCGACCGATGAGTCCCTCCCGGGTACTTCGTTCAACGTCCTGAGAGCGCACGACGGAGGCGCTCGCACCGGATGCGGGCCCGGGGTCCGCGTCGGAGAAGGAGGCAGGACATGGAAGCGAAGCTCGAGCTGGTGCTGATCCCGGTGGCGGACGTCGACCGGGCCAAGGCGTTCTACCTCGACCAGGCCGGGTTCGCCCTCGAGGTCGACACCGCCGTCGGCGAGACGATGCGCGTCGTGCAGATGACGCCGCCGGGCTCGGCGGCGTCCATCGCGGTCGGGGTCGGGATCACCGACGCCGAACCCGGCTCGTACCGCGGCACCCACCTGGTCGTCACGGACATCGAGGCCACTCGCGCCGAGCTGATCGGGCGCGGCGTCGAGGTGAGCGAGATCCGGTACATGGCAGACGGCGAGTGGCATCCCGGCGCGGCCCCGGACCACGGCGACTACATGTCGTTCGCGGACTTCCCGGACCCGGACGGCAACACCTGGGTGCTCCAGGAGCGCGGCTGGGCCGGCCGAAACGGCGGCACGCGAGAATGAGCCTCGCGATGCGGACGGACGACGACCTGATCGGCGCGGCGATCGCGGGCGACGAGTCCGCGTTCGCCGCGCTGGCCGAGCGCCACCGCCGCGAGCTCCACGTGCACTGCTACCGCATGCTCGCCTCGTTCGACGATGCCGAGGACGCGGTGCAGGAGACGTTCCTGCGGGCGTGGCGGGGGCGGGGCGGCTTCGACGGTACGGAATTCCGGGCGTGGCTGTACCGGATCGCCACCAACGTGTGCCTCGACCTGATCCGCCGTCGGAACCGTCGCGCGGCCTCGTTGGGATCGTTCGCCGAGGTGCCCTGGATCCAGCCGTACCCGGACCGCCTGCTCGACGAGGTCGCCTCGCCGGCGGAGGAACCGGACGCCGTCGCCGTCGACCGGGAGACGATCGAGCTGGCGTTCCTGGCGGCGCTGCAAGTGCTCCCGCCCCGCCAGCGGGCCGCGCTCATCGCTCGGGACGTGCTGGGCTGGCCGGCCGCCGAGACGGCCACGCTGCTCGAGACCTCGGTGGCGGCGGCGAACTCCGCCCTGCAACGCGCCCGTTCGACCATGCAGGAACACCTCCCCTCGAGCCGCTCGGAGTGGTCCGCGGGATCGCCCAGCGAAGCCGAACGGAAGCTCCTGGCGGCGTTCATCGACGCGCACGAGCGGTACGACATCGAGGCCGCCGTGGCGATCTCCGCGCAGGACCTCCGCGTGACGATGCCGCCCTACCCCTGGCTGTACGACGGACTGGATCAGATCGCGCCGCTCATGGAACGAGCCCTCGGCCCGGGGCGCGAAGGCGAGTGGCGACTCCTGCCGACCTGGGCGAACCGGATGCCGGCGGCCGCGACGTACCTGCTCCGGCCGGGCGACACGACGTACCGCGGGTTCAAGCTCGACGTGATGCGCATCCAGGGCGACCGCATCGCCGAGATCACGACGTTCGGGCCGCACCTGTTCCCGCAGTTCGGCCTCCCGGAGACGCTCGAGACCTGACCTCACCGCCGCTCGGCAGGAATCGAACGTATGTTCTATCATGGTCGGCATGACGCTCGAGCGCGAGCCGCTCTTCGAGATCGCCCGCCGGACGTTCGACACGCCCGAGTTCCGCGGAATCGAGTTCATCGAAACCGAGGCCAAGTCGGTCATCAACAAGGTGCCGGGCAACTTCCTCCCGTTCAACTGGACGATCAACCCCTATCGAGGATGCACCCATTCGTGCACGTACTGCTTCGCTCGTCCCACTCATACCTACATGGACATGAACGCCGGGCGGGACTTCGAGACGAAGATCGTCGTGAAGGTCAACGCGCCGCAGGTGCTCCGTCGGCAGCTCGGCGGGAGGTCGTGGAAGGGCGACCACATCGCCATGGGAACCGGGACCGACCCGTACCAGCGGGCCGAGGGGCGGTACCGGCTGATGCGCGGGATCATCCGGGCGCTGATCGACTACCGGAACCCGTTCTCGATCCTCACGAAGGGAACGCTGATCCTGCGCGACCTCGACCTGCTCGTGGAAGCCGCCAGGGTGGCCGACGTCGCGACGGCGTTCTCGATCGGAACCGTCGACGAGGAGGTATGGCGGACGACCGAGCCCGGGACGCCGCACCCGCGCCGGCGGCTCGAGGCCGTCGCCGCCCTCAACGACGCCGGCATTCCCTGCGGGATCCTCATGGCGCCGATCCTCCCGGGCATCAGCGACCGGCCGGACCAGATGCGGGCGGTCGTCGAGGCGGCCATCGACGCCGGCGCGACGCACGTGTCGCCGATCATGCTCCACCTCCGGCCCGGCGTCCGGGAGGAGTTCATGCCCTGGCTCGCGGAACACCACCCGGACCTGGTCACGCGGTACGAGCGGACCTACCGGAACGCCTACGGGCCGAGCCGCCGACCGCAAGGCGCTCGGAGCCCGGGTCGGGCGGATGATCGACGACGCCGGCGGCCTGCGGCCCCGCGAGGGCGTGCCGGTCCCCCGGTGGCGGCGGGGCGAGGGGCGGGCACCGGGGCCGAAGCCGGCGGAGCAGCTCAGCCTGCTGTGACGGCGGAGCGCCGGGAACCCGTTGCTATCATCGAGGTCCGCATGGTGGCCGTAGCTCAATTGGTTAGAGCGTCGGGTTGTGGTCCCGAAGGCTGGGGGTTCAAGTCCCCTCGGTCACCCTCACCGTGGCGGTCGGAGCGCTCCCCGAGCGACGGTCCGGCCTGTGCCGGCCCATCGGCCGCCTGTATCATCCGTCCGGGCCTCTAGCTCAACCTGGCAGAGCAACGGACTCTTAATCCGCAGGTTCAGGGTTCGAATCCCTGGGGGCCCACTTCGTCGTTTCGGGGCGTTCCGCAATCAGACAGTGATGACGACCTTGCCCCGGGGATGACCCTGCTCGAGGTACCGGATCGCGTCGGGCGCCTCGACCAGGGGGTACGTCCGGTCGATCACCGGCGTCACGTTCCCGCCCTCGATGCAGCTCGGCGAGCGCCCGCAGATCCTCCTGGCGTCGTCTTCGAGTTGAGGCCTCGCAGCCGTTGACCGACGAACATGCCGACGAGGGGCGCCCGAAGGAGCCCGCGGAAGAACCCGCCCGTCCACCGCCCGCCGCCGTCGCCCCCGACGATCACCAGGGTCCCACGGCGGGTCAGGGCCTTCCGGAGGTGCCGGACCGGGCGCCGCCCGGCATTGTCGATGACGAGGTCCCATCGCCGCGCGCCGTCGGTGAAGTCCTCCTGCGTGTAGTCGATCACGTCGTCGGCGCCGATCGAGCGGACGAAGTCGAGCTTCGTCGAGCTGCACACGCCGGTGACGTGGGCCCCGAACGCCTTCGCCATTTGCACGGCGAGCGTTCCCACCCCGCCGCCCGCGCCGATGACCAGCACGCGCTGACCCGGCTGCACCTTCCCCACGTCGCGCAGGGCCTGGAGCGCCGTCACGCCGGAGATCGGGGCCGCCGCGGCTTGTTCGAACGAGAGCCGTTCGGGCTTCGGAACCAGCTTGTCGGATTCGGTGACAGCGAGATCGGCGAAGGACCCCTTCTCGGCGACTCCCATCACCTCGTCGCCGGGCTGAAGGTCGGTGACCGATGCGCCGACCGCCTCGACCGTGCCGGCGACGTCCCAGCCGCGCGTGCCGACCTTCGGCCGCCGCAGTCCGAGCGCGAGCCGAGCCAGGTAGGGCTGCCCCGCCATGATGTGCCACACGTCCGGGCCGCACCCAGCGGCACGAACCCGGATGAGCACGTCGCCCGGGCCCACCACGGGGTCCTCGACGTCCCGGAATTCGAGCACGTCCGCCGAGCCGTACCGCTCCTGCACGATCGCTTTCATGGATCCACTCCTTCCTCCCGCCGGTGCTGGCATCCCTCAGGTGTACGCCGTACACTGAGTGGCGAACCCGCTTGTGTACGGCGTACACAGCGACGGCGGGACTGTACTGTGTACGGCGTACACTCGTCAAGTCCGAAGAAGTGTGAGGCCGGGAATGGCCGCGGAAACCGAAGTCAGGACCGAGCCGCGCGAGTCCCTCAGCAGGGACCGGATTCTCCGCGCGGCCGTGGCCGTTGCGGACCGGGGCGGGGTCGACGACCTCAGCATGCGCAAGGTGGCGAAGGAGCTCGGCGTGGTCCCGATGGCCCTCTACCGGCACGTCGGCGAACAAGGACGAGATGCTCGACGGCATGATCGACGTCGTCGTCGGGGAGATCGATCCGCCTGCTGCCGGAGCCGACTGGAAGTCCGCCGTTCGGGACGGATCCTGTCGGCCCGCAGGGCCCTCCTCCGCCACCGCTGGGCCGCCCGGGTGATCGAGACGCGGACGACCCCGAGCCCCGCGATGCTCGAGTACATGGACTCGATGATCGGGCTGTTCCGCGCCGGCGGGTTCTCGATGGACCTGACGCACCACGTCATGCACGCGATGGGGAGCCGCCTCCTCGGGTTCAGCCAGGAGCTGTACGACGACACCCCCTCGGCCGACCAGGAGATGGAGATGGAGATGTTCCAGGCGATGGCCGACCGGTACCCGTACATCGCCGAGCTCGCCCGGACAGTCCTCCACGACGACTCGACCGTCGTCGGCGGCCGGGGGTGCGACGATCAGTTCGAGTTCGAGTTCGCCCTCGACCTGCTGCTGGACGGGGTCGAGCGGCTCAAGGACCGATCCTGACCGCAACCTCGGCCCGTCTCCCGCCTTTCCCCTGCTGAGCCTACGGCCGCGGCTCGCGCAGCCGGCGGCGGGCGCGGAGCGTCTCGGCCACCGACCACGCCTGGAACGGGCAGCCGGTCGCGCCGTGCGGCGGGTCGCCGTCGGCCGTCTCGGAGACCGAGCCCACCCCCCATTCCCGGAGATGGGCCTCCAGCCCGTCGAGGACCCCGTCCGTGGGAACGCCGACGCGGAGCGCCGCGTCGACGTACGGCCCGATGAGCCACGGCCAGACAGTTCCCTGGTGGTACGCGCCGTCGCGCTCGAACGGGGGGCCGCGGTGGCGCCCCCGGTAGCCGGTCTCGCCGGGCGCCAGCGAGCGGAGCCCGAGCGACGTCAGCAGCCGTGCCTCGGCTGCGCGGACGACGCCGGATGCGTCGGGCAGCGGGGCGTTCGGCAGCGACACGGCGAGCAGCTGGTTCGGCCGGGCCGCGTCGTCGTCGCCGCTCGGGCCGTCCACGACATCGAGCAGCGTCCCGTCGCCTCGGAGGAACCGCCGCCGGAAGGCCTCCGTCGCCGCCGATGCCATCGCGGCGGCTTCACCGGCGTCGGCGCCGGTCCGTTCCCGGAGCGCCGCGATCGTCGCCAGCGCTTCGATCCACAGGGCGTTCACCTCGACGGGCTTCCCCCGCCGGGGCGTGACCGGGTTGCCGTCGATCCGGGCGTCCATCCACGTCAGCGCAATGCCCGTCGGCGCCCTGCGTCAGCAGTCCGTCGTCGTCGACGCGGATGCCGTAGCGGGTTCCCTCGCGATGGCAGCGGACGATCTCGTCGAACGCCTGCTGGAGCTCCCGGGCCAGGTCGCCGTCGCCCGTGCGCTCGACGTGGCGCCCGGCCGCGTGGACGAACCACAGGGTGCCGTCCACCGTGTTGAACTCGGTTCCACCGGCGTCGGCGGTGTTCGCGAGCATGCCCTCCGACAGCATTTCCGCGCTCGCCACGAGCAGCTTCCGCCCGTCGTCGGCGCGGTTGGTCTCGAGGAACAGGCCCTCGTACGACGTCATCGTGTCGCGGGACCAGTCGCCGAACCACGGGTAGCCGGCGACCACCGTCGGACCGGCCACGACGAACTGGTCGGCGGCCATGGCCAGCAGCCGGTCGGTGTCGTCGGCCGACCCGGCGCGGTCGGCGACCAGGCGGGCGCGGCTCCGGGCCGCCTCGACCACCGCCGGGGCGGCGGGCGGCGCTCCCCCATCGGTGAGGTCCTCCCCCGCCCAGGCGACGACCTCCATCTCGTCCCCGGGCTCGAGCTCCGCGACGAACCGCCCGGCGAAGAACAGGTCCTCGCGGTCGTTGAGCCCGCGCGCCGCCTCCTCGCGGTAGCTCACGTTCCGGTACCAGACCGCGCCCGTCGGATCGAACCCCGGCCCCCGCACGCGGTACGCGTCCTCGAAGACGAACCCATCGGTGAGCGTCTCGACGCCCGGATCCCAGTTCCCGAAGCGTTCGGTGTGGACGTCCCTCCAGGTGGCGAGGGCCTTGAGCTCCAGCCGGACCGGACCGGATGCGCGGATCACGCGGTGGACGACCGCGGTGGCCGGGCGTCCGGCGACCGTCGCCAGCTCTCGCTCGATCACCACGTCGCCGACCTGCCACCGCCACGCCGGAACACCATCGCGGAGCGCGAACGACTCCAGATGGAGGAACCCCTGCGGCTGGACGGTGGTCCCGGCCCATTCGTGAACGCCGAGCCGCGTGCGGGCCGCGCCGACGACGAGTACCGGGTCGAGCGCCGCGAGCGCCAGGTGCCGCCCGCGCGGCGGGTCGGTCGCGACGACGAGGAGCCCGTGGTACCGCCGGGTCCGCATCCCACCGACGGTTCCCATGGCGTACCCGCCGACCCCGTCAGCGACCAGCCACTCCCGCGACGAGGCCTCGTCGAGGTTCCCGCAGACCTGCCGCCCGAATCGGATCTCGGTCACGGCTGCATCCTGCGCGTCCGATCCCTCTCCGGACAAGACCCGCGAGACGCCGGGCCGTTGCACGCCCAAGCCCGCGGGCACCGGACGGGCCACGCCCGAACGGCGGACGTCCGCCGGGACTCGGCCGATTGCGCGGTCGCGATACGGCCGCTGAGAATCACCGCTCCTGGGAACGGGGGGTAAGCGCCATGGTTCGACTCGCTCGGGTCTCGACGGCCACCGCGCTCTCGATCGGACTGGTGATGGCGATACCCGGGGTGTCCTGGGCGGCCGCGCCCCGCACGACGCTCGTCAGCAGGTCGAGCTCGGGCGAGCAGGGCGAACGCGTCAGCACCAATCCGGCGATCTCGGCCAGCGGCCGCTACGTCGCGTTCGGCTCGTTCTCGGCCAACCTCGCGCCCGGCGACACCGACCACGATGAAGATGTGTTCGTCCGGGATCTCGCCACGGGCAAAACCCGGATGGTGAGCGTTCCCGCACCGGGAGCCCCCGCCCTCCACCACCGCTTTCAGGCCGGGTTTCCCGACATCTCGGGCGACGGCCGGCGCGTCGTGTTCGCTTCCGACATCCCGAACCTGGTGCAGGGGGACACGAACCACAAGGGCGACGTCTTCGTGCGTGACCTCATCACCAACACGACGACCCGCGTGAGCGTGTCGACTGCGGGCCACCAGGGCAACGCCATCAGCGATCGACCATCCATCTCCGCGAACGGCCGGTATGTCGCCTTCGACTCCGGCGCCTCCAATCTGGTGCCGGGCGACACGAACGACAAGACCGACGTGTTCGTCCGCGACTTGGTGGACCACACCACGATCAGGGTGAGCCTGTCCTCGTCCGGGGGTGAGGCGGAGGAATCCAGCCTCTACTCGGCGATCTCCGCCAACGGGCGGTTCGTGTCATTCGCTTCTGGCGCCAACCTGACGGACGACGCCGCGGGGCTGTCGTTCAAGGTCTATGTCCGCGACATCGCGGGGAACGACGACGATGGCGAGCGTCTCCTCGAGCGAGGAGCAGGCCGAGTCGAACGCCGTCCTGTCCAGCATCTCCGCAAACGGCCGGTACGTGGCATTCGACTCCGACGCGTCGAACCTGGTGCCCAACGACAACAACTGGGTCGACATCTTCGTCCGGGACATGGTGGCGGGGACCACCACCCGGGTGAGCATCTCGTCGACCGGGGCGCATGGGCCGGGGAACAGCTTCACCCCGTCCATGGCGGCCTTCGGCAGGTACGTGGCGTTCGAGTCCAACGCGAGCCTGGTGCCCGGCGACACCAACCACAGCTCCGACGTGTTCGTCCACGACCTGGTCAACCACACGACGAGGCGGGCCAGCGTCTCGACGTCGGGCGAGCAGGGCACGAGGATCAGCACGCAGGGCGACATCTCCGCATCCGGCGCCTTCGTGGCCTGGTCGTCGCTCTCGCCCAATCTGGTCCCGAACGACACGAACTCAGAACCCGACGTCTTCCGCCGCGGCCCGTTGACCTGACCCGACGGGATCCGGCGGCACTGCCGACCGCATCGAACTCCCCGCCGGCAGGCCGTATCGGAAGCGACCGATACACTCGCGCCGACCGGCCAGAACAGCCGCCGGCGAGAGTGGCGAAACGGCAGACGCGCCGGATTTAGGATCCGGTGCCCGAAAGGGCGTGGGGGTTCGACTCCCCCCTCTCGCACTCTGTCTGAGCTCGGTTGCGGCGGCGAAGACCGCTGCGTAGGGTGGCCAGGTTCACTCCCTGAGAGGTCCGGGAATCGTGAGTGACCAGATCCCCGCCGAGCTCCTTGATCCGGACACGCCGTCGGAGGTGCTGATCGAACACCAGGCCCGGGCTCCCGTCGACGACCCGACGCTCGGCATCGAGGTTCCGCGGAAGGGGGAAGGCCGGCCCAAGCACCGGCTCGTGACGATCGGCGACTCGCTGACGCACGGCTTCCAGAGCCTGGCCATCTACAACACCGATATCTCCTACCCCGCCCTCATCGCCTACGAGCTCGGGTGCTTCGGGCAGTTCCGCCGCCCGCATTACTGGGGCTATGGCGGCCTGCCGCTCAACCTGGAGTTCCTCGTCCGCGACCTCGAAGAACGCTTCGGCCCGAAGATCAACTGGTACGAGGTGCCGCTCGCCCTGTTCCACGCGCGCCACTGGATGGCCGAAGCCGAGCGGTACTGGGAGGAGGGTCCCGGTTCCAAGATCCCGCGCTCGCCGCTCATCAAGCACAACCTCGCGGTCTTCGGCTGGGACATCCGCGACGCCCTCGAGCGGACGTTCGACTACTGCTACGGCGAGATGCAGGCTCCGAAGCACCAGTTCATCCCGAACATCGAGAACGGCAACAACCAGGCCGCGCTTCGGGTCCTCCCCTCAGGAGATCACCACCTCCGGAACCTCACCCTGTTCACAGCGGCCGCGGAGCTCGGGGCGCAGGGCACCGAGGAGGAGCCGGGGAAGGACGACGGCATCGAGACGTTGATCGTGTTCCTCGGATCGAACAACGTCCTGACGAGCGTGACCCACTTCCAGATCCACTGGAGCGGACCGGGGTTCGACGACCTGAAGCTGAAGCACGAGTACAACGTGTGGCGCCCAAGCCACTTCGCGATCGAGTTCGACCGGGTGGTCGCGGAGGTCGAGAGGATCCGGGCGCGCCACGTCATCTGGGCGACGGTCCCTCACGTCACGGTGATTCCGCTAGCGCACGGAGTCGGGAACCAGAAGCAGTTCCCGGGCTCGCGGTACTTCGAGTACTACACCTGGCCCTGGATCTCCGACGAGGACTTCGACCCGGACACCGACCCGCGCCTCACCCACCAGCAGGCCCGTGCGATCGACGCGGCGATCGACATGTACAACGCCCACATCGAGGACCGTGTCCGTGCGGCAAGGACGGCCGGCCTGGACTGGTACCTGCTCGACGTCGCCGGGATTCTCGACCGCATGGCCTACCGCCGGTATGTCACCGACAAGAATGCCCAGCCGGACTGGTGGACCGAGTACGAGTTCCCGCCTGAGGTCAAGCAGCTCCGCGTGGACACGCGGTTCTTCCGGAGCGATCAGAACGGCCGCAACGAGGGCGGCGTCTTCGCGCTCGACGGCGTCCACCCGACCACCGTCGGGTACGGCTTGGTGGCGCAGGAATTCATGAACGTGATGCACCGCGCGGGGGTGGTGTTCCCGCAGGTCGACGCAGGGAACCCGCGGGGCGGCGCGCCCCGGCTGAACTGGGACCGAACGATTCGGCGCGACACGCTCATCACCTCCCCGCCGGCGGCGCTCGGCTCGGACCTCCACCTGATCGCCTGGCTGGACGAGGTGATCGAGATCTTCCAGCATTTCCTCCATCGGGGGCCGTTCGCCACCTAGCCCCGCGGACCCGCTGCAGGATTTGCACTGCGTGCCGCTCGGCGTTCGCTCCTGGAGGACCGAGCTACGTCTTCACGAGCTGGCCGGTCACCGTCAGCGACCCGCTGGTGTGACCGTCCAACGAGACCTCGGTCGTCTCGCACTGGAAGTCGAACGTCTGCTGGTTGTCGTTCCACACTCCCATGAAATCGTCCTGGAACGGCTCGTCGAGCGTGTCGTCGGGGATGCACTTGAACTGGAAGGAGTCCACGAACGGCCCGTAGTCGTCACGCGTGTCGTCGAACTCGAAGACGCACCGATCGCCCCCCGCTCCCTCCGTGTGGATCGACACCACGAACGGGATCGTGATGGTCACGCCGATGCCGTGCGTCCAGGGGCCCAGCTCCGGCGGGTCGTTCAGGTCGTTGAGGAGCGTGACTCGGATGAACGCCGGGGACCCGTCGCTCTCGTACGTCGTGAACACACCGCTCGCCTGGCCGGTCTCGTCGCTGGTGTCGGTGCACGTGCCCTGGTTGTCGGTCGACGAGTACACGTCGTGCTGTGAGTACTGGTACGTGAAGCTCGAGGAACCATCGTCCTCGAGCGCTTCGAAGGGGGCCTCCGGAACCGGAACCAGGTGCAGCGAAACGGACCCGTCGTTGTGGGTCGTCTTCGTCTCGCTGAAGCTCGTCTTCACCCCCGGAGGGGACGGAGAGTGGGCGGCGTAGTCGGTCCGGTAGGCCCAGTTGAACGTCCCCTGGAAGCTCGCCGGCGCCCGCACCGTGACCAGGTAGTTCTGCTGCGGCGACGTCACCGGGTCGGGGTTCGACACGCGCTCGTTCGACACGATGACGAAGGCCGGCTTTCCCTTGCATTTGCGGAAGTCGACGATGGTCGACCGCTCCTGCCCCGGGTTGATCTCCGTGGGGAATCCGAACTCCTGGATCGTCGTTCCCGTGTTGCAGTCGACGCTCGCCCGGAGCTTCCCCAACTGCTGGCTCTTGACCGTGACCCACAGGAAGTCGTGCCCGGTCGGCAGTGAGATCGACTGCGCCGAGTAGTCGTCGCGGATCGGCCCCTGGAACGGCGCTCCGACGTCGACCGAATCGACCGGCCCCGGGATCGCCGCGGCGTCCCGGTACCGGTTCCCCTCCTCGAAACAGTCGGGATAGTGGTAGCTGCCGCCGCACTGCCTGGAAAACCGGGCCGCGACCGCGACGTCGTGGAAGGCCTCGCCGAGCGTGGCGCCTTTCACCGTCATGCCCTCCGCCATGGCGGCGAGTTCCTTCTTCCCGCGGCTCGAGGCCTCCCACATCCGCTGGATGATGTCCTCGCCGAGGCCCGACCCGCCCGTCCCGTACCGTTCCGTGAGGCCCCGGAACACCAGCCAGTAGGCGTATTCGTCGGCGTCCGTCTCCGGATAGGCCCCCATGCTCTGCAGGAGCGACGGCCAGAGGTAGTTGTCGACGTCGTTCGCGGCGTCGACCACCTCGTCCTCCATCCACGAAGCGGTTCCCTCGATGAAGTTGCCGTCGGGCCGGATATCGCTGTTCAGCGCCCCGAGGCCGTACTGGATCATGTGGGAGAACTCGTGCGCGGCCGTGGCCCGCATGAGCAGCGCAGTGTCGAAGTGGTTCGAGAGGGACATGCACGACGCCTGTGCGGTCGTCTCGTGCCAGGGCGTGTTCGGGTTGTCGCCCACGCGGCCGGCGTATGCGCCGCGGAAGAACGTGAAACCCAACGTGGTGCTGCTCGACTGCCGTTCGACCCGGATCTGGTATCGGTTCCCCGGGAGATGTCGGGACGGGATCACCGGCGGCTTCGCCCAGTGGTACGAGGTGACTTCCTTCGCGTACGCCTGCTCCAGCGCCGTGCCATAGGCCGTCGCGGTGAGGCCGGTGATGGTCCCGTACCGGATCTGGAAGTGCGTCGTGGAGAGGACGTGCGACAGCGGGGCCGTCTTGGTGCTGCACCCGAACGACCCGGCCCGGTACCCGATCGGCCCGGTGTCGTTGCGGAGCAGGTCCATCGTCCCGTCGCGCCCGCCGACGTGCGTCCGCAGGTACGCCTGCCGCTGCTGCTGTGCCGAGAGCGCCTGCCGGTCCCCGCGGGCGGCATCGGCCCTGGTCCCGTTCCCGGCGAAGGCCGCCGGGGACGAGGCCACTGCAACGAAGGCGGCGACGAGCGTCGCCGCGAGGACCGCGCCGGCGTGCCGGCGGGGACCGGGCCGCGCTGGACCGAACCCCTCGGCTCCGTCGCGCGAGTCCCGCATGCCGCCCTCTCGCCGATCCGGACCGATCCAACGCCGGCCGTTCCTGCGTGGAATGTCTTCGCCGATTGCGAGCCTATCAAGAGGCAGTGTGAGAATCAGTCGGGGGCAGACCGTGGGGGTCGAATCCCCCCTAGGGGAGAACGAGGAGGACGATGGACGTTCGGGAATGGCTCGAGGCCTACCGGCGCGCGTGGGAGGAGAAGGACGCCGACGCGGCTGCCGCACTCTTCGCGGAGGGCGCGACGTACCGCTCGAACATCTTCGAGTCCCCGAACCAGGGACCCCAAGGGGTTCGGCAGTACTGGCTCGACGTGACCGCGTCGCAGGAGGACGTCAGCGTCCTGATCGGCGAACCCTTCGGGAACGGCGACCGGTTCGCGGCCGAGTTCTGGACCAGGATGCGTGCGGGCGGTGCCGAGTCGACGCTCGCGGGCATCCTTCTGCTCGAGTTCGACGGGGACGGCCGCTGCACGGCCCTCCGCGAGTACTGGCATTTCCAGCCGGGCCTGGTTGACCCCCCGACCGAGTGGGGGACCTGACCTCGAGTTCGAGGCGCTACGCGGGCTGGCGTGATTCCTGATCCTCATCTCCCGGGCTCCGAGCCCCGGGAACGCCCAACGCCAGGTTCAGGAGGCCGCCGATCACGAGCCCCAAACCGGCTCCGCCGACCACGTCGAGCGGGTTGTGCGCGCCGAGGTAGACACGCGCGACGCCGACGGCGGCCACGATGGCCCACGGGAGCAGCTTCCACCGCCCGCGCAGGTACGGCGTGACGATCGCTGCGAGCGCGGCCGTGAGCACCAGATGCCCGGAGACGAACGAGTCGCCGTGTCGTGAGACGTTGCCTCGCAGGATCGCGTCGGTCACGGAGGTCCCCGGACGCTGCCGGTGCACGACCGACTTCACGAGGCGCTCCGACCACAGCTTGAGCACGGTCACGGCCGCCGCCGCGAGGGCCAGTCGCCACTTGCGAAACGCCAGGGCCGCCACGGCCACGATCGGTCCGACCGCGAGCGTGCCGAGGAACTGCGTGGCGTTCATCGGGACGAACAGCCACTGGGGAAGCCCGTTGAAGGCATGGAAGACCGCCCGCTCGGCGACGTCGACGCGCCCGCTCGACGCGACGACGGCCGAGAGCAGGAATACGACCAGCCCGGCGAGCGCGAGCCACCCGTCGAAGGACCGCCGCACGTACCGAATGCGCCGAACCCGCCGCTCCGGCGGGGCAGCCTCCTGCGCGGGCCCGTCCGCTGGATCCATCTGCGCCCCCGGCTGTGCTTACAGGGGCCGCGCGCCCGGGTCAACCTCAGCAGTTTCGAGCGTTGGCTCCGAGGGCTCGTTTGCGGGTGCCCTGCCCGCTGATTAGGGTTCGATCCGCTCGCGGGGAGGTCCTGGGAGTCCCCGCCAACGAGCAGCCTGCCGGAAGGAGGCGCAATGACTCGCGTCCGACGTTCGCTCACCGTCCTCGGAACGATCGCAGCAGTGCTCGTTCTCGTTCCGAACGCCGCGCTCGCGACGCCGGGTGACCTCGATCCCTCGTTCGGCGGTGGCGGCAACGGTCTGGCCACGTTCGACCTCGGGGGGAGCGACCTCGCCTCCTCGGTGCTGACCATGGCCGGCGGAAAGATCCTGGTCATGGGCGAGGATGGCAACGGCGACCTCGCGATCGGCAGGATGGTGGCGAACGGCGACCCGGACCCGGGGTTCGGCGGGGGCGACGGCGTCGTCACGATGGCGTTCCTCACCCAGCTCGACACCTACAACGCCCTGTCGGTGCTCTCCGGCGGCAAGGTCATGGTCGCGGTCGATACCGTCGGGAGCACCCACGACCTGCTCGGGCTCGCTCGGTTCACGTCGGCCGGAGTCGCGGATTCCTCGTTCGGAGGGGGCGACGGCAAGCTCCTCGTGAACTTCGGCAAGAGCTTCTTCGCCTACGACATGGTCGCGCTGCCGAACGGCAAGCTGCTCGTCAGCGGGGAGTTCGCCGCGACCAGCGACGACACCCGGTTTCTGGTGGCGCGGTTGAACCCGAACGGGTCGCTCGACCATTCGTTCGGGGGTGGCGACGGCTCCGTCGTGACGAACTTCAGCCCCGGCGCCGACGGGGCATGGCGGATCGCGCTCGATTCGCAGGGTCGGATCGTCGTGGCCGGGTGGTCTCAGGAAGGGACCGGCCTCGGCTACGACTCGGTCATCGCGAGGTACCTGCCGAACGGCGCGCCAGATCACTCCTTCAGCGGTGACGGCAGGGTCCGCATCCAGCTCGTGGAACGGAGCGACGACTACGCGCTCGGCCTCGGGTTCCAGGGCGACAGGATCGTCATCGGCGTGTTCGCCCAGTTCGAGGCGGAACGGCACGTCGTGGTGCTGCGACGCCTGCCGAACGGGGACCCGGACCGGCATTCGGCGGAGGCGATGGGCAGGTGATCACCCCCAACGTCGCCGGCGGCCGCGAGGTGGTCGATCTCGCCGTCGACGCCAATGGGCGGATCGTCGTGAGCGGCCGCGAGGACGCGACTCCCGACCAGATGTTCCTGTTGCGGTACGGGCCCAACGGCAAGCGCGACCAAGGGTTCGGCGATCTCGGGTTCGCGTCGACGACGTTCGGGTCGGACGCCATCAACTACGGGATGTCGATCGCCGGCAACGGGAAGATCGTCGTCGTTGGCTCGGTCGCGGACGACACCGGAGTGGCCAGGTTCCTCTCCTGACGGGCGACGTTTATGAGGACCCTGCCGCGTGGGCGTAGATCCGGACCTCACGCCACGCCACCCATGACGGGCTCGCGACCGTCCTGATCCGCACCGTCCGCACGCCTTCGAGCGGGTGGGCCGGGGCGACGACGAGCCAGTCCCCGTCCCCCGTCGATCCCTGAAAGGTCCTGACCGGGTGGAACCCGCCCGAGGCGCCGCGAACGAGGACGCGGTGCTCGGTCGGACCCGCCGGATCCTGCGCGACCTCCAGCTGGATCTGGTCCACCGAAACCGTGGCGGGGAGCGCCACGTCGATGAGTTGGGGCGGTCCGGCGCCGGCGATCCACGACGTGCCCTGCAACCCGTCGATCGCCTTGGCGGGCTCCTGCCCGCCGATGAACGCGGACGCCGTCGCCGAGGCGTCGAGGGAACGGTTCCTCGGAACGCCGGCCGCGGTGCACGGGTTGGGCCGCACCTTCGGCGAGAGCTCGTCGTTGATCGCGCCGCCGGCCTCGGTCCCGCCGTAGACCTCGACGTCGTGGCCCGCCCACAGCCAATACACCCAGCCGGCGAACCCGGCGGCGCACGACTGCGCCTGCCACACCGCGAGCTCCCAGGCCGCCGTCCGCGCGTTCGGAACGAGGAACCGGAAGGCGCCGAGCTCTCCCATGACCACCGGCTTGGGCGTCGGCCTCGACATTCCGAATACGGCGGCGGTGTCGGCCATCGAGGGCCCGCCCGGGTACGCGTGAAAGTCGACGAAATCGAGCGCGGACTGCTGCAGCATGGCCTTCGGGTACACGACCCGGTTGTCGCCCTGGGGCGGGAAGAACCCCATCGTCACGAGCGCGCCGGGGTCGATGGCACGGATCGCCGTCCGGACCCGCCGCGCGAACAGCCGCACGTTGGAGTTCGTCATCGCCCGCTTCGCCGACTCGTCGGACATGTCGTAGGAGCGACCGTCGGCGGTCGTCACCGTTCCGCTGGCGAGCGACAGGGGCTCGACGTCGTCAGGACGAACTGTTCCTGCTGGATCTCCCACGCCGCCACCGCCTGCAGCGGCGCGTGGTCTTCCCGCAATGCACGAACCAGGTCGGTGAGGTACCGCACGCCGATCTGCTGGCCCTTCAGCGAGAAGTACAGGGAGTTCCGGTAGCCGCCGAACGGCGAGCAGCACGGCGCGTGCTCGAAGTACCCCCGGTCGGGCACGTCGACGGACGCGAGGATCACCGCGATGCCATGATCGCGGGCCATCCGCAGGTACCGGGCGATGTTGGCGACGTAGACGTCGCGCAGCCCGTCGTCGCCCGAGATGCAGTCCTTCGTGCACAGGTCGACGAACGACCGCACGACGTTGAACCCGAGCGCCCGCATCCGGTCGAGGTCGGCCTCCACAGCCGCCGGCCTCCACGTGGACGGCGAGAACAGCCCGCTGACCCGGACGCCGTCCCGGATGACCAGCCGCTGGTAGTTCGCCCCACGGGGGACGAACATGTGGCCGGTCCGGCGGTCGAACAGCCGTGGGACGCCGTGGGACGTCCGGACGCCGATCCAGTGCTCCACGGGGCCGCCACCCGCATGAGGCGGCTCGCCGGCACGGGCCGCCGGAGCGACGCCGACGGCGAGCGCGACGAGGATCGTCAGGGCGGTCAGTGGGCGCCGTCGGTCGGTCACGCCGGTTCGCACTCGATGGTCAGATCGGCGATCAGCGGCCGGGAGTCCGGCCGTTCCGGGCCGATCGAGCCGAATGTCCCCGCTGGCCGCCGACCTGTCAAGCGGCCCCGCCGACTACCAGCCGTCCGGCGCGCCCGAGCCCTTGTACGACGACGGTCCGAGCGGCCCGGTGGTCAGGTCCCCGGGCACGAACAGGATGCCGGGGTCGTTGCCGACCTCGCCCCAGGCGCCGCCGAACCCGTACCAGGGCTGGGCGCGGACGTCCGCGACGTTCAGCCAGGTGGACCACGGCGTGCCGGCGTCGGTCTGGTCGGGGAACGGCTGACAGGTGTCGAACCCGCCGTGCTGTCCCGGCGTCGGATACGACGCGTGGCTCCCCACGCCGGAGTACACGACCGGATGGGTGTCCTCGACCACGCTCCCCTCGGAACCGTCCTCCAGGTCCGGCCAGTCGACGATCGTGGGATCGCACCCGTGCCGGAAGAACGCCACCTGCAGCGGGCGGTTGCCGCCGTCGAGCCGCACCGCGATGTGCTCCCAGTCGCCCTCGTGCTTCTCGGGGAACGAGTGGAACGAGAAGTCGTTGTACGGGTAGAAGAACCAGTACACGACGTAGTGCTGCGGCACGTAGTCGTAGTACACGGGGTCCTCCTCGAGCGCGGGGTTCCCCTTGTGCTCGCTGTTCTTCAGGTCGAGGAACATCCCCTCCGACCCGGAGGTGACCCGCTCCGCTGCCCGTCGCGCGGCCGGGTGAACTCGTTGGCCAGGTAGTCGCGCGACCCGTGGACGCACACCAGGCCCTGGACGAGGTTCCCCGTGTGGGAGTACGCCCCGCTCCCCGCGGCGGCGCCGAGGCGCGACTGGTCGATGGCGTCGTACGACGCGTCGGACCCGTCGGGGTTCTCCACGGCGTGGTCCTTGCAGTTCGCATGTGACCAGCGCAGGCGGGAGCTCGAGATGAAGCTCGACGCCGAGGCCGGGTAGGCCCTCTCGGACGAGTGCAGCCACACGTACGGCGCGTACCGCTGCGGCGCGTCGGTGATCACGTCGCCGCCCGGCGTCGCGATGACGTACGGAAGCCCCGTCGGGTTGTCCTGAGCGACCGCCTGGAACTGCGCCGGGTACGCCGTGAACGCCTCGTGGATCGAGCAGGACCAGTTCGCCAGCCCGGCGACGGTGATCCCCGCCATGACCGGGTGATCGGGCAGCAGGATGCCGACGTCGTTCGGGCACGAGTCGAGCCCGCCGGCCCCCTGTCCGACCACCTGGAACGACCCGAAGAAGCTGAGGAAGTCGACCGACGACGCCTGCCCGGAGTAGTAGCAGCTGAGGTTCGCGTAGAGACCGGTGCCCGGCCCGCTCGCCGCGAAGGCCATCGCGTTCAGCGTGAGCTGGTTGGCCTGCACGCCGAACTCGCTCTGGTGGAAGATCGGATCGGTCCCGATGACCACCTTGGGTCCGGTGACCGCCGACGACCAGGTGAACTTGTTGAACTCGGCCGTGGCGAGCGGCGTCGTGTCCTCGGTGCAGGTCGGGTCGCCGAAGACGATCGCGTCGTATTGGGCGAACTCGATGGTCGTCATGCCCACCCAGGTCGATGCGTCGGCCACGGTGACGTCGTACCCGGCGGCCTGGGCCAGGGTGGCCTCCGTGTCCGGCGATCCCAGGATGGTCGGCCCGTAGAACAGGATGGACCCGACCGCTGCCTGTGCCCCGGGCGCGGGGACCGACAGCATCGCGCCCACGAGCGCCAGCACGACCACGAACGTTCGCCTCATCGTCGACCTCCCATGACGGCAACCCGCGACCCGGCGGGAGCGCCGAGGCTACGGTCCGGGTGGCCGCGGAGCAATGGGTGGATCGGCTGATCTGGAAGCAATGCCCGGGGGAGACCGGGGGGCCGAGAGCCTCCGGCCCAGGAAGCGGGTCGAACGGCGGCTACGCCATGTCGGCGCACGAGGCGTCGGTGACCCGGAGGGCCTCGAACAGCTGCCCGACCAGCTGCGCGGCGCACTCCCCCCAGGCCGACCGGGCGACCGGATGCCCCGCGCCGGCGACCGTCACGAACGTCGCGAGCGGGAACTCGTTCCGCAGCGTCGCGACGACCTCCACGGGAACGATCGTGTCGTCGTCCCCCGCGAGGATCAGGGTCGGGACCCGGGCGGCGCCCCCCGACCCGGCGGGCACGACCGGTTCGAACCGGTCCGGCGCCGGCCACGCGAGACAGCCCTCGGGCTGGATGAACGCGCGCCAGCCGTCGACGGTGAACGGGGCGAACGCGTCCGGCGCGAACGCCGCCACCGCGTCGCGGAACTTCGCCCGGCGAACGTCGATCGGATCGCCCCGGTTCCACACGAAGTCCTGGTCGTTGCACAGCGCCGCCATGCTCGCGCCGACGGAGAAGTCGCCCGGGTCGGGCCCGCGCGCGATCGAATCCCGGACATGCAGGGAGGCCAGCCGGAGCAGCAGCTCCGGGTCCCCGGCACGGAAACGGGCGATCGCCCCCACCAGCCGCGCGGGGGCGATCTGCCCGCAGAACGTGCAGGTCCCCGCCGCCTGCAGCAGGTTGGCCGCCGTGACCTCGTCGATCGCGACCGGTTCTGACTCCCCGCCGGGCACCTCGACCTCGCCCCGGATCGGCGCGCCGGCCGCCCGCCGGACGAACCACCGCACGGTCTCCGCCGGATCGGGATCGCCGCAGCCGCCGCCACGCGAGCACATGAGGGCGATCGCGCGGACGAACGCGTCGGGGAGCCCGAGCCGCCACGCCCACACGTGGTCCGGGTCGGTCACGGTCATTCCCGCGTCGAGCACCAGCGCGTGGAGGCGTTCCGGGAACCGCGCCGCGTAGGCCTGCTCGGGGACGGACCCGTAGGAGAACGCGTAGTAGTCGATCCGGTCGTACCCGAGCGCGCGCCGGACGGCCTCGACGTCGAGCGCGACGTCTCCCGCGCCGTACCGGTCGGCCGCCGCGCCGAGGTGCTCGCCGCACGCCGCCACCGCCGCGTGCTGCTCGCGCGGGCCGTTCCACCCGTCCTGGAGGTCCGGGCAGTCGATGGCGCCCGAGCTGCCCGTTCCGCGGGGGTCGACGGCCACGATGTCGTGGCGGGCCACGATCGTGTCGATGGCGAGGGCGACGTCCATCGCCCCGATGGCGCCCGAGCCCGGGCCTCCGGGCGTGACGAACACCGGCTCGGCGGCCGGTTCTGCCGTGTGCCTGTGCACGTAGAACGCGATCGGGATCGTCTCGCCCTCGGGCTCGGCCCGATCGAGGGGCACCTCGATCGTCCCGCACAGCAGGTCTCCCCGGAGCGGACACTCGCGCAGCAGCCCGGCGTCCGCCCGCCGGGGGCGCGGAGTCGTCTCCCGTCGCACCGCGGCGGCCGCCTCCGGAGGTGCAGCCCACGAGGAGGGCGAATGCCCCAACGAGCGTCAGACGCCTGCGTCCCACCGTCTCCCCCGAACCGGGTCCGGCCCGGCCCTTTCCGACCTTACCCCGCCTGCGATCCAACATCGGCGCCCTGCGCGGTCGGGTCGGCCGGACCCATGCGGCTCGACCCCGAACGGCGGATACCGGAGAAGAACGCGGGCGACCACGAAATCCCCCGTTCCCCGTATTCCTGAGCATCCGGCGCGCACCTACGGTCGCTCGGCACCGGTGGGGCCCGCGGCGTGGTCGGTCGCCGACCGAGGGAGGTGGCGCGATGGCAAGGTCGCTGTTCGTGTCGAGAGGGCGGAAGGACGGACCGCCGCGGGCGAGGGACGAGTCCGGGTTCACGCTCATCGAGCTCCTGGTGGTCATCGCGATCATCGCGATTCTCGATCGGGCTGCTCCTCCCCGCCGTCCAGAAGGTCCGGGAGGCGGCCGGCCGGCCCAGCAACCCGTGCAGCTTCGACCCGGAGCACGTCGACCTCGCCGGAATGATCCACGTGAACCTCCGACTGCACGCGGACGACCCGGACACGTTCACCTACCTGCTCACTCCGGTGAACCTCAAGGGAACCGGCGACAGCGGCGACCGGTGGGGCCTGGCCGGAGCGGTGCGGGGCGTGGGCGAGTTCGGGACCCCGTTCGTGGTCGAAGGCTTCCACGTGGTGGGGCACTCGTCCGACAACGCGGGCGTCCGGCTGCCGCTGACGCTCGTGGCCTCCATGGCCCTCGACCGTGAGAAGGGCGAGCTCAACGTGAGCGCGCGGCCGCTCCGCGACCCCTGCAGTCCGGACAACGGCTGAGCGTGGGGGAGGCGACCCGCACCGTCGGCACCCGGCTCGCCCGGGTACGCCCGACGGCGCCGGCGATCGCCGTGCGCGGGCTGACCCGGCGGTTCGGAGACCGGACGGCCTTCGAGGACCTGACGTTCGACGTCGCCCCCGGGGAGGTGTTCGGGTTCCTCGGTCCGAACGGGGCCGGGAAGACGACGACCGTGCGCGTGCTCTCCGGCCTGCTCGCGCCGACCTCCGGTGCGGCGGCGGTGGCAGGGCTCGAGCTGCGGCCGGGGAACGAGCGCGAGCTCAGGGGCCGGCTCAGCGTCATGTCGGAGTCGCCCGGCCTGTACCTGCGCCTGACGGTCCGGGACAACCTGGAGTTCTTCGCCGGGCTGCACGGACTCCGCGGGTCGGAGGCGCCCCGGCGGATCACCGAGTGTTTGGCGGTGGTCGGCCTCGAGGACCGCGCCGAGGATCGGGGCGGGGCCCTGTCGAAGGGGCTCCGCCAGCGCGTCGCCCTGGCTCGCGCGCTGCTGCCCGACCCCGCGGTGCTGTTCCTCGACGAGCCCGACGAGCGGGCTCGACCCGGTCGCCGCGGCCGGGTTCCGGCGCATCGTCGGCGACCTCCGCGACGCCGGCGTGACGGTGTTCCTGACCACGCATCGGATGGACGAGGCCGAGCGCCTGTGTGACCGGGTCGCGATCGTGAACACCCGGCTCGTCACCGTCGGCAAGCCGGGCGAGCTCATGGCGGAACGCCCCGGATCCCGCATGGAGGTGGCGAT
This sequence comes from uncultured Actinomycetes bacterium, assembly GCA_963707645.1. Taxonomy (GTDB): domain Bacteria; phylum Actinomycetota; class UBA4738; order UBA4738; family JACQTL01; genus DATBHM01. Next base: position 234,842 of record CAVPQW010000002.1, read on the forward strand.
CGGCGGCCCGTTGCCCGACCCCGCGGGGCTGTTCGGGGGGCTGCCCGGCGTCACCGCGTGGCGCCGGGGAGCGGGACCGGGCGAGTTCGTCCTCGACGTCGCCGACGCGGCAGCGGCGGCGCCGGCGGTTGCCCGCGCGGTGGTCGGGTCGGGCCGCCCCCTGCTCCGCCTCGTCGAGGTGAGCCCGTCACTGGAGGACGCCTACCTCGCGATGGTCCGGGAGGCGCCGTGACCGGGCGCGTCGGGGTGGTCGTCCGCAAGGAGCTCCGCGAGTACCGGCGGAACCATTTCATCCTGCTGACGATGGCCGGGATGCCGGTCGTGATCCTCGCGATCCTCGCGGCCGAGACGTTCGCGCTCCCCGACCACGTTCCGATGGCCGCACTGCGCCGCCCGGTCGGCGAGGCGCTGCTGTTCCTGCAGCTGATCCCGGTCATGCTCCCGACGACGATCGCCGCCTACGCCGTGATCGGGGAACGGGAACAGGGAACGCTCGAGGCCGTGCTCTCGACGCCCGTGACCGAACGGGAGCTGCTCGGGGGGAAGGCGCTGGCGGCGGTCCTGCCCGGCGGTCGCCATCTCGTGGGCGCTGTTCGCGGTCTACGTCGGCCTGGCCCGGATCTTCGCCCCGCCGGTGGTCCTCGCCCAGGTCTGGACGCCGGCCCAGGCCGTGGCCATGGGCCTGCTGGCGCCGGCTTTGGCGCTGTTCGCCATCCTGGTGGGGATCCTGATCTCGCTGCGGGCGAGCGACTTCCGCGTGGCGCAGCAGCTCGCGGTGCTGGCCTCCCTGCCGCTCATCGGGTTCATCGCACTGGTCACGTTCCGGGCGCTCCGGCCGAGCGCCGCCCTGTACGCGGAGGCCGCCGCCGTGGTCGCAGTCATGGACGCGATCTGCTGGCGCCTGTCCCTCCGGCTGTTCAGCCGGGAACGCCTGCTGACCCGGGTCGCGTAGCTCCGGCTCCTCGCGGCTCAGAGCTTCGGTATCGATCCCTCGCCGATCCGCACCGCCCGGGCGGTCTCGAACCGGCGTAGCGCGCCCTCCACGCTCGCGAGCTGCTCGTCGGTCGCCGGCAGCGCGAAGACCTCCCGGACGAACCGCGCCAGGTCGCCCCGGTAGTCGTGGCCGCGGGCCTCGATCTTCCCCGGCCGGAGGTCGACCGAGTTCTTCATGTCGACGAGCGTCTGGAGGAACGTCGTCGGGGTCTGCCACGTCTCCGACCGCGGCACGCCGGGCGGGCGCCGGTCCGGCGGGCCGAGCCACGACGGCGCCCGGAACAGGAGCGACGGTCCGAACTTCGGCACGGGGTCCTCGTCGTGCGCCAGCAGCACGAACCGCAGCCGGGCCCGGGCGTCGGAGCCCAGGGCCTCGAGCTGCTCGAACCGGTCGAACTCGCCCACGAGCGAACGGTCGACGTCCGGCCCGGGCCGGTCGAGCACCTCGTCCCGCCACCGGCCGAAGTGCGGCGTGCCGGCCCACAGCGCCCGGTCGACTCCGATGTCGACGAGCCCGCGCGTTCCCGTTCCGGCGAAGGCCTCCTGGGCGGCCAGCGCGCCGAGGCTCTCGCCGTACAGCACCAGCCGGGGCCGGCGCCCGGCGGGGCACGCGTCAAGCCGGTCGCGCAGCGCGTCGAGCAGCAGGCGCTGGTGGCGCCGCCCGACCCCCACCCGGTCGACGGAGAGCACCGACGGGCGAAGGGAGTACTGCACCGCGACCGACGCCATGTTCCCCCGGGCCAGGTACTCGGCGCACTCCACGGCGACGTAGCTGACGTAGCCGGTCCCGGTGGGCGTGACCAGCACCAGGAGGTCCCGGTCGAACGCGCCGGTCTGGTCGAGCTCGCGGAGGGCGAGGTCGACCCGCTCGCGTTCCGTCGGCGCGCTGTCGAGCCCCACGTACACGCGGATCGGGGCCAGGGCGGCGGACTCCCCCATCACGGCGTCGATCCAGTCCGGGTGGAGCGCGGTCGAGACGTTCCGGCGGCCCTGTCGCGACATCGTCGTCCACGGGACGAGGCTGCCCGGCCCCCCGCTGACATTCGGCGTGGCAGGGGGCGTGGCGAACGCCTCCTCAACGCGTTCCGCTCCGGACTCGATCCGGTCGTACCACCGGCGCATCAGGACATACGCGGGGATGCCGAGGGCCGACAGCGCCCAGGCATGGCCGGCCGGGCGCCAGATCCGCTCACCGCCCGGAAGCACGGCCCCGAACGCCCGGCCGGCGGCCGAGGCGAACGCCCGCTCCACGGTGGCGACGCCGGCCGCGAGGCCGCCGACCACCACTCCGATCCCGAGAGCCTTCGCGCCGGACACCCCGCTCGCCTCCGGGAACGGCCCCGGCCTCGGCCTCCTCCCGGCGGCGCCGGCGGTAGCCGAGCAGCGTCGCCATGGCGATCCCGGCGGGCAGCCCGACGAGCGGGACCCGGTCCTCCCCGGACGCCTCCTCCACCAGCCCGACCGCCAGCCCGGAGAACGCCGTCACGCCCACCCAGTGGCCGGCCGTGCGCAGGAGGCTCCGCGACGGCGGCTCGTGCTCGCGCTGAGCGAGGGCCCGCTCGAGGCCGAACCCGACGACCATGGCCGCCAGGTCGGCGGCCATGGTCACCCGCCGATGCCGTCGCGGCGATGCGTCGCCGCGGCCGGCGACCCCCTCGGCGAGCGCCTCGATGGAGTCCTGGACGAGCGCCGCGATCCCGTAGTGAGCTGCGGTCGCCAGGCCGGTGACCACGCCCTGGTCGCGGGTCTGCCGCGGCATGAGCGTCCGTTGGAACGTGAGCGGCGCGTTCGCCACGGCGACGAACACGCCCGCCTGCTCCAGGCGCCGCCGGAGCGCCCGGGGCCGGGGCTCCGACGTCCTGCGGCCGCGCACGAACGGGATCAAAGCCGATCCGGTGGGATCGCGCGAGCCGGCCTTCCGCCGACTCGCGCGATCTTCGCTCGTTCGCCAAATCGCCCCCGGCGCTGCGCGCCGGGGGCGATTGGAGGGTGGAACGCCGCCCTCGCAAGGCGGGTGGAGCGGGGTCGCTACGCGGGGCAGCCGGACTCGTCGGGGAGCAGCGGCCGGAACACGATCCCGTAGGTCTTCCCCTCGCTCGTCCAGGGGGAGATCCCGGTGGCCTGCTCGACCGACGGCATCAGCTTGGCGAGGTCGTCGCCCTCCACGGTGCCGCAGCGCGTCCCGTACCCGGGGTCGCCGTTCTCGCCGTACGGCTCGCCGAACTCGGAGAGCGGCGTGTCGAGAGGCCAGGCGATCTCGGGCTCCTGGAGGTCGTCGGTCGCGGGGTCGCCCTCGGTCACGAACAGCCGCAGGCCGGTGGGGTCGTAGGGCTGGGGCTCGTCGTAGGAGCCGGCCGGAAGCGTCTTCGAGAGGTTCGTCATCTGCCCCTCGAACTGCACGAGCGCCTGACGGGCCTCGGCCTGCGACGCCGGGACGCAGCCGTTGTTCCGGTTCTCGTCGAATCCGAGCGCGTAGGCCTCCACGACGGTCGTGCCGCCGTTGGCGTTCACCGTGAACACCGTGGAGGTGGCGTCGGCGACGCAGTGGTTCGAGTAGCTCGCGTCGTGCCCGATGAGACCGGCTTCCTGCGCGAGGCGGAGGATCTCCTGGATCCCGTCCTCCGTGAGGTGCTGGACGAGCAGCGGGGGCAGCGCCGGCTGCGGGTAGATCTCGGTCTGCGCTCCGAGCGTGATGAGCGTGCCGTCCCCGTACAGGGCGAAGGACGGGAGCCGCAGGAGCAGCGTCTGCGGGGCGACGAAGCCACCCGTCTGCTCGATCTTGAGGATCAGGTCGTTCGGCCCCGCGGGATGGGAGATGCCGGGGGGAACGGGCGAGGGGCTCGTGGTCCCCCCTCCCGGGGTGGTGGTGGGCCCGCCACCGGACCCGGTGCCGGCCTTGCCGCACGCCGCGCCCAGGATGGCGACGGCGCTCACCGCGATGGCGGTACGTCGGAGCGCGATTCGTGTCATGTCGGCTTCGACGGCTCCTTCGGCCGGATCGGTTCCCGGCGCATCCGGCCGGTGCGCGAGCGTTGTCCCGCAACTGTGTACGAGAATACGCGGCGACGTTCGTGCGGGAACCCTGGAGGGCTGATGCTGCTGGACATCGAGAAGACCGACGCACCGCGCGGATTCCGGCTGATCGGGGAGCTCGACGCGTCGAACGTGTCGTCGCTGTCGGAGGCCCTCCAGCCGGAGATCGACCGCGGGGGCGACCTGACCCTCGACCTTGCCGGGCTCGCGTTCATGGACTCCACAGGGATCCAGGTGCTGGTCCGGACCGCCCAGGGGCTCGAGGGACGGGGGGACCTCATCCTCGTGTCGCCCGGCACCCTCGTCCGCCGGATCCTCGAGCTCATCCCCGTGCAGAAGCTCGACAACGTCCGGATCGTCGGCGACGAGGACTGACCCGGCGGGTCAGGCCGGGTCTGTCGCCGGCACGTTGTGGGTGTGCGTCGGCGCCTGGCCTTCGGCCACGATCCGCCGGCACACGACCTCGAGGATCCGCAGCGCGATCGCGGGTTCGGCCTCCAGGACCTCCCAGAACCGCTCGCGCCGGAGGGTGAGGCATCGCGTGGGCTCGGTGCACCGCACCGTGGCGGTGGCGGGTCCCCCGCCGAGCAGCCCGATCTCGCCCACGAACTCGCCCGCTCGAACCGTTCCGACGACCATGTCGTCGCGCTCGGCCTCGGCGGCGCCTTCGAGCAGCAGGTGGAACCGGTGCCCGATCACGCCCTGTTCCGCGAGCAGCTCGCTGGTGGCATGGTGGGTCTCGACGGCGGCCGAGGCGAGGAGCTGGAGCTGTTCCTCCGTGCAGGTCGAGAAGACCGTGACCGTGCGCAGGAGGGCGGGGTCGATGTCGCTCATTGGGGCGAATAGTCGCACGCCCGCCGGGGCGTCGGTAGTGAACTCCATGGCGGCGCTCCGTCCCCGGGTCCCCGCGAGGCGTTACGCACGCCGGCCGCCGCTCGCGCCTCCCAGCGCGCGCTCCAGCGCGCGGAACGCCCGGCCTCGATGGCTGATGCGGTCCTTCTCGTCGGGGGGCAGCTCGGCCATGGTTCGGAACTCGCCGGTCGGGACGAACACCGGGTCGTAGCCGAAGCCGCCCTCTCCGCGGCGCTCCAGCTGGATGTGCCCTTCGCAGGTGGCCTCCGCGTAGGCGAGCCACTCCCCCGGCCACGCGACCAAGGCGACGCACCGGTACCGCGCGGTCCGGCGGTGGTCGGGCACGTTCCGGACCGAGTCGAGGAGCTTGGCGAGGTTCTCCTCGTCCGACGCGTCCTCGCCCGCGAACCGGGCCGAGCGGATGCCCGGCCCGCCGTCGAGGGCGTCGACCTCGATCCCGGAGTCGTCGGCGATGGCCGGGATGCCGGTGAGCGCGGCGACCGCCCGGGCTTTGAGCGCGGCGTTGGCCACATAGCTGTCGCCGGTCTCCTCGACCACCGGCCACTCGCGGGGGTCGTCCTCGGCGGTGACCCACCGCACCGGCCAGTCGCGGCAGATGACGAGAATCTCGCGGATCTTGCCGGGGTTGCGCGACGCGACCGCGAGCTCGTCGGGGAACCCCCGCGCGGCCGAGACGCGCACCTTCGGCGGCTCGCCGAGGCCGCGGGGATCGTCGTCGGGGTCGGTGCCCGGCAGTCCGTGCTCCCCGGCCGGGGCCGGTCCGCTCACCCGCCGAGCGCGCCGAGCGCCGTGCGCTGGATCTGCACGAGCCGCTCGATCCCCGACGAGGCCAGGTCGACCAGGCGGTCGAGCTCCTCCCGCGAGAACGGGTCGCCCTCGGCAGTGCCCTGCAGCTCGACCAGGGACCCCGAGCCCGTCATGACCACGTTGAAGTCGACCTCCGCCCGGGAGTCCTCCGAGTAGGCCAGATCGAGGAGGGCCTCGCCGCCGACGAGGCCCGCGCTGACGGCGGCGACCTCCTCGCGCAGCGGGTCCTCGCGGAGCGAGCCGCGTTCCAGCAGGGTTCGGACCGCGGCGGCGAGCGCGATGTATCCGGCCGTGATCGATGCGGTGCGGGTTCCGCCATCGGCCTGGAGCACGTCGCAGTCGATCCAGATCGTGCACTCCCCCATCTTCGAGAGGTCGGTCACTGCTCGGAGCGACCGGCCGATGAGCCGCTGGATCTCCTGGGTCCTCCCGGAAGGCCGGCCCTGCTGGACCTCCCGCGAGGAGCGCGTCTCGGTGGCCCGCGGGAGCATCGAGTACTCGGCCGTCACCCACCCGGTCCCGGTTCCCATCTTGAACTTCGGCACGCGGTTCTCGTACGAAGCCGCCGCCAGCACCCGCGTGTTCCCCATCTCGAACATGACCGAGCCCTCGGCCCACTGGAGGTACCCCATGTCGTACCGGATCGGCCGCAGGTCCGCCGGGCCCCGGCCGTCGACGCGCTCCGTCACTCGCCGACCTCCACGGTCAGGCCCTCATGGGCCAGGAGCAGCTCGCCGTCGTAGGCCTCCTCGGCCTGTTCGCGCGAGAGGTTCCGGTCGGCGCCCGGCCAGAAGTGCGAGAGCAGCGTCCGGCGCGCCCCCGCGCGAGTCGCGTGCTCGGCGCTCTGGCGCGCCGTCAGGTGGAACGGCTCCTTGCCGCTCGCGAGGTCGGCGTCCTGCCAGCTGGCCTCGACGATCAGCAGGTCGGCGTCGCGGGCGATCGTCTCGATGTCCTCGCTCGGGCCCGTGTCGCCCGTGTAGGCCATCACCGTGCCGTCGAGGGAGATCCGCATCCCGGAGTTCCGCACCCAGTGCGGCAGCAGGCGCGTCTCGAACCGGAATGGCCCGACCTCGAACTCGGCGCCGGCCTCGACCTCGTTGATCGCGTACACCCCACGCATCTGCTCCTGGCCTTCCTCGTCCTCGAGTCCGGCGATCTTGTCGAACGCCCCCGGCGGCATCCACACGGGCAGGGCCGGGAGCCGCTCCGCGGCGAAGAACCGGGCGATGAAGAGCGGATACAGGTCGAGGCAGTGGTCCATGTGCTCGTGCGACAGCACGATCGCGTCGAGCTCCGCGTGAGGGACGTGCTGCTGCAGGTTCGACATGGCGCCCGTGCCGAAGTCGAGCGCGACGTGGAACCCGTCGTGTTCCAGCAGGTAGCCGCTCGCCGCGCCGCCGGCGGCTGGGTACGCGCCGGAGGAGCCGAGGACGGTGACCTTCACGGCTCCGCCCTTCCCACGCCGTCGATCTCCGGGCCGAGGAATCGACGGCCCAGCTCGAGGAACGCCTCCGGGTCGCCCGTCGTGAGGAACTCGTGCCGCGGCGGCTCGGTCGCGTCGGCGCGAAGCAGGTCGTCGCGGAGCAGCCCGGCGTACACGTCCTTCGCTGTCTCCTCGGCCGAGGAGATCAGGACGACCTCAGGGCCCATGACGACCGAGATGAGGCCCGACAGCAGCGGGTAGTGGGTGCAGCCGAGGATGAGCGTGTCGACCCCGGCGGCCTTGAGCGGCGTCAGGTATTCGACCGCGGCCTCCTGGAGCTCCTTGCTCGATGTGTCGCCGCGCTCGACCCGTTCGACGAACACCGGACAGGCCTGGCTGAGGAACTCCACCCGGAACCCGTCGGCGTCGAACGGCGGGTGCCGGAGGTCCTGGGCCAGCGAGGCCATGCGCAGAACGGCCCTGTCGTACGCCTTGCTGTTGATGGTGGCCAGCGTGCCGATCACTCCGATGCGCCCGTTCCGGGTGGCGCGCACCGCGGCGCGGGAGCCCGGGTCGACCACGCCGACCACCGGGATGTCGTGGGCCGCAGCGACGTCCGAGATCGCGACCACCTCGACCGAGTTGCAGGCGACCACGATCATCTTCACGTCGCGCCGGACGAGATCCCCGGTGATCTCGAGTGCGAATCGCCGGATCTCCTCGAGCGGGCGCGGCCCGTAGGGGTACCGGGCGGAGTCCCCGACGTAGACCATCGGCTCGTTCGGCAGGAGGTCGAGGATGGCCCGCGCGACCGTGAGACCCCCGACCCCGGAATCGAACACCCCGATCGGCCGGTTGTCGGGCATCAGCTTCGGCCTCCCGCCACCGCTACCACCACAGCGCCTCCGAGACCTCTTTCTTCGCCTGCTGCTCGTCGGCGGCCCAGGCGTTCGTGCTGAGGTACTTCCAGCCGCCGTCGGCCAGGAGGCAGACGACCTCGCCCTCCTCCAGCTCGGCGGCGATCCGGCGCGCCACGTGGATCACTGCGCCGCTCGAGATGCCGGCGAAGATGCCCTCCTGGGCGGTGAGCTCCCGCGTGGCGTCGAGCGCGTCGTTCGAGTCGACGAGGAACTTCCGGTCGATCCTGCCCTCGTCGAGGATCGGCGGGATGAATCCGGCGTCGAGCGAGCGAAGGCCGTAGACGAGCTCGCCGAGCTCGGGTTCCGCGGCGACGATCTGCACGGCCGGGTTGTGTTCCCGGAGCCGGCGGCCGACGCCCATCAGCGTGCCACCGGTGCCGAGTCCGGCCACGAAGTGCGTGACCTCCGGGAGGTCGCGGACGATCTCCTCGCCCGTGCCGAAGTAGTGGGCGTCCGGATTCGCCTCGTTCCCGTACTGGAACGGCATGAAGAACCGGTCGCTCTCGGCCATGGCCCGGGCGACCTCGATGGAGCCGTTGGTCCCCTGGTCGGCCGGCGAGAACACGATGTCGGCGCCGAACAGCTCGAGGAGCCGGACACGCTCCTCACTGGCGTTGTCGGGCATGACGACCGTGAGCCGGTATCCCTTGCGGCGGGCGACCATGGCGAGGGCGATGCCGGTGTTGCCGGAGGTCGGCTCGAGGATGACCTTGTCCGGGGTGAGCTCGCCGGTGCGCTCCGCCTCCTCGACCATGCGCTTGGCGATGCGGTCTTTGAGGGACCCGGTGGGGTTCTGCCCCTCGAGCTTGGCCCACAGGCGGACGCCGGGCTTCGGCGACAGCCGCGGGATGCCGACGAGCGGCGTGTTCCCGATGGCGTCGAGGATGTCGTTGGCGCGCATGGCCCGGCGATTATCCCAGGGGAGTGCGACGGTTCCCGGCAGGCGGGTTCTGGCCCGGCCGTTGTTCCGGCCATGATCCCGGGCGGGTGAGCGCCATGACGGGCACGCCGCCTCGACGCGGGATCGGGGCCGACCGGTCCGGGACCTCCTGTGCGTGGGCCGGATGCAGCCGGAAGAACGCTACGAGCCGCCCGCGACGGCCGGGAGGATGCTGATCGTGTCGCCGTCGGAGACCGGCGCGCCGAGGCCGCCGCCGTAGCGCACGTCCTCGCCGTTGACGTAGACGTTCACGAATCGGTGGAGCCCGGCGCCGTCCTCCGTGAGGATCGTCCGGGTCACGCCGGGATGGCGCGACTCGAGGTCGGCGAGCACCTCGCCCACGTTCGCGCCGTCGGCCTCGACCGCCGCGACGCCGTCCGTGTGCTTGCGCAGGATCGTCGGGAGCTTCACGCGGGCGGCCATCAAACCGACCCTCCCACCGTGGTCGGGACGCCGTGCTCGGCCTCAGCCGGGACGCCGCCCGACGGGACTCCGCAGAACAGGTCGTAGTCGATCAGCTCGGTCACGCTCGGCGAGTCGCCGCACACCGGGCAGGAAGGATCGCGCTTGATCTTCACCGTGGTGAAGTCCATCTCGAGCGCGTCGAAGATCAGCAGGCGGCCGACGAGCGGGTCGCCGATGCCGGTGATCATCTTGATGGCCTCCGTGGCCTGGATGGACCCGACGATCCCCGGCAGCACGCCGAACACCCCGGCCTCGGCGCAGTTCGGCACGGAACCGGGCGGCGGCGGCTGGGGGAACAGGCACCGGTAGCACGGCCCGGCGTCCCCCGGGAGGAATACCGTGACCTGCCCCTCGAACTGGTAGATCGAGCCGTAGACGAGTGGCTTCCCGAGGAACTGGGTCGCGTCGTTCACCAGGTACCGGACCGGGAAGTTGTCGCTGCCGTCGATCACCAGGTCGTACTGCCCGAGGATCTCGAAGGCGTTCTCGCTCGTGAGCACCGTGTCGTGCGGGACGACCTCGATGCTCGGGGTTCAGCTCGCGGAGCGTATCCGCCGCGCTCGCGACCTTGGGCCGGCCCACGTCGGAGGTTCCGTGCAGGATCTGGCGCTGGAGGTTGGTCAGGTCGACCGTGTCGAAGTCGACGACGCCCAATCGACCCACCCCGGCCGCGGCCAGGTACATCGCGATCGGCGAGCCGAGGCCGCCGGCGCCCACGCACAGCACGCTCGACTCGAGCAGCCGGCGCTGCCCCTCGCCCCCGATCTGCGGAAGGATGATGTGGCGGGCGTACCGCACCACCTCGTCCTCGGTGAAGCGCCTCGTCGCGCCGTCAGTCATCCGATCATCACGTCCTCTTCGGTGACCTCGCCCTCGAGGATCCGGAACCCGCGCAACTGCGGCACGGACCGGTCCTCGAGCGACAGGATCAGGTAGTGGGCCTCGGGGTAGAACGCCTGCCGGCGGTCCGTCGGCGAAGGGTAGGCCTCCGAGTGCGTGTGCGAGTGGAAGATCCCGTACACGTCGAGCCCCTCGTCGTCCATCTCGTCGAACACGCGGAACTGCTCCTTCGGGTCGAACCGGTAGGTCGCGGGGCTCGCGTCGGCGTTCCGCATGGGGATCACCCGGACCGCGATGCCCTCCTTGCCCGCGACCAGGCCGCACGCCTCGTTGGGGAATTCCCCCTGGCAGTGGGCCACGATCTCGTCGTAGTGGGAGCGTTCGAGCGCGATCACTTCGTTCCTCGTCGTCCGGGGGCCTCCGGCGGGCGAATTCTATCAACGGGGTGGAATTCGTCTTGCTGTTGCAACAACCCCACGAGGTCGTCCGCGATTCCCGCCCGAAGTGTCAGGCCACCCGGCCGGTCACGGTGATCCGCCCGGGGACGCCCTCGACCACCCGGCCGACCAGCTGAAGCGGCACGCCGCGCTCCGCCGCCGCGTCGTGGAGGCGGGCCGGGTCGCGGGTCGCGATCAGCATGCCGCCGGATGTCTGCGCGTCCGCCAGGATCATCTGTTCCTCGCGGGGGAGGTCGCCCCAGCCCACGTACTCGCCGAGGAAGTCGTGGTTCCGCACCGTGCCGCCCGGGATGACGTTCTTCCGGGCCAGGTCCATGACGCCCGGCAGGAGCTCGATCGCGCCGGCGTCCACCACGGCCGCGCAGCCCGAGGCCGACAGCATCCCGCGCAGGTGGCCGAGCAGGCCGAACCCGGTCACGTCGGTCGCGGCGTCCACCCGGGCGGCCACCATCGCCTCCGACGCGGCCCGGTTGAGCTCGGTCATGGTGTCGACGGCGAGCAGCACCTGTTCGTCGCTCGCGATGCCGCGCTTGATCGCCGTCGAGATGATGCCCAGCCCCAGCGGCTTCGTCAGGAACAGCTCCCCGCCGGGCCTGGCCGTGGAGTTCCGGACCAGGCGCTTGGGGTCGGCGAGACCGATCACCGCCATGCCGTACTTCGGCTCGGGGTCCGTGATGGTGTGGCCGCCGACGATGGCCACGCCCGCCTGCCCTGCGACCGCCGCGCCGCCCTCGAGGACCCGCGAGAGGAGCTCGAGAGGGAGCTCGTCGACCGGCCATCCCGCGAGATTGAGCGCCGTGATGGGCCGACCGCCCATGGCGTACACGTCGCTGAACGCATTCGCCGCGGCGATGCGGCCCCAGTCGTAGGGGTCGTCGACGATGGGCGTGAAGAAGTCGACCGTCTGCACCAGGGCCTGCCCGCCGGGCAGGACGTAGACGGCCGCGTCGTCGCCGGTCTCGGCGGAGACCAGCACCTCCTCCGGCATTGCCGGGGTCCCGAGTCGGCCCAGAACCTGGGCCAGGTCAGAAGGACCGAGCTTGCACGCTCAACCGGCGCCGTGGCTGTACTTCGTGAGACGGACGTTCGCCACGCCGGAAGGATACGGCCGCCTCTCTGTTCGGTACGCGAAAGGACATTTCCGACGTAGCGGGCGGCCCGGTAACGGTATATTCCGTTCGCCCATGAAGGACACGGCGAGCGCCCCCTCTTCCGGCGTCCCCGGAACATTCGACCAGACGCTCATCGACCATGTCCCCGTCGCCGTCGTGGCCACCGACCACGAGGCCCGCATCACCCACTGGAACCGGGCCGCCGAGGAGATGTACGGGTGGTCGGCCGAGGAGGCCATGGGGCGGCACGTGCTCGACGCGCTGATCCCAGCCTCACACCGGGACGCGGGCCAGGGCATCGTCGACCTGCTCCGCACCGGCCGGCCGTGGCGCGGGGAGTTCATGCTGCAGCGCAGCGACGGCACGGCGTTCCCCGCCTTCGTCACCCTGTCGCCGGTCACGGACGCCGACGGCGCCGTGACCTCGGTGGTGAGCGTCTCCGTCGACATCTCGGAGCGCCGGCGGACCGAGCGGCGCCTCGCGGCCCAGCACGCCGTCACCCGCGCCCTCGCGGAGGCCACGACCTTCGACGACGCGGCGCCGCGCATCCTGGCCGACGTGGCCGGGACGCTCGGGTGGACCGTCGGCCTCGTGTGGCTGATCGACCGGGCGTCGGACACGCTCCGGCTCATGCACGACTGGAACGACCCGACGGCGCCGGCGCCCGAGTTCCTGGAGGCGTCGCGGGCGCTGTCGTTCCGTCGGGGGATCGGGTTGGCGGGACGCGCGTGGGAGGGGTCCGAGGCGATCTGGCTCGACGACTTCGGGAGCGACCCGACGCTCCCCCGGGCCGGCGTGGCCCGGACGGCCGGGCTCCATGGGGCGGTGGCGTTCCCGATCTGGCTCGGCTCCGAGGTGCTCGGGGTCATCGAGTTCCTCTCGGCCGATTCGACCGAGCCGGACGAGGAGCTGCTCGAGACCACCCGGGCCATCGGCAGCCAGATCGGACAGTTCATCGAGCGGACGGAGGCCGAGGCCGAGCTCCGGACGAGCGAGGCGCGCAAGGCTGCGGTGCTGGACGCGGCGCTCGACGCGGTGGTCGGGATGGACGCGGGCGGGCTGATCGTCGAGTTCAACCCAGCCGCCGAGGACATGTTCGGCCTGTCCGCCGACCGGGCGGTCGGCCAGCCGATGGCCGAGCTGCTGGTGCCGCCCCACCTCCGGGAACGGCACCGCGCGGGCCTGGCCCGGTACCTCGCAACCGGCGAGTCGCACGTCATCGGCGAACGCATGCGGCTCGAGGCGCAGCGGGCGGACGGGTCGCTGTTCCCGATCGAGCTCGCGATCACCCGGGTCGACGTCCCCGGCCCGCCGCTGTTCACGGCGTACCTCCGCGACGTCACCGAGGTGGACAAGGCCGAGCAGCAGCTCCTCGAAGCCGAGGAGCGGTACCGGACGCTCGTCGAGAACACGCCGGTCGTCTCCTACACGAACGCCATCGGCGACCCCAGCACGTGCATCTACATCTCGCCGCAGATCGAGGCGCTCACCGGCTACACGGCGGACGAGTGGATGGCGGAGCCGGGGATGTGGCAGCGGTCCCTGCACCCCGACGACCGGGACGAGATGGTGGCGCTCGACGCACTGCACAACGCGAGCGCCGAGCCGTACCACGCCGAGTACCGGATGGTCGGCCGCGACGGCCGGGAGATCTGGGTCCGCGACGACGCCGTGATCCTGCGTGGTGAGGCCGGGAGCCCCAACCTGTGGCAGGGCGTGATGGTCGACGTGACCGAACGCAAGAACACCGAGCTCCAGCTTCGGGCGCGGGCGGCCCAGCAGGAGGTCGTCGCCGACCTCGGCCGGCTGGCGCTGACCGGCCTCGACGTCCCGGGCCTGATGGACCGGGCCGTCGACCTCGTGTGCGACACCCTCGCCGTCGCGCATTGCGAGCTGCTCGAGCTCAGCGAGGGGGACGAGCTGGTCATGCGGGCCGGCCGGGGGTGGTCCGAGGGCGTGATCGGCGCCGTGGTGGCCGCCGGCCGGAGCGGGCTTCCCGGGTTCACCCTGACCCGGAACGAGCCGGTCGTCGTGGAGGACCTGGCGGCCGACGACCGGTTCTCCGAGAAGTCCTGGCTCCTGGGCCACGGCGTCGTCGGCGGCATCAGCGTCATCGTCCGGGGGCCGCAGCAGCCGTGGGGTGTCCTCGCCGTGCTGTCGACCGAGCCGCGATCGTTCCCGTCGGACGACGTGTACTTCCTGCGGTCGGTTGCGAACGTGCTGGCCATGGCCATCCAGCGCGCCAACGCCGACGAGCAGCGGGCGGCCGTGCTGGCAAACGAACAGCTCGCGCGCCGGGAGGCCGAACGGGCCCGGGAGCGGCTGCGGTTCCTGGCGGAGGCGAGCTCGATCCTGTCGTCCTCGCTCGACTACGAGGCCACGCTGTCGCGACTCGCACACCTCGCCGTTCCGGAGATGTCGGATTGGTGCATCGTGTACCGGCTGACCGAGTCGGGCGAGATGCGGCGGCTCACGGTGGCATTCGCCGACACCGACCGCGCGCTGGCGGCACAGGAACTGGAGGACGGCGTCCGGCTGGACCCCGAGGCCGACGCGGGCGTGCCCAAGGTCATCCGCACCGGCCAGCCGATCCTGCACACGGACGCCGACCCCGCGCTCGTGGCGTCCGACTCGTCCGAGCCGGACGTGGCGATGCGCATCGCGACGGACCTCGGCGTGTGTTCGTGGATGTGCGTCCCGCTGAACGCCCGGGGGCGGACGATCGGCGCGATGTCGTTCCTGTCGGCCGAGTCCGGGCGCCGGTTCGGCGAGGAGGACCTCTCGCTCGCGATGGAGCTCGCCCGCCACGCCGCGCTCGCCGTCGACAACGCGTACCTGTACGAGGCGGAGCTCGACGCCCGCCGGGCGACGGAGCGCGCCGCCCAGCGCACGGCGCTCCTCCAGGCGGTCACGGCGGCGCTCTCCGAGGCGCTCGGCCCGACCGAGGTCGCCGAGATCGTCGTCGACCGGTGCGTGGCCGCCATGGGGGCGTCCGCCGGCGTCGTGGCGCTGCTCACCCCCGACGAGAAGGAGCTCGAGATCATCCGCGTCGTCGGCTACCGGCCGGAGGTCGGCCAGCAGTGGGCGCGGTTCCCCGTCGACGCTCGCCTGCCGATGTCGGACGCGGTTCGGACGGAGGAACCGGTGTTCCTGACGTCGCGCGCCGATCGCGACGCCCGGTACCCGCAGTTCGCCTCGACGCCGATGGAGAACGAGGCCGTGGCAACCGTGCCGCTCGTCGTCGAATCCCGGGCCATCGGGGGGATGGCCCTGTCGTTCGCCGAACAGCGGCCGTTCCCGCCGGAGGACCGCGCGTTCCTGCTGGCGCTGGCACGGCAGGCCGCGCAGGCGCTCGAGCGCTCACGCCTGTACCAGGCCGAACGCAACGCCCGCGCGGAGGCCGAACGGGCCGGCGACCGGCTGGCGTTCCTGGCCGAGGCCAGCGAGATCCTGTCCCGGTCGCTCGACTACCGGGAGACACTCGCCGAGGTGACCCGGCTCGCGGTGCCCCGGCTCGCCGACTGGTGCTCGATCGAGATGCTCGAGGACGGCGAGATCGTGTCCGTCGCCGTCGCCCACAAGGACCCCGAGAAGGTGAAGCTGGCCCAGGACCTCCGCAAGCGGTATCCGCCCAACGTCGACGACCCCACCGGCGTCCCCAACGTCATCCGGACGGGCCAGCCGGAGCTGTGGCCCGACATCTCCGAGGAGCTCATCGCGGAGTCCGTGGAGGACCCGGAGGTCCGGCAGCTGCTCCACGACCTCCGGCTGCGCTCGCTCATGATCGTCCCGCTCAAGTCCCGCGGCCGGCCGGTCGGCGCGATCACGTTCGTGTGGTCGGAGTCGGGGCGGACCTACGGGGCGGCCGACCTCGCGCTCGCCCAGGACCTGGCCCGCCGCGGCGCGCAGGCGGTGGAGAACGCGATGATCTACCGGGAACGGGACTACATCGCGCGCACGCTGCAGCAGAGCCTCCTGCCTCCCGACCTCCCCGAGATCCCGGGCATCGAGCTCGCGGCCCGGTACCTGCCGGCCGGCGCCGGGAACGAGGTCGGGGGCGACTTCTACGACATCTTCGACACGGGCGACGGCGCCTGGGGGCTCGCCATCGGCGACGTCTGCGGCAAGGGGCCGGACGCCGCCGCGGTCATGGGGCTCGCGAAGTACTCCCTCCGCGCTGCCGCGATGCGCGAGCGCCGCCCGAGCCGGATCCTCGAGACGGTGAACGAGGCCGTCATGAACCAGACCACCGACGGGCGGTTCCTCACCGTGGCATACGCCCGGATCCGTCCCGACGAGCGGTCGGTCCGGCTGACGGTCTCCTGCGGCGGCCATCCCCTGCCGACGGTCATGCGGGCCGACGGGTCCATGATCACGGCCGGCAAGCCCGGGACGCTCCTCGGGCTGTTCCCCGATCCGGAGCTGTCGGACGACACCGTCGACCTGACGGCCGGCGACCTGATGATCGTGTACACCGACGGCGTCACCGACTCGCCCGGCTTCGAGGAGGCGTCAGGCGAACGCCGCTTGGCCGAGGTCCTCGCCGGCTGCGTCGGGAAGCCGGCCGCCGAGATCGCCGACACCATCGAACGGGAGGTGCTCGCGCCGCGGACGGAAGCCCGCCGCGACGACGTCGCGTTCGTGATCCTGCGGGTGCTGCCATGAGGCCGCTCTCGATCGAGACGCGGTGGGACGGGGAGGGGGACACGGCCTCGGTCGCTCTGACCGGTGAGCTCGACCTCTCGACCGCCCGGCAGGTGGAGTCGGCGCTCGCCGAGGCCGAGGAGCGCTCGCCCGAGCGCCTCGAGCTCGACCTCCGCGGGCTGACGTTCATGGACTCGACCGGGCTCCGGGTGGTGCTCGCGGCCGACGGCCGGGCCCGCAAGGACGGCCGGCGGTTCGAGGTCGTGCCCGGGCCGCCCCAGGTGCACCGGGTGTTCCGCATCGCCCTGCTCGACCGGCGGATCGCGTTCGTCGATCCGTCGGATGACGGCGCCCGCGAGGACGACGGACTGGAGGAGCCGGAATGATCGAAGTCCGGTTCCCGAGCGACGTGAACGCCCCCGGCGCGGCGCGCCGGGCCGTGCAGGAGCTCTCCGGCCGCGTCGACGACCCGGTCTTCGACGACATCCGACTGCTGGTCAGCGAGCTGGTGACGAACGGCGTCCGTCACGCCGGCCAGGGGAAGACCGGCTGGGTCGGCCTGGCGGTCCGCTGGAGCCGGTCCGGCGTCCGGGTCGAGGTCACCGACCCCGGCCCGGGGTTCGGGGAGGTCTCGGCGCCCACGATCTACCAGGAGTCCGGCTGGGGTCTGTACCTGGTCGAGCAGGTCGCGACGCGGTGGGGCGTGGAGCGGGCCCGGGGCAACACGGTCTGGTTCGAGATCGATTGTCCCGTCCGGGTCCCCTGACCCTCGACGCCGGAAGCCTATCCGTCGGATTCCGGGGCGGCGTCCGGTTCTTCGACCGGTTCCTCCCGGCCGAGGTCGGCTCCCATCGCGTGGTACCCGCCGTCGACGTGCAGGATCTCGCCCGTGATCCCCGCGGCCCAGTCCGACAGCAGGAACGCCACCGCATGCGCCACCGGCATGGGGTCGGCGGTCACCCACCGCAGCGGAGCCCGCCTCGACCACGCCTTCGCCAGCACGTCGAACCCGGGGATGCTCTTGGCCGCCATGGTCCGGAGCGGCCCCGCCGACACGCAGTTCACCCGGATGCCGTCCGCCCCGAGGTCGCGGGCGAGATACCGCGTCACCGCCTCGAGGGCGGCCTTCGACACGCCCATCCAGTCGTAGATCGGCCAGGCCACCGTGGCGTCGAAGTCCATGCTGACGATGGCACCGCCGCGTTCCCGCATGAGGGGGTGGACTCCGGCGGCGAGCGCCTTCAACGAGAATGCGCTCGTCCGGAACGCCGTCTCGGCGCTCTCCCGCGGGGTGTGCAGGAAGTTCCCTCCGAGGGCGTCCTGCGGGGCGAACGCGATGGCGTGGAGGAACCCGTCCAGCCCGCCCCACCGGCCCTGCAGATCGGCGGCCAGCCCTTCGATGTGGGCGTCGTCGTTCGCGTCGAGCTCGAGCACGTCGACGGGCCGTGGGAGCCGCCGGGCGCTCCGCTCGGTGAGGCCCATCGACTTCCCGAACCCGGTCAGGACGATCTCGGCGCCGTGTTCCTGGGCGACCTGCGCCACGGCGAACGCGATGCTCTGCGGGGTGAGGACCCCGGTGAGCAGCAGTCGCTTCCCTTCGAGCATTGATGTCGGCATAGGTGGTTCGACTCCGCGGGCATCCTAGGGGTTGCAGCCGATCGCGACCCCGCCTGTGGCTCGTTGTGCTCGTGGTTGAATGCGCTTCCGATGCCGTTCGATCTCCGCGCGCTCCCGAAGGTCGACCTGCACCGCCACCTCGAGGGGTCGGTGCGGCTGTCCACGATCGTCGACATGCACCTTCGCGCCGGGTTCGACCTGCCCGCCGACGACGCCCGCGAGCTCGCCACGTACGCGCTCGTCACGGAGCCGGTCGAGTCGCTCGAGGTCGCGCTGAACGCGTTCGGCTTCGCACAGCGCTCGTTCATCGATCTCGACGCGGTGCGGCGGATCTCACGGGAGGCCGTCGAGGACCTGGCGAACGACAACGTGCGCCTCGCCGAGCTGCGGTTCTCACCGGACTTCATGTGCCGGGTCGGTGGGCTCGACTGGGACGAGGCCCTGGCCGCCGTGCGGGCCGGTGTGGAGGACGCGGTCCGGGCCGGGAACGACGTGGCGGTGGGCCTCGTCGTCATCTTCAGCCGCGACTTCGGGGACGAGTCGGCGGCGCGGACGGTCGAGTTCACCCTGGAGCACCGCGACGAGGTGGTGGGGTTCGACATCGCCGGGCCGGAGGTGGGCTTCCCGCCGTCGCGCTACGCGGAGCACGTCCGCCGGATCCAGGACGCCGGCATCCACGTGACGCTGCACTACGGCGAGTCGGGGCCGCCGCCCTACCCCCGCGAGGCCATCGAGCTCGGGACCGAACGCCTCGGCCACGGCCTCACCGTGGCGTGGGACGACGAGGTCACTGCCCTCGCCCGAGAGCGGGGCGTCACGCTCGAGATGTGCCCGACGTCGAACTGGCTCACCCACGGCGTCGACCGGATCGCGGACCACCCGTCGCTCCGGCTGCTCCGCGAAGGGCTCCGCGTGACGCTCAACACGGACGACCCCGGCCTGATGGGCATCGATCTCACGAACGAGTACGAGGTGGCCCGGTCGCAGATCGGGTTCGCCGACGAGGACCTCGCGACGGCGGTCCGGAACTCGCTCGCGGCCACGTTCCTGCCCGGTGACGTGGTGGAACACGTCCGCGCGCGCCACTTCGCCTGGGCGGGCTGAGCGCGCGCCTTCAGTCGGGCGAGACCGTTCAGCCGAGATTCCCGAAGCGGAACTCGAAAGTTCCGAACGGGATCAGGAGCAGGAAGAGCGCGATCCCCACGAACCCCATGACCAGGCCGGCGATCGCCATGCCCCGGCCGCCAATGGTGTTCGGGGGCACGCGCTTGATCTGGTTGAGCGCCACGAAGCCGAAGATCACGGCCAGGATGTTCGGAATCATGAAGAGCGGGAACAGGAACAACCCGACGATGCCGAGCACCATCGACGCGACGGCCATGCCGTTCGTCGGGGGACGCATCGGATACCCGTGCTGCGGGGAGGGGCCCTGCTGCCATTGAGACGGCGCGGGCGGTGGTGGCGGCGCGGACTGCCCCGGGAACTCGGGCGGCTGATTCCCCATGTCCGGAGATTACCCTGCGGTCCGTTGCTTCAGCGCTTGCGGAGGTCGGCCAGGATCTCGCGGGCGGCGTTCGAGCCCGGGGCGCCGGTGATGCCGCCCCCGGGATGGGCGCCCGAGCCGCAGAGGTACAGCCGCTCGAGCGGGAGCCGGTACCGCGCCATGCCGAGCGCCGGGCGCCATGCGAAGAACTGGTCGAGGCCGGGCTCGGCGTGCTGCGGATGCCCGCCGGAGAGGCCGTAGTCGCGCTCGAGGTCGAGCGGCGTCACGACGTGCGTCGTGACGACGCTCTTGGACAGCCCGGGCGCGTGCTCCTCGAGCGACGCGATGGCCGTTCCGGCCAGCGCGTCGCGGACGGCCGCGTCGTCCCACGAGCCCTCGCGCAGCGAGAAGGGAACCCACTGCACCATCGCCGACACGACGTGTATGCCCTCCGGGGCGAGCGCCGGGTCGGACGCGGTCGGCACCGTGACGTCGAGGAACGGCCGCTCGGGCAGGCGCCCGTACTTCGACGGGTCGAACGCGAGGTCGAGCTCGTCGATCCCCGTCGCCCCGATCAGCAGCCGGCCGCCGGGCGGCTCGCCGTTCGACGCCGCCGTGAACGCCGGTGGGGCGTCCACCACGAGATGCACCTTGGCCACCGTTCCCGGCGTCCGCACGTTCCCGGCGCGCCAGCCCATGGTCGGCCCGAGGACGTCCGGGTCGATCAGGTCGAGCAGCGTCCGCTTGGGGTCGGCGCCGGACACGATCGCGCGGGCCGACACCTGCTCGCCGCCCTCCAGCACGACGCCGGTGGCCCGGTCTCCGGACACCAGGACCCGTTCGACCGCGGTCCCGCACCGCACCTCTCCGCCGTTCGACTGCACCGACTTCACGAGAGCGTCCGAGAGCGCGCCGGGGCCGCCGACCGCGGTCGCGGACTCGCCGGCCGGGCCCACGCGGGTGCCCGCCAGCTCGGTCAGGAGCACGGCGGTGGTCCCCGCTGCGCGGGGGCCCATCGCCGTGTAGCGCACCCCGCCGACGGCGACCGCTGCGCGGACGCCGTCGGCGTCCAGGTGGTCCTCCACGAAGTCGGCCACGGATGACGGCAGGACCCGGATGGTCTCGCGGAGGTTCGACGGCCCGCCGAGGCCTCGCAGCGCGTTCCCCAGCTTCAGCGCCGCCACGGCGTCGCCGAGCGACGGCGCGACGAGGTCGGGGGGCGTCATGGAGTGGAGCCACTCCATGACGCTCGCCAGCGCCCGGATCTTGCGGTCGAACGCCTGCCACCCCTCGGCATCCTTCGACGACCACTCGGTGAGGTCGGCCGCCGTCCTCGCGGGATCGCGCCAGAACCGCACGGCCCGCCCGCCCGGGTGCAACGACGCGGCCAGTAGGTCCGGGCGAACGAAGCGCAAGCCGTGGCGTTCCAGCTGGAGGTCGCGGACGACCGACGTCCGCAGCCGCCCGATCCCCTGCGCGAGCGGGGCGCGGACGCCGGGCGCGATCTCGACGGTGTCGGCGGCGCCGCCGGCCCGTTCCCGCCGCTCGACGACCAGCACCCGCAGGCCGTTCCGGGCGAGGTAGCCGGCGCAGGTGAGCCCATTGTGGCCGGCGCCGATCACGACGGCGTCGTAGCGGCCCCCGGACGAGCTCACGAGCGCCCCCGCCGGCCGCGCAGGTCCTTCACCACGGCGAGCGCCGCGATCCGGCCGGGCGCGCCCATGATCCCGCCGCCGGGGTGCACGGCCGAGCCGCACATCCACAGCGACCGCAGCGGCGTCCGGAACCCGGCCCACCCCGGCACCGGCCGGTTGAAGAACAGCTGCTCGAGCGACAGCTCGCCCTGGAAGATGTTCCCCTCCGACAGCCCGAAGGTCTCCTCCATGTCGAGCGGCGTCATCACCTGCTTGTGGAGGATGAGATCGCGGATGTTCGGGACCCGTTCCTCGATGGTGCGGATGACGTTCTCGCCGAACGCGTCGCGCTGCTCGGAGTCCCACACCGCGCCGTCGGCCAGGTGATACGGCGCGTACTGGACGAAGCACGAGATGACGTGCTTGCCGGGCGGCGCCATGGACGGGTCGACCATGGTCGGGATGATCATGTCGATGTACGGCCTCGTGGACGGACGGCCGTGCTTGGCGTCGTCGTAGGCCATCTCCATCCGCTCGACGGACGGCGAGAACGACAGCGCGCCACGCAGGTGCTCGGTCGTCTCGGAGTTCGGCAGGCAGGCGAACTCCGGCAACCCGTCGAGGGCCAGGTTCACCTTGCCGCTGGAACCCCGGAACCGGAACCGTCCGACCTCGTCGGTGAACGAGCGGTCGAGCGCCCCGGACGGCGTCAGCTTGAGGAACGTCTGCCACGCGTCGAGGCTCGACAGCACGACGTCGGCCCGGAGCTCCTCGCCGGACTCCAGCGCGACCCCGGTGGCCCGGTCGCCCTCCACGAGCAGCGAGGCGACCGGCGCCTCGCACCGGATCTCCGCGCCGAGGGCCCGGGCGGCGCTGCCGATGGCGTTCGACACGCCGCCGGTTCCCCCGCGGGGGATGCCCCAGGCCCGGAACGCCCCGTCGATCTCCCCCATGTAGTGGTGCAGCAGCACGTACGCCGTCCCCGGCGAGCGCACCCCCTGGAACGTCCCGATGATCCCGCTCGCCGACATCGTCGCGATCAGCGGGTCGGTCTCGAACCACTGCTGGAGGAACTCCGTCGCGCTCATCGTCATGAGCTGGATGAACACGTCCCGCTGGCGGTGGCTGAGCGCCCGCCAGGACTTCACCATCGGCCCGAGCGGCAGCCACTCGGTCGGCCGGACCTTGCCGGGGTCGGGCGGCGTGAGCGAGAGCACCGGCTTCACGAACCGGGCCATGTCGACCATGAGCTGGCCGTACTCCTCGTAGGCCTCGGCGTCGGAGCGCGACCACCGGCGGAGCTCGCGCATGGTCCGGCCGTGGTCGTTCACCCGCCACAGGTAGTCGTCGTCGAGCGGGGTGAACGTCCCGTCGAGCGGGAGGATCTCGAGGCCGTGCCGCGGGAGGTCGAGGTCCCGGATGATCTCCGGCCGAAGCAGCGAGACGACGTAGGACGCGACGCTGAACCGGAACCCCGGGAAGACCTCCTCGGTGACGGCCGCCCCGCCGAGCAGGTGGCGGCGCTCCAGGACGACGGTCCGCATGCCCGCCTTGGCCAGGTAGGCGGCGGCGGTGAGGCCGTTGTGGCCTCCGCCGATCACGATCGCGTCGTACCGCTCCCCCACGTGTTCCCCTCTTCCGAACGGGACCCGCAGGGTAGCAGCGGCGTCGGGACGGAAGGCGTGCCGGGCGGTCCAATCCCGGCGGGCCCGCCGCTCCGTATGTAGGGACGATGAGCGCGGGTCGAGCCCGGGGCGGGGTGCGGCGGAGGCCCCGGGCTCCCCGCGCCTTCGTGTTCGGCCTCCTGCTGGCAGTCTTCGCTGCGTCGTGCACCGGCGGCGGCAATCCCCAGCAGACGACGCCGCCCGGGACCACCACGGGCGTCGGAACCAGCGCCCCGACGTCGAGCGGCACCGGGACGAGCGCGCCCCCGACGACCGCCGCGCAGACGAGCGGGCCGACCTCGGTCACGGCGCCGGTCGAGAGCCCGGGAGGGCCCGGCTCGGTCGATCCGGCCACGTGTCCGGTTCCCGCGCGGGCGGAACCGCCTGACGACCGGCCCCGGTACACCATGGAGCTCACGCTGAACCCGGCGAAACGGCTGGTCACGGGCGGGCTCACCGTGCAGTTCACGGCCGACGTCCCGACCGACCGGCTGGTGTTCCGGCTGTGGCCGAACGGGCCCCGCCAGCGCGACGAGGGCGCCGAGCTGACGATCGGCGACGTCACCACCGAGGACGGGACGAAGCTCGACACCGAGCTGACCGACCCGACCACGCTCGTGGTGCATCTGCCCGAGCCGCTCGAGGCCGGCGACTCGATCGCGGTGTCGACCACGTTCCGGCTGACGACGCCCGGGAAGATCCTCGACCGCATCGCCACCGACGGCGACCAGATGCGGCTGGGGTCGTTCTTCCCGATCCTTGCCTGGCAGCCCGGCGTGGGCTGGGCGCTCGACCCGCCGACCGTGTCGCTCGCCGAGGCCTCGACGTCGACCACCGCCGACTTCGACGTGACGATCCATGCGCCCGCCGGCGCAACGGTGCTGGCGACGGGCGTGCAGGACCCCGACGACCCCGAGCACTGGACTGCCGAGGCGGTGCGGGACTTCGCGATCGCGTCCGGACCGTTCGAGACGGCGACCGTGACGGCGCACGCGCCCGACCCCGTGCAGGTCACGATGGGCGTCCAGCCCGGCGTCAACATCCCGGCCCGCGACGCCGCCGACCGGGCCGCCCGCGACCTCGAGGCCCTGGCCGAGCTGTACGGGGCGTACCCGTGGCCCGAGCTCCACCTCGTGATCACCAAGGACGTCGGCCGGGCCGGCATCGAGTACCCGACGATGATCTTCGAGGGCGCCGCCCGGTTCGCGCTGACGGTGAGCCACGAGGTCGGCCACCAGTGGTTCTACTCGCTGGTGGGGAACGACCAGGCACTTTCGCCCTGGCTCGACGAGGCGCTCACCACGTGGTCGGCGGCGAACGTCAGCGACTACCTCGACTTCATGCGCTCACAGGTCGCGCGCGCGTTCGAGATGAACCACGTCGCGTACCCCATGACGTTCTGGGACGTGCACCAGGACTCGTACGGAACGGGCGTGTACTGGCGCGGCGCCCAGGCGCTCGACGCGCTCGGCCCGGTCGAGGCCGTGAATTGCGCCCTCCGCCGATACGTGGCGCAGTTCGCCTACAGGATCGCGACCACGGACCAGTTGCTCGGCTCGTTCAGCGAGGTGTTCCCGAAGGCCCGGGAGACGCTCGAGCCGTTCGGCATCCCCGCCGGGAGCTGACCACCGGACCTCCGCGTGTGGGAACATGCGCGGCCGAGGGGAGGTCTCGCAGGCGAATGAGTGAGGGAACCGCGTTCCACGAGCGGACGGCGCCGCTCAACCGGAAGCTCCAGTGGCGCGAATGGTCCGGGTACTGGGCGGCGAGCGCCTACTCGGACTCGTGGGACATCGAGTACAACGCGATCCGGAACCAGGCCGCGCTGATCGACGTCTCCCCGCTGTTCAAGTACGCCGTCGAGGGTCCCGACGCGGCGAAGCTGATCGACCGGGTCCAGGTCCGGAACCCGGAGAAGCTCGCCGTCGGGCAGGTCTGGTACACGTGCTGGTGCGACGAGGCCGGCAAGGTCGTCGACGACGGGACGCTCACCCGGCTCGACGACGACCGCTACCGGTGGACGGCCGCCGACCCCCAGCTCCGGTGGTTCCGGATGAACGCGCGCGGGCTCGACGTCGAGATCGAGGACGTGACCGAAGCCACGGCCGCCGTCGCGCTGCAGGGCCTGCGGTCGCGCGACATCCTGCAGGACGCGACCGGGGAGGACTGGACCGACCTCCGCTATTTCCGCGAGCGGGCCACGACCATCCGCGGCATTCCCGTCGAGGTCACCCGCACCGGCTACACCGGCGACCTCGGGTACGAGCTGTGGGTCGAGGCCGGGCAGGCGGTCGCCTTGTGGGACGCGCTCACGGACGCCGGCCGCGCCTACGGCATCCGCCCGGCCGGGATGCTCGCACTCGATGTGGTCCGTCTCGAGGCCGGGCTGATCCTGTTGGAGGTGGACTACTTCAGCGCCCGCCACGCGCTGATCCCGGAGCAGGCCTACTCCCCCGGCGAGATCGGCCTCGGCCGGCTGGTCGACCTGAAGAAGCCCGGCCGTTTCGTCGGCCGCCGGGCGCTCGAGCGGGAGGAACGTGCCGGCGGCCCGGCCCGCCGCCTGGTCGGACTGACGCTCGACTGGCCGCGGTTCGAACGCCTCCACGCCATGCACGGCCTCACGCCGGAGGTCCCGGCCACGTCGTGGCGGACCGCCGTTCCCGTCTACTCGGGGACCAAGCAGGTCGGGCGCGCGACGAGCGGCACGTGGAGCCCGATCCTCAAGTCGAACATCGCCCTCGCGTCGGTCGAGGCGGCATACGAGCAGCCCGGCACCCAGCTCGAGATCGAGTGGACCGTCGAGGTCCGGCGGGGCCGGGTCCCGGCGACCGTGACGCCGCTGCCGTTCCTCGACCTCGAACGCAAGCGCACCTAGCGCTCAATCGTTTTTCAGGCGCGGCTGGGACAATGGGACTCACCGTGCCTGTTCCAGAACGTTCACGCCCGTCCCCCGCCCTGCTCGTGGCCATCACGCTGGGCGCGGCCTTCGTCTTCGCCCTGCTGATCGCGCTCGTCGGCAGCCTGCTGGTCGCCCTGGTGGTCGGGCTCGTCGTCCTGGGCACCGGCATGGTCATCGCGTGGCGCCAGCGGGAGCCGGAGACCGACGTTTCACGCCGCCGGTTCATCGCAACGGCCGGAGCGGCAGGGGTCGGCGCGATCGTCGTGGGGACCGGCGTCGGCCGGATCATCGAACGGGCCGGCACGTCCGACCCGAAGCCCACGCTGGAGGGCATGGCGCGCCGGGTCGGCGCGCAGGGCATGGAGATGCTCCGCCGCGGCGTCAACGCCGACCGCAGCGGGGACCTCCAGCTGGTGCTCGCGCCGTGGAACACCTCCAACTACACGTTCGAGTCGCTGCAGCTGGAACACAACGACCCGCGTTCCAGCCACGCGATGCTGTGGGGCTACACCGAGCGCGTCCCGCTGGTGGTGTTCGCGCCGGGGATCGTCGAGCCGAGCGACTTCACCGAGCCGGTCACGCTCGCCGACGTCGCGCCGACCACGGGGCAGCTGCTCGGGCACACGTTCGACACGCCGGACGGCCGCGTGCTCCCGGGCGTTCCCAAGCCGTCGTCGAAGCTCAAGGTCGTCGTGACGTTCGTGATCGACGGCGGCGGGTGGAACGTCCTGTCGTGGTGGCCCGACGCATGGCCGCACCTCCGCCGGCTGATGGACGACGGCGCCAACTACCGGAACGCGATGATGGGCTCGTTCCCATCGGTCACCGCCTCGGCGCACGCCACGATCGGGACGGGGGTGTTCCCCAAGACGCACGGCATCTCGGGGCACAACCTGCGGCTCGACGGCCACGTGCAGAAGGCGTGGGGCGAGATCGGCATGGCCGATCCGTCGTACCTGCTCGTTCCGACGCTCGCCATGGACTACGCCGACGCGACCGGGCACTCGGCGTGGATCGGCGAGATCGGCTACCAGATCTGGCACCTCGGCATGACATCCGACCCCGGCAAGGGGCCGGACGGCAAGCAGCCGGTCGCCATCTACTGGGACGAGGACGTCACCAACCAGTGGCAGTCGCAGAACCCCGACCTGTTCCGGATGCCGGAGGGCCTGCCGGAGCGGCAGTTCCTCACGCAGAAGCTCGTCGACCTGTTCGGGCCGGACGAGGGCGCGGACATCGACAAGCACGGCAAGCGGGTGTGCTGTTCGCCGCCGATCGTCGAGTACCAGAGCGAGATCATCGCGCAGGCCCTGGCGAACGAACCCATCGGCCGGGGCGACGCGACCAGCCTGCTGTATGTGAACTACAAGTCGCCCGACTACACGGGCCACGTCGTGAACATGACCCACCCGGACACCCGCACGGTGCTGGAACAGGTGGACAAGGAGCTCGGTCGGGTGCGCGCGCTGCTCGCGTCGGCGTTCCAGCCCGGCGAGTACGCGCTGATCGTGACCGCCGACCACGGGCAGTGCCCGCTGGTCGACGACGCGGGCGGTGTCCGGCTCGATCCGATCCAGTTCGAGGAGGACATCCAGAACCGCTACGGGCGATCGGTGTGGGCGGTCGCCACGGTCGACGACGTGAAGCCGAGCGAGGTCTATCTGGACCGCCGCGCAACGGTCGACGCGGGCGTGACCGCCGAGGAGATCGCCGCCGGGTTCGTGAGCTACCGCTACGGGCAGAACGTGGGCCCGTACGTCCCGCGGTCCGCGATCGACCGCGATCGCATCCTCACCAAGGAGTTCGCGGGAATCTTCCCGGTCTCGTTCGTCAAGGACATGTCGGCGGACCGCGCGTCGACCTACGGTTCCGGCGACTACCCGGACGCCGACCCCGGCGTCCCCGAGCTCGGCTGACGCAGCTCCCGTTCGGCCGCTTGCGCGAGCCCGTTCGCTTCCCGATGGGAGAATCCCGCGCATGACGGATGCGGGGGCGCGGGAGGAACGGCGGGTCGTCACCTCGTTGTTCGCCGACCTCGTCGGGTCGACGCCGCTCGGGGAGCGGCTGGACCCGGAGGAGGTCCGGCTCATCGTGGCCGACGCCGTCGCGCGGATCGTGCGGCGGGTCGAGGCGTACGGAGGCACGGTGAAGGACCTGGCCGGCGATGGCGTGCTCGCGCTGTTCGGCGCGCCCACCGCCCACGAGGACGACACCGAGCGGGCCATCCGGACCGGCCTCGCCGTCGCCGAGGAGATCGGCGAGTACGGCCGCGAGGTCGCGAAGGCGTGGGGCGTCGAGCCGCTCCAGGTTCGGATCGGCGTGGCCACCGGGCCGGTCGTGATCGGCGAGATCGGCGCAGGCAGCCGGGTCGAGATGGGCGCCACCGGCGATTCCGTCAACACCGCCGCCCGGCTGCAGTCGGCCGCCGAGCCGGGGACCGTGCTCGTGGCCGACACCGCGCGGCAGGCCGTGGAAGGGCTGTTCGACTGGGCCGAGCCCGCTCACCACGACCTGAAGGGAAAGGCCGAGCCGGTTCGCGCGAGCGTGGCGCTCGCCGCGCGGGAGGCCGGCACGAAGGTCCGCGGCCTCGAGGGCGTCCAGGCCCGCCTGGTCGGCCGGGAGCGGGAGCTCGCGGCGGGCCGAGGGGCCGTCGACGCGGTGCTCGCCGGCGCCGGCGGCATCCTGTTCATCACGGGGGAGCCGGGGATCGGCAAGAGCAGGCTGCTCGCCGAGATCCACGACCTCGTCGCGCAGATGCCGTCGGAGCGGCCGGTCACGTGGCTCGAGGGCCGATGCGTCTCCTACGGCGAGACGCTGCCGTTCTGGCTGTTCCGGGACATGCTGCGCCGGTGGCTCGGCGTGTCGGCCGAGGATCCGGAGATCCGGGCGCGCATCGCGCTCCGCCGCGCGGCCGAGCGGGTGTTCGGCCCGCGTGCCGGCGAGGTCGCGCCCTACCTGGCCACGGTGCTCGGGCTGACCCCCGAGCCCGAGCAAGAGGTCCGCCTCGCCACCCTGTCGCCCGAGGCACTGCAGTACCGGACCTTCGAGGTCGTCCACCACCTCATCGAAGGCCTCGCCGCCGACGGTCCCGTTGTGGTCGCCCTCGAGGACCTGCACTGGGCCGACCCGACCTCACTCCAGCTGGTGGAACGGCTCCTGCCCCTGTCCGAGTCGGCCGCCGTGCTGCTCGTCGTCGCCATGCGACCGGAACGCGACCACCCCTCGTGGGCGGTCAAGGAGACGGCCGGCCGCACGCACCGCACCGGCGAGGTCGCCCTGGAAGCGCTCACCGGCCGTGCCGACCAGGACCTGCTGCACGCGCTCGTCGGCGCCGTCCTGCCGAAGGAGATCGAGGAGCGCGTCCTCGACGGCGCCGAGGGCAACCCGTTCTTCCTGGAGGAGCTCGTGCGTTCACTCGCCGACGCCGGCGCGCTGGTGCACGACGCCGACGGGACCTGGCGGTTCGACCACGAGGTCGAGGTCGTCGTGCCGGCGAGCGTCGAGAAGGTCCTGCTGGCGCGGATCGACCGTCTGGCGCCGCCCTCCCACCGGGCGCTCACCGCGGCGTCGGTGCTCGGGCGGCAGTTCGGCGAACCGATGCTGCAGGCGCTTCTCGAGGCCGAAGGTCACGGCGAGGACGTCGAGAGCGCGCTCACCGACCTCCAGCGGCTCGACCTGATCCGGCTCGAACGGCGGTGGCCGCAGCCGGAGTTCCGGTTCAAGCACGTCCTGATCCAGGAGACGGCCTACCGGACGCTGCTCGGGTCCGACCGGCGCCGGCTGCACCGCCGCGCGGCGGAGTGGCTCGAGGCCGAATCCGGGAGCGAGCAGGCCGGCGTGCTCGCCCACCACTGGCTTGCGGCCGAGGACGAGGACAAGGCCGTCCGGTACCTGACCAAGGCGGCCGACCGGGCCCGCCAGGAGTACGCGCTCGACGAGGCCATCGCCCACTACCGCGAGCTGCTCCCGATCATGGAGCGCCGCGGCGAGCGCCGCGAGGTCGCCGTGGTGCTGTTCAAGCTGGCCCTCGCCCTGCACGTGTCACTGCGGTTCGCCGAGGCGAACGAGACGTACCAGCGGGCGTTCGGGCTGTGGACCCCACTCGAGCCGTTCGACGGCACCCCGAACGCCATTCTGCGGATCGGGAGCAGCTTCCTCCCGAACGACAACGACCCGAAGTCGGCGATCGCCTGGCCGAACATCCAGCTCTGCATGAACCTGTTCGACCGGCTGGTGGAGGCCTGGCCGGAACGGACCATCGTTCCGTCCCTCGCCGAACGGTGGGAGATCTCACCCGACGGCCTCCGGTACGTGTTCCGCCTGCGGGAGGGGCTGGAGTGGTCCGACGGCGAGCCGCTCACCGCGCACGACGTCGAGTACGGAATCAAGCGGGTGCTCGACCCCGCCTCGCCGGGCTCGAGCGTCGCGATCTACTTCGTGCTGGAGAACGGACAGGACTACGCGCTCGGCCGCAACGACGACGCGGACGCGATCGGCGTGAAGGCGCTCGACGACCGGACGGTGGAGTTCCGGCTCGCCGCCCCGGCGCCGTACTTCTTGAGCGTGATGAACCGGCCCGACGGCGGCCCCCAGCCGCGGCACGCCATCGCCCGCGACGGCGTCGACTGGACCGACCCGTCCAAGCAGGTCGTGAGCGGCGCATTTCGGATCGTCGAACGAAGCGAGGACCGCCTGGCACTGGAACGCGGTGGCCGATCGCGCCGGACCGGGAACGCCGCCCGCATCGAATACGAACGCGAGTCGGTGACCCATGCGCTGGAGCCGTACGAGCGCGACGAGCTCGACATGGTGGCGGTGCGGTACACGCCGAGGCTCGCCGACCTGGTGCCGGGCGAGGCGCCCGACGCGCATCTCGGCTCTGCGGCGTGGTCGGGCTACCTGGCGTTCAACCACCTCGTCGAGCCGACCTCGAACCGCGACCTCCGCCTGGCCCTCGCGCACGCGGTCGACCGCGAGGCGCTGTCGAAGGTCCTGCCCGTGAACATGGTCCTGGCGACGGGCGGCATCGTTCCGCCCGCGCTGCAGGGCCACACGCCCGACATCGCGCCGCGGTTCGACCCCGACCGGGCGCGCGTCCTCCTGGGGCAGTCCGGGTTCGACGGGCCGCTCGCCGTTGCAGGGCTGGAGGACGACTCCCGGCTGCTGGAGGCCGTCACGGAGTCATGGCGGGACGTGCTTGGGTTCGACATCGAGCTCAAGACGTGGTCGTTCGCGGAAGCGGCGAAGGTTCGTCGCCCCACCGACCTTGCGCCGATCTACTTCACGGGCTGGCTCCCGGGGTACCCGGACCCGGAGTACTACCTGCGCCTGCTCTTCCAGTCGGACAGCAAGACCAACGAGGGCGGGTTCTCATCGCAGGAGTTCGACGAGCTGATCGAACGAGCGCGCCAGGAGCGGAGCGACCGCTCCCGGCTGGAGCTGTTCCACGAGGCGGACCGCATGGCGGTCGGCGATCGCGTCGCGGTGATCCCGCTCGTGTACGGCCGCTCGCTCGCGATCGTGAAGCCGTGGATCAAGGGGTGGTGGGAATTCGGCAAGTCCTCGTCGAACTACGCTGACCTGGAGATCGACGCGACGTCGCCACGCGCCTGACGCCTCACGGGTCGCGTTCCACGGGGAGGTCGAGGCGGCGGCCCCATTCCTCCCAGCTGGCGTCGTACAGGCGGGCGTCCTCGATCCCTGCCCGATGGAGCGCGTAGAGCAGGGCGCTCGCGCTGATGCCGACGCCGCACTGGGTGATGACGCTGGAACCCGGCTCCAGGCCGGCCTCGGCGAAGAGCTCGCGCAGGTCATCCGGTTCCTGGAACGTGCCGTCATCGCGGTAGAGCCGGGAGGCCGGGATGTTCCGCGCCCACGGGATGTGACCGGCGCGGAGCTCGCCGCGAGTGGTGCGGGCGATGCCGTCGTCGCCGGGTGCCACGTGGCCGGTCTCGAACCACACCGCCCGGCCCTCGTACTGCTCCGCCGGACGGGAGTCGAGCACCGCGACGTCGTCGCGATCGCGCGCGTCGACCACGTCGCCCACCGTGGCCGGCCGAACCGCACTCGGCCGCGGCGTCCAGACCGCGCCGGATCGCGGTTCCCGAGGCTGGCCGGTCTCGACAGGATGCCCGTCCGATACCCAGCGCTCCCACTCGCCGTTCAGGATGTGGACGCCGTCCTCGTGCCCGTACACACCGAAGGCCCACCACAAGCGATATGGACCCGAGCCCTGCTCGTCTGCATACGCGACAACGGTCGTCTGGTCGCCGATGCCGGCGCCTTCCATGGCCGCGGCGAACGCCGCGGGCGGCGCGAGCATGAAGGCGAACTCCCCGTCGGGGTCGACGATGTCGGTCGCCCAGTCGACGTGGACCGAACCCGGGATCCGGGAGGCCCCCCAGAGCGCCCGGCCGCTTGCGTCGCCTCGCCACCGCATGTCGACCACGACGAGGTCCGGGTCGCCGAGGTGTTCCTCCAGCCAGTCGCCGCTCACCAGCACGGGCGCACTGTACGAGACAGGTGCGGCACAATGGCGGCCCGGCGCCCGACGGACTCGACAAGGAGCCACGCATGCTCGACACCGCAGGGGTCTACCGCGAGACCAGGCAGTCGCTCCGCGACTTCGTTTCCGGGCTCTCCGACGCCGAGCTCAAGACGAACGTCCCCGCCACGCCCGACTGGTCGGTCCGCGACGCGGTCGCGCACATCGTCGGCGAGGCCCGCATCACCGTGACCGGCGACGCGCCGCCGGAGTTCCGGCTGCTGGAATCCCTCCGCGATCCCGAGCAGGCCGCCATCCGCGACGGCATCAACGCCGACGAGGTCGCCGCACGACGGGACCTTCCGATCGAGCAGGTTCTCGAGGAGTGGGACTCGCTCGCCGTCGAGCTCGACCCGTTCATGCGCGGCGAGAAGCCGTTCCCGTGGCCGGAGCCGTTCCTCGACTCGATCCTCGTGTCCGACCTGTCGGCGCACGGCCAGGACGTGCGGAACGCGGTCGGGAAGCCGGGCGAGCGCGACTCGGCCGCGTGCCGCATCGCGCTGGCGTCGTTCGCGGTCGCCCTGGGGTTCCGGCTCGACGGGATGGGGATGCCGGCGCTGCGCCTGCGCTACGACGGCAAGGAGCGGGTGTGCGGCCAGTCCGAGCCGGCCGTCACGCTGTCGGGCGAACGCTACGAGCTGATGCGCGCGCTCACCGGCCGCCGTTCCCGCAGCCAGATCGCGTCCATGGACTGGGATGGCGACCGCGAGCCGTACGTTCCGCTGATCCCCGCGTACGGCGAGCGCCTCGACGACATCCTCGAGTGAGGCGGCCGGCGCCGCTCGCGCCGCTGTAACGAAGATTCCGAACGATCCGACTAGTCTGGCGGGCCCTCGCACCGAAGGGTGACCGCGCCGATGAACCCACTTCGACAACTGCACGAGGCCGGCCAGAGCGTCTGGCTCGACTTCCTCCGCCGGACCCTGGTGACCGGCGGAACGCTGGAACGGCTCCGCGACGACGACGCGATCACCGGCGTCACCTCGAACCCGTCGATCTTCGCCAAGGCCATCGGCGGCTCGACCGACTACGACGCAGTGATCGACGAGATCGCCGACACGAGCGGGGTCGATGCGCTCGGCCTGTTCTACGACCTGGCGCTCGTGGACATCCAGCTGGCGGCCGACGCGCTGCGCGCCGCGTACGACGCCTCCGACGGCCGCGACGGGTACGTGTCGTTCGAGCTGGAACCGCGCCTGGCCCGCGACACGGCCGGCTCGGTCGAGGCGGCCAAGGCGCTGTGGGCGAGGATCGACCGGCCGAACGTGATGATCAAGGTCCCGGGAACGCCGGAGGGCCTGCCGGTGATCAGCGAGCTCATCGCGGCCGGGATCAACGTGAACGTGACGCTGCTGTTCAGCGTGGCCGCGTACGAGAACGTCATGGCGTCGTACATCGCCGGGCTCGAGACGCGCCTCGCCGACGAGCAGCCCCTCGACCGCGTGGCGAGCGTGGCGTCGTTCTTCGTCTCGCGGGTCGACACCGCGGTCGACGCGAAGCTGCCGGAGAGCTCCCCCCTGCGCGGCACGGCGGCGATCTCGAACGCCAAGCTCGCGTATCGAAGGTTCCAGGAGGTGTTCGCCGGCGAGCGGTGGCAGCGTCTCGCGGACGCCGGCGCCCGGGTCCAGCGTCCGCTGTGGGCGTCCACGTCGGTGAAGGACCCGGCATATCGCGACACGCGCTACGTGGAGGAACTCGCCGGCGCCGACACCGTGAACACGATGCCGTCGGCGACGATGGACGCGTTCCGCGACCACGGTGTCGTTCGGCCGAACGCCGTGGCCGAAGGCGTCGACGAGGCGGAACGGAACCTCGCCGCGCTCTCGGACCAGGGCATCCCGCTGGACCAGGTCACCGACACGCTGCTCGCCGAGGGACTGGCGGCGTTCGGGAAGGACTTCGACACGCTCATCGCGGCGCTCGACACCAAGCTCAACGAGGTTCGGGCGGGACTCGCGAAGTACGCCGACTCGCTCGGCACCCTCGACGGAAGCGTGGGCGCCCGCCTCGTCTCGATGGCGGACGACGACGTCCTGATCCGCATCTGGCGCAAGGACTACATGGTCTGGAAGGACGACCCGACCGAGATCTCCGACCGGCTCGGCTGGCTGACGGTGGCCGACATGATGGAGGACCGGATCCCCGAGCTGGAGGCGTTCGCGAAGCAGGCCGCGGCCGACGGGCTGACCACGGCCGTGCTGCTCGGGATGGGCGGGTCGTCGCTCGCGCCGGACGTGTTCGGGACGACGTTCGGCCACGCGGACGGGGCCCTGGACCTCATCGTGCTCGACACGACCCACCCGGCCACCATCCGGCGAGTCACCGACGGGCTCGACCTCTCGGGCGCCCTGTTCGTCATGGCATCCAAGTCCGGGACGACCGTCGAGACGAACAGCCACTTCCAGCACTTCTGGTCCCTGGTGCCGGACGGGTCCCACTTCGTCGCCATCACCGACCCGGGAACGCCGCTGGTGGAGCTCGCCGCCGACCACGGGTTCCGGGCCACGTTCACGAACCCGGAGGACATCGGCGGGCGGTACTCGGCGCTGTCGTACTTCGGGCTGGTGCCGGCCGCACTGCTCGGCATGGACCTCCGCGGGCTGCTCGACAACGCGGAGCAGATGGAGTGCGCCAACGACGGCTGCGTCGCGGTCGCGGACGCGCCGGCCGCATTGCTCGGCGCCGTGATGAGCGAGGCCGCCCTGGCCGGGCGCGACAAGCTGACCCTGTTCCTCCCGGCGGAGATCGCGTCGTTCGGCAACTGGGTCGAACAGCTCATCGCCGAGTCGACCGGCAAGGAGGGCAAGGGCATCCTCCCGGTGGTCGGCGAGGACATCGGCACGCCCGAGATGTACGACGAGGACCGCCTCTTCGTGGCGATCGGCGAGGTCGAGGGACTCGACGCGCTGGCCGAGGCCGGGCACCCGGTCGTGCGCCTGCGGTACGACGGCCCGCTCGAGATCGGCGGGGAGTTCTTCCGGTGGGAGCTCGCGACGGCGATCGCGGGGCACATCCTCGGCATCAACCCGTTCGACCAGCCGAACGTCGCCGAGGCCAAGGCGGCCACGAAGGAGATCCTGGAACAGGGCAGCCCCGCGTCCGACGAAGCCGGGTTCGACGACCTCGACGCGCTGCTGGCCGGGGTCGAGCCCGGCGACTACGTCGCGATCATGGCGTACCTCGACCGGACGCCGGTGACCGAGGAGACGCTGCAGCGCGCCCGGATGGCGATTCGCGACCGGCTCCACGTCGCGACCACGCTCGGGTTCGGGCCGCGGTTCCTGCACTCGACCGGCCAGCTGCACAAGGGCGGGCCGAACACCGGCGTGTTCGTGCAGGTCGTCGATCGTTCGAGGGACGTCGACGTCGAGATCCCGGGCCGGCCGTACTCGTTCGGCACGCTGATCGACGCGCAGGCGCTCGGCGACCTCCGCTCGCTCCGCGCGCACGACCGGCGCGTCGCGCGCGTGACCTTCGACCAGCTGACGGGCTCCGCGTGAACGTCGCCGTCCTCCCCCGAACGCTGGACTGGGGGCGGACCCGTGCGTATGGTCAGCCCCGCTCCCGGCCGAGCGAAGCCGGGAATGGGAGGAACGTGGCCGAGGACGCGGAGAAGGGCGCCGCAGGTCGTTCGACCGAGGGCGGGGCATATCAGCAGGACGCGGAGCTCGTCCGTCGCCTGCTGGCGGGCGACGAGGACGCGTTCATGTCGCTCGTCGAGATGTACCAGGGCGCCATGGTGCGCCTGGCCCGGAACTACGTGCCGTCCCGCGACGTGGCCGAGGAGGTCGTCCAGGAGACCTGGCTCGCCGTCCTCCAGGGCCTTCCGAAGTTCGAGGCCCGGTCGTCGCTGAAGACGTGGATCTTCCGGATCCTCGTCAACCGCGCCATCACCCGGGGAACAAGGGAACGCCGGGCAGTGCCGTTCAGCGCGCTGTTCGACGCGTCGTCGGACGCGTTCGAGCCGGCCGTCGACCCGGACCGGTTCTTCGGAGCGGACGACGGCACCGCCCCGCACGCGTGGGCCTCGCCGCCGCAGCCGTGGGATGAGGTTCCCGAGCAGCGCCTGGAGTCGAAGGAGACGCTGGCACGCGTGGCGGCCGCCATCGAGACGCTCCCGCACTCCCAGCGCGAGGTCATCACGATGCGCGACGTGGACGGGTTCACGTCGCGGGAGGTCTGCGACGTCCTCGGGATCAGCGAGGTCAACCAGCGCGTGCTGCTCCACCGGGCCCGCTCGAAGGTCCGCCGCGCGCTCGCCGAGTACCTGACCGGCGAACCGTCGGAGGTGGCGTCGTGAGCATCTTCCGGCGTCGCAAGCGGAACCAGCCCGGCGCGGTCCCGGCCGGCGGCAACCCCATGCGGTGCCGGGAGTTCGTCGAGGTCATCACCGGCTACCTCGAGGAAACGCTCCCCGAGACCGACCGGGCGCGGTTCGAGGAGCACCTCGCCGGGTGCCCGCACTGCACGGCCTACCTCGCTCAGATGCGCACGACGCTCCGCCTCACCGGCCGCATCACCGAGGAGGACATCCCGGACGACACGCGCGAGGACCTGCTCCGGGTGTTCCGGGAATGGCAGTCCGCATAGCGGAAGGAGCGCGCCCGAACTCCACGGAGACGTCGGATCGCCCGACGACCGGCTGAAATCCGATCACTCCCCGCGGACCCGACCTCTGTGAACCGCCGAGACGTGGCCGCGGCTACCCCTCGTCCTCCGCAGCCGCTGCGTCCCCTTCGTCCCCAGCGTCCCCTGCGTCGGCTGCGTCGTCCGCGTCGGCGAGCTCCTCGAGCTCATCGGCGGTCTCGGCGTCCGCCAGTGCCTCGTCCGCGAGCTCCTCGGCGGCGGCTTCCTCGACGATCGCTTCGGCCATGAGCTCCTCGGCGGCCGCCTCGAGCGCGACCGCAGCCTCCGCCTTCTCCACAGCATCCTCGTGCAGGGCCTCGGCTCCCAGGGCCTCGACGATCGCGTGCTCCCCCGCCTCGTCCGCGGCGTCGCGCAACTCGTTGTCCATGCGGCTCCCTCCCTCGATCCGGCCGACCCCGGACGGGTCGTCTGGACTGGTGTACCGGGACCGACGACCGCCGGGCATCACCACCATCGGGTGAATCCCATCGGCTCCCGCTTGGCCCGGCGAACGGGTGGAACCGTTTTCGGGAGGTGTTCGTCCTTGAGGCCGTGATGGGCGGATGCTGAACGTCGGCGTGGAACGGATGAGCGGAACGGAGACCGGCCGGCTGGGCGAGCTGTACCTGCAGCACGCCGACTCGGCCGCGCGGCTCGCGTACCTGCTGACCGGGGACATTGGCCTCGCCGAGGACCTGGTGCAGGACGCGTTCGTCCGGCTCGCGGGACGACTCCAGCACCTCCGGAACCCCGAGGCGTTCGACGCGTACCTGCGGCGGACGGTCGTGAACCTCAGCCGGTCGCACTTCCGACGCAAGCGCTTGGAACGCGACCACGTCCGCCGGGCGGGCGGCGAGCTTGCCTCCGGCGGCGCGTTCGCGGCTGCACAACCATCGATCGAGGACCGGGACGAGGTCTGGACGGCACTCGCGAAGCTCCCGCAGCGGCAGCGGGCGGCGATCGTGCTCCGGTTCTACGAGGACCTGTCGGAACGAACCACGGCCGACCTGCTCGGGTGCCGCCCCGGGACCGTGAAGTCGCTGGTGTCGCGAGGCCTCGAGGCCCTGCGGAACGAGATCCGAGGTGAGGACCGATGACCGGAATGGACGACGAGGTTCGCGATTCGCTGCAGCGGCGGGCCGGGGACGTGCCCCCCCGCCGCGAGGTGCCACCCGACCTCGGAAAGCGCGCCGGGCGCCGCATCGCACTGAACTCGATCATCGGAGGTGCTGCCGCCATCGTCGTGATCGCGGGCGCCGTGATCGGACTCCAGGCGCTCATGTCGCCCGGCGAGGAGGAGCTCGGGGGCGGCGGAGGCGTGACGCCGACCGGCGGAATCCACACGACGGTCGGCCCTGCCCCCACCTCGCCGACGCCGCAGTCGAGCGGTTCCTCGAGCGTGCCGACATGCTCGTCCGGCGAGCTCCGCGCGAACGGCACGATGCTCGGCGCCGCCGGGTCCCGCGAGGGCGTGATCGACGTCGCCAACTTCTCGAACACCACCTGCACCCTGCAGGGTCGGCCGCACGTCACCCTGCTGAAGAGCCCCGGCCGGCCGATCACGTCCGGGATCAGGTTCCTACAGTCCCCGGCCGGGTGGAAGGTAGACGGCGAGTCGAAGCCCGCCGGCTGGCCCATCGTCACGCTCCTCCCGGGCGACGCCGCGTCGGTCAGGGTCCGGTGGGGCAACTGGTGTCCACAGGGTCGCGCTGCGCCGCTGTGGGAGCTCGGAATCCCCGGCAGCGGAACGGTCGGGGTCCAGAACGGCATGGAGGAACCCCCGCCGTGCAACGGCGAAAGCGAGCCGTCGACAATCGAGGTGGGTCCGTTCGAGCCGCAGCGCGAGCCGTAGCTGATCCGGCGCCGGCTCGCACTACGGGTGGACGAACCCGAATTCTTCGCCGTACAGCGTGGCCTCGATCTTGGAGATCGATTCGCTCCCGCTCACGAACCCCACCTTCGCGAGCGCGATCACGCCGAGCCCGGAGAGCTTCACGGTCGACAGCGTCTGGACGAGGGTCGAGGCCAGATATTGGATCTCGCCGGACTTCTCGCCGGCGTCCCCGGTGCTGCCGCCCGGCAGGAACGACCCGGCCCATGTGTTCCAGGACGTTGCGCTGGTGGTCGAGAACACGACGCTCAGATCGGGCACCTCGAGCGGGCCGGTGATGTGGCCGCCGACCGCCGGTTGCCGGACCGAGAAGGCCCCGATCTGCGAGACCTTCGTCGCATCGACGCCCGGGATCTGGAGCCGGAAGTTGGACGCGAGCCACTGCTTCTGGGGTGGGATGGCGAACTTGCCGCTGGCCGACTGGACCTCGGTCGACGCGGGCGCCAGCGTCATCTCGAGGAACGCTGCCGCGTCAGAGGCCGCGTTGAGGGCGGGGAAGCCGATCTCGGTGATCAGGGCATCGGTGAACACCAGCTTGCTCTTCGCGTTGCCCTCGGCGTCGGCCATCACGACGGCGCCGTCGAGGACCTGCGGGATGGCGTTGAGCATCGAGGCGATGCGCGTGTAGATCGACTTCGAGAGCGACAGCCCGAACCGGAGCACGATGTCGCGATAGCTCACGGCGCCGATGTGCTTCTTCACGACCCCGGAGACGGTTCCGTCCGTTTCGACCCGGCCGACGGGCTCGCCGCCCTGCCAGGACTTGAGCAGCCCGACCACCTCCCTGCCGACGACGAGGAACGCCCGACCCGTTTGTCTGGTCGCCCGCTCACGCGACGGGGCGGCAAGCGCGGCGGTTGCCGGGCGGATCACGCCGCTCGCGAGCGTCGCGCCCGCGGCGCCGGCCAGGAAGCGTCGGCGGCTGACCCCCCCTCCCTGATCGAGGCGTTCGGATCCGGTGTCGAGCCCGGAGCCTTCGTTCGGGTCGCGCATTGCTGACCTCCCTGGAGGGCCTCACGCGTGTCGTACCACACTCGGTACCGGCGGAACAGACCCAGTTCCGCGCAACAGCCCGAGCCGTTCACGTGCGAGATCAGGCCTCCGACGCCGCGGCCGGAGCCGCAGCGGAAACGCTCCGCCGCAGGAGCGAGAGCGCGATCA
The DNA here is from genome assembly GCA_963707645.1 of uncultured Actinomycetes bacterium. Taxonomy (GTDB): domain Bacteria; phylum Actinomycetota; class UBA4738; order UBA4738; family JACQTL01; genus DATBHM01. Next base: position 274,869 of record CAVPQW010000002.1, read on the forward strand.
CCGGGAAGAGCACCACCGACACCAGGCCCGCGGCGACCAGGGCGGCCGCGGTGGCCTCGGAAACCATCCCCAGCGCTACGCCGATCCGGGTCGCCGCCACGATGAACGGCAGCGACGTCGCCTGGAGCAGCCCGGCCGCGACGAGCCGCCGCCGGTCACCGACGATCCCGCGGTAGAGCAGCGCCGGCAGCCCGCGCACTACCAGCAGCGCAGCGACGAAGATCGGGATCCGCAGGACCGTCGAGGCGCTCGAGATCAGCGCCTCGAGGTCGAACGCCAGTCCGCTCGCCACGAAGAACACCGGAACGAACAGCCCGAATCCCATCGCCTCGAGCTTCAGGCGGAAATGCGGATGGGTCTTCATCTCGTCGCGGTCGACGAGGGCGAGCACCGCCCCGGCCATGAACGCCCCGAGGATCGTCTCCAGTCCGAACGTCTCCGCCATCGCGACGAACCCGAGCAGCAGCACCATGGCGCCGCGCACCCGGATCTGCGCGGTCGTGTCCTGGAGCCGCGTCAGCACCGCGGTGAGCCGCATCGACCGCTCGGCCCGCGCCACCGCCAGCCCCACCGCCGCGATCACCATGACGAACAGCCCGAGCAGGATCAGCTTGGCGCCGACACCGCTCGATTCCTTCGAGAACAGCAGGGACAGCAGGATCACGGCGCCGAAGTCCGCGATCGTCGAACCGGCGATCACCAGCTGCCCGAACTCCGACCCGATCTCCCCCGCGTCCTTGAGCACGGCGGCGACCAGCCCGAGCGACGTGGCCGCGAGCACGATCCCGACCAGCACCGCGGACTGCACCTGGCCGGCCGCGTGCAGCGCGAACCCGATGCCGACCCCGAGGGCCAGGGAGATCAGGAACCCGGCCGAGGTCACGCGGAGGACCCGGCCGCGCAGCCGGGCCACGTCCACCTCGAGCCCCGCAAGGAACAGCAGGAACGCCAGCCCGATCAGGGCCAGCACCTGGATGATCAGGTCGGGATGGACCCATCCGAGCACCGACGGCCCGATCACGATGCCGAGCACGATCTCGAGCACCGCGGACGGAACCTTCAGGCGCGGGAACAGCCCGAGCGCGAGCGGCGCCGCGAAGGCCACCGCGGCGACGATCAGCAGCCCGGAGAACGAGACGTCCGGCACGGCCCTTGGGTCCCGGCGGGCGCCGCGGCCGTTACGGCCGCGGCGCCCGCCGATCGATCGGTTCCTACGTGGCCTGGATCCCCCAGCAGAATGCGGTCGGGATGCCGGCGCTGGTCTTGAACAGGCAGTGCACCCACAGCGACCGCCCGGGGTTTCCCGCGTCGGTGATCAGCGTGTCGAGGAAGTCGTTGTTGGCGGTCGTCCCCGGCCCGATCTTTGAGGCGGCGCCGGCGGAGATAGAGAATTGGGTCCCGGGGCCGGCGCTCGTGAACGGAATGCCGAGCAGGCTGCCAGAGCTGTTGTTGTTGGTGATCAGGAGCTGGTCATCGGCGTCGCCGTCGCCGTCCGTGGCCACCGCCACGCCCACCAGCGAAGAAGAGAACAACGACTGCGGAATTGGGCTGGCGGTGATCGCTCCCGACCCGAACAGGACCGTCCCCGCCCTGAGGAAGTCCGTCGCCTCGAACCCCTGCAGGTGCTGAGCGTTGGGCACCGTCCCGAGTGTCGACTCGTCGACGTCGTTGCCGGTGATCGTCCCGTCGACGACCTTCGAGCCGTTGACGGAGTTGCCGTGAAGCTTGAGCTTCGTGACCGCGCCATTGTGGAGCTTGGGCGTGGTCACGGCGCCGTTCTCGATGTCGTTGGTGCCGATCAGACCGCCCGCATAGGCGACCCCGCTCAGCGACACCAGCAGCGCCAGCATCGCCACCACCATCGAGGGCGACGGGCGCAGCCTCCTCCCAGTGTTCATACGAACCTCCCTCTCCTCGCCGCGAACGGCGATCCCCAGGGCGGGCGATTGCGGGCGATCCTAGCGAGGCAAGCACAGAAATTCGAGGCCTGCGCCGTATGGTTCCGCCGGTGGCGAAGCTCGGCATCGATCAGGACGAACGAACCAGGCTGGCGGGGCTGCTCGCCGGACTGTCGCTCGTCACGGACCTCGCGCGCGGGCACTCACCGGAGGAGGCCATCCGGGCCTGCGCGCTGGCGACCGGGCTGGCGCGTGAGCTCGGGGCCTCCGAGGACGAGGTGCGCGATGTGTACTGGACCACGCTGCTCCGGTTCGTCGGGTGCACCGCGACGTCCCACGAATACGCACACGCCCTCGGGGGGGACGATGTCGGTGTGCGGCGGATCGCCGACATGCTCGACACGGCCGACCCCCGCGAGGCGGCGACGCTGCTGCTCGCTCTGGGCCGGAACGCGCCCACGCCGTTCGCCAGGATCCGGACCACAGCCGCCGCCGCGCCGCGCCTCAAGCAGGTGGCCACCCAAGGAGCGACGGCCGACTGCGAGGTCGCGGGGCTCATGGTCCGCCGGCTGGACCTCGACCCGTCGGTCGGCCGGTCGATCCAGCACGTGTTCGAACGATGGGACGGCAAGGGGGTCCCGAAGCGCCTGCGGGGCGAGCGAATCGCGGCGCCGGCGAGGTTCGGAGCGGTGGCGTTCGCCGGCGTGATGTTCGCCGACGCGGGCGGCGCGGATGCGGCGGTCGAGGTCGTCCGGCGGTGGTCGGGCCGGTCCCTCGACCCCCGGATCGGCAAGGCGTTCTCGACAGCGGGCCCGGGCTTGCTCGCCGAGATCGACGACGACCCGTGGGCGGCCGTGCTCGATGCGGAGCCCGATCCCGTGCGGTTCGTCTCCGAGCGGGGCGTGGACGACGCGGCCGCCGCGTTCGCCGATGCGGCCGACCTCAAGTCGACGTTTCTGTTGGGGCACTCGCAGCGCGTCGCGGGGCTGGCGGAGCGCGCCGGGGAGCTGATGGGGCTGCCGGCGGACCAGGCCGCGTCGCTCCGCCGCGCCGGCCTCGTCCACGACCTCGGGCGGGCGGGCGTCCCGACCGGCGTGTGGGACCGGCCGGGGACCGCTCACCGTGACCGACTGGGAGCAGGTCCGGCTGCACGGGTACCACACCGAGCGGATCCTCTCCCGGACCCCCGCGCTCCAGCCGCTCGCGCGCATCGCGGGCATGCACCACGAGCGCATCGACGCGAGCGGGTACCACAGGCAGGCATCGCCGGGCGAGCAGTCCACCGCCGCCCGGATACTCGCCGCCGCCGATGTGTGCGCCGCCCTCACCGAGGACCGGCCCCACCGCAACGCGTTCGGCCTCGATCAGGCGGCGCGGATCATGCAGCAGGAGCCGCTCGACCCCCACGCGGTCGGCGCCGTGCTCGAGGCCGCCGGTCACGCGACCCGGGTTCGGGCGTCCTGGCCGGCCGGCCTCACCGACCGCGAGGTGGAGGTCCTACGGGTGCTCGCGCGCGGCGCGTCCAAGCGCGAGATCGCCCGAGCGTTGTTCATCTCGCCGTCGACCGCGCACACACACGTGGTGCACATCTACGAGAAGCTCGGCGTCTCGACGCGGGCCGCGGCAGCCCTGTTCGCGATGGAACACGGCCTGCTCCACGACTGACCTGGCCCCGCGAAGATCGATCGAACGATCGATGGGATCGGCCGGGACGCGTTCCTACGCTCGCCCAGTTGCCGCCGGATGCGCCGGCGGACGGATGGGGAGGAGGTCGGAGATGGGCGAGCGGGCGGAACGGAACGCGGCGCTGCTGCGCGAGGGGTACGGGGCGTTCGCGTCGGGCGACCTGGCCCGGCTGTCGGAGATGTTCTCGCCGGACGTCGTCTGGCACACGCCGGAGAACCAGGGGAGGCTGTCCGGCGACCACAAGGGCTGGGACGAGGTGCTGCAGTTCTTCGCGGACACGATGGCGATGTCCGAGGGCACCTTCCGCATCGAGATCCTCGACATCATGGCGAGCGACGACTTCGTCGTGGGGTACGTGCACGTCACCGGGAACGGCCGCGGCCGGATCCTCGACGATTCCCCGATCCACCTGTACCGGGTCGATGAGGACGGGATCATCGTCGAGGTCACCCAGTACGCCTTCAACCAGTCGAACGTCAACGCGTTCTGGTCGTAGCGCTTCGCCGGCGGATCAGCCCGAACTGGCGGCGACCCGCTGATACAGGTCGACGGTGCGGTCGGCCACGGCGCTCCAGGTGAACTCCTCGAGGACGCGCCGTCGGCCGGCCGCGCCCATGTCGCGGGCGCGCTCGGGGTCGGCGAGGACCTCGTTCACCTTGGCGGCCAGGTCGGCCGAGAACCGCGCCGGGTCGGTCGGCTCGCCGCCAGGGCGCAGCTCGACCGGTACCAGCGAGCCCGACACGCCGTCCTCGACGACCTCGGGGATCCCGCCCACCGCCGACGCGACGACGGCCGTCTCGCACGCCATGGCCTCCAGATTCACGATCCCGAGGGGTTCGTAGATCGACGGGCACACGAACACGGTCGCGTGCGACAGGAACCGGATGACCTCGTCGCGGGGGAGCATCCGCTCGATCCACACGATCCCGTCCCGCGCGCCGCGGGCCGCATCGACCGCCGCCGACATCTCCCGCCCGATCTCCGGCGTGTCCGGCGCTCCAGCCAGGAGCACGATCTGCGCCTCCGGGTCGATCGAGGGCACGGCGCGCACGAGGTGCACGATTCCCTTCTGCTGGGTGATCCGGCCGACGAACAGGACGAACGGCCTCCCCGGGTCGACGCCGTTGACCGTGAGGACGTCGGGGGCGCCGAGCTCGGGGCGGTACTCATCGGCGTCGATGCCGTTGTGGATCACCTCGACCCGGCCGGGGTCCACGGCGGGGTAGCACCGCAGGACGTCGTCGCGCATCGCTCCCGACACGGCGACCACCGCGGCGGCCGATTCGATCGACGTCCGTTCGCACCACGACGAGAGCGCGTACCCGCCCCGACCGAGCTGCTCCGCCTTCCACGGACGGAGCGGCTCGAGGCTGTGCGAGGTCATGACGTGCGGCGCGCCGGTGGCGATCGCCGCGAGGTGGCCGGCCATGTTCGCGTACCACGTGTGGCTGTGGAGGACGTCGGCGCCGGCGGACTGCGCCGCCATCGCCAGGTCGACGCTGAGGACGTCGAAGGGTGGGTGTTCGGCAAGCACGGGCCACTCCCCCACGGCTCGGACGTCGAGGACCTGGTCCTCCTCGCGCGGGGCGCCGAAGCACCGGACCGCCACGTCGACGTGACGCGCGAGCTCCCGGGTCAGGTACTCGACGTGGACGCCCGCGCCTCCGTACACCTCGGGCGGATACTCGCGCGTGAAGAGGGTGACCCGCACCTACGGATCGCGCCGTGCGCCGGCCCGCACGCCGGCCGCGAACCACGCCGGGTACGTCGCGAGGATCGCCGTGGAGACGGCGTGCGTCTTCCTGCTCGGGTTTCGGTGGTCGAAGTGGAACACGCCGGAGTTCAGCATCCAGTCGCGGCCGGACTCGGCCCGACACATCTCCCAGATCCACCGTGTCCACTCGCGGTTGAGGTAGAGCGACATCGACGTCGCCCAGAAGATCGCGACGGTGCCGACGCCCAGGGCCTTGCGGGCCGAACTGCGGTGTTCCGGCGTCATGCGCCTGGTGATCTTCGCCGAGAGCCAGCCGGACGCGGCGAGCATCGGCGGGTCCAGCAGGAAGCTGTCGTAGGGGATCATCGGGCCGTCACCGCGGTTGAGCATACGCGGGGCACGCCGGCCGGTACGTTCACCATTCGTCCGCCATCCGCCGGGCCGCCCGGGTGGCGAACGCCATGATCGTCACCTGCGGGTTCACGCCGAGCGACGACGGGAACACGCTCGCGTCGGGAACGACGAGGCGCTCGGCGGCCCGCACGCGGCCGAAGCCGTCGACGACGCCGTCGGCGCCCATGCGGGCCGTTCCCATGGGGTGGTACGCGGTGAGCCGGAGCGAGCTCGCGGGCAGGTCGCGCCCGAGGGCGTCCTCAGCCTCCATCGGGGTCCGGAGGCCCGGCACGCCGGCAACCATCGGGTGGACCTCGTTGGCGCCGGCGGCGAACAGGATCTTCGACGCGAGGAGCATGCCATCGAGCATCCGCCGCGCGTCGTACCGACCGACCGAGTACGTCATGAGCGGCGTCCGGCCCGAGCCCAGGTCCGTCACGCGGCCCTTCGATTCGTCGGACACCAGCAGCCCCAGCACGGCGGTGTGGCCGATCGACGCGAGCATCTTCTTCCGCTCCAGGCCGGGGAGCCCGAGGCCGGACTCCGCGTAGCCCAGACCCGGCGGCGGGAACGTCGCCTCGAGCATCACGCCGCGGTCCGCCATGGCATCGATGCCATAGCTCTGCATGACGCCGCGCCATCCGTGGATCTCCTCCTCGAACAGCCCGGCCACGGCGCCGGCCGGGTGGATGCGGAGGTTGCGGCCGAGGCCGGAGATGCGCAGGCCGCTCCGGCGGAGCAGCGGCGGGGTGAGCGGCGCGCCGGCGGCCACGACAACGGCGCGGCGGGCCCGCAACGTGAACGACCCGCTCGCTTTTCCGCTCGTCGGGTCGACCACGACGCCCCGGACGGCGACGGCACGACCGCGATCGAACAGCACCCGGACGACCCGGAGCCCGGCGAACAGCGTCGCGCCCGCCTCGACCGCCTGCGGGAGGTAGTTCAGGTGCACGCCACGCTTGCCGTCGACCGGGCAGCCTGCAGTGCAGACGCCGGAACCGCGGCACCCCGAGCCGTTCCGGTCGAGCGGCCTGCCGTGCAACCCGAGCGCCTCGGCGCCTCGGTGGACGGTGAGGCCGTTGTTGCCCATGACCGTCCACGGAACGGGCGCGACGCCGATGGTCCGCTCGGCGTCCTCGTAGAACGGGCCGAGGTCGTCCGGCTCGACGTCCGTGAGGAACTCGTCCCGCCACTGTGCGACCACGTGGTCCGGGGTCCGGAAGCACGTCCCGCTGTTGCCGACGGTGCTGCCGCCGATGGCGCGGCCGAGCGGCATGAGGATCGAGGGCCGGCCGACGGTGAACGTCGCCGCGCCGTCACGCCACAGGAGCCCCATGCGGTCGATCTCCGGGCCGGTGAAGTCGTCCCGGTTGACCGCGCGGCCCTCCTCGACCACGGCGACCGACCACCCGGCGCGGGCGAGCTCGCGGGCGACCGGCGCGCCGCCGGCGCCCGAGCCGACGATCACGACGTCGAAGGCCTCGTCGAGGCCTTCGAGGTCGGCGCCCTGGCGGGTCGGCAGCCGCGTGGCGGGCGGCAGCGGCGAGGTCAGCGGGATCAGCTGGCCCTGTTCGACCCCGAGCGCCGCCGCAACCTCCGGGGTGCCCGTGTAGGCGAGGACCATGAGGAGCTCGAGTGCGGTCGTGGCCTCGGCGAGCGATCCGGGGAGGCCCTCGAGGCGCGCGACGACGCGCTCGCGTTCGTGCAGATCCAGCCGGGAGAACGGCGTGCGGCGGCGCGACAGCGCCGGGAGGCGTTCTACGAGCGCCAGTTGCGCGTCGACCGCCCGGCGGAGCGTCCACGGAAGGCGGTCGATGAGCTCCGCGGCTCGCTCGGCCGCCGGAACCACGTCGCCGGCGGGGAGCGCCGCGGTCGCCGGGTCGTCGCCGCCGGCCGGCACGAGGGTGCCCGCCAGGGCCCGGAGGGTCTCGATCCGTCGCGATGCCTGCACGCCGTCCCCGATCGGCCCTCACCCAGGGCGGGGCCGATCGTACCCGACCGCGCGGCTACGGCTGGGGCGGCGCCACGTGGTTCGCCCAGAACGCGGCGAGCTTGGCGTGGCCGGCCCCGTTCGGGTGGATCCCGCGCACGAAGTCGTCCGGGAACTCGATCACCGGGCTCGGGTCCGCGTAGACGCACCCGTGCTGGGCGGCCTCGTCGGAGAGCACGTCGTTGTAGTCGGCGCGTTCGGCCTCGCCGAGGTTCCGGGAGGGGAGGATCGCGGACACGTAGATCGGGACCCCGGGAGCGACCCCGGAGCGCAGCGCCGTCAGGATGCGGTCCATCGCGCTCCGGAACTGCCCGAGGGTCGCATGGCAGTCCCCGAAGGTCTGTGTGTCGATCACGCCGAAGGCGACGATCACCATCCGCGGCTGCTGGGACGTCACGCGGCCGGTGTGGAACTGCCCCCAGCACCAGGCCCCGCCGCCCGCGCGTCCGTTCTCCGAGAGCCGGTAGCCGGGGAGCCTCGCCGTCAGCCGGTCGGCCCAGCCGTTGGCGTCGCGCAGCGGGCCGGTCGTCCGTTCCCCCATCGCAATCGAGTCGCCGAAGACGGACAGCACCCGGAGCTTCGACGCCGCGACCCTTCCCAGGAACCGGCCGTGGTCGTCTGCGCGGAAGGCCCGGTAGCGCAGGGAACCCGAGACCACCGTGACGTCGAGGCGCTGGAGGTTCCGGACGGGAAGGCCGTCGAACAACGGGTTCACCATCACCCGGCCGGAATCGGGCAGGGTGACCGTTGCCGCCCGGAAGCGGTCCTCCTGCCGGATCGAGAGCACCGCTCCGTTCTCGAGCGCCTCGACCTGCAGGACGTGCGAGCCCTGCATCCACAGCGTGATCGACCATCCCGTGGGAACGACGTGCAGCTGCGGCTGCTGAACTTGCGGTTGCCGAGCATGGGCGACCGCAGCGACGGCCGGGACCACCGTCTCCGGCGACAGGGCCGTGGGAACGGCGGACCCCAGCATTAGCGCGACAACGGCGAGAACCAGGTATCGGCGCAACTTGCCGCGATCCTATCGACCCAACCCCCGTTGCCGAGCCACCTGATGGTATGGCTCATGGTCGTCGGGTCGTCGGTGACGGAAGCGTTACCGGGGGGCGTGCGCCCGGTTACCCTCGGGCGCGAGGCTGGTCCCGACCAGAGCGGGAGGAGACGACCACGATGCGACGGTTGGGGAAGGGGATCATCGCCGTGCTCGCGGCGGCCGTGCTGACGGCGGGCGGAACGGCGACTGCTGCGGAAGGCCGGGGTCGTGAGGCGCCCGATCCGGTGACCTCCGACTTCGACGGCGACGGCCGGGCCGACCTGGTGATCGGGACGCCGTTCGACGACGGAGACGGCGTCGAAGACGCCGGCTCCGTGACCGTGCTGTACGGCTCGGAGCGCGGCCTGACCGCGCTCCGGAGCCGGCGGTTCTCGCAGGCGACGCCGGGGATCGCGGACGACGCCGAGCCCGGCGACTTCTTCGGATGGGCGACCGCGGCGGGCGACTTCGACGGCGACGGGTACGGCGACCTCGCGATCGGCGTGCTCGGCGAGGACCTCGGCGCCCGCAAGCAGGACGCGGGGGCGGTCCACGTGCTGTACGGCTCCCCGGAGGGCCTCACCCATCGGCGGGGCCAGATCTGGACGGGGGACTCCCCGCTGTTCCCCGGCTTCGCGGAGGGCGCGGAGGCGTTCGGCGCGGTCCTCTCGGTCGGGGACATGAACGACGATATCCGCGCCGACCTGGCGGTCGGGGCCCGGAGCAAGGAGGTCGGGGACGACGAGGCCGCCGGCGCCGTGTTCGTGCTGCCCGGCGCGCAGGGCGGCCTCACGGCGGACGGCGTGCGGATGTGGACCCAGGACTCCCCCGGCATGCTCGACGAGGCGGAACCGTCGGACATGTTCGGAACGGGGGTCGCGTTCGGGGATCTCGACGGGGACGGGTTCGACGATCTCGCCGTCGGGGTGATCGGCGAGGACATCGGGGTGCCGGGCCAGGGCGTCGGCGACGCCGGCGCCGTGGCCGTGCTGTACGGGGGCGCGGGCGGCCTCTCGGCCGCCCGCGACCAGCTGTGGACCCAGGACTCGCCCGGCGTGCCGGGCGAGTCCGAGACGCCCGACCTCATGGGCGCCTCGCTCGCGGTCGGCGACTTCGACGGCGACGGCTTCGGCGACCTCGCGGCCGACTCGTTCGGCGAATCCGTCGGCGGCAACGACCTCGCCGGCGGGATCACGGTGCTGTACGGCTCGCGGTCCGGCCTCACGGCCGAAGGCGCTCGGGAGATCACCCAGGCCACGCAGGGCGTTCCCGACACGGCCCAGCGCAACGACCAGTTCGGGAACCCGTTGGCGGTCGGGGACTTCGACGGGGACGGCCGCGACGAGCTCGTCGCCGGGGTCCCGAACGAAAGCGTGGACGGCGTGTTCCGGGCCGGCGCCACCTACGTCATGCCCGGGTCCGACGAAGGACTCACCGCGGACGGCGGGCTGCTGTGGACCCAGGACTCCCCCGACGTCCCCGACCGGGCCGAGCCGGGCGACTCGTTCGGCGCCGCACTCGCCGTCGGGAACTTCGGACGAGGTCCGCATGCGGACCTCGCTCTCACGGCCCGGGCCGAGTCGATCGACGGGGCCCGCGAAGCGGGCGCCGTCTCGGTCATCTACGCGGGAACGGGACTCGGCGACAACGGGAGCCAGCTCTGGACACGGAACAGCGCCGGCGTTCCCGGCCTGGCGGCGGACCGCGACTGGTTCGGGTTCTCGCTCGGAGGGGCCTGACCGGATCAGGAGACCGAAGCCAGGAAGTCCTCGACCGCGGCGAACGCCTTCTTCGCCAGCACGAGCTCCGACGGGGCGATCGGGTCGAAGATGAACGTCCCGCGGGTTTCGGTCGGCAACAGCAGCCCGTCCTTGGGCGGCGGTGCGTCCTTCAGCCAGTCCTGGTACGCCTGGTAGGCCTCGTCGTCGTCCTTCCCCGCGATGAAGAGCTTCGGCGCGTCGGTATCGTCGAGCACGGGCTTGCCGATGATGTAGCCCTCGCTCTCCTCGAGACCGGAGACGGTGATGATCCCGTCCATCGGTGTTCCCTGGGCGTTCGCGTAGAGCGCTTCGGTGCCGCCGAGGTCGGCGCCCATCACGACCACCGTCTTCGCGCCCTGGTCGCGCATGAACTGGACCGCGCCGGCGACGTCCTGCCAGGCGTTCGTCCAGTCGATGTCGCCTTCGGAACACCCCACGTTGGGGTCGGGCGTGTAGCAGATGCCCCGCACGTTGAACGTGAGCACGTGGTTCCCGTCCTTCGCGAGCTTCGCCGCGGCGGCGAGCCAGTCGAACTGCGTGTACCGGACGTTCCCCGACGGCGCGAGCACGACGGCGTTCGGGCCGCTGCCGTACTCGCGGCCGGTCAGCTGTAGGCCGTCGCTCGACGGGAACGACACGACCTTCGAGTTCTTGTTCCTCGGGTCGAGCGGGAGCGAGGGACGCGTCCCGAAGGGCGATGGGGAGGGAGGCTCGCTCGGCGCCGTGGTCGGTGCGGTCGTCACGGGAGCGCTGGTGGCTGCGGTGGTCTTCGGGGCTCCGGAGGGCGTGACCGGCGTCGACGGGGCCTGGGTTCCGCACCCGGCGAGGGCGAGGCCGAGGACCATGGATGCGACCGCCTTCCACGCCCTCCACCGCGCCCGCATCGTCCGAGTTATACGGGGCAGGTCGGTCGCCGGGATGGCACCCTCGCGTCGCCGCCCACGTGCCCGGTCCCAGCGTTCGTTTGCGATTCTCAGCGATTGGTGGGCAGACTTCGGCCTTCGTTGATCCGCCACTGGGCGGGATGCTCCGGAAGGGGGTGGTCCGCAGGAACGACCGGATCGATCGCGCGCCGAGCGCACCCCACGGGCGAGCGATCCCACGTCATCTCGAGGAGGGTGAATGCGAAGCAAGCTGCTCAGCCTCACGTTGTGCGCGCTGCTCGCCGTCGGCGTATCGCTCGTCACTGCCGGCTCGGTGGGCGCAAGCGGGTTCTCCCGATCCATCGCGGCGTCCGGCTCGACCGCCATGGGCGGCACCGCGACCGGGTCGGAAGGGCTCCAGTTCCCGGAGATCAGGGGCGTGGAGTCGGAAGGTGACGAAGGCGAAGGAGTTCGACGGCATCATCACCGACCGAAGCCTGTCGGGACATGCACATCAGGGCGCGTCCGTGAATAGCGACAAGAAGGCCAAATCGAACCCCAACCTCATTCAGTCGTTCGACGGTCTCAACCACCGGCAGCAACGGCTCGCCAACGGCGGAAACCAGTTCTCGCTCGAGCCGCCGGATCAGGGCATGTGTGCCGGCAACGGATATGTGCTCGAGACCGTGAACGACGTGCTCCGTGTGTTCGACACCTCGGGAAATCCCGTCACCGGGGTTGTCGACCAGAACACGTTCTACGGCTACATCCCGGCCATCAACCGGACGACCGGCGTGCGGGGTCCGTTCGTGACCGACCCCTCATGTCTGTTCGATGTCCCAACCCAGCGGTGGTTCCACGTCGTACTGACCCTTGACAGCCTGCCCAACGGGGCCTTCACCGGCAAGAACCACCTGGACCTGGCCGTGAGCAAGACGGCGGACCCGACGGGGGCGTGGAACATCTACCGGCTCCCGGCGCAGGACGACGGGACGGACGGGACGCCGGACCACCACTGCCCGCAGAACAACGATGGGACCGGACACGGACCCTGTCTCGGCGACTACCCGCACATCGGGGCGGACGCCAACGGCTTCTACATCACCACCAACGAGTACGCGTTCTTCCCGGACAACATCTTCATGTCCGCCAACGTGTACGCGTTCTCGAAGGCGGCGCTCGCGTCGGGGGCGCCCACCGTGTCCGTCACGCAGTTCGACACGGTCGGTGCCGACAACGGGAACCCCGGCTTCACGCTGTGGCCGTCGCAGTCGCCTGGGACCGGCTCCTTCGAAAGCGGCGCCGGTGGCACCGAGTACTTCATGAGCTCGAACGCCGCCGAAGAGGCGAACGGCGAGGGCGACTCCACCGACCTGCTCGTATGGGCGCTGTCCAACACGTCGTCGCTCGGCGGCACCCCGGCGCTGTCGCTGTCGCACACGACGCTCACAGTGGGCCAGTACGCCATCCCGCCGAAAGCCGACCAGAAGACCGGCGACTTCCCGCTCGGCCAGTGCCTGAACGACACGGCGTGCGCCACGTTCCTCAACGGCGAGCCGGACCCGTTCGCTCCGGAGGTGGAGTCGCATCTCGACGCGAACGACACCCGGATGCAGCAGGTTGATTTCGCCAACGGGAAACTGTGGGGGGCGCTCGACACGGCCCTCACTATCAATGGGGGGCAGAAGGCCGGTATCGAGTACTTCGTCGTGAAGCCCTCGGTGACCGGCGGCACGGTGTCCGCCAAGCTTGCCCTGCAGGGATACCTGGGGCTCGCGAACAACAACCTGACATACCCGGCCGTCGGCGTCACGCCAAGCGGTCGAGGCGTCATCGCGTTCACGGTGACCGGCGCCGACTACTTCCCGAGCGCCGGCTACGCCTCGATCGACGCTCAGGTCGGCGCGGGCGACATCCACACCGCATCCGCGGGTCTCGGCCCGGCGGACGGGTTCACGAGCTACAAGTACTACGTCGGGAACCCGCCTCGCACACGATGGGGCGACTACGGCGCGGCGGCCGTCGTCGGCAACCACGTGTGGATCGCGTCGGAGTACATCCACTCGGCCTGCACACTGGCTCAGTACCTCGCTGCGCCGGTCGGGAGTTGCGGTGGCACCCGTTCCGCGCTCGGGAACTGGGGCACCCGCATCACCGAGCTGAGCACGTAGCACGGATCGGCTCACCGAGTCGAAAGGGACCGACCCCCGAACGGGGTCGGTCCCTTTCACGGCGTTCGGCCGGCCGATCACCGGCGTAGCCTTGACGGAACGTCCGGACGAGGAGGCCCACGATGTTCACGATCAAGCGGCTCAACCACGCAGTGCTCTACGTGAAGAACGCGCAGCGGGCCGCGGACTTCTACCGGGACGTGCTGGGATTCGAAACCGTGGAGGCGCTCGGCGACCGCGCGTTCTTCCTGCGGGCGAACGGCAGCGACAACCACCACGACCTCGGCCTGTTCGGGATCGGCGAGGAAGCGCCGCCGCCCGGGCACGGCGACCGCGTCGGGCTGTACCACCTGGCGTGGGAGGTGGCCGAGCTGACCGACCTGGCCGAGGCGCGCCGGGCCTTGGGCGATGCCGGCGCCCTGACCGGCGAGTCCGACCACGGGAACTCGCTCAGCATCTACTGCGCGGATCCCGACGGGAACGAGTTCGAGGTGTTCTGGATGGTGCCGCGCGAGGAGTGGGAGAAACGCGGGTTCGGCACCCGGCGGCTGGACCTCCAGGGCGAGCTCGTGCGACGCGGCCTGGCCGGCGCACGCTGAGGAGGCACGCGACGTGGACTTCGAGCTCTCCCCCAACGCCCGCGACCACCTGGAGCGGCTCCAGGAATTCATGGGCTCGCACGTGTACCCGGCCGAGCCCGTCTACGCCGAGCAGCGCCGCGAGCTGATCGCCGCCGGCCGGGAGCACGACCTCCCCCCGATCGTCGAGGACCTCAAAAAGGAGGCCCGGTCGCGCGGGCTCTGGAACCTGTTCCTCCCCGAGAACGAGGACCCGAGGCACGGGCTCACCGTCCTCGACTACGCCCCGCTCGCCGAGGTCACCGGCCGTTCCCCGGAGGTCGCACCCGAAGCCATCAACTGCGCGGCGCCCGACACGGGGAACATGGAGGTCCTCCACCAGTTCGGCTCGGACGAGCAGAAGGCGCGGTGGCTGGAACCGCTCCTGAACGGCGAGATCCGTTCGTGCTTCGGCATGACGGAACCGGACGTGGCGAGCTCGGATGCAACGAATATCCGCACGCGGATCGAACGGGACGGCGACGAGTACCTGATCAACGGCCGCAAGTGGTGGATCACCGGCGCGGCCGACCCGAGGTGCCGCGTGATGATCCTCATGGGCAGGACGAACCCCGACGCGAACGTCTACGAGCAGCAGTCGATGGTGCTCGTGCCGATGGAGGCGCCCGGCCTGGAGGTCGTCCGGTCGCTCCCGATCTTCGGCTATCAGGACCAGCACGGGCACTGCGAGATCACGCTGACCGACGTCCGCGTGCCGGCGGAGAACCTCATCGGCGTCGAGGGCAGCGGGTTCCTCATCGCGCAGGCCCGGCTCGGCCCGGGGCGCATCCATCACTGCATGCGGGCCATCGGGCTGGCGGAACGCGCGCTCGAGGCGATGTGCGAGCGTGCCGTGAGCCGGGTGGCGTTCGGCAAGGAGCTGTCGCGGCAGGGCGTGATCCAGGAGTGGATCGCCGAGTCGCGCATGGCCATCGAACAGGCCCGGCTGCTCACGCTCAAGGCCGCGTGGCTGATCGACCGGCACGGCACCGGCTCGCGGGCGGCCCGGAGCGAGATCGCGGCGATCAAAGTCGTCGCGCCTCGCGTGGCGCTCCAGGTCATCGACCGGGCGATCCAGGTCCACGGCGGCGCCGGCGTCAGCGACGACACGCCGCTCGCGGCCGCCTATGCGTTCATGCGGACCCTGCGACTCGCCGACGGGCCCGACGAGGTGCACGTGCGCAGCGTGGCCCGCACCGAGCTCGCCCCCTACCTCGGAAAGTGAACGGCGTGACGCAGTCCCACGAGACCGAGCCGCTGGTCGACGTCGAGCGGTTCTCGGCCTGGGCGCACGCGCGGCTCCCCGGCGACGGGCCCATCGAGGTCGACCGCCTCCGCGAGGGCCATTCGAACCTGACGTTCGTGGTTCGAAGGCACGGGTTCGAGTGGATCCTGCGACGGCCGCCGCGCGGGCCGCTCCTCCCCACGGCGCACGACGTCCTGCGCGAGTACCGGGTGCTGGACCTGCTGCAGCGTTCGGGCGCCACCGTCCGGATCCCCCGGGTCGTGGCCGCGTGCGAGGACCCGTCGGTGGTCGGCGTGCCCTTCTACCTGATGGAGAAGGTCTCGGGCGACGTCATTCGGGACCGGCTGCCGGAGTGGCTCGCCGATGACGCCCTCGACGCCGACCGCCGCCGGGCGCTCGCGTTCGACCTGGTCGACGCGCTGGCGGAGCTGCACTCGGTCGACCCGGCGGCGTTCGTCGAGGCGGGCATCGGTCGCGCGAGCGGCTACCTCGAACGCCAGGTCCGGCGGTGGCGGGGCCAGCGCGAGGGCATCCAGGCCGCCGCGGCGGCACGGGGTACGACCGCCCGCGACCTCCCCGACTACGACGCCGTCCGCGACTGGCTGGAGGCGAACCTGCCGGTGGAGACCGGCGCGCCGACGGTCGTGCACGGGGACTACAAGCTCGACAACGTGCTGGCCCTGCCCGGCCACCGCCGGAGCGGAACCCCTCCGCAGGTGAATGCCATCCTCGACTGGGAGATGGCGACCGTGGGCGACCCGCTCGCCGACCTCGGCTACCTGCTGTCGTTCTGGGTCGAGGCCGGCGACGATCCCTGGCGCGCGGCGCTGTCGGGCGGCGTCTACGGCGCGAAGGGCATGCCGACCCGGGACGAGGTGGTCGCCTGGTACGGCGAGCGGACCGGCCGCTCCATGCGGGACATGCGGTTCTACGTGACGCTCGCCGTATGGAAGCTCGCGATCCTGCTCGAGGCCTCGTACAACCGGCACCTCGCCGGGACGACCGACGACCCGTTCTTCTCGCTGCTCGACGTCGGTGTTCCCGCGCTGCTCGAGTACGCGCGCAAGGTGTCCGGCGCCTAGGTCTGGGACAGATCGAGCCGGGCCACGCGCAGGAAGCGGTGCCCCGTGTTGCGATTCCACACGGAGTAGCTGACGAACTGCGTGTCGAGCGCCGGCGCAGCCGAGTCGATGTCGGGCAGGACGCTCCGCGACTCGGGGATCGTCCACACCGACCACGTGTCGCCGCCGTCCGCGCTGTGCGCCACGCGGACGTGGCCGTGGTAGACGGGCGGCTTCACGTACTCGTGCCAGTAGGAGAGGTACACGTCGGTGTTCGCTCCGCCATTGCTCCGGAGCGTGTGGACGGTGGTGTTCCACCCGATGGCGAACGCGGAGTCGACGATGGTCCGTGTCCAGTGCGCGCCGCCGTCGGTCGACCGGTACAGCCGCACGACGCTCCGTCCGAGCGACGGCTGGAAGTCCTCGCACACGACGTAGATGGTTCCGAGCGAGAGGTCGAGCGAGCTGAAGATGCCGGTGAAGAACTCGTCGTCGCCCGTCCCGCCGATCGCCCGGGTCGTCCAGGGTCCGGCAGCCGACTTCGCCGTCGAGGTGAGCAGGTCGGTGTCGCCGCCGTCGTAGAAGCTGATCCACAGCCGCCCGTCGAAGCCGCGGTCGAACCCCACGTACCAGTCGGCGCCCTCGTCGACGAGCGAGCGGGTCCACGTGAGCCCCCCGTCGGTGGTCCCGTACAGGCGCAGCTCGGGGTCGCCCGGCGCCTGGTGGTTCGACGCGACGAGCACCGACTCCGGCCCGAGCACCTGCATGGCCTTGTACTCGCCGGCGAACCGCGCCACGCGTCCGAGGGTCCAGTGATCCCCGTCGTCCTCCGTGCGGGCGAACCGCAGGAACGAGCCCCGGTCGTTCTGGACCATGTACGCGATCCAGACCGCGTGGTTGCCGTCGCCGTCGATCGCGACCGACTGCTGGATGACGTCGCCCTCCTCGGCGGCGTCGGAGGTCAGGATCTGCACGTCCCAGGTCGCACCGCCGTCGTCGCTGATGGCCACCCGGAGCTCGGCCTCCACGACGTCCCCGCCCGGATCGAACGCATCGCGCAGGAACCGCTTGTAGGCGACGAACACGTGCTGCCGGTCGGGCGCGTAGATCGCGTTCTCACCGCCCGCGTACTGGTCGCCGTCGACGGTCGTGACGGTCGCCGCGACCTCGGGCGCGGGAACACGGGAGACGGACGACCTGCGCGTGGATCCCCGGGCTCTGGACCGGCGCCGGCGGCCGGCCCGTCGTCGTCGCACGGACCGGGCCTCGGGAACCGCCGGCCGGTGATGCCGTCGAACCTGTCGGCACAGTCCCAATGACGAGGATCACCACACCGGCGAGCAGGGCACGTCGCCTGACGCCTGTTCCGGATGATCGTCTCGGATGCACCGTTCCCCCCAGGTCGGTTCAGAAATGTCGCGGAGCCCACTGTGCGCCGGGCCCCGCAACAGGACAAGAGAGGACGGGTCTCAGTTCGGTAACGACAGCACGGCACGGGCGCCGCGCCCGGAGTTCTCGAGCACGAGCGTCCCGCCGTGGCCGTCCGCGATGGCCCGCACCACGACCAGGCCGAGCCCACCTGAAGCGCCCGCACCGGAACCGGCCACGCCGGAACCGTCGGCGCTCGACCCGGCCGCGGTCGAACCGGGCGCGCCGTTTCCGGACGACAGCACGGCCTCCGGGAAGCCCGGGCCATCGTCCTCGACCGACAGGACCAGGCCTTCGCCGTTCGCCGAGGCCCACACCGCGACCTCGCGGCCGCCGTGCCGGAACGCGTTGTCGAGCAGGTCGTCCACGGCCTGCCGGAGGCGGTCGGGGTCGACCCGCGCGTGCAGGCCGTCCACGGCCTGCACGCGCAGCGCCACGCCCTCGGCGGTGGCGCGCGCCGCATGCGCGGCGCGCGTCCGCCGCAGCAGCTCGCCCACGTCCGTCTCCCGCTTGTCCAGCGGGAGACGGCCGTCCCCGGCCCGTCCGAGGACCAGCAGGTCCTCGGACAGGCGCACCAACCGGTCGGTCTCGACGGACGCATTCTCCAGCGCGGTCCGGAGCTCTTCCGGCGACCGGGCACGGGCGAGCGCGAGGTCGAGCTCCATCCGGAGCACGGTGAGCGGCGTCCGGAGCTCGTGGCTCGCCCGGTCGAGGAACCGCCGCTCGCGCACCATCGACTCCTGGAGCCGGTCGAGCATGTCGTTCAGCGTGGTCGCCAGGCGCGCGAGCTCGTCCGATGATCCGGTCGTGACCGGGAGCCGGCGGTCCGGTTCCGAGGCCGAGATGGCCGCCGCCTCCCGGCGCATGGCCTCCACGGGCCGAAGAGCGGCTCCCGCCAGCAGCCACCCGGCCCAGGAAACCAGGCCCAGTGCGGCCACGCCGCCGACCGCCAGCGCGAGCTCGAGCCGCGAGAGCGCCTCGTTCCGGTCGCTCAGCGTCGCGCCGACGACCACCACGACCGGCTCCTGCCCGACCCCAACCGGCACCGCGAGCAGCCGCACCGGATCCTCGACCCCGGTGACCCGGGTGCTGACGAATGTCGGCCCGTCGACCCGCCGCAGCGCCGCCGCGGACAACATGGGCGCTCCGGCCACCGCCGAGCTCGAGTCGAGGATCCGGTCGGGCGGAACGAGCACCTGCGCGAACGCCTCGTCGGGGTCGATCAGGCTCCCCTCGACACCCACCAGGTCCGGAGCGTTCGCCCGCACCGCCCCGACGATCACCTGGCCGCGCGACCGCAGCTCCATGTCGATGCCGGCGGTGAGGTCGTGTTCGACCCGCCAGTCCACGAAGAACGCCAGGCCGGCGAGCACCACCACCATGCCTGCGGCGAACCCCAGCGTCAGGCGCGCTCGCAGCGACACGATCAGTCCTCCCGCAGCCGGTAGCCGACGCCGCGCACGGTCTCGATCGACGAACGACCGAACGGCCGGTCGACCTTCTCGCGGAGGTACCGCACGTACACCTCGAGCACGTTCCAGTCCCCCACCGCGTACGGGTCCCACACGTGCTCGACGATCGTCGTCCGGGAGAGCGCCTCGCCCGGGTGCCGCATGAGGAACTCGAGCAGCGCGAACTCCTTCGGGCTGAGCTGGACCTCAGCGTCCCCGCGCCGGACCTCCCGCGTCACGGGGTCGAGCGACAGATCCCCGACCGTCAGGGCAACCGGACGCGGCGGCGGCGCCCGCCGGATCAGGGCCCGCACCCGCGCGACGAGCTCGGGGAGGGCGAACGGCTTCACCAGGTAGTCGTCCGCCCCGGCGTCGAGGCCCCGAACGCGGTCTTCGACCGCATCCCGGGCCGTGAGGATGAGCACCGGGCTCCACCGCTCCCGTTGACGGAGTCGACGCAACGCGTCGACTCCGTCACCGTCCGGCAGCGTCAGGTCGAGCACGATCACGTCGTAGTCGTACTCGGTTCCCCGGGAGACGCCGTCGCCGGCCGTGCCCGCGACGTCCACCACGAAGCCCTCCTCCCCCAGCCCCTGCCGGAGGAGGAGGGCGATCCGCGGATGGTCCTCGATCACCAGGGCGCGCATCAGGCCCGCCTACGGCCGGTGCACCCCGACCAGCTCGAGGATCTCGCGGGGCCCGCTCGCCGAGGCCTCCCGGACGATGCCGAACCCCCGCGCGTAGAACTTCTTGTCGACGACCTGCGGCTCGAGCCGGCTCCACTCCAGTGTGAGCAGAACGTGGTCGACCCTCCCGTACGGCACCCGCACTGAGCCACCGCGCTTGACGACCCACGCCATGTCCTCGGCGTGGCCCTTGAAGAACTCCTGCCGGTACGCGTCGGGAACGTGGGGGTCCGCCTCCATGACGATGCCCGGAACGGCCCCGTGGACCCCGGCCTCCCAGGAGCCCTCGGTGCTGACGTGTCCGTTCTCGTAAGACTTCGTGTCTTCACCGAAGTACCAGACGTTGCCATGCTTGTCCTGCGCGTACCAATCCTCTGTCTCCTCGAGCAGCCTGCCAAGATGCCGGGTGACGTCGTGCACGACGGTCGTCGGGACCCCCAGGATGGGCTTGGTCCGGTGCAGCACGGTCACCCGCTCGTGGGTCACCACGCCATCCTTCAGGCCGCGGTACGTGAACACCGTTCCGGGCTCGAACGGCAGCAGGGGGTTCGTGACGAACCGCACGAAGTCCCCCGGGTCGATCCCCGCCGCCACGGACTGCAGCGGTTGCGCCCTCGCGCCGGGCGTCGTCCCCCCGAGCACGAGCGCCGCCGCGACCGCCGCGACCGCGATCCCTCTCCTGGCCATGTGATCCTCCTTCCGCTCGGTCGGGGGCCAGGCTGGCGGCCGGGCGCTGAGAGGACCCTGAGAGCAGCCCGCAGCGGCGCTTCGTGTGCTGACCGGAGACATCGGTGGCAGATCGTTCCGGGGACATGTGTGGCGAGTGCTTCGGTTCAGCCAGTCACAGAACCTCCATGTGTTCGCGATCAGCCCGCGACCGTCGGATGACAGAGTGACCGGCAGATGAGCGACCTCATGCGAACCCGCGTCCCGCCCATGCCGACGGGCCCCGGGCGACAGACCTCGCCCCTCGCCACCGCGGTCGCGGTCGTCGTCGCGGGGCTGACGCTCGGGTTCCTCACGCTCCTCGGACAGACCGCACTCGACGGCGCCTGGCTGGCGCTCGTGAACTCCGGCGCGATGTGGCTGCTCCCGGCCTTCGTCGCGGGGGCCGCGATGCGAACCGATCCTGCGGCAGCGCTCGCCGGGGCCGGCCTGCTCGTCGCCGCGGTGATCGGGTACTACGCGCCGGTGCCGCTCGTCGTCGAGGGCGCCGCCGCGAGCTCCCGCTCCGTCGCCATCTGGAGCGCCACGGCTCTGGTCGGCGGGCCGGTGTACGGGGTCGCCGGCCGGTGGTGGCGCGGCGCCGGTGGGTGGCGACGGGTCGCGGCCCTCGGCCTCCTGGGCGGCGCGTTCGTCGCCGAAGGTCTGGCTCGGATCGGGATCAACCACGACCGCGCCGCTGGCCTCGCCATGGTCCTGGCCGGAGCCGTGATCCCCCTCGCGCTCGGTCGCTCCGGCCGCGAGCGGACCCGTTCGCTCCTCGCCATCATCCCGGTCGTCGCCGTCACGGCCGTCGCGTACGAGATCATCAACTGGCTGTTCCTCCACGGCTGAATTTCCTCCAACAGGACCATCGCGATCCGCGGGCCGGGCTCGAGGGCCGTGGAGCCGCGAAGGCGCCCCGGACAACCCGCCGCTGCGTGCGCGGAAACTTCCTTCCGGCGACGCGGCGAGTTGTGGTTCACTCCTCGCGCGCCCGCTCGACGTGCCGGGGAGCCGCCGGCAGGGCGGAGGAGGGGGAGCGATGACGTCCGCGGGGATCCTGCTCGTCCACGGCGCGTGGCAGGGCGCGTGGTGTTGGGACCAGTTCGAGGCGCGCCTGCGCGCCCACGGGCACGACGCGCGGACCGTCGAGCTCCGCGGGCACGACGCCCCGCGAGGCCGGATCTGGCACCGCATCGCGTCCTACGTGAAGGACGTACAGGCGGCGGCGTCCGCCTTCGACGAACCACCGATCCCGGTCGGCCACTCGATGGGCGGTCTGGTGGTCCAGAAGTATCTCGAGCGCAACACGGCCCCCAGGGCCGTGTTGCTGGCATCGGTCCCGACCCGTGGCGCCTTCGGCGCCACGGTTCGGTTCGCCCGGCGCTTCCCCGGCGCGTTCGCCCGCACCAACCTGACGATGAGCCTCCGGCCGGTGGTGGGCACCCGGGAGCGCGCCCGGGAGATGCTGTTCTCGCCCGGGACCCCGGACGAGATCGTCGACGCGTTCTCCGAGCGGATCCAGGACGAGAGCTACCCGGCCTATCTGGGGATGATCGCCGCCGTGCCCCGGCCGAAGCGGGTCGGGGCGCTGCCGATGCTCGTGCTCATCGGCGATCGCGACGGGATCTTCTCGGTGCCCGAGGCGGAACGGACGGCGGCCGCGTATGGCACCACCGCCGAGGTCGTCCCCGGCATGGGCCACCAGATGATGGTCGAACCCGGCTGGGAGGCCGTGGCCGACCGTGTGTCCGCCTTCGCGTCCGGCGTCGGCTGAGCCTGAGCCGGCGACCGGGAGATCGTCAGACCTTGCCCGTGTAACCGGCCTTCTTCAACTCTCCGACCGCCGTGACGAGCTCCTTCTGGGCCCCCGAGTTCGGATAGGCATCCTTGATCACTCTGAGCTGCTCCAGGTCGCCGTTGTCGGCGGACGTGGCCGCCTGTCGGAACCCCTCTCCCACCTTCTGCAGGGCGCTCACCAGCAGGCCGTTTGCGCGCTCGGCGTCATCGGGTGGGTTGAGGGAGTTGAAGTGGTCGCTGGCGTCGCTCAGCGAGTCGGCGGTCGTTCGGAGCTCGTCACCGAGTGACGTCACGGTCGCAGGGGTTGCGCTGTCGATCGCGGCCAGCGCGGCGCTCGTCTCCGCATTGATCTCTGCGAGCTGCGTGGTGAGCTCCGTCTGATACTGGTCGTGCGTGAGCTGGTCGCCGCCGCCACCTCCGCACCCCGAACCCAGCACCGCGAGCACGAGCACCGCTCCGGCGAGGACTGCGAATCTCCGAGTCACGGGCCTTCCTCCCCTCGTCAGTCGGTCACCGGGCCCGGCGCAGACGGTAGCACCGGGCCCGGCCCGAGAGGATCACCCATACGGGGTGAAGGGCGCGATCCCGCCCGAATTCCCCGATGGGTACGCGGTCGCCGCCTACAGGTCGGAGTCGTCGAACACCTGGCCGTGCGACGCCAGCGCCCAGATGACCCAGCAGCACAGGGCGATGATCACGATCGACCAGACCGGCTGGTACGGGATGTAGGCGAAGTTCACGATCGCCGAGATCACCGCCATGATGATCCCGACGACCCGCGCCCAGGTCGCAGCCCGGAACAGCGCGAACGCCGCGTAGATCACCACGATCCCGAGGATCAGGTGGATCCAGCCCCACACCGAGGCGTCGACATTGAGCCAGTAGTTCGGCAGGGCGACGATGAATTCGCCCTTCAGGATCGCAGCGAGCCCGCCGAGCGCCTCGAAGGCCCCGATCAGGCCCATCATGAACGAGGCGAAGATCACTCCGCCGGCGCCGGACCGGTCCATCCCCTGTGACATGCGCGCACCCCTTTCCGCGTCGGCAGGCACGAACTGCCTTGCCCTGCGAGCCGGCCGGCTCGCCTCGCTTCGCGGTCGATTCGACTCCCGGACGGGCCCCGATGCAAGCACATCGGCGAACTCCGGTCCGGCATCCCCCATCCCGGACGATGCAGCGGTCGGCCCGGTATCGGCATCCTTCCGCCGGCCGCCGGCGATGTTCACCAAGCGCCGGCATGAGGCCGGCCGAGCACGTCGAGGGGAGGTTCCGACCATGTCCACCCCGTCAGCGGAAGAGGAACAGGCGCAGGAGCCGGAGCCGCGGCAGTCGAGCAACGCTTACAACATCTTCATCCTGGTCCTGACGGTCCTGTCCCTGATGGTGATGGTGCTGCTCCTGTTCCCTTTCAGCGACGCGACCATCACCCTGCTGACCTGGTACGACAACATGATCTGCGTCGTGTTCCTCGCCGACTTCGCCCTCAACCTCTCGCGGTCGCACCCCAAACGCGCCTACTTCATCGGGCGTCGTGGGTGGCTCGACCTGCTCGGGTCCATCCCGAGCTTCGGCGTCTTCAAGTTCTCGGGTTTGTTCCGCCTGGCGCGGCTCAGCCGGTTCGCCCGGATCAGCCGACTGCTCCGAGGCAAGAACAAGCGGGAGTTGATCCACGACGTCGTCACGCACCGCGGCCAGTACGCGGCGTTCGTCACCGTGCTGGCGGCGTTCATCGTGCTCGTCGTGTCGAGCGTGCTGGTGCTGCAGGCCGAGAGCCATTCCCCGGACGCGAACATCACGACCGGCGGCGACGCCCTGTGGTGGGGCGTCGTGACGATCACCACCGTGGGCTACGGCGACTACTACCCGGTCACCCCGATGGGCCGCATGACCGGGTTCCTGGTGATGATGGCCGGCGTCGGCATCATCGGCGCCCTCGCGAGCATTCTGGCGAGCGTTCTGGTCCCCCCACCGAAGAACGACGGCGGTGACGGCGGTGACGACGGCGACGGCGGCGGCGGCGCAGCCGGCGACGCCAGCGACCTCGCGCTCCGGAAGGAGCTCGCCCAGATCAGGAACGAGCTCGTGGCCCTACGCCGGTCGCTCGCGATCGGGAGTGGAGGCCCGGACCCGCCGGCCGGCTGAGGCAGCCCTCTCGCGGCCGCCAGAGTCGCCTGCCCAGGCGGCGACCATAGCGAGCGCTCCTCCCGGCCCGAACGGGTGCGGCTACCATCACCGGCCGTGAGCGATGGAGGCGTTCCCGAGCGGTACGTGCGGCTGTGCCTGCAGGTGGACGCGCACATCGAGGACTTCGTCGACGCGTACGTCGGCCCCGCCGCCATCCGGGAGGCCGCGGCCGCCGAGGGCCCCGTCGACCCGCACCGCCTCCACGACGAGACGCTCGCGCTGCTCGAGGACACACCGGGAACCGACCTCGCGGAGGACCGCGTGGCCTGGCTGCTCGCCCAGCTGCGCGGGCTGGAATGCGTGACGGCCCGCCTCGGCGGCGAGGAGGTCTCGTGGTCGGAGGAGGTGGAGCGGTGCCTCGGGATCCGGCCGGAGCCGACCGACGAGGCGGAATTCCGAGAGAGCCATGCCCGGCTCGACGCGGCGCTCCCCGGTAGCGGCGACCTGGCCGGCAGGTACCAGGCGTGGCTGAATGAGACGAACGTGCCTCGCGAGATGACCCACCGCGCGCTGCAGGCGCTCGGTTCGGCGCTGCGTCGGCGGACGGCCCGGATCGTCGCGCTTCCGGACGGTGAGGGCGTCGACTACGAGACCGTCGCGGGGGTGCCGTGGCAGGCCTACAACATGTACCTCGGGAACCTCCGCAGCCGTATCCAGGTGGCCGAGGACCTCCCGCGTTCGCTCATCGCCGTCGTGGACGTCGTCGCCCACGAGGTCTACCCGGGGCACCACACGGAGATGGCCTGCAAGGAACACCTGCTGTACCGGGAGGACCGCCGGCTCGAGACGACGGTCAAGGTCGTGGCGGCGCCCGAGGTCGTCATCACCGAGGGCCTCGCGGTGAACGCGCTGGCGGAGGCCGTCCGGGAGGACGGACTCCGCGGGCTGCTAGACGAGGCCGGCGACCTCGGGGTCCGGATGGACCCCGAGGTCGCCGAGGTGGTCCACGAGGAGGAGTGGAACCTGTTCGCGGCGGGCACCAACGCCGCCCGCATGCTCCACGAGGACGGCATCTCGACCGGCGACGCCGAGGCCTACCTCCTCGAATGGACGCTCGAGACGCCGGAGCGCGTGGCGAAGACCGTCCGGTTCCTCACGGACCCGGGCATCCGGACGTACTCCCCCGCATACACGCACGGCCGCCGGCTCTGCCGAGCGTTCATCGACCGGACACCCGACGGGTTCCGCCGTTTGCTGACCGAACAGCTCACGGTGTCGTCGCTGCTGGACCCAGCCTGACCACGGCAGCAGGCGCGCGGGCCCAGCGTCCGAAGTCGATCGGACGACGCATGGCGGATCCGGTGCATTTCCACCGGCGGAAATGGGTACGTCACATGCACCGAAACCCGGCCCGCTCCCCGGAGGTCACCGCTGATGTTCCGCGACGCCCGCATCCGGTGGTTCGCCACCGTCACCGCCCTCGCAACGATCGCAGTCACCATCGCCCTCACCGGCATCGGCACCGCGCCGGCCCCGGCGCGCGGCGACGCCGCACTCGCCGGCCCGCCTTTCTGGGTCGGCGGTCCGACCGGCGTCCATACGCCGTGGGCGCGGTATCTCGGCCCGACCAGGCCGTCCGCGGCGCCGACCAGGGACATCCCGTGCGACGCTGGCTCACTGCCGGAGACCGTCCAGGGCAAGGCGCCCAAGGCCGACTTCGACTCCGGCCGCGCTGCGAAGGGCTACTTCTGCAATGCCCGCATGGTGTCTCGCACCGGAACCACCGGGGGCTTTCGCGTGGAGCGCTACGTCGACCGCGCCGGCCGCGAGTGCGCGTACTGGGACTCGACGCTGCTGTGGCCGCACAATGTCCCGAACCAGGGAACCGAGGGTCCCGGCACCTACGTGATGGACATGCGCGACCCGCGCCACCCGGTCGTCACGGACGTCCTGCGGACCCCGGCCATGCAGTCCCCGCACGAGTCGGTCCGGCTGAACCAGCGGCGCGGCCTGCTCGTGGCCGACATGGGCTACCCGACGTTCAACCCCGGTTTCGTCGACGTGTACTCCGTGAAGCCGGACTGCCGGCACCCCGTGCTGCTGTCCTCGTCGCCGATGGGAATCCTCGGACACGAGAGCGGGTTCGCGCCGGACGGGAAGACGTTCTACGTGGCCTCGCTGTACGGGCACACCCTGGCGGCCGTCGACCTCACCGATCCCGCGACCCCCGAGATCCTGTGGCAGACGTTCGACTACCAGCCGCACGGCGTGTCGATCAGCAACGACGGCAATCGGCTGTACATGGCCGAGAGCGCCTTCCAGGACGGCACCTCGTTCACGGGCCTCACCATCCTCGACGTCAGCCAGATCCAGACCCGGGCGGCGAACCCGACGGTGAAGCTCGTCAGCCGGCTGACGTGGCCGGAGCTCAGCACGCCGCAGAACGCCACGCCGTTCACCCGGCAGGGGCACCCGTACCTGCTCGAGACCGACGAGTTCGGGTCCGGGGCGCAGGTCGGCGCCGCGCGGATCATCGACATCGCGAACGAGCGGGAGCCGTTCGTGGTGTCCAACATGCGCCTGGCCGTGAACAAGGGCGACCAGACGGTTGACCCCGGCGACGACCAGCCGTTCCAGGGCTACCAGGGCCACTACTGCACGCTGCCGAGCCGGGTCGACCCGTACGTCGTGGCCTGCAGCTTCATCATGTCCGGCCTGCGCGTGTTCGACATCCGCGACCTCGCACACCCGAAGGAGGTCGCTTACTTCAACAGGCCCCTCATGCCGGGCGCCGACGCCGTGTACCCGAACAAGGCCGGCGCGTTCGCCATGGCCGCGCCCGCGTACGACCAAGCCACGCGCGATATCTGGTACACGGACGGCAACAGCGGCTTCTACGTGGTCCGGCTGACGCCGGCGTCCGGCGTCGCGAAGTTCGCGGCGCGCATCGTCACCCCGGGCAACTAGCGGCCGACAGGTCATCTCGTATCGCCGCGTGCAGCCTCGCTCGACACGACGAGATCCGCGCCTCCGCCCGCACGGCCCGCCGATTCGTTGCAGCGCGCCGGCCGTCTCACGCGTCCATGAGTTCAAATTGCACAGGTCTGCCCGCGAGACACGGTTCGGGGAGGGGACGTGGTCGAGGCAGCACCAAGCTTCGAGGAGTTCTACGAAGCGAACTTCCGACGGGTGTTCACCGCGCTCTGGCTGGTCACCGGGAACCGGTCCGAGGCCGAGGAGATCGCCCAGGAGGCGTTCCTCCGGATGTTCGAGCGGTGGAACCTGGTGGAGTCGCTCGACGATCCCACGGCGTACGTGTTCCGCGTCTCGATGAACGTCTTCCGGAGCAGATCGCGCCGAGCCCGGCTCGGGATCCGCCGGGCTCTCTCCCTCGCCCCTGCCGCGACCGACGAGCTAGTCGCCGTGGAGACCCACGACGAGGTCGTCCGCCTGCTTCGCGGCCTGGAACCCCGGGAGCGGGCGGCCGTAGTGCTGACGGCGATCCTCGACTACCCCGCCGACGAGGCGGGCCGGGTGCTCGGGCTCCGGGCATCGTCGGTTCGATCCCTCACGACACGCGCGCGCGCTCAGATGCGACGGAAGGCGATGGATCAATCATGACCACGGAACGGTTCGACGTGCTCGATCGGCTGGCCCCGCTGGCCGAGCCTCCGGATCCCTCGTTCGACACGCTGCTGCGCCGACGGAACCGCAAGCGCCGGAACGAGCGGATCGGGGCGGCGGTCGTCGGTCTCACCGTGTTCCTTGCGGCGGTATGGATCGTGACGACGGCCGGGTCGTCGCCCACCCCTCGAAGGCCGGTCGACGGGCCGACGCAGCCGTCGCCGTCGGTGTCTGCGCTCGTCTTCCTTTCGCACGACGCTGTCGTCGACGTGGACACCGGCAGGGTGACCCGGTTGCCCCGGAACATCCTCCGCATGGTCGGCGCGTCGCCAATGAACGGCTGGTACGTGGCCTCGAGCGACCGGTCCCGGATCGCGTTTGCCGGCCGGGACGACGACGGGGTTCCCCAGATCTTCACCGCGGGCCTGGACGGGTCGGAGGTCGACTCGCAAGTGCATCAGGCGACGCACGACCCGATCGGCGCGACCTCGCCCGCCTGGTCGCCCGACGGAACGAGCATCGCCTACGTGGGCCGGGCCCACCTGGGCATCGGCAGGCTGTTCGTGCTCGACCTCCTGACGGGCCGGACGACCGCCGTCAACGGCGAGGTCGCGTCGTCGACCCAGTTCACGCCGGACGGCACGTCGATCGTGTACACGTCCGGATCGCAGACCGCCCCGGGGGTGCGCATCGCACCAGCCGTGGGCGGGCCAGGCACGGTGCTGATCCCACCCGCCGACGGACTCCACAGCGCCGGAAACGGCTCGTTGTCACCGGACGGCGCGCTCGTGACCTATGTCGGCGACGGCGAGCCGCGCAACCCGGACGGATCTCCCCTCCGTTACCACGGCAAGGTGGTCGAGCACGCCGGGCCGGGGCGTTTCCTCTCGAAGCTCGACGGGACCGGGCTCCGGCTCCTCCCGTGCTACGAGGGGAACCCCGCCGGCATGTGGTCGCCCGACGGGACCAGAATCGCGTGCTTCGGCGGCGGCTCGCGCGTCGTGGTGGTGAACGTCGTGACGGGGAAGGTGACGCGCGTGGGAAAGGGGACGATGGCCACCTGGATCGACGACCACACCCTGCTCGTCGAGAACTGATAGTTCCGGCGCGGGCGCCGCTTAGTTCAGGTACGCCTCCCACTGGACGTTGTCCGGGTCGCGGAACGCCACGTACTCCTTCCCCAGGACAGGGTCGGCCTCCACACCCGCGGTCTCGACCCCCGCCGCTGCGAGCCGTTCCACCAGCGAGTCGAGCCCGGCACGGTCCTCCATGGCGAACGCGAGGTGGTCGATACCGATGCGGTACTCGCTGAACCGATCGTCATCCGCCGTCCCCTCGAGCGGCGGCGCGATGACGAGGAAGGTGGTCCCGACCTGGGCCGCGAGCAGGACCCCATCCACCGGGGCGCCCTTCCAGATCGACGTGACCTCGCCGGAGACGGGAATCTCCATGAACTCCAGCCCGATCACCTCCCGGTAGAAGCGCCGGGCCGCCTCGGGGTCCTGGCTCCGCATCGTCACGTGATGAATCCCCGCGACCGTCATTCCGCACCTCCCGATAGCTCCGCCGCCGCCCCTTCCAGGAACGTCCTTTGCATGCTGGCATCCTCGATCGAGCGGGACAAGACCGCGACGAGCTCCCGTGCCCGGGCATCATGACTGGCCCGGGAGTCCCGCGGCCCGACATGGGCCAGCTCCGCGTGCGCCCGCCAGGCCAGGCCCGGGATGCCGAAGTACTCTGCCCGCTGGACGGCCGTCTCGAGCGCCTCTCGCGCTCCGGCCTCGTCGCCCATCCCTGCCTTGGCGCGGCCCGAGGCGAGCGCCGCCGCGGCGACCACTTCGTGCCACTCCGCCGCGAGGGCCGCGTCCAGGATAGTCGCGACGAGATCGAGCGCCCGGGAGGGGTCCCCGGCGTCCACGTACATGTTGGCCAGGGCGATCGGCCCCTGGGCGCCCCACAGAAAGGCCCGGCCCGGTGGCACCGTCACTTCGCGCAGCAGCTGCTCGCCGGCGGCCGCTTCCTCCAAGGCGCGTGGCCGGTCCCCCGCTCGCCACCGGGCAAGTGGGAGATGGCAGGCCGCCCGTGTCATCGAGATCCGGGCCCCCGCCTCCGCCGCCGCCCGAAGCGAACGGTCGATCTGCTCCACCGCCTCGGAGGTCGCGAACACATCGAGCAGCGTCCACCCGAGCAGCTCCTCCGCCCACGCCAGGAATTCCGCGTGACCGACGTCCGACGCGAGCTCGATCGCGCGCCGGCCGAGCTCGATGGCCCGCCCGTAGTGACCTCGGGTCCGGGCGATCGCCGCGAGCGTCGCCGGGAAGAGCGGCTCGTTCCCCCGGTCGCCGATCTGGCGGTTCACGGAGAGTCCCTCCGAGATGATCGCCTCGGCCCGATCCCATCGTCCCGCCGCGACGTCCACCCACGTCCACTGGAACAACGCCAATTGCAGGTACCAGAGGTCGCCGCGCCGTCGGTGGATGTCGACCAGCTCGGAACAGATCTCGTCGACGGTCGCCATGTCACCGACCATCACCGATGCCACCAGCAGGGCGTCCAGGGCCATGGCCAGGGAGCCCTGATCGCCGATGTCCCGGGCAATGGTCAGCGCCCGGTGGGCCACATCGACGGCGAGGTCCAGCCGGAGCAGGTTCGTGTAGACGATCGAGAGTCGGGAGGCTGCGGCCACCTGCGCCTCGCGCAGCTCCATGCCCTCCGAGGCGGCGAGTGACCCCTCGAGGAGGGGCAACGCGTCCTCGTAATTCACGGATCCTGCCAGGAGGAACCCCAGCTCATTCTTGGCTTCGAACTCGAGCCTCCGATCGGCCGACTCTTGGGCGGCCCTCACTGCGACGTCGAAGTCCTCCCTCGCCCCGGTGAAGTCGCCGACCTGGCTCCGCACCTGCCCCCGTTGCAACCGGAGCTCGGGGGTCCGGTCGGATCCGAGCGATTCGGCGATATCGAGCGCAGCGCTGTAGTTCTCGAGGGCGGCGTCCACCGCGTACACGCGCCTGGCGCCCGTCGCCGCGAGCTCGAAGTACCGCAGTGCCTCCTCGGGTCGGCCCGCGCCCCGGTAGTGCTGGGCTAAGAGGCCGTAGTCGGGCTCCCTCGGGCCACCAGGGAGGGACTCGAGGGCATCCGCCGCGAGGGCGTGGAGCTCCCGGCGCCGTCGCTTCAGCATGTTGTTGTAGGCGGCCTCCTGGGTCAGCGCGTGCTTGAACCGGTACCCGGCGCCGGGTTCCTCGCGAAGAAGATCGAATGCCACGAGCTCGCTGAGCGCGTCCGCCAGGCCGCCGGTGCGTCCGGAGACCGCTTCGAGTGTGGTCCCGTCAAACTGCCGCCCGAGCACCGAGGCGGCCTGGACGGTCTCGCGGGCCGGCGCGGAGAGACGGTCGATGCGGGAGATGATGACCCGCTCCACGGATGGCGGAATCTCGACCGCAGATGTTCCCTCGTAACGCCAGCCGGCCCCCTCGGCCGTGAGCGCGCCATCGTCGATCAGCGACCTGATGTTCTCCTCGAGATAGAAGGGGTTCCCCTCCGCGGAATGGAGGATGCGGTCCTCCAGGTCGCGCGGAAGGGTCGCCGCGCCGACCAGGGATTCCAGGAGGGCACGCTCGGCGCCCGGCGAAAGTGCCTCGAGGATCAGCACGCGAGCCCGGTCCGGGTGATCGCGCTTGGCGTCGAGGTGAAGGTTCCACGAGGCGTGATCGGCCTCCGGCCGCTGCGACACGACGATCAGCGTTCTGGCGGATTCCGTGAGCGGGAACAAACGCTCCAGGAGCTGCATGGAGGCGGCATCGACCCAGTGCAGGTCCTCGATCGCGAGGATCACCGGGCGCTCCTCCGCGAGCCCGCGGATCAAGGCGCGGACGGCCTCGACGGTCCGGAACTGGCGGGCCTCCGGCGAGAGTGCGGCGACGTCCCGTTCGGCAACCGGGTCGAGCTGGAGGCCGAGGATGGCCGCCAGGTACGCATGGACCTCGCGCGCACGAGCCCCGAACAGCGCGTCGCACCGCTCGAGGAGGTCGGCGTCCAGGCGATCCGACCCGTCGACGGTGTCCGCACCGAGCCATCGCCCCAACAGGTCCCGGAACGGCCAGTACGGGAGCGCCAGCCCGTAGGAGACGCATCTCCCCTCCAGCCATGTGACCGAGCCCTCGGTCGCAACGAACTGGCGGAGCTCGGCGAGGAGCCGGGTCTTGCCGATCCCGGGCTCGCCGATGACGAACAGGATTCCCCCCCGACCATCGAACACCGCCTGCCCGGCATCTCGTGCGGTTTCGAGCTCGACGTCGCGCCCGAGCAGTGGAGTCACGGTCGCCAGGCCCCGGAGCTTGCCGGGGACGGCCCGCAACCCGGCGACCTCATAGGCGGAGAGCGCCTCGGCCTTTCCCTTCAGCAGGAGCTCGCGCGGATCGCCCCACCGGAAGATTGGCTCGATCAGGTGGTGTGTCCGCTCACCGACCAGCACGCCAAACGTGGCCGCGTTCGCCTGCAATCGCGCGGCGGTGTTCAGTGCGTCGCCGGTAGCCCCGTATTCGACCCGCGATCCCCCTCCCACTGCGCCGAGCACCGCGAGGCCGGTGTCGATCCCGACGCGGACGCCGAACTCTTCCACACCCCACGCCCGCTCCACCTCCGCCGCGTGGGCGCGGACCACCTCGACGATGCGCAGGGCCGCCCGGACGGCGCGCTCGGGGTCGTCCTCGTGGGCCTCGGGGGCGCCGAACAGAGCCAGGAGCCCGTCGCCGGCGAGGTCCTTGACGGTTCCACCGAACTCCTCGACGACCTCGACCATGCGGGACACCGCTCGGCCGACGATCTCGACGACGTCTTCCGGATCGAACCGCTCCCCGAGGGCGGTCGAGCCCACCAGGTCGGCGAAAAGCGCCGTGACCACCTTGCGCTCCTCGCGCGGGAGCTCACCGGTCGTCCCGGGGGCCATGCGGCAATTCTGTTCCGGCTCTCCGGCGCTGGGAAGTGCCATGTCCGCCGAGCGGGCGCTCGGGCAGCCCGTCAGCAGCGACGGGCGCCGATTGGGTGCGCGTCACGGCTCGGACGCGCGTCGTACCCTCGACGATCCGACCATGGGGGCGCTATCCGGACGCCTAGACGCCGTCACACGTCGATGCCGGAGACCGCGTGCGGGAGGTACCGCTCCTCGAGCCTGGCGACTTCGCCCCCGCTAAGGGCCAGCTGCTCTGCGGCGAGGGCGTCTTCGACGTGCCCGACCTTCGTCGCGCCGACGATCGGCGCCGTCACGGCGGGCTTGTGCAGGAGCCAGGCCAGCGCGACCTGCGCGCTCGGTACGCCGCGCTCGGCTGCGACCTCCGCCGTTCGGTCGACGACCGCGAAGTCGATCTCCGGCGTGTACAGGCTGTCGCCGAAGGCATCCGTCTTCGCGCGCGTCGTGAGGCGCTCGCCTTCCGATGTCCGGGTCCCCGCCAGGAGCCCCCGGGCGAGCGGGCTCCACGGCAGGACCGCGACCCCCTGATCGAGGCACTGCGGGATCATCTCCCGCTCCTCCTCCCGGTAGATCAGGTTGTAGTGGTTCTGCATCGAGACGAACCGGGTCGGCGCCACGCCTTGGGCCTTGGCGAACTGCCACCCGTACATGCTGCTCGCGCCGATGTAGCGCGCCTTACCCGCCTTCACCACGTCGTGCAGCGCCTCCATGGTCTCCTCGATCGGCGTCAGCGGATCCCAGCGGTGGATCTGATACAGGTCGACGTAGTCGAGCTCCATGCGCTCGAGCGATGCGTCGATCGAGGCAAGGACGTGCTTGCGGGAGAGCCCACGCCCGTTCTCACCCGGCATGGTCGGCATACACACCTTCGTCGCGACGACGTACTCCTCGCGCATCCCGAAGAGGTCCTTCAACAGGTGGCCGGTGACGATCTCGCTCTGCCCGCCGTTGTAGACGTCTGCGGTGTCGAAGAAGGTGATGCCGCCCTCGACGGCTCGACGGGCGATGGGCTCGGCCTCGGCCTCGGCCAGCGACCACGGACGGCTCTCGTGCCTCCCATAGCTCATCATCCCGAGGCACACGCGCGAGACCCGCAGGCCGGTGGTACCGAGATTGACGTACTCCATCAGTTCCTCCTCGCGGCTCGTCCGCTATCGACGCCGGTCAGCCGCGCAGCGTCATGCGTAGACGAAACCAGTGGAATGGCAACAGGGGGAACCCTGTCGAATGGGTGGAGGTGGGGGGATTCGAACCCCCGTGCTCGAGCGACCGGCCGGGGCTTCTACGGGCGTAGTCCGCGATCAAGTCTCACCTCCGGGGTCTCACGGACGGAGCTCCCTTCGGCCAGCCCGGGTGAGATGTCCGGCGGAGGACCCCGGACGGATCCACCACCGTGAGCCTGCTAGGTGACGCCCTGATCCCGGCCGCAGGCGGTCCGGGGAGGACGGCTACTTAATTAAGCAGCGAGTGCGAACTCAGAGTTGGCACTTGTGTTGGTTCCGGCTTTTAACGAGGCATCCGGAGACCTCGGCCCGCTTCACCCGGTCGATGAACACCCGAGTCGAAGCCAGTACACCCCCGCTATGAAGTTGTCACGCAAGTATACGAACACCATCGGACACGCAGGTGTTCCGCCTGAGCCGTCGGCGAACGGCTCCCCGCCCGGTCGATGCCCCCCTTCGATTCGGGAGGGAACAACTCTCAGCCCAGGTAGCGCGCCAGGTACATGCCGTCCCCGCTCAGGTCGTCGTTGATGGCGTTGCCGACGACCACGATCTTCCCTGTCCCCCTGTTGACCTTCACGGCGAGGGCGGCGGACTGCTTGTTGAACTCGGTCCGGAGGGCGCCGTCGCCGGAGAAGGTGTCGTCGAGGTGCCCGGGAGCGGTGAAGCGCATCACCGCGAACCGGCGGCCCCCGTCGTCGATGGAGGTCCCGACGACCATCACCCTGTCGCTGCCCGTGACGAAGACGTCGTTCGCGAAGTCGTCGGCCTTGCCGCCGTTCGAGGTGAACCCCGCCTGGACCTTGCCGTCGTCGTTCCACGTGCCGTCGTCGTCGCCGCCGGGCAGGAACTTGCGGATCAGCATCTGCCATCCGGCCGTGCTCGACTCCGTGGAGCCCACCGCGATCACGCTGCTGTCGACCATCACGGTCAGCGACTGGAGCCCGCCGTCGGCAGTGGTGGAGGTGATCCGCTGCCCGTCGCCGCTCCACGACGGGTCGAGCGCTCCTGTCGTCGTGTAGCGGGTGATGACGAAGTCCTCCGTGGACCCCGTCGGAGTCTTCTCGGCCCCGGCCACGATCCGCTGCGTGTTGGGGTCGATGGCCACGGCCTCCCCTTCGACGTCCTCGCTGAAAGAGGTGGTCACCGCCCCGTCGCCGTCGAACGAGGGGTCCGGCGTGCCGTCGGACTTGAACCGCACCACGAGGAGGTCGCCGCCGTCCTGTCCGACGCACACGATCCGGCCGTTCGACTGGATGGCCACATCGGCCCCCCGCGTGTCGCCGCTCAGGCCGAACTGCACCTTGCCGTCGCTCGAGAACGAGTCGTCCAGGTCGCCGAACGCGTCGATTCGGGCCATGGCCAGCTTGATGTCGCCATCGTCCGGGAAGTGCGTCCCCACGACCACGATGTCGCCGTTCACGAGCGCCACCCCACGGGCCTCGCTGAATCCCGAATTCCCGAACGTGACGTGGAGGATCCCGTCGCCGGAGAACGTGTCGTCGAGGCTGCCGTCCCGGTTCAGCCTCGCCACGACCATCCGTTCGCCGTCCGAACCGACGGCGACGATCTTCCCGTCCTTCTGGATTGCGACGTCCTCGCCGCCCTGCGCGTCGTCGACCTTCTTCATGCCGTCCGAGCTGAACGTGGTGTCGAGATCCCCGGGCGCCGCGAGTGCCGGCGTGATCTGGATGAGGATCAGGGCGAGTCCGGCGGTGATGGCGCCGGCGACCGTGCGGGTCCGCATGGAAGCCTCCCTTGGGTTGGAGCGCGGGGAAGAGTAGGCGCGAAGCCCGATCTGGGCAACCCACTGCCTCGACGCACCATCGCCCGTCGGCCGGTGCCCGATCTCGAACAAGCGGCCCGGTTACCTCAGCGGGGTCCGTCAGGCGGAGCGCGCGGCGCGGCCGTCCTCGGGCGAGATCACCGGGTCGATGATCAGGTGCCGGGCGTCCTCGATCTCGACCGAGTCGGGAATCACCCGGAGCAGCGCGTCCATGATCGTCGCCCACTCGGACTCGCTCATGGTGAGCGTGCCGGCGTGGACGAAGTGACTGCCGGACCCGGCCAGGACGTTCGCCGTGATCTGCGGCTCGTTGCCGCTCCTCGACTCGTACTTGCCGATGACCGTGAAGTGGAAGCGTGCGGGCATGAGCTCGTCCCTCCGCGAAGGCAGTTGGTTGCTCCGGTCGAGGTACCCGCGACCGCCGGGCTCGAAACCGGCGGGAAGGGGCCGGCGCTACGCCTGCTTGCGGTGCGAGGTGGCGCGTTCCATCTCCCGGCGGGCCTCGCGTTCGATCACGGACTGGCGCTTCTCGAAGCGCGCCTTGCCGCGTCCGAGCCCGATCTGGACCTTGGCCAGCCCGTGCGCGAAGTACAGCTGGATCGGCACGAGCGTGAGCCCTTTCTCGGCGGTGACGCCGGCCAGCCGGTCGATCTCCTTGCGGTGCATGAGCAGCTTCCGCCGGCGCCGGGGGTCGTAGCCACGCTTCTCGCCCTGCTCGTACGGCGCGACGTGCATGTTCTCGAGCCAGATCTCGCCGCCGTCGACCCGGGCGAACGCCTCCCCCAGCGACGCGTGACCGCCCCGGAGGGACTTCACCTCCGACCCGGAGAGCACGATGCCGGCCTCGAACGTCTCGAGCAGCTCGTAGTCGAACCGCGCCCGGCGGTTGCTCGCGATCACGCGCCGGCCGTCGTCGGGGCGCCCGGGGGCCACTAGACCTCGAGGAAGCGCCGCATGGCCAGGTAGCTGGCCAGGAACGCCACCGCAACCCCGGCGCCGAGCAGGATCGGGATGAGCGCCGTCACGTCCGACGTCGCCACGAGCGGCAAGAACAGGATCGTCTGGTGGATCGACGCGAAGAACACATGCTGGAGCACGTAAAGCACCCCGATGGCGAGCGCCGCCCCGAACAGCCCGGCCACGATGCCCTCCACGAGGAACGGCACGCGGATGAACCAGTTGGTCGCGCCGACGAGGCGCATGATGCCGATCTCCTTGCGCCGGGCGAAGACCGCCATCCGCACCGTGTTCGCGATCAGCGCCACGGCCGCCACGAGCATCACGATCGACGCCATATACGCGCCGACCTTGAGCACGCGGGAGATGGCGAACAGCTTGTTCAGCAGGTCGCGCTGGTCCTGCACGAGCTCGACGCCCGGCGACTGCCCGACCTGCGCCTGGATCGCGTCGATCTGCGTGTCGGGATCGACGAGCTTGACCCGGAACGACGCCGGAAGGGCGTCCTTGCGCACGTTCTTGATGAGGTCCGGCTGATTCGCGAACAGCTCGAGGAACCGCTTGTAGGCGTCATCCTTGGACTCGTACTTGTAGCTCGCGACCTCGGGCATGCTCGCGAGCCGGTCGTCCAGGGCCTGCTGGTCGGCCCCCGAGATGTCGTCGCGAAGGTAGATCGCGACCTCGACCTTCTCGGTCTGGGCGTCGACGGCCAGGCCGATCTGCCGCCCGATGAGCTGCGCCCCGCCGAACATGAACAGCGAGATGAACACGGTCAGCACGGCGGCGAACGTGATCAGCCCGTTCCGCTGCAGGCCGGAGACCGTTTCCCGGAAGTAGTAGCTCGTCCTACGCGCCATACCCGTACACCCCCCGCGACTGGTCGCGGATCACCTTGCCGGAATCGAGCTCGATCACCCGCCGGCGCATGGCGTCCACGATCGCGTTGTCGTGCGTGGCCATGAGCACGGTGGTCCCGATGCGGTTGATGCGATCGAGCAGCTTCATGATCTCGACCGAGGTCGCCGGGTCGAGGTTCCCGGTCGGCTCGTCGGCGAGCAGGATCAGCGGACGGTTGACGAACGCGCGGGCCACGCTGACCCGCTGCTGCTCGCCCCCGGATAGCTCGTCCGGGTAGTTGTTGAGCTTCTCGCCGAGCCCGACCAGCTCCAGGATCTCGGGCACGCGCTGGTCGATGACGTGCTTGGGCTTGCCGATCACCTCGAGCGCGAAGGCCACGTTCTGGAACACGGTCTTGTTCGGCAGGAGCTTGAAGTCCTGGAACACGGTCCCGACGTTCCGCCGGAGCTCCGGGACCTTCCACCGCGAGAGCTTGGTGATGTTCTTCCCGGCCACCCAGACCGAGCCGGAGGACGGCTCCTCCTCCTTGAGCAGGGTCCGGATGAAGGTCGACTTGCCCGAGCCGGAGGGGCCGACGATGAACACGAACTCGCCCTTCGCGATCTCGAGACTGACGTCATCGAGCGCGACGACCGAATCCTTGTAGAGCTTTGTGACGTGCTCGAACTTGATCATGTCGAAATGGGGAAGGTCTGGGGGGCACGCGGAGTCTAGCAGGGGCATTCGTGCTTGCGAAACACATCCAGGCACGGATCGGCGTCGCCGAATCTGCAAAACCGCAGGTCAACCTGGGTGTCAGCCGGATCGACGTTCCGGGCCGCTCAGCAGCGGTGGACGATGAGGGTCTCGTAGGAGGCATTCATGCCAACCGCCCACACGTCGCCGGCCGAAGCGTCGACCCCGAAGAGCCCCGGGTGGCCCGGCTCATTGTTGTCGTCGTGGTCGTCCAGAAGGCCGGCCGGCGTGACGGCCTCCAGCCCCCGTTGGCCCATCTCACCCTGTAAGGACGTGCAGGCTGTTCGGACATTAACCGGCCCGGACGGAACGTCCGGGTCGGTCCGTTGCGGAATCGGGAGCCGGTCAGACAGGGATCGAGTCCACGACCGCGTCGCCCTCCTCGCGGGCCAGGCCCACGGTCGACACGACGATCGCTCCCTCGGGCACCTCGACCCGGTATTCGAGGCACTGCGCGCCCTGGAGGAGCCCACTCCCGCACTGCTCGCTTCGGGTGAGCGTCCAGACCCCGACCTGCGGGCCCGATCCGACCGAGGCGTTGGGATCGACGACGATCACGAACCACCCGGCAGCGCGGGTCGGCCCACGCGGCGCCGGCCGTGGCGCTGCCGCCGACCGGGCCCCAGGCGGCCGCGAGCCCGAACTGGGACGGCGGCAGATAGTGCGGGACGTGCCGCTCGAGCGCCGACTCGACCTGCCGCGCCGTGACGACCGGGCCCGGGCACACCGCCGACCGGGCAGCACTGCGCGGCCTCGTGCTGCGGGCTGAGGATCGACCGACGGCAGCGGCTCGTCGGGCCCGGCCCGATCGGACGGCGTCGGACACGCGGCCAGTACGAAGCGCGGCCGCCGCGGCGAGGAGCGGGGCGCGGAGTCCGGGCCTCACCCGCGGAGCGAGCGCCCGCGCGGCCTCGGCCACGTGCTTCGCCGAGATGCCGTACGCGTCGTACAGCTCCTCGGCCGTCCCCGACTGGCCGTAGTCGCGGCACCCCAGCACGGTGACCCGCGCGCCCGCACCGGCCTGCGCCAGCGACTCGGACACCGCCGAGCCCAGCCCGCCGACCACGTTGTGGTCCTCGACGGTGACCACCTTGCCGCCGCAGTGCTCGGCCTCGCGCACGATGCCCTCGGCGTCGAGCGGCGCCAGCGTGTGGACGTTCACGACGCAGGCCTCGATGCCGTCGCCGGCCAGCTCGTCGGCCGCCCGCAGCGCCTCCTGCACGGTCGCCCCGCTCCCGAACAGGCACACGTCGGAGCCCTCGCGGAGCTTCACGACCTTGCCGAACTCGAAGCGTGTACCCCTCGCCGTTCACGTCGTCGAGCTTCTGCCGGGTCAGCCGCAGGAACGCCGGACCCACGTGCTCGTCGGCCAGGTACTTCACGGCGGCCACCGTCTCGGCGGCGTCGGCGGGCTGGATGACGGCCATGTTCGGCAGCGCCCGCATGGCCGCGACGTCCTCGAGCGCCATCTGCGAGGCGCCGTCGTCGCCGATCCCGATCCCGGCGTGGGTGCCGGCGATGCGGACGTTCGCCTCGTTGTAGCCGACCGACATCCGCACGGTCTCGAGCCGCCCGGCGATGAAGCACGAGAACGAGGACGCCCAGGCGACCTTGCCGGAGAGCGCGAGGCCGGCCGCCACGCCGACCATGTTCGACTCGGCGATCCCGCACTCGACGAACCGCTCCGGGTAGGCCTCCTTGAACAGGTAGGTGAAGTTCGACTTCATGAGGTCGCCGTCGAGCACGACGTGCTTCGGGTCGGACCCGATCTCGACGAGCGCCTCGCCGAACGCCTCGCGGGTTGCCTTCCCCACCTACTTCGACCCCCCTTCGAGCTCCTCGTACCGGCGCGTGGACTCCGCGGGGTCGATCTCCCCCCGGATCTCGGCGAGCGCGATCTCGGCCTGCTGCTCGTTCGGCGCCTTGCCGTGCCAGTCCGGGTTGAGCTCCATCCACGAGACGCCCTTGCCCTTCACGGTGTGCGAGACGATCACCGACCCCCGGTCGCGGACCATCTCGGCCTCGTCGAGCGCGTCGAGGACCTGTTCCATGTCGTGGCCGTCGATCTCGCGGACGTGCCACCCGAAGTCGCGCCACTTCGCGACCACCGGGTCGATGTCGAGGATGTTCACGACCTTGTCGGACTGCTGGACCTGGTTCTGGTCGAGGATCACGCAGAGGTTCGACAGGCCGTGCCGCCCGCCGAGCATCGCCGCCTCCCACAGCTGGCCGGCCTGCGACTCGCCGTCGCCGAGCATGCAGTACACGCGCCAGTCAGCCCCGTCGAACTTGCCGGCGATGGCCATCCCGACCGCCATCGACAACCCCTGCCCGAGCGAGCCGGTCGCGGCCTCGATACCCGGGCACCGGATGCGGTCGGGATGCCCCTGGAGCGGCGAGCCGAACTTGCGGAGCGTCCACAGCTGTTCCTCGTCAAAGAACCCCCGCTTGGCGAGCGCCGCATACACGATGGGGATGCAATGGCCCTTCGAGAGCACGAAGCGGTCCCGGTCTGCCCAGTGGGGCTCCTCGGGTCGCAGCCGCAGCTTGTGGAAGTACAGCGCGGTGATCATCTCGGCCGAGGAGAGCGTTCCTCCGGGGTGGCCCGACCCGGCCTTGGTGAGCATCTGGATGTCGAGGACGCGGAGCTCACGGGCGGTGTCTTTCAGCCGGTCGACGAGGGCCTCGCGGTCCTCGACCTGCGTGGCGGTGTCCATGTCCAGACTCCTTCGAAGGCGGTGGGCCCGGCGTGGTCCCGGGCGTCCCGGCATCCTACGCGCTCGCCGCGCGGAACCGCCCCCCGGGTCGGCGGGCGTGGACAGGGACGCTTTCGGGCATGCCGATCGTAAGATGAACGGGTCCCGCAGCAGGCGACCGCACCGCTCGTCGGCAGGGGCCCCAGGCGCCGCCCGAGCCGTCTGGCCGCATCGAACCAGGAGAACCGGCGCACGCATGCCCACGACGCGGGACACCCGCTCGCCCTCGACGAACGGCGACGCAGCACCTGCTGAGGAGTCCTCGGGGCAGCGCCTCGTTCGGCGCCTGACGCCGTTCGCCGGGCCGCTCCTGATCGTCGCCTGCTGCGTGTTCGCCACGCACGGGTACCTGTTCACACCCCGGCTCACCAACCAGCACCCGGACATCCTCAGCATGTGGCTGCCCCACTTCTGCTTCCTGGGGAACTCGCTCGCCGACGGCCACATCCCGCTCGTGAACCCGTACCAGATGGCCGTCATGCCCTACGCGAGCGACCCCCAGTCGGGCTGGCTGTCCGCTGCGCCGATGGCCCTGTTCTCGGCGTTCTCGTGCACGACGGCGCTGCGGTTCCTGATCGTGCTCAACCCGCTGCTCGGGTCGCTCGGCCTGTACTGGTTCCTGCGGAAGGAAGGCCTGGCCCGGGTCTCCGCGACGGTCGGCGGGCTGTCGTTCGGGATGCTCATGGCCGCGTCGACCGTGGCCATCTCGCTGCCGTTCGCAGGGACGCTCGCCTGGACGCCGTTCGTCCTCGTCGGGGCGTCGGGGTTCCTGCAGACGAGGACGATCCCGCGGCGACTGCTGTGGCTCGCCCTCGCTGCGCTGGCGTGGGGGCAGGTGGCGACCTCGCACATGAGCCACGGACTCGCCATGTGCACGTTGGCCACGGTCGTGTACCTGGTGGCGCGATCCGCGCGCGACGTCGTCGCGAAGGAACGGACCTGGCAGACGGCGGCGCTGTTGTGCCTCGGGTTCGCGGCGTTCCTGCTCGCGGCGAACCTCGCCGTGTTCATCCCCCGGCTGGCCCTGATCCCGAAGACGAGCCTGCGGGACGGGTACGCCGCCGTGGGCGGAGCGGTGGCCCGGCTGGCGGGGATCGAGGACCAGCCGCTCGTCCCGGCCGGCGTGTGGGCCGGGTGGCCGTTCGCGATCGGCTCGGCGCCCGGCGCGTACGCGGGAGCCACTGTGCTGCTCGCGGTGCCGGCCGCGCTCCGGACGTTCGGCAAGCGCTACCTGGCCGCGGCGTTCGCGGCGCTGGCGGTGCTGACCTACCTGCTCACGCTCGACCTGTTCGTCGGCGCCGGGTGGTTCCGCTCGATCGTGCTGCATCTGCCGTTCGGCGACATCTACCTGCACAACCCGGGGCGGCTCCGGTACCTGTGGCTCGTGGTGATCCCGGTGCTCGGCGCGCTCGGCGTCCAGGGGTTCATCGAGCGCCCGCTGCCCGCGAAGCGCGCGCTGCGCTGGGTCCTCGCGGGGGCGGCGCTGTTCCTGGGGCTCCCGTTCCTGCTCGGGATCCACCCGATCCGGTTCCTG
Source organism: uncultured Actinomycetes bacterium (assembly GCA_963707645.1). Lineage (GTDB taxonomy): Bacteria > Actinomycetota > UBA4738 > UBA4738 > JACQTL01 > DATBHM01. Next base: position 317,937 of record CAVPQW010000002.1, read on the forward strand.
CTGCCGGCCGTCGCGATGCTGCTCGCGATCCCGGCGCTCGTGTGGATGGCCGCGAAGCGGAAGCGGTGGGCTCCGATCGCCGTCGTCGGGGTGCTCACGGTCGAGTTGCTGGTCGGCGCCGCGTGGGCGCAGCACTACCACGGGCCCACCATGTTCATCGGGCTCGAGGACGGCAAGAACCTGAGCCCGCAGCCGCTCGTCTGGCCCAATGTGATCGTTTCCCACTACGTGGCGCCGGGACCGATCGGGCGGGCCATGATCGGCAAGCAGGGGCGCTACCTGACCTGGGCGCCGCCCGGCTCGTACTACGTCAAGGGCTACCTGTTCACCCAGGACAACAAGTCGTGGCCCGGCATGGAGAACGGCCGCGGGATGCTGTTCAACCTGCACGACGTGTACGGGTACTCCCCCATCCAGCTCACGCGGTACTGGTCGTACATCCGCGCGGCCAACAACCGCCCGCCCAACCAGCGCGCGCCGCTGTTCTACAACGCCGCCGTGATCGGGGAGCCGACGCCCGCGGTGCTCAAGCTGCTCGGGGTGCGATGGCTGCTGCAGCCGAGCGTGCTCGAGCCGCTCGTGCCCGGCCGGATCGTGGCGCACCAGGACCGGTTCACGCTGTACCAGGTCGACGGGTGGCAGCCGCTCGTCTCGGTCGTCCGGCGGTGGAAGGTCCTGCCGAACGTCGCCGCGCTCCGCCGGTCGCTCCGGCCGGACTTCGACCCCTCCCAGAGGACGAGCGTGACGGTCGACCCCGGCTTCGAGCCCGAAGGAGGCGGGCCGGGCCACGCCACGTGGGAGCAGGTCACGCCCGAGGAGCTGCACATCCACGTGAAGACGCCCTCGGACTCGCTCGTCGTGGTCCGGAACGCGTTCGGCTCGAACTGGACCGCCACGGTGGACGGGCAGGACGAGCGCGTCCTGGCCGCGGACTACCTGTTGCAGGCCGTGCCGGTGAAGGCCGGCATCCACGACATCGTGCTCACGTACAGGGACCCGACGATCGGCCAGGGCCTGGTCGCTTCGGGCGTGGTCTGGGGCCTGTGGGCGATGGGGCTGGCGGCTGCGGTCGTGCTCAGGCTCCGGTCGCGGCGCCGTGACGGCACCGTCGGCGGTCCGGACGGCGACGGGGAAGTCGAGCCGGCGGACCTGGCAGGCGCGACGGAGGTCGGCGAGCCGGTGATCGGCCGGCCGGTGATCGCGCCGCCCCCGCGTTCGACGCCGGTTCCTCCCTCCGGTTAGGCGGACGCCGCAGCGCCCGCGCCGTCCCCGCCGTCGCGCTCGGAGGCCCGCTGGCGGAGGAACGCCTCGATAAACCGGTCGAGGTCCCCGTCGAGGACCCGGTTCACGTCGCTCGTCTCTACGCCCGTCCGGTGATCCTTGACCATCTGGTACGGGTGCAGCACGTAGGACCGGATCTGCGAGCCGAAGTCGATGTTCTGGCGGTCGCCGCGGAGGTCCTCGATCTTCTGCTGGTGCTCCTGGCGCAGCCGCTCGGCAAGGCGCGCCTTGAGGATCTGCATGGCCACGGCCCGGTTCTGCATCTGGGAGCGCTCGTTCTGGCAGGCGGCCTGGATGCCGGTCGGCAGGTGCGTGATCCGCACGGCCGAGTCCGTGACGTTGACGTGCTGCCCGCCGGCGCTCGACGAGCGGTACGTGTCGATCCGGAGGTCCTTCGGGTCGATCTCGAAGTCCTGGTCCTGCTCCAGCAACGGCACCACATCCAACGAAGCGAAGGACGTGTGCCGCCGGCTCTGGGCGTCGTAGGGCGAGATCCGGACCAGCCGGTGGACCCCGCGTTCCGCGGAGAGCAGACCGAAGGGGTTCTCCCCGCGGAGGATGAACGTGGCCGACTTGATCCCGGCCTCCTCACCGGGGAGCACCTCGTCGAGCTCGGCCTCGAGGCCGTCGCGCTCCGCCCAGCGCAGGAACATCCGAAGCAGCATCTCGGCCCAGTCCTGGGACTCGGTGCCGCCGGCGCCGGCGTGGATGCTCGCGACGGCATCGTTGGCGTCGTACTCGCCGCCGAGCAGCGCCTTGAGCTCGAGGGCGTCGACGTCGCGTTCCATGGCCTTGAGCGAGCGCCCCAGCTCCGCGCGCAGTTCGGCGTCGTCCTCGTCGGCGAGGAGCTCCTCCATGGCCTCCGCATCGGCGACCCGACGGACGAGCGCGTCGTACCGGTCGACGTCGGCCTTGGTGCGGGCGAGGCGGGTCGTCAGCTGCTGGCCGCGGGCGGGGTCGTCCCACACGGAGGGATCGCTCGCCTCGCGTTCGAGCTCGGCGGCGCGGGAACGCTTCCCGTCGACGTCAAAGGTACTCCTTCGCCGACGCGATCCGTTCGGACAGCTTCTCCGTGCGGTCGCTCATGGTGCGGACATGGTACCGGCGCGGAGCCGGGCTCCGAGCGACGTCAGTCCGACCCGGCGCTGATCCAGAGCCAACCGTCTCCGTACGTCATCACGCTCGAGTAGTCGAGCTGGAACTCCTCGAGGATCTGCCCCGTTGCCTCTTCGGCTTTCGTCAGCACGTCGGAGAAGTCCGACTGGTTCCACACGGCGTCCGGTGTGACGACGATGTATCCGGACTTGTTGTTGAGCCGGATCACCCCGTCCACCTGCCGCCGCACGGGGTCGAACTCCGTCACCGAGTTCGTTTGCGGGTCCCCGACCCAGATCTTCCCGTTCCCGGCGACCACTTCGTCCGGCGTCGTCCATCCCGGGATGAACTCCACGTCATTGGTCGCCGGGTCAACCCGCCAGATGGTGCCGTCGCCGAAGTCGTTCCCCCAGAGGGAGCCGTCATCCGCCACGGTGATGGAGAAGGCTTCGAAGCCGAGCTCGATCAGGGCTTCGCGCCGGCCGGAGGAATCGAAGCGGTACAGCATGCTGTTGACGCCCGGACCCCGGTAGCTGACGGCCCACGTCGAGCCCCCCGTCGTGACCACCTCACCGGGGCCGGGGACATGCAGGGTCCGGATCACGTCGAACGAGTCCGGGCCGATGAGCTCCACCTGGCTGGCGTCGCAGCTGACCACCCAGACACGCCCGCCCGGACCCGGGAAGACGCCGCACGGGGATGCGATCCCTCCCCGGGTCGTCACGTGCCCCGACACCGTGTCGAGCTTCGAGATGGTGGCGTCGCCGTCGTTCACCACCCACACGGCGTGACCGGAGAACGCCACGCCCCCGGGATCGGATCCCACGGCGTACGTCTCCAGCACCTCGCCGGACTCGGGATCGAGCCGGAGCAGGCTGTCCACGGTGACGGGAAGACCGCCCGGCGGTCCGATGGCGCCGGGGCTCGACCCCGGCGAGGCGGAGGCGCCCGATGACGTCGAGGCGGAGGACGTCGGGCCCTTGCCGGCGGGGGTGGACGAACGTGGCGCCCCCTGGTCCGACGGCCCTCGCCCGACGGCGAAAAGGACGATCGCGGCGGCCGCGACGGCCAGCGCGACGAGCGCCGCCGTGACCGCGAACCGCCGGCGCGGGTGTCCCGTGGGCGGGGGGCCTCGACCGGCCCGGCCGCCGCCGTCGGGGATCGGCGGAATGGGCGGAGCCACCGGAATCGATCCCGGCGTCGAGTCGATGCCGACCGCAGCCCGGACGGCGGCGCCGAAGGCCTTCCCCGTCGGGAACCGATCCTCCGGCGCCTTCGCCATGGCCTTCACCAGGGCGGCGTCGAGCGCGGCCGGCACGTCCGGCCTGACGACGGCGGCATGCGGAGGTTCCTCCTGGAGGTGGGCGAACATGACTGCGGCCTCCTGGTCCCGCGGGAAGGGCCGCTCGCCGGTCACGCACTCGTAGGCAACGCATCCGAGCGAATACAGGTCGCTCGCGGCATCGGCCGGCCGCCCCTGGAACTGCTCCGGCGCGGCGTAGGCCACGGTCCCCATGAAGTGGCCGGTGCGCGTGAGGGCGCTGTCGGACGTCGTCAGCCGGGTCAGCCCGAAGTCCGACAGGTACGCGTAGTCCTCCTCGTCGGGCTCGCCGGGAACCACCAGCACGTTGCCGGGCTTGACGTCACGGTGAACCAGACCCTTGGCGTGCGCCGCGTCGAGGGCGCTCCCCACCTGGGTCACGATCGACGCCGCACGGTCGAGGGCCAGCGGGCCCCCGTCCGCGATGAGCGTCGCCAGGTCCGTCCCCTCGACGAGGCGCATCGCGATGAACAGCACCCCGTCGGCCTCGCCGGACTCGAAGATCGGAATGACGTGCGGATGGTCGAGGGACGCCGCCAGCCGGGACTCCCGTTCGAATCGGTGCCGGAAGTCCTCGGAGTCCGCCAGGTCCGGCGGGAGCACCTTGAGCGCGACCTTGCGGCCGAGCGTGATCTGCTCCGCGAGGTATACCGAGCCCATGCCCCCGCGCCCGATCAGTGCCTCGATCCGGTATCCGGCCAGCTCGGACCCGATCAGCAGATCACGTCGTGACATGAACCTCCCCTGGCGGGTTGTAGCACCCGAGCGCGAGGAACGGAAGCCACTTGCCTTGCTTGCAAGAGGTTCGTTTCGGGACGAACGAGCCAAACTAGGACACGGGTCCGCCGGTCCCGCCATCCCCGGCGGTTTCCCCGGTCTCCGCGGCCTCGGCGGCCTCGGACTCGTCGTCGGGCTCGTCGACAGCATCGGCGTCCGGCGGGTCCTCGACGTCCTCGGCCGGCACGGGGCCGAGCTTCTCGAGCAGCGCGTGGACGCGGCGCTCGGCCTCGCGGGCGTCGATCTGCACGGCCACCTTCAGCGCCCGCCGCCACAGCTGGGCTGCCTGGACCCGGGCGTCGAGGCCCTCGGCGCGGGCGCCGGCCCGTTCCAGGTACTGCAGCGCCCGGGACGGCTCGTCGCTCCGGTAGTAGTACAGCGCGAGGACCTCGAGCCGGTCCTCGAGCGAGTTCTCGTAGAGCGCCTCGTACGCGTGCGCGACCTTGCCGTACAGCGCGCGCCGCCGGGCGGGCGTCAACGTCGAGAGCGCGGCCTGCTGGAGCAGCCCGTGCTGGAACGAGCACTCGAGGTCGGGGTACCGGCGGACCTCGCGGACGATCTCGGACCGGAGCAGCGTCGCCAGGTCCTCGGCCACGTCGTCGCGGCCGAGGACGGCCGCCGCAACGCGAACGGGGAAGGTCCGCCCGGCCACCGCCGCCGCCTGGGCCAGGCGCCGCGCCGACTGCGGCAGCCGGTCGATCCGCGACAGGAACAGGCTCTCGAGATTCGAGGGCAGGAGCGTCGTCCCGGCGGCGGGGAGGGTCCACGTCCGGGACCGCTCGATGCCGGCGCTCTCCACGACGGCCCGGAGCAGCTCCTGCAGATACAGCGGGTTGCCCTCGGCCCGCTGGACGAGCTCGCGCCGGGTCACCGCGTCGAGCATGCCACCGGGCAGGAGCGTCTCGAGGAGCTGTTCCGAGGCGGCCGGTGTGAGGGGCCGGAGCGGGAGCTCCGAGGCGCGGTGGAAGTAGTCGGTCAGGACCTTGAGCCGGAGCTTCCACCCCTCCGAGGTGGTCTCCTGCCGGAACGCCCCGGCCAGCATCACCGGCGCGCCGTCGGTGAGCTCCAGGAGGTCCTCGGCGAGCTCCCGGGTCGACGGGTCGGCCCAGTGCAGGTCGTCGATGGCCATCACCACCGGCCGGTCCCGGGCCAGCCGCTCGATCCATGCCCGGTACGCGCCGCGGACCTGCCGCGCCACCTCGTCGGGCGCCAGCGCCTCGTCCGGATCGGCGTCAAGGCGAACGGACAGCAGCCGGCCGAGCGGCGGGAGCGTCTGTTCGACCTGCTCGTGCATGAGCGGCGCCAGGCGGGCCCGAAGCCGCGTCCGGACGGCCACCTCGGGCTCGCCCTCGTCGACCCCGAGCCACCTCCGGAGCATCTCGACGAACGGCCAGTACAGGAGGTCGCCGCCGTACGAGAGGCAGCGGCCCTCCAGCCACGTCACCCGGTCGCCGGCGATGGCCTCGAGCTCGGCGAGCATCCGGGACTTCCCGATGCCGGTGTCCCCGGAAACCAGCAGCACCTGGCCGCGCCCGGCCACGAGGTCCTCCACCACCGTGGTCAGCCAGGCCCGTTCGACGTCGCGCCCGACCAGGATCGAGGCCGGCTCGTCGCCCGCGTCGAGCTTTGCGCCGGTCAGGCGAAACGCGCGAACGGGCTCACCCCGGCCCTTCACGGGGATGGCGCCGAGCGGCGCCAGGTCGAACGACTGCGTGAGGCGCCTCGCGGCATGCTCCCCGACGGCGATCGTGCCGGGCTCGGCCGAGGACTGCAGCCGCGCGGCGACGTTCGTCGTGTCGCCGAGGGCGACCTCCTGGGGGTCCGAGCCGCCGACGAGGCCGACGGCGACCTGGCCGCTGTTGATGCCGACCCGGACGCTGAACCCGGCGATCCCCCACCCGGCCTCGATGTCCCGGCCGTACTCGTTGACCAGCTGGATGATCCGCATGGCGGCGCGGGCGGCGCGTTCCTCGTCGTCCTCGTGGGCGGCCGGAACGCCGAAGTAGGCGCAGATGCCGTCGCCCATGTAGGCCTGCACGGTCCCGCCGAACTCCTCGACCGCCCGGCTCATGCGGCTCACGCACTCGCCGACCAGGGCCTTGACCTCGTCGGGGCCAAGCCGCTCGCCGAGCCCGGTCGACCCGACGATGTCGGCGAACAGCGCGGTGATGGGCCGCATCTCGTCGCCGTCGGCGGACGGGTGGGACGCCATGGCGGCGGCACGGCCGGCGTCGGTCGCCTCCGGCGCCGGCAGCAGGGGTTCCGGACGGACGGGGCCCTCGACGGGCGTCCCGCACGTCGGGCAGAACCGGCTACCGGCCGGCATGGCAGCGCCGCAGGTACGGCAGCGAAGCTCGTCGGTGTCGGACACGGCGGTCGTTCCCCCGGTCGAAACGCCCCCGGCGGGATCGCCGGAGGTGCCCGGCATTGTCCCCGTTCCGCAGCGGGCCGTCGAGGACACCCGCCGAGGCGGCGGCGCAGCACTCGTTCCGAGCTCGCCGCGGCGCCCGGATCCCGCCCGGGTGGCGACCTCAGGCCGACGGGCCGGCGTGACGTGCGTCACGCCGGGGCCGGGCGCACGTCACATGCGATCCGTGGCCGCGGTCACCGACCGCGGACGGCATTCGGGAGGAAGGTTCCCCCATCGCACGAACGGTCGACGAGGAGGGAGACCACGATGAGCACAAGGACCCAGGCACTGGAGGCCCAGGGGAACGCGTCGCGTCACGAGTGGCAGCTGCTGGTCGCGGGCCTCGTGGCCGTCCTCGTCGTCTTCCTCACCCTCGTCGTGCTCGCCAAGGTGAACGCTCCGAGCTCGAGCACCGTACCGCCCGGAACGAAGAGCGTCGGCCACACCCAGCCGACGGTCGTGGTCGGCGGCGACACCCAGTACCAGTACCACCCCCTGCCGTAAACCCCGACCCTACCGACCACGGGGCCCCGGCCGCTTCGCGGCCGGGGCCCCGTGGTGTGTCAGCCCTCCCGCAGCGCGATCGCCGGGTACCGCCCGGCGATCGCGCCCAACGTCTCCCCCCGGCCGTCGTACGCGATCCCGGTCTCCTTCCGGATGGTCGCCGCGGCGAACGGGTTCCTCCGCAGATAGCTCCCCAGCACCGCGGCGCCGTCGTCGACGCCGAGCACCGTCGCCGTGCACCGGAACCGGCGCCGGCCCACCGCGACGCCCACCCGCGGGTCGGCCGCGACGTTGCGGTACCAGTCGGTCTTCCCGTCCCAGCCCGAAACCACGTAGAACGTGTCGCTCCGCGGATCGTGCTCGTAGCGCATGGCGTTCACGTGGACCCGGCCCGATCGCCGGCCTCGCGTGGCGAGCGCCAGCACCTGGCCCCCGACGAGGCCGCCGAGCCCGTTCCGGTAGCACCACACCGGGATCCGGAACAACGCCCGCACCACGCCGGACGGCACCCGCCGCGCGGCAAGGCCGATGATCAGGTACTCACCCGCGTAGTAGGCGAGGTCGCCGAACCGCCCGGGAGTGACGAACGCTGCGGACACGATCGTGGTGGGCGGGAGCCGGACCGCCGACTGGTGCGGGCGGCTGCGGGTCGCCCGCGGGGGGACTCACCTCAGGCGCTGGCCGCGCCGTGGCACTTCTTGTACTTACGGCCCGAGCCGCACGGGCACGGCGCGTTCCGGCCGACCTTGTCGCTCACCGCCTGGGGCGCCTGGCCCGTGTTCGGGTCGTCGCCGTGCGAGATCTGGACCCGCTGCGGGCGCGGCCGCTGCGGCTCGTCGTTCCGCACGAGCTCGACGTGGTAGATGTACCGGACGAACTCGTCGCGGATGCTCGTCTTCATCTCGTCGAACATCGCGAACGCCTCGCGGCGGTATTCCGTGAGCGGGTCCCGCTGCCCGTACGCCCGGAGGTGGATGCCCTCCTCCAGGTAGTCCATCTCGTACAGGTGCTCGCGCCACTTGGTGTCGATGACCGACAGCAGCACCATCCGTTCGAGCTGCCGCATGACCTCGAGCGTGACCTCGGCCTCCTTGGCCTCGTAGGCGGCGTTCACCTCGTCGAGGATCCGCTCGGTGACCTCCTCGGCCGTGACCGCGTCCTGCATGTCGCTCACCTGGAACTGCACCGGGTAGATCGTCTGCAGCGCGGTCCGCAGTCCCTCGAGGTCCCATTCCTCCGAGAACTGCTCCGCGTTCGCGTACTCCCCGACGGCCTCCGAGACCGCCTCCGTGACCATCTCGATCGCGTCGTCGCGGAGCTCGCGGCCCTCGAGGACCTTCTTGCGCTCCTCGTAGATCACCTGGCGCTGGGTGTTCATGACGTCGTCGTACTTGAGGACGTTCTTCCGTCGCTCGAAGTTGACGGCCTCGACCTGCTTCTGGGCGTTCTCGATGGCCTTGGAGACCATCTTCGCCGTGATGGGCTCGTCCTCCGGCCAGTTGAACCGCTCCATGATCCGGCCGATGCGGTCCGACGCGAACATCCGCATCAGGTCGTCCTCGAGCGACAGGTAGAACATCGACCCGCCGGGGTCGCCCTGCCGGCCCGACCGGCCCCGCAGCTGGTTGTCGATCCGGCGCGACTCGTGGCGCTCGGTGCCGAGCACGTACAGCCCGCCGGCCGCCACGACCTGCTCGTGCTCGGCGTCGGTCTGCTGCTTGAACTTGCTGAAGATCGGCTCGTACTCGGCCTCGTACTCGGCCCGCTCCTCCGGCGTCATCTCGAACATGAGGTAGCGGTCGTTGTCGAACTCCCGGGCCGCCATCTCCTGGCGGGCCATGTACTCGGGGTTGCCGCCGAGCAGGATGTCGACGCCTCGACCGGCCATGTTGGTGGCGACCGTGACCGCGCCGAGCTGGCCGGCCTGGGCCACGATCATGGCCTCCTTCTCGTGGTTCTTGGCGTTCAGGACATGGTGCGCGACGCCCCGCCGCCGGAGGTAGCCGGACAGGCGTTCGGACTTCTCGATGCTCACCGTGCCCACCAGGACCGGCTGGCCGGCCTCGTTGCGACGCACGATGTCCTCGGTGACCGCGTTCCACTTGGCGTCCTCGGTCTTGTAGATCTCGTCCTGCTCGTCGACGCGGACCATCGGGCGGTTCGTGGGGATCTCGATGACGCCGAGCTTGTACGTCTCCTCGAACTCGACGAGCTGCGTCCTGGCCGTTCCCGTCATGCCGCTGAGCTTGTCGTACATCCGGAAGTAGTTCTGGATCGTGATGGTGGCGAGGGTCTGGTTCTCCTCCTTGACCCGCACGCCCTCCTTGGCCTCGATGGCCTGGTGGAGGCCCTCGGAGTACCGCCGGCCCTCGAGCACGCGGCCGGTGAACTCGTCGACGATCTTCACCTCGCCGTCGGTGACGATGTAGTCGACGTCGCGCTTGTAGAGCTCCTTGGCGCGGAGCGCGTTCTGCATGTGGTGGACGAGGGGCGTGTGGACGTGCTCGTACATGTTGTCGATGCCGAGCATCTCCTCGACCTTGGTGACGCCGGCCTCGCTGACCGCGACGGTTCGCTTCGACTCCTCGACGTCGTAGTCCTCGTCCCGCTTGAGGCGGGGAACGATGCGCGCGAACGTCTGGTACCACTTGGCCGAGTCGGCCACCATGCCGCTGATGATCAGCGGGGTCCGGGCCTCGTCGATGAGGATCGAGTCCGCCTCGTCCACGATCCCGAAGTTGTGCCCGCGCTGGACCATGTCCTCGAGGCGCATGGCCATGTTGTCGCGGAGATAGTCGAACCCGAACTCGTTGTTCGTCCCGTACGTGATGTCGGCGCCGTACGCGGGGCGGCGCTGCTCGGGGGTTTGGTTCGACTGGATGAGTCCGACGCCCACGCCGAGGAACCGGAAGATCCCGCCCATCCACTCCGAGTCGCGCTTGGCCAGGTAGTCGTTGACGGTGACCACGTGGACGCCGTCGCCGGACAGCGAGTTGAGGTAGGCGGGCAGGGTCGACACGAGCGTCTTGCCCTCACCGGTCTTCATCTCGGCGATGTCGCCGCCGTGGAGCACCATGCCGCCCATCAGCTGCACGTCGAAGTGCCGCTGGCCGATCGTCCGCTTGGCGGCCTCGCGGACGACGGCGAAGGCTTCCGGGAGCAGGTCGTCGAGCGTCCGGCCGTCCAGGGCGGCGGCCTTGAACTCGTCGGTCTTGCCCCGGAGCTCGGCGTCGGTGAGCTCCTCGATCTCGGGCTCGTACGTGTTGACCGTGCCGACGAGGCCCTGGAGTCGCTTGATCCTGCGGCCGTCGCCGCCGGAGATGAGTTTGTCGAGCGGCACGTTGCTCCTTGCGCGTTTCGCGGGTTTTGGGGAACCCATCGATTATAGGGGGCGCCCCTCGTCAGTCCGAGGGACCCGACAGAAGACGCCGAAAGGAGCTTCGACGTGCCACGACGAGACCTGAACCCCGAGGAACGGGCACTGTTCGAACGGCCGAACCACGCCCTCATGGGCACGATCCGCCCCGACGGGTCGCCCCAGGTGACCCCCGTGTGGGTGATGCTGGAGGGCGACCGGGTGGTCGTGAACTCGCGGAAGGGGCGGGCCAAGGTCCGCAACGTGGAGCGCGACCCGCGGGCCACGGTGACCGTGCTCGACGAGGCCGACTGGAACCGGTGGGCGAGCGTCGAGGGCCGGGTCGTGGAGGTCACCGAGAAGGGCGCGAAGGAGCACGCCGACGTGGTGTCGCAGCACTACGACGGAACGCCGTTCCGCGCGCTCGAACCCGGCGAGATCCGCGTCCGGATCCTCATCGAGCCCGACCGGGTGACCTCGGAGCTCTAGGGAAGACGAGGAGGCCGGCGTGCGTACCCTCGCGATCACCCAGAACATCACCGTCGACGGCTCGATCGAGATGCTCGGAGACTGGTTCGACCCGCAGGGACAGGGCGGCGCAGACGGCTGCGGCATCACGTACTCGCGATATGCCCGCCCCTGACTCGGCTCCGGCGGGCGGGCGATCTACGAGGTTCCGGCGGGCGGGCGGGCCTCCGGAAGCTCGAGCAGGTTCTCCCGGACGGCGTAGACCACCGCCTCCATCCGCGAGTGGAGATGGAGCTTCTCGAGGATGTTCCGGACGTGGTTCTTCACGGTGTTCTCCGAGATGAACAGTTCCTTGGCGATGTCGCGGTTGGCCATGCCCTGCGCGACGAGGCGCAGCACCTGAAGCTCGCGGTCGGTGAGGGTCGGGCCCTCGGTGCCCGGCGGGCCCGTCCGCCTGCTCCACGCGGCGAACTCCGTGAGGAGCTTCGAGGCCATCGACGGCGAGATGCGCGACTGGCCGTTCATGACCGAACGGATGGCCTCGGGAACCTCGTCGGTCGAGATCTCCTTCAGCAGGTAGCCGCTGGCGCCGGCCTTGATCGCCTCGTACAGGTCGGCCTCCTCGTCCGAGACGGTGAGCATGAGCACGCGGACGTGGGGCAGGGCATTCCGGATCTCCCGCGTCGCCTCGATGCCGCTCCGCCGGGGCATGCGGACGTCCATGAGCACGACGTCGGGCATGAGCTCCTGCGCCTGCTCCAACGCCTGGTGCCCGTCGGCCGCCTCCCCGACGACCTCGATGTCCGTCTCGCCGTCGAGCACCATCTGCAGGCCGCGGCGGAACAGGGCGTGGTCATCGACGATCAGCACCCGCAGTCGGTCCTGTTCCCCCTCTGTTCGTTCCACGTGCCCGTTCTCCGGCGGCGTGCTACGCCTCCGTCCGCGCCGACTTCAATCGGTTGGCCCCGGCGATGATGCGCCTGCGGAACCGACCGTGGCGGTCGCGGACCTGCCGCTCCAGGCGGGCGGCGACGAGGTCGAGCGCGTCCTCGACCTTCGCGCCCTCGCCGTGGGCCCGGAACGTGTAGCGCGGCACGCGCAGTGCCGCGTCGATGCTCTTCGTCCCGTCGTGCGTGGGGAAGTCCTCGGAGCTGATCTCCACCTCGACGCTCATGGCTCGGGGCTCGAGGCGCGAGAGCTTGTCCAGCTTGTGGTGGGTCACCTCGCGGATCTGCTCGGTGATGCGGACCCCCCTGCCCTTGAGGACGAGATCCATCGGCACCTCCTTGTCGCGCTCCGCAGGCGGCGGTGCGGCCCGCCTCCCTATCCCACAGCCTAGCCCGGACCCGGACCGCATGCGACCAGCCGAACGGCCCACAACCTTCTGGGCCATCGCGTGAGGAGGCAGTTGGACCCCGCCCGGCTGACCTGGTCTTTGGCCCCACACTCGCCTGCCGAGGGGATCACCGCCCTCGCGGACGGCTTAGCACCTTCTCCCGGGATGGCGCCGGACCACGTGGACCCGGCGCCGGCCGGGGCAGGACTTACCTCTAAGTCGCACCATGCTCGGCGGCCAAGGCTCGCCTTACGTGGGTCGTTTCGCCTGCGACTGGCATCGACTACCGGGGAACATCCCCGGGCAACCACAGACCCGGACGGGGTCCGCCGCGAGCATAGCAGCGGGCCGGAACCGGTCCTTTCAGCGCCCGGGCCGCCGTCAGCAGCGAGACCGACGTCGCGCCGGCGCCCTCCAGCAGTGTGCGCGCGCACTCCGCCGCGGTCGCCCCGGTCGTGAGGACGTCGTCGACCAGCAGGACCCGCCCCGGCGGCGGCCGGGCGATCGGAGCGAACGCCCCGAGCAGGGCCTCCCGCCGTTCGGCGGCGTTCCGGCGGGCCTGGGGCGCGGTGTTCGTGGTTCGCCGGAGCAGCGGCGCGAGGGGGAGATCCAGCCGCCCGGCGGCCACGCGAGCGAGCGCCCGGGCCTGGTCGTACCCGCGCGTGGCCCGGCGCTTCCGGCCGAGCGGCACCCACGTCACCACGTCGACTTCGCCCTCATGCGCCGCCGCCATCGCCGCGCCGAGGGCCTCGGACACGGCCTTCCACCCGGAGAACTTCAGCCGGTGGAGCGCCTGGCGGACCGGCCCTTCGAACAGGAACGGCGATCGGGCGGAATGGATCTCGCGCGGCGGGCAGTCCCGGCACGTGGCGACCCGCTCCCTCGTCGGGCGGCCGCACCGGGCGCACAGCGGCGGGCTGATGGCGCCGAGCCGCTCGAGACAGGCCTCGCAGAACGGCCAGGCGCCGCGGCTGCATCCGGCGCAGCGGAGCGGGAAGACCAGGTCGAGCAGGGACCGCACGGCCGGACCGTAGCGCGACCCACTGACATCGAATCCGTGGGTTCGATCAGGGCGCCCGGCGCCGGGCGCCCCGACCGCCGGTCGGCGCCGGACGTTCCAGCCCGTTCAGCAGCTTGCGGAGCAGCGCCTCGAGGGCCCGGCGCTCGGCCGGAGCGAGTCCCTCGAGGAGGCGTTCCTGATTGGCGAGATGCAGCGGCATCGCCCGGTCGATCAGCGCCGTTCCCTTCCGGGTGAGGCGGACCATGATCCCCCGCCGGTCGTTCGGATCGGGCCAGCGCTCCACGAGGCCTGCGTCCGCCATCCGGTCGAGCCGCTTGGTCGTGCCGCCCGAGGACAGGAGCGTGGCCCGCATGAGCTCGGTGGGGCTGAGCTCGTAGGGCGGGCCCGACCGCCGGAGCGCGGCGAGGATGTCCGACCAACCGGGCTGCAGCCCGAGCGCCGCGAGCGGCGGGCCGAGCTCCGCGTCGGCCAGCGCTGCGGCGCGGAACAGTCGTCCGACGACGGCGAGCGGCGCCGCCTCGAGGTCGGGGCGCTCCCGACGCCACTGTTCGAGCAGCTCGTCCACGTGGTCCGGGTTGCCGTCCGCCATGGCTCGCGATTATACTCGCCCAGAAGTTACTTCCTAGCAAGAAAGTTCCCTCGAGACACTGGAGGCAGAGCTGATGAACGAACCGGCGACGATGCGGGCGGTCCACCTGCGTGAACCCGGCCTCGACGGACTGGCGCTCGTCGAGATCCCCGTTCCCGAGCCCGGCGAAGGCGAGGCCCTGGTGCGGGTCCACGCGGCCGCGATCACGCGCGACGAGCTCGATTGGCCGCTCGACCGGCTCCCCGCGATCCCCTCGTACGAGCTGTCCGGCGTGGTCACCGCCATCGGAACGGGAACCACCGGCGTCGAGGTCGGCGAGGAGGTGTTCGCGCTGACGCCGTTCGACCGCGACGGCGTCGCCTCGGAGCTCGCGCTCGTCCCGGCGTCGGTGCTCGCCCGGAAGCCCGGTGTCCATCGGCCACACCGAGGCGTCCGCGATCCCGATGGCCGGGCTCAGCGCGTGGCAGGCCCTGTTCGTCCATGGAGGGCTCGAGGCCGGGCAGCGCGTGCTGATCCACGGCGCCGCGGGCGGCGTGGGCCACGTCGCCGTTCAGCTCGCCGGGTGGCGCGGCGCGCACGTGATCGGCACCGCGACCGGGGCGGGCGTCGGCGCGGCGAAGGCCTTCGGCGCCGACGAGGTCGTCGACCGCGCTTCGCAGCGGTTCGAGGACGTGGTCGATCCGGTGGACCTGGTGTTCGACACGGTCGGCGGAGAGGCGCTGGCCCGCTCGGGCGCGGTGCTTCGCGAGGGCGGCCGCATCGTGTCCATCGCCGAGGAACCGCCCGAGGGCCTGACCGCCACCTACTTCGTCGTGGAACCCGACCGCGCCCAGCTGGAGGAGCTCGCGAGGCTCGCCGGCGCCGGCACGCTGCATGTTGGGATCGACTCCGTGTTCCCGCTGGAACGGGCCCGCGACGCGTTCGAGCATCTGGCGGCGCCGGGAAAGCGGGGCAAGGTCGTCCTGGAAGTTCGGGAGCGCGTGAACCCTCAGTCGAGCGGGAGATCGACCGCCTGCCGCTCCTCCCCCGCCGCGACCTCGAGGCGGAGCTTCCGCGACTCCCTCGGCACCGGGTATGCACGAACCGTGGCGGTCGATGTTCGTTCGTCCAGCTCGACCTCGACGACCGGCAGCTCGATCGAGCCCGGGTCCGCGGCGAGCGCGACCTCGAGCGGCGCCGGTGGGTCGAGCTCCAGCTTGAGGGTCGTGGCGTCGGAGGCGAGCTGCAGCCGGGCCACCACCACCCGCATGTCGCCGACCCGGAACGACCGATCCACCTTCACCACGCCGGTCCGCATCGTCCCCCGCGGCCACGCCACCGAGAACCGGCGGTCCCCGGGCAGCGTCCGGGGCGACCCGTCGAGGTCGACGTCGACCTCGAACCCGTACCACCCGGGCTCGAGCTCCCCGAGCGACATCTCGAACGGCACGAACACGTCCTGGTGCGGCGGGACCGTGACCACCGCCAGCTCGACCGGGACCTCGCGCTCCCCGCGCCCGCCGTACTCGACCGCCCGCGCGCCGCGCACCGCGATCTGGTGCGGGTCCGCGTCCTCCCCGCGGAACACGAGCGCGCCCTTCACCGTCGCCGGAAACCGTTCGAACCGCGTCCGCACCGACACCGGCTCCGTCACGAGGCCACCCCCGCCAGGCCCTCGGAGAACGGATGCCGGACGACCCCGCGTTCCGTGACGATCGCCGTGATCAGCTCCGCGGGCGTCACGTCGAACGCCGGGTTCAGCGCCGGCGCGCCCTCCGGCGCCACCCGCGTGCCGAACGCGTGGGTGACCTCCTCCGGGTCGCGTTCCTCGATGGCGATCGCGTCCCCTGACGGGGTCGACAGGTCGACCGTCGAGGTCGGGGCCGCCACGTAGAACGGAACGCCGTGCCGCTGCGCCAGCACGGCGAGCGGGTACGTCCCGACCTTGTTCGCCACGTCGCCGTTGGCGGCGATGCGGTCGGCGCCCAGGATCACCGCGTCGACCCGCCCCCTGGCCATCAGCGAACCCGCGGCCGAGTCGGCGATCACGGTGTACGGCACGCCGAGGCGCTGCAGCTCCCACGCGGTGAGCCGCGCTCCCTGCAGCAGGGGCCGAGTCTCGTCGGCCCATACGTGGATCCTCTTCCCGGCGAGATGCGCGCACCACAGCACGCCGAACGCCGTTCCGATCCCCGCGGTGCACAGCATGCCGGTGTTGCAATGCGTGAGGACGTTCGCCCCCTCGGGGACGAGCTCCGCGCCCGCCCAGCCCATGGCCGAACACGCGAGCGCGTCCTCCCGTTCGATCGCGCGTGCCTCGGCGAGCGCTGCGTCCGCGTACGAGCGGTCCTCCGACGGAGCGACGGCGCCGGCTGCGCGGAGCACGCGGTCGACCGCCCACCGGATGTTCACCGCGGTCGGCCGGGTCGCGACGAGCACGTCTCCTGTCTTCACCGCGGCCTCCCGCGCATCGTCGCCGCCCCCCGCGGCACGGAGCGCGGCCATCGCCACTCCGAACCCGGCCGTCACCCCCAGCGCCGGCGCCCCTCGCACGGCCAGCCGGCGGATCGCGTCGGCGACCTCCTCCACGGTCTCGCAGACGAGGTCCACCACCGACACGGGCAGCCGGGTCTGGTCGACGAGCTCGATCGTCGGCTCCCGGCCCGCGTCGCCCCGGAAGGACAGTCGAACGGGCGCAGCGCCCTCGTCGGTTCGCCCGAGCCGAACCTCGAGCACCGCGGCCGCGTGGTCGAGCGTGTGCCCCGACGCATAGACCCCGTGCGCCTGGCCCTCGACCCATCCGGGCGGAACGGTTCCGGGCGGGTGCGCGTGCACGATCGCCGCGGGACGTTCCTCCGCCCGCTTCCCGTATTCCTCGAGGTGCAGGGGAACGTCCGATGACGCGCCGGGCGGCGGTTCCTGGCACGTCCCCACGAGGACGTCTTCGGGACCGATCGCGTCCAGCCGCGACCCCGTCCTGGTGATGACCAGGCGGGAGCCGTCGAAGGTCGAGAGGTTGCCCTCGGAACCGGAGATCAGCCCGCGGCGGGCCAGGTGCGACCCGACGGCGCGGAACACCGCCAGCTCGTCCGGACGCACATCATGGAGTTCCGCCACAGAGCGGGAGCCTACGTTCCCTGCTCCCAGGAACCCAAATAGGCCTCCTGCTCGGCGGTCAGCGAGTCGATCTCGACGCCCATGGCCGTGAGCTTCAGGCGGGCGACCTCGTTGTCGATCTCGGCCGGGACACCGTACACGGCCTTGTCGAGGCCCTCGTGGTTCTTCGCGATCCACTCCGCGGCGAGCGCCTGGTTGGCGAACGACATGTCCATGACGGAGGCCGGGTGGCCCTCGGCGGCGGCGAGGTTGACGAGCCGCCCCTCGGCCAGCAGGAAGATCTTCCGCCCGTCCGGCAGCTGGTACTGGTCGACGAACTCCCGGACGCGGAGCGGCGAGCCGCCGATCTCCGTCAGCGCAGCCTTGTCGATCTCCACGTCGAAGTGGCCGCTGTTCGCCAGCACGGCGCCGTCCTTCATGGCCTCCATGTGCTCGCGCCGGATGATCGAGGTGTCGCCGGTGACCGTGACGAACACGTCCCCGATCCGGGCGGCGTCGGCGATCGGCATGACGCGATAGCCCTCCATGACCGCCTCGAGCGCCGCCAGCGGCGAGACCTCGGTGACCACGACCTGGGCGCCCAGCCCGCGGGCCCGGGAGGCGACCCCGCGGCCGCACATGCCGTAGCCGCACACGACGACCGTTCGCCCCGCGAACAGCAGATTCGTCGAGCGGAGGATCGCGTCGATCGTCGACTGCCCCGTCCCGAACCGGTTGTCGAACAGGTGCTTCGTGTTCGCGTCGTTCACGGCAACGATCGGATACGCGAGCACGCCCGCTTCGGCCATGGAACGCAGCCGGATCACGCCGGTCGTGGTCTCCTCCGTGCCGGCGAGGATCTCGGGGAGCTGGTCCTTGCGCTTGGTGTGGAGCAGCCCGACCAGGTCGGCGCCGTCGTCCATCGTGACGTTCGGATGGTGGTCGAGGACCTCGTTGATGTGGCGGTAGTAGGTCTCGTTGTCCTCGCCCTTGATCGCGTAGACGCTGACGCCGCTCTGCTCACACAGGGCCGCCGCCACATCGTCCTGCGTCGAGAGCGGGTTCGAGGCGCACAGCGCCACCTCGGCGCCGCCCGCCTGGAGGGCCTCCACGAGGTTCGCCGTCTCCGTCGTCACGTGGAGGCACGCGGCGATCTTCAGCCCGTCGAGGGGGCGCTCCTTCTCGAACCGCTCGCGGATCAGCGCGAGGACGCGCATCTCGGCGCCGGCCCACTCGATCCGCGCGCGGCCCTTGTCGATGAGGCCGAGGTCCTTCACGTCGCAGTCCATGTCAGCGCTCCAGTCTGGTGTCCGGTCGTCGTCGGGTTCGAACGGTCGAACAGAGTGTCTCAATGTCCGTCGGAGGCGGCAGGGCCCTCGGTCGCTGCGATCCGGGGAACGACCCGTTCCAGCAGCCGGGCCAGGTTCGGGCCCATCGACCGGCCGACGTCGAGCACCTCCTGCCAGTTCACCTCGCCGCCGACGAGGTTCGTCACCGAGAACAACCCCAGCAGGCGCATGCCGAGCGCCCTCGCCGGCAGCGCCTCGGGAACGACCGACATGCCGACCACGCCGCCCCCCGCGTTCCGCATGAACTCGATCTCGGCAAGGGTCTCGTAGGAGGGCCCGGGGGCGGCGAGGTACACGCCGGTGGCGACCGACAGCCCCGCGGCGGCGGCCTCCTCGAGCGCGATCTCGCGCAGCGCCGGCTCGTACAGGTCCGAGACGTTGAGGAACGGCGGCGACCCGTCGGCGTTGTGCCACCCGCGGAGGGGGTTCTCCCCCATCATGTTGATGTGGTCCGTGCCGACCACCAGGTCGCCGGGCGTGAGCGAGCGGTCGAGGCCTCCGGCCGCCGCCGTGATGATCATGATCTCCGCGCCCAGCAGCCGGGCGACCCGCACGGGCAGCGCGCACAGCGCCATCGGGTGGCCCTCGTAGTAGTGGATCCGCCCCATGTAGGCCGCAACGGGGACGCCGGCGAGGGTTCCGAGCACCAGTTTCCCGGCGTGGCCCGGAACGGTCGGCGCCGGGAACCCCGGCAGGTCCTCGTACGAGAACGCGGACTCCTGCTCGATGAGGTCGGCGGCCTGCCCCAGACCCGAGCCGAGGATCATCGCCACCTTCGGCACCAGCTCCGACCTGCTCCGGAGGAACTCGAACACCTCGGCCGCCGTACCGTCCCCGGGCGAGACGGCCTCCTGCACCCCGTGTGACGTCATCTCAGGCCTCCAGCGCCCTCTTGATCCGCGTGATCGCGTCGATCGGCGTGGGATCCACCCCCCGCAGGGCCGCAAGGTACACGCTGACGGTCCCGCCCAGCATGACGAGCGACATGAGCGACGAGAGCGGCGTGTCGCCGTCAGCCCGCACCTCCCGGTGGGTCATCCCCGAGGAGAGCGCCACCTCGACCGAGACGGGGAACCGCTCGGCCACGTCGGGATGCTCGCCCGGGTGGCGGAGCGTCAGCAGCACGAACCGCTCGCCGGTGCCGGCCGACCACCCCACGACCTCGTTGTGGTCGAGCTCGGGCAGGGCCGCCGAGAACGCCGGCACCTTGGCGTTCTCGTTGAGCTCGGTGCGCCACCGAATGGCAGCGACTGCGCCGATCCCGACCGCCGCCCAGATCACCGGGAACCGGTCGCCGATCTCGGTCGCCAGCTGCTTCGCGACGTTGCGTTCCTCGTCGACCTCCGGGCCGATGCGGTTGCGGAGGCCCTCGAGCACGACGGCCACGTGCTGCACCTCGGCCTCGAGCGTCGGCACGACGCCCATCGCCTCGAGCGCTCCGAGGACGCCGAACGTCAGGTGGCCCACCGCGGCGCGCGGCTGGAAGCCGGCGGGGACCGGCACCACCGCGACCCCGTGCTCGGCGGCGCGTTCCCCCAGCGCACCCCCGCTCGTCACGGCCACCACGCGGCACCCCCGGCCGGTGGCCTCGTCGAAGCAGGCCAGCGTCTCGGCGGTGTTCCCCGAGTACGACGAGACGACGACCAGCGTGTCCTTGCCGCAGAACTCCGGCAGCATCGGGCCCTTCGCCACGGTGACCGGCAGCGTGAGCCGGTCGCGGTACAGCGCCCGGACGATGTCGCCCGACACGCCGGACCCGCCCATGCCGCAGATGGCCACGGCCGTGACGCCGTCCCCCGACGGCAGGTCGGGCGCCTCGCGCCCGGCGCGGTAGCCCTCGCGGCACTGGCCGGCCAGCCCGAGGATCGCCTCGAGCATGCCCGACGGGTCATTCGCGGCGAGCGCCGCCAGGTCGTCGAGCACTACGACTTCGGCTTCTCGGCCTCGTCGATCAGCATCACCGGGATGCCGTCGCGCACCGGGTACCGGAAGTGGCAGGTCTGGCACTCGATGATCTCGGTCGCCTCGTCGTAGACGACCTCGCCCCGGCAGTTGGGGCACGCCAGGATGTCCAGCAGTTCCTTCTCGACCGGCATTCCTCGTTCTCCTCGTTCGTCGTGTCCGGTGCAGACCGGCCATCGGGCGCCAGGCACGGCGCGCCCGCCGCCCGTCGCCCGGGTCAGCCGCCGGATGACCTCCAGGACCTCCGCGGTCTTCTCCTGCATCAGCGGCTCCGTCCGCGCCTCCAGGTTGAGCCGCAGCAGCGGCTCGGTGTTCGACGGGCGGACGTTGCACCACCAGTCGTCGTACTCGACCGTGAGCCCGTCCAGCCGGTCCTGCCGGCCGTCGGCGAACCTCGCGGCCACCTCCTCGATCTTGGCAGCGGGGTCGTCGACACGGGTGTTGATCTCGCCCGAGTCGAAATAGCGACGGTACGGCAGCAGGAGCTCCGACAGCGGAACGCCCGCCCGGGACAGCTCGGCCAGCGCGACGACCCCGGCGATGAGCCCGGAGTCCGCGCGGTAGTTCTCCCGGAAGTAGTAGTGGCCGGAATGCTCCCCGCCGAAGATCGCCCCCGTCTCGGCCATGACGCCCTTGATGAACGAATGCCCGACGCGAGTTCGGATCGGCGTCCCGCCGTGTTCCCGGATGACCTCCGGAACCACCCACGAGCAGATCAGGTTGTGGACGACCGACGCGCCGGGCTCGCGGCGGAGCATGACCTCGGCGGTGAGCGCCGTGACGAGCGAGCCGCTCACCCCGGCGGCGTTCTCGTCCACGAGGAACACCCGGTCGGCGTCGCCGTCGAACGCCATGCCGATGTCCGCGCCGTGCTCGATGACCGCGGCCTGGAGGTCGCGCTGGTTCTCGGGGACGATCGGGTCGGCCGGGTGGTTCGGGAACGTCCCGTCGAGCTCCGGGTACAGCGCGATCAGGCGGACGGGGAGGCGCTCCATCACTGCCGGCACGACCAGGCCGCCCATGCCGTTCGCGGTGTCGGTGACGACGGTGAGCGGCGCGATCGCGGACGGGTCGACGAACGACAGGACGTGGTCGACGTACTGCGGCAGCATGTCGCGTTGAACCACCGAGCCCGACGAGAGCGACGGCGGGAACTCGTCCCGCTCGGCCAGCGCGCGGATCTCCTGCAGGCCGGAGTCCTCGCCGACCGGCGCCGCCCCCGCCAGGCAGAACTTCAGCCCGTTGTACTGCGCCGGGTTGTGGCTCGCGGTGATGGCCGCCGCCGGAACGTTCAGCGCGCCCGACGCGAAGTACACGAGGTCGGTCGAGGTGAGCCCGAGCTCGACGACGTCCACGCCCCGGCCCGTGGCCCCCTCGATGAACGCCGCCGCGAGGTCGGGCGAGGAGAGGCGGCAGTCGCGGCCCAGTGCGATCCGGGGCGCGCCGGCCCAGTACGCGAACGCGGACCCGATGCGCCGGGCGACGTCCGCGTCGAGCTGGTCGGGGACGACGCCGCGGACGTCGTAGGCCTTGAAGATGGGTGCGAGGTCACGGGTGGACACGACGACAGCGCATCCTACACAGTGCGGCCGGGCGATCCTGACGACGGGCGCGCGGAACCACGGTCGCGTCGCGCGGATCGCGGGCCGCTCGAGGATCGGAGCCGGGAGGCCTCACCCGTTCGGGTGGGCCGTGCGGGCATCCGGGGGTGTCCGGTTGGGGTGTGCTTCCGTACCTAGCGGGTGCCGACGGTCCCGAGCACCGACGTCAGCGGAACCGCTTCGCCGTCCTTGACCCACCACTTGGCCTCGCACTCGTGGCAGGTGCTGAACTGCAGATCGGACTCACCGACGGTCATGGTGATCGAGATGACGTCGCCGTTGTGGCACGAAGGGCACTTGGGCTGGTGATTCGTAGGGGCCATCTCGAAGTAATCCTCGACCGATACGACCCTTCGGGCGTATAGCCCCCGGTGATCATTTCCGCATCCCCCATCCATCGATCCGCGTGTGGGACCGACGCCCGATGCCTGTCGGTCGAACGAAGGACACCGCGTGCCTGGGACGGGCGCTCGGGCGAGAAGGCGCGTGGTTCCGCGGGCCGGACGGGTGGTCAGCCGGCGGCGCCGGGATCCGCCGTGTCGCCCCAGGGCGGGGCCCCGACGATGAACACGGGGGTACCGATCGGCACCAGCGGGTACAGCGCCTCGGACTCGGAGATGTGCATCCGGATGCACCCGTGCGAGGCCCAGGACCCGATGGAGGAGTCCGACGGCGTCCCGTGGATGCGGATGCCCGGCGCGTCGAGGTACAGCGCGCGGGTGCCGAGCGGGTTGCCCGGGCCCGGCGGGATCTCCTCGGGCTCGCCGGCCGCCCAGCAGTCCGGCTCCCCGAAGCAGGGGTTGTGCCACGTGGGGTTCTCGGCCTTGTTGATGACGGTCCACCGACCGGGCGGCGTCTCGAACCCCGGCGCCGCCGTGGCCACGCCGTAGGTCCGTTCGACCTGGAAGTCGTCGTAGAGCCACAGGCGGTTCTCGGTCCTGCTGACGACGATGAGCTTGCCGACGTCCCAGTCGGGAACCTTCGGCGCGACCTTCTTCGTGGCGAGGTCCACGGTGCCGCCGCCGTTCTTCACGGCGTGGACGATCTGGTCGCGGGCGAGCCAGAACTTGAGCGCCTGGCCCGGGTGGGCGTGGTTCATCTCGACCTCGCCGTCGACGAGCGCGTACGACGCGCTGGCCGGCGCCCGCTGCAGCGACGGCGCAAGGCCGTTCACGAACTGGACGATCGGCCGGCCGGCGAACGACGTCGTCACGGAGAACGTGCGGTGCACGTCGTCGTGCGCGATGCGGTGGTAGACGCGCGACACCCACGAGAAGTCGCCGTTGACCGCGAGGGCCTCGTCGACCGCGCTCTCGACGTCCGCCGACATCCCGAGCTCCCCGACCTTGAAGTCCCAGGACTTCTTCCCGAAGACCACGTGCACCGGCTTGTCGAGGCGGCGGTCGACCACCTTCTGAACGGCGGCGATGGCCTGGGCGCGGGTCATGTTGGACACGTCGACGCCCTCGATGGAGACGCCCGGCATGATGCGGTGGACCCGTGCCCGGTCGTAGCGGAGCGCCGCGAAGGCCGAGCCGGCGCCGGCGACCGCCAACACCGTGAACACCACGAGCAGGACGACCGGCAGCCTGCCGGCGAACCTGCGCTTCACATGGCGTCCACTGCTCACGATCGAACCCTCCGACGTACCCAATTTCCGGACCGGCCGGCCCGGACTGCGAATCATAGCGAAGGGCGGCCCCTTTCCATAACCCTCGGGGGCGAATTTCCGCCGATTTCAGTCCTCCGGGACCCACTGCGACGGGATCGGCGCTCCCGCCGCGACGGCGTACGCGGGGTGCTCGGTCGACGCGGCGGTCATCACCGCCGAGAACGCGCCCCCGTCGGAGACGGCCACGACCGACGCGTCGGCGTGCCCGCCGAGGAAGTCGACCGGCGCCGCCACGGAGGAGTCCGGCGGCACCGTCACCGCGAACTGCCCGCCCGGCACGGGCCCGTCCTCCGTGAGGGCGGAGAGCGTGACGGTCACCGCCTCGGTTCCGGTGTTGGCGAGCGCGATCGCGACGCGGTCGCGCCGGTCGGACGCCGGCGACGTCAGCAGCCACGCCGTCTCGGCCTCGAGCGCCGGCGTGCTCCCCTGGTCCCCCCGGATGCCGACCGTGCGGCGCACCGCGAACACGGGGCCGCCGTCGTCCTCGACGAGGGAGACGGCGCCGGGCCCGGTCGCCGTCAGCGTCTCCGTCCGCGTGAGGCCCGGCCCGACGGTCTGCCCGGCGGAGATCGCCGGATGCCGCCCGTCCGCGGACAGGAAGTCCACGCCGTAGGAGATGCCGTCCTCGTTCGGATTGAAGAACGGGAGCTCGGTTCCCCCGGCGTCCCCGGCTCCGGGGACGGCGGGGTCACCCACCGGTGTCTGCACGGCGATCGACGAGCGGACGCCCCCGGCGTCCGCGATGTCGAGCGTCGACGCCGCGACTCGGCCGATCGTCGCCGTGACCCTCGCCGCGATCGTCTGGTCGCCGAGCAGCAGGTCGTTGACGTACACCGCCCGGCTCGACCCGGCCGGCACCGAGTACTCCCCCGCGTCGCGCGACCGCGCCTCCGCGAACAGCTCGAGACGGAACGACGCCTCCGAGGCGAACGGGTTCATGACGACCACGTACATCTCCTCGCCCTGGACCGTGCTGCCGTCGGCCATGAACCAGGTCCTGCCGGCCGCGGGCGAGCAGGACTCCGCTGCGACGCCCTCCTCGATGGGCACCCCGGTCGGCGTGCCGCTCTCGCCGCCCTCGCCGCCGCCGGGCGGCGGCGGGGACCCGGTCGGCACGGGCGACGCGCCCGGCGGGCCGCTCGGCGGCGGCGGGCGCGCCGCGCGCGGTGGTCACCCACCCCGCGGCCACCCACCCGCCGAAGTACTCGACCTCGGTCGAGGATTCCCGCGTGTTCGCGGGAACCTCGACCGCCACCCGGCTCCGGGCCGGGACCTGCATCACGTCGGCGGGCCGCGCATGGTGCCGGCTCATCGACCGCACGCGGACCGTCACGGGGGTCGATCCTGGGTTCGTGATCGACACCGAGCCCGTCCACCCCTTGCCCCCGCCGTGGGGGCAGTACCAGGCGCCCGACGGCGCGTCGTCGGGACCGGCGACCGACGACGACCCCTCGAGGGCCCGCGCCGGATGCAACCCGGCCTTTTCCTCGAGCGCCCACGCCCCGGCCACGACGAGGGCGATCACGACAACGAGCGTGAGGAACGCGGATCGCGACCTCACCGGCGCACCGGCTTCCGGGTGATCCACAGCGCGGCGAGCCACAGCGCGGCCAGGAGCCCGATCTCGAGGTCCCGGCGGCCCTGCTGCGCGTAGGTGATCCGCACGTCGCCCTTCGGCGCCTCGAACGAGGTCCCCCACCCGAAGGCGACCCGCGGCCGGACCTCGTTCCCGTCCGCCTCGAGCCGCCACCCGTCGGCGAACTCGCCGGCCAGGAGCGCGGTGCCGCCGGGCGACGTCCCCCGGAACCCGCCCGGAGCCGGGTCGAGCGCCTCCCCGTCGAAGGGCGGCAGTGACGCCACCGGCAGCAGGTCCGAGTTCTCCGCGGCGGCCGCGTACTCCTCCTGCGACGTGGCCGCGGCGATCGGCAGGGCCCGCTCGTTCCGGTAGATCAGGAGGCCGCTCGTCGGCACGAGGTCGAGGTCGACCTGGGCGTCGAGCAGCAGGACGACCGAATCCGGCAGGTCGCCGGGCTCCGCCACGAGATACGTGACCCCGAGCGGCCCGAGCAGGGCGCCGCCGTGGGTCGTGTTCCCTGACAGGATCTGCGACATCGACCGCTCGAGCGCCGCGTACCCGTCACCGGCGAACCGCCGCCCGAAGTCGAGCGACGTCCCCCCGTCCGGGCCGGTCACGGAATACCGGATGGTCTGGCCCGAGGCCTCGGCGACCGAGACGGGGTCGCCGCCCGGCGGGGGGAACGGGTCCCCGCTGCGACGGCCGAGCCACAACACCCGGTACGGCTGGCCCTCCTCGACCGGCGCCACGAGCGGCCACGACGCTGACTCCTTGTTCGAGCCGACCGCCCACGCGCCGACCCCCGCCTCGGCGGCCTGCAGCAGCAGGCCACCGGCGACGAGGGCCGTGAGCGCCACGCCGGCCAATTGCCGGTACCCGAAGGCCCGCCGGCCCATCTCGACGGCCGCCGCGATCCCCAGCCCGACCAGCGCGCAGTCCGCGACCGCGGCGGCCGCGACGTACGCGATCGGGTTCGAGACCACCGCCGGGAGGTACCCGGCCGCCGACAGCCACGCCAGCGCGACCCCGGCCAGGGACGCGATGGCCAGCCGGAACGCCGACCGCCGGCGTTCCCGGTCGACGAGCGTGAGCGACACGAGCGCCGCCGCCGGCAGGAACCACGCCACGGCCCACGACCCCGGAGCCGGTCCGGGCGACAGCCGCAGGAGCGCCCCGACGTCCGGCCGCCCGATCGTCGAATGCATCGCCGGCGACGGGTCGCCGCCGAGCGCGACCACCACGGGGAACGCGAGCGCGGCTCCCACCACGAGCGTTCCGGCCATCAGCCCGGCGCCCCTGACCCACCCGCTCCGCGCGGGCACCACCAGGCAGGCGAGGCCGAGGACCCCGAAGGACAGCAGCACGCCCGGGAAGAACGACACGCCGATCGCCAGGACCAGCCCGGCGTCGACGAGGAAGCGGAGCGAGCGCCCCGGCTTGTGCCGTGAGAACCCCCGTTCCAGTCGGTCGAGCAGCGACGGCAGCACCGCCATCCCGACGAGCACGGCGATGCGCCCTTCCGAGAACGCCCACATCAGCGCGGCCGACAGCCCGAACGCGGCGGCGGCCATGACCGAAGGGACGCGCTCGTTCGTCCGGCGCAGGACCTGGCGATACATCGAGCGGCCGGCGACGGCGGGCAGCACCATCAACAGGAACTTCTGGGCCAGGGCGGTGCTGGCGAAGGTCACCGCCGACGTCATTCCAAGGATGCCGAGGGCCGGGCTCCCGGGGTCCGTGCCCCCGAGCGCGGTCGTCCGGAACCCGGAGAGGAACTCCTGGAAGAACCCGGTCGGCGCGGCCGGGAAGGCGGGCAGCGCGCCGCCGGTCAGCGGGTCCGGGCCCCACAGGTGCCGGTATGCGATCACCGCCAGGCCGGCGAACAGCACCCAGGCCGTCGCCACCGGGTGCGAGCGGGCGAGCGACACGGTGCGCGCGCCGAGGGTGGGCAGGACGAGCTCCTCCTGCTCGTCGACCGGCCGTTCGTCCTCGTCCTCGATCGGCTCGCCCCGGCGGAGGAGCGACCCCGCCGTGTCGGCCCACCTGCGCAGGCGCAGGCCGGCCGGCGCCATGTACCTTCGGACCGCGCGGTCCGGCACGGACCGCACCGCCTGCGCCCGGATCCGCCGCCGGATGGTCCCGGGGAGGTGGAGCAGGTTCCACGCCCACGCCGCGAGGACCTGCCACGCCTCCTCGAACCGCCGGGAGACCGTCCACAGGATCGCCTTGCCGAACCCCTGGATCGTGTACAGGGGAAGGATCCATATGAGCGTCAGCAGGCCGTAGTTCTTCAGCATCGCGGCGAGGCTGGCCCGCTCGGCGTACAGCCGCTGCCGATCGGCGCGAGCGCCGTTCCGGCGCTCGCCCCGGATCGCCGCGCTCCGGTGCCGCGCGCGGGCCTGCTCGAATTGGAGGAAAGCCCCAGTGGCTGGCTGCCATCCAGCTTCTGGTGTTCAAAGATATAGCTGATCCGTCCAGTCAACGCGTGGACTTCGCCAATGTACTGAAGCTGGGCGTCACCGCCCACGTCGGTAATCTTATCGGTTGGGGCGGACTGATTTCCAATTGGGGCGACGTTGGCGAACATGCCAAAGGTCCCGAACATGAGCGAGTAGTTGCCCCAGTCAT
Source organism: uncultured Actinomycetes bacterium (assembly GCA_963707645.1). Lineage (GTDB taxonomy): Bacteria > Actinomycetota > UBA4738 > UBA4738 > JACQTL01 > DATBHM01. The sequence goes on from CAVPQW010000002.1 coordinate 345,957, forward strand.
TCTCGTAGGCTGCGCGCCAGTAAGGTGCCAGACCATCGAAACGGCTTGCGGGATCAGTCGGATCGAGCCCGAGCGCTTCCAGCGTCTTCGTGTCAAAGGTGCCGTAAGCCGTCCCTTCGAGATAAAATTTGTCGTTCGCCAGGAGATAAACGCCGGTGCCCGCCACGCGGCCCTCGAAGGTGCCTTCAATCATTGTGCCGGCGGAAGGAACTGGAGCCAGCGCGTCTGATGCGGCCACAAAGGGAAATGACCAAGCCGGAGTTGTATTCCAGGGATCTTGAACGGTGGGATTGTTGTTCTCCGTAACCCCGAGGACCAAGTCCAGGCCCGCTATATTGGTGGTCTTGGCATAACGAATGTCGGTGTTGTCCAGAAAGAAACTGGCGCCCGGGCGCTCGTAGGTGGCCTGTATGAATGCTCCAAAGTTGCAATAGATTTGACCGGTGTAAAATACGCTGGTCTCTTGAAAAAACACGTTGTTGTTTGAATTGAAGCCCTTCGGAGTATCCTCAGGGGCCAACTCCTTTTGAATATTGGTGAACCCGGGAACGGCCATTCCGGATATCGGAACCTGGAATTCAGCATCCCCAGGTGCGTTCGGTCCACAGCGAGTGCCACCCGCCGTATAACCCTCAAGCTTGAAGCGGCGACCATACGGGGTCAGCTGCGGAAAAGCCGTGTGGCAAGTCGAGCAAGGCTGGCCAGTCTGGCGAGCAAAGCTCGGCAATGCAGAAACCGGTTTTGGAGTAAATGCGACTCCTGCTCCCACCAGCAACAATGTAATAAGCGTAGAGCCGCCGAAGGCGTAGAACACAGCCGAATCGGGGCGATCGCTCGCGCTTGCGGCGACATGAATCCTGACGGCTTTGCAGCTGGAGCGTCCCACAACGCTCATCCCCCCGAGATTGGAACGTTGAATTGGCCTATGATTGTTGTCTATGCGACAAGTTGGCAAATGCTCAAAAACGCCCAATCTGCGGCGCATTTACCACACTGAGAATGTGAGGTGGTCGGGCTGGGCCGATCAACTTGCAGCTTGCTAGATAGAGCGAGTTGGGAATGCAGTGACGTTTGCGCCGGCCATGGGAGCCCTTCGCGTTGATTTGGATCAATGACCAGCACGCATCACCATTTTAAAAATATCATTGGTAGCCAGTTTACAGCAGTTGGGTGAATCTTCGGTTTTGAAGGTTCACGGATACGGCGTAGATCAGAAAAATCTGGTCGGCAACATTTCGCGACATTCCGTGTTGCAGGCGTAACTTGTGCTGTCGTTGCGACACCTATCATGGTGGCGACATATTGAACCAAAACGCCCTCGGCCCGCACCGAGGGAAAGCATTTTTATGATTTCAGAGCGCCATGTCCCCATATGGCACAAACCCAATGCTCTAAATCGCGCTTTATGCAGACAGAAAGAAATAATTTTAGCTACCTACGGCGCTTCACAAATCCACGGCCTTTGATCCAGCGCAAGGACGCCCGATCCTCATGGGATAGAGTTCCATTGCTCGCGTTGGGGGAGTCAGCAGTCTTGGCCGGACGTCGCCGGAACTCTCGGCCGGGGCAGCAACTACCATATCGGGCGCACCGGTCGGGAGTGTGGGCTCCCGACCGGCACTTGACATCCATAGCCGCAGAGAGGGTTTGGATGCCCGATTATCCCCTATCAAATATCGTCGGCGATCGCACCCCTCCCAGGCAACAATGGAGGGAAGAGCCTGGGTCGCGTTCTGGGGAGGTGTCTCCTTTTCGCCGAGTACCCCCTTGGGGTATTCGAGCCAGGCTTCGGCATCTGGCCGCAAATAGCTCACAAATGAGTTGCGCCCCGCTTTAGCTGAACCTGCGGGTGACGGGACAAGCACTCTTAAACCGAGTGGCGTGTGAGATCGCTATGTGTGGCGGAAATTTCTCGCTTGATGTGGATCAAGTTGGAGTTGCCTTCCGCGCGTGGACTTATCGTTAGCTGAAGGTTGACCGCAACCGTCACACCGGTGGCGCAAACCGCTTTGCCCCCCAATCGCGATCCGGTTGAAGTGGCGCTTGCCCATATGGAGCAATAGCTCGCGCAGTCTGTGCCAGGATACCCGCCCCTAACTAGGGCTCGGCACCCGAGGACTTTGGTTTTCGGCACGAACCCCTCGCTGGGTGGCAGAAGAGGGAGGTGCATGATGGAAACCTCAACGCTCTCATGGCTGAAGCAGATACTCCGTCGGCAAGAGCTGATGGACAGGGTGATGGAGAAGTGCGGAGTTGACGTACTTGCAGCCATTCGCGCGGACAAGGGACAAGTATTCTTTGAAGCGCGCGCCAAGTGCCGAGAATGCCCTCATGACGTCGCCTGCCGAAATTGGTGGCTGGAGTTGTCTGAGGAGCTGCAATTGCCTCCAGATTTCTGCCCCAATGCCAATTTCTTCCACGCGTGTTCGCGTGAAGATCACCCTCTGAGCCGCAAGACGCCAAGCCGAGCGGCGGAAGGTACTTTTGTCAGGAAACCCCGACCACTGAACACCCCATTTGAGCAACGGGCGTCGAGTGAACTGGTCAGGCTGATCTGGAAACTCCGCTGGACCCGTGAGAAGGAGGAAGCGGCGGAGGCGGAAAGACAACTAGCAAGATTACAGGCAAGAATGCACGTGCTTCAGATCCCGTATGCTTGCAGCGCGCTCGGAATGTTGAACGACACGGATTAAGTTCTAGGGCGACAACCTGAAGCCAAACAGCCTTGCAAGCCGGCCACGCTCGATGTCGAGCTTTGGGTCGCGAATAGCCAGCAATGGACGCTATGTTGATGATGGAACGGCTCCTTCTGGACAGTGTCGCGCTCATTCTTCAACGAGGCCGCCGAGACCGAGTCGCTCCATGCCTTCGAGCCAATGCTCGGCAACGAGAGGATGGTCGAGGAGGTAATTCTCGGTCGGAACCTCGCGACGAGTTGCGGGATTGCGGCTTGCGCAGTCCCATAAGGCGCAAGCGCATATGATCTGCGTCGAGGAGATCCCTTGGATGCTCGGGGCTTGCAAAAGGAGGTTATCAGCGAGAAAGACGCAGCCGATCGCAAATTCGCCGAGGTGGTGGCAAAGGCGGAGGCCGAGGCTAAGCATCACCGCGTGAAGCTTATGAGCCATGTCGTCGTCGGACGTCCGGCCCCGGCTATTGTCGCTTTCATCGCGTGGGACGGCTTCGATCTACTCGTAACCGGGTTCAAGGGGCATTCGGCGCTCTATCACCGGATCCTCGGCAAAACCACCGACCGGCTGGTCGAACTCGTCCCTTGCGCCGTGCTAGTAGTTAAATGACCGGTGCAAAACGATAGGGTGCTAACAAGCAATGCATCCGGCAATCTACGGTGTCGGGAATTGGCACTTTCGCAACATGCCGGGGCTCAGATGCCCTGTCCGGTTTACCCCTCGATTGTGTTGCAAAACTCGACGAGAGCCAGCGACCTGACAACATCGAATTGGGACGATCGCTTTTTTGAATCAATATTGCGCATTGCCGCCTTCACGGGCGCTTACCAATAAGACCCCCGCCAACTTCGCAAGGCAAGTGCGGCTGCCAACGGCGGGCGCCTCAACCCCGATGTTCCTCCGAATGAGGAGGATGTAGGCAGCGCCGTGCCCACTACGATGGCATACGAATTTTCACCGAGGCCGAGAGCTCTAGCACGGCGAAAAACAAGAACCGTTATTAACGGATTCCCGCTAGTGAGCCACAACATCGCTGGCTACTGCAGCTTTGCCAGCAGCAGCTTTATCCGAAGCAGCCTTGTCAGCAGCAGCTTTATCCGCAGCAGCCTTGTCAGCAGCAGCTTTATCCGAAGCAGCCTTCTCCGCGCAGCCTTCGACACCGCAGCCTCGGCAGTCCTGTCCTCTTCCTCCCATTGTTTTAATTTATCTGCCCACATAGCCGCATCGGCCTTATAAGCCGCGGCTTGGTCCGCTACAATTTTATCAACCGTAGCATTTGGAGGTTTGTAGTAAGCAGCAGTCTTGTCAGCATCTTCGTTCGCAACAGCCTTATCTGCTGCATATTTATCCGCAGTAGCCTTGGCTGCTGCAGCTTGCTCCGCAGCAGTTTTGTCGGCAGCAGTACGTTCCTCGGTAACGTCACGCCAACCGATTACATCAGACGTTGGGCGTATCCGGGTCTGAACGGCATTATGGTCATTACCGGAGATCGCCAGCACATGTCCCCGATCAACAACCCGAACCACCTGGAACACATGATGAGCCTTGACACCAATGGCACCGGGGCGAGGACCGTCAAGCGGACGACCAACGTTCAACCAGTTCCGAGCTACATTGAACTCAGGACCGTAGTGAGCTCCGAGATGTTGCCGCATCCACCAGCCACACCACTCTACGGGTCGCTCTCCTGACTCCGCTGCTGTTGCTCCTGATCCGGCTGCTATCGCCGGTTTCGGTGTTCGACAAGCTATTCCCCAACCGGCCCACGCCTGACGAGGATAATTAAAACCATCAGGAACATATATTCGTTGGCCGTTGTGGTAACACTCGGGACCGGAATGCTGATGAGATGCATAAGTTACGTTACCCGTGGTGAGGGTGACGGCAGCCATGGTGAGGATATGTTTGATGACAGACAGCACGTTACGGAGATGCAAAGGCAAGCCTCCTCACTGATTAAGTTTCATTTGTGGATCAACCCAATTCCTCCTCTTCCCCGTCAGCGGAATTGATAAAACTGATCGTTCAGGTACTTGATGATGTTCTGCGTTTCAATCGCGGAGAATTCTTTTTTTGCCATATGACTGCAGCCGCCCAACTGGTTTTTCAGCGCATCCAAAGACCGAACCAGTCGGTCCTTGCGGGTGTAGATGCCAGTATCGTGGCATCCCATGCAGTTAGCGTCATGCAAGCGCTTCCCGTCGACGCTGTCGCCGGGCAATTCGGAGTAAGCGCTCGTCGGCATCAGCAGGATCAATAGCGATACGCACAGAATGCTTTTCATGGTTTGCCTCCGACGAGGAGATGTCTAACTACACCACTCCTCTACCCGCCGCTCGCGCTAAAGTGCAGCCTTCGCACCATACCGTTTAAGCATGTTGCGGTAGGCGGTCCCGCGTCTTGTCCGCTCAATCTCCACGATGCAAGCTCAACGACGCCACGACGGCTCTCGCCCTCGACCACGAAGCCACGACCTTGTCCGGTTCACAATCGAATTTTGCGAGGCAGGAAGCTCTCGCTTAGCTTGTTACGGGCACCCGCCATCCCATGGCAGAAACAAAGCGATCCACGTACCTTTGCGCCTCTGTTTTCGCCTCTTTCAGGACCACTGATAGTCTGACGGAGATGAAAGCCGAAGGCCCGTCATTCAGCAACTCGTGATGGGCGAACACGAAGTTTGTGATAGTCTCTTGATGGTCGCGTCACTCGGCCTGAAGCCCAGGCTCGCCGGGCGCTACGGACCGCCCTAACGTTTGAGCCCCCTCTCCCGTATGGATGAAGCGCTCAGGTCGAAAATCCTCGAGGTTTTGCGGCGTCAACACATAATGACGATCGCGACCATTCGCCCTGACGGATATCCGCAAGCCACCACCGTCAACTACATCCACGACGATCTCATCCTGTACTTTGCGACTGGTGCGACCTCGCAAAAGGCCGGCAACATTAAGCTCAACAACAAAGTCTCGGTGGCGATCGTCGACCGGGCGCAGGACTTCTACAAGCTTCGCGGTCTATCCATGTCGGGCACGGCCGCAAGGGTGCAAGAAAAAGAAAAGGCCGAAGAATTGGTCGTGCGACTATTTCGCAGGCTCCCGCAATCGAGGCGGCTCGTTCCAGAAGATCCGAAGGAGCTTGCAGTCTACACAATCAGGCCCGTGGCTATTGCGCTCGTTGACTACGCATCGGGCTTCGGGACGACACATTTGGTAGAGTTGTGGCCTTAAGTAGCATGAGCCTGAATGAAGATGAGACTTAATGAATAAGATGAGCGCCGCAGAAAGCGACACCAGGGCCGATGCCACCGAGCGATGGCGGGCGGCGCGGCGATCATCCGCCCAACCATAAGGGTCGTCTTGCGGGGATTTGGCGCCTTAGTTGGCAGGGCGGAGTAGCACCTCGCTCCAAGTAGTTGGGCTCCAGGATGGAGATACCATCACGTTGTTGCACCTGAGTCTTACGCAGTATCGGGTTCGATTAGCAGGCATTGATGCGCCTGAGAAAGGCCAAGCTTTTGGGCACGTGCCCCCAAGTTCACCTCTCGACGCTCTGCTATGGAAAGCTCGTGACTGCGAATTGAGACCGTGATCCGGTCCCGCTTTGGGAATGGCGCTCCCTTACGGCGCGTGCTGCCAAGGCAACAGTGACATTGGACGAGCATAAAGCGGCGCTGTCAAAGAGCGAAATATCGCCGGGGGTCCTTCGGCTTCGGTCAGTTGCCGGGAGCGCCGCCGCCCGGAATTTCGCACGTTGCAAAATTGTCCGACGGGGTCGACCTGCCAAGGTACGCGATCGAACGTCTATGATGCACCGCACGCGCTAACACATTGCGCCGCATGAAGACAGCCGCCGTCAGGTCCTGCTAGCTTTCGTCATCACCGGGTTACCCCAAGCAACGGTGACTGAGAGCCTTAAGCCCGCTTGGCCTGTGCGAGTGTGAAAGATGCCCTTCCAAGAATACGCGCCGTTTTTTGGGCCGGAGGAACTCAAGATCCTCACGGCTGCCTTCGATGCCTCATGGCAAGAGTTGAGCGCCGCTCACCCGTACTTGAGCACCGAAGACAAGATTGCGCTCATGAAAAAGAAATTGGCGCACCGCATCCTAGTTTCTGCCACTGCAGGTGGCGTCCGAGATGTGGAGACATTGAAGGAGCAAGCTCTGCGCACCCTAGGCGGCGACTTTCGCCTGCGTGATGAGCAAATTTTTGCTCCGGAAGTCGCCTGAGGGCTCGCACGGTCAACGCGCCCACCTGATTGTGGGGATGAAGGGTAGTGCAAACGGGAACGCGAAACCGACGGAGAATTGCTGTTCTTATTTACTCGATGACGAATGCAGTAATTTTCGGTGCGGGGATAATTACGGTATTGAACGTGTCCGCGCTCCGCGTCAACGCTTACATATGGATCCCCATCGTGGTCATAGTCAGCCTTATTCTAGCCGCGCCGATTGCATGGCTAATCGCTCCGCGTCTGCAAGCACGCTACGATCGGCGGGACAACCAATAGCGACCTGACCATTGGTTGACGCCACCGTCGCGGGCGCAGTGTCCATGCCACTGTCATGACGGCTTGCGCGCTCTTGTCATGCCAGTAGTCACGCAAAGACGCAGCATATGCGTTTCATTGCCGAAGACGTGATCGGCTTATTGACCTAGCTCAAACCATCCACCGCAAAAGGAGCTACGCTTCGCTCGGGCGCACTCCGATAATTGGAGGATGGCATGTTGAGTCGAAGGGTTTCGCGCCGCACTTGCCTTAGAGGCATGGCGCTTGTCTCAGTGGCTGCGGCGGTGCCACTGATAGGAGCTTCTACGACCGCCGAAGCCAAAGCCAGGAAGGCGGCTGTGCATTACCGCGACTATCCGAGCGGTATGCGCATGTGCCACATGTGCAAGTTCTATATCGCAGCGGGCGGCGGGCGCTCCGGCATGTGCATGGGAGGCTCGATGGGAATGATGGGAGCCGGAGCCTGCCAAGTGGTCGCAGGCAAAATCAGCGCGATGGGATATTGCGACCTATATGTTGCAGCCTAAAGGGGGCTTAGCCTCTAGTACGGCGCGCAGTCTTTGATCTGCCTCAATGCCTTCGATGCGCGGGCGATTAACTTCGCTCTTGCCGTATTCCTTCGGTGAGGAGGGGATGTAACTGACGGCCCTGACCGAACGTGCGAACGCTGAGGTCGGGGCCGTCTGCATTGGACCGGTGAATTCGGAGGATTAGCGGCCTCCGCGCCTTGCGGATTGGAGGGGCCCCGCATACTCGTGACGTCTGATTCGTTTTAACGACCAAGGGTTTCACCAAACCATGATTGGCGAGTTCATTACTGGGTTGGGGCTTTCAAGGCATTGAAAGAGGTCAATGACGCCACCGTCCGGAAGCCGTAGTTATCGAATTGCAGGGGAGCATCCTTACTGCCAGAGAGCAGCAGACCGCATTGATCGAGCGGGTCAAGGAGCTTGAGCAGCAATTTGCTCGCCACGAGCGATGGGATGAAGAAAAGCAGCGCTACGAGTTGCGAGTGTTCGGGCATAGAGCGTTCGCCCATGCGCTCAAGCCCGACGCGGCTAAGGGAGAGGCAATGTGCTATGAGCGCGGGATCAAATCCGTACTCCAATCGAACGGCCTGCCGGGGAGGTTAAGTCCGTTACGGCCGATGGCCTTCGTTGGGGATCTGCATTACAGATAGTCGGCCTGCAAGCCGGGCACCGCCTCCACGCGTTTGCAAAGGAAGGCACGATGCACAAAACAATCGCGCCGGTCGTTTTTCTATCGTTTCTGCTAGTTCCTTTAAATCCTGCGGCCCCTGCAGAGAAAGGCCTCGTAGGTAAAGGAGAACTACTGGTGCGAGAGAATTGCTCGCGCTGCCACGCCATAGGAAAAGAAGGCGATAGTCCACACCCGCCAGCGCCTCCCTTCCGCACGCTATCCAGCAAATATCCGGTCGAAAATCTTGCAGAGTCGCTTGGCGAGGGCATTGTCTCTGGTCATCCCGACATGCCGATCTTCGTGTTTGGCCCGCAGGACGTGGAAGCGATCATCGAGTATCTGAAAAGCATCCAGACTAAATAACGTCGGTGCTAATCCTTTAAGCTGAGAATGAAGACTTTTCATGCTGTTCCTGGGGCCGCAGCCGATGCCGCCACTTGACGCGTTCGTTTCGAATCTATTGCTCACGCCACGGGGGTTGGGTCTCTTGATCGTCGGCACCGGGGTCGGGATGGTTCTGGCGGCCACGGTCTTCGCAATTTCGGCGGTTGCGGCGCCGCTGCTGATGGTCGAGCGTGTCGACGTCGTGACGGCGGCGCTGACGAGCATTAGGGCCTGCCGCAAGAATCCGAAGGCCATGGCGCTGTGGGCAGCGCTGATTGCCGGCGCGATGCTACTCGGCTTCGTGACGCTCTTCTTTGGCCTTGTGATCATGTTCCCGTTAATCGGTCACGCGACCTGGCATGCCTTCCGTGATCTGGTAGAGCGCGGCGACGGATCCTAAGCCGATCAGAGCCTTAGTGCGAAAACAGCATTCGCTTCAGAAGCGTTGGAGCCGCCCATGTTCAAAAAAATCCTGATCGCTAACGATGGATCCGAAGGGGCCTTCAAGGCCTTGGTCGCGGCGTTGCGGCTCGCACATTCCCATAAGGCGGAAGCGCACATGATCTGCGTCGAGGAAATCCCCTGGATGCACGCAGGCTCACGCGAGGAGGTCGTCAGCGAGAAAGAGGTGGCTGATCGCAAATTCGCTGAAGTGGTGGCAAAGGCGGAGGCCGAAGCAAAGCATCACCGCGTAAAGCTCGTGAACCACATCGTCATCGGTCGTCCGGCCCCTGCCATTGTCGCCTTCATCGCGCGGGACGGCTTCGATCTCCTCGTAACCGGGTTCAAGGGCCATTCGGCGCTCTACCACAGGATCCTTGGCAAAACCACTGACCGGCTCGTCGAACTCGCCCCCTGCGCCGTGCTGATCGTTAAATGACCGGCGCAAACGCTCGGGGTGCTTACAAGCACTGCAATCGACCATCTACGATGTCAGGAAGTGGCACAAAGCGAACCAAGCCCGTCGCCGTTCTGATGTCAGCGAATGACCCAAAGCCGACGTGCCCCTTATGGCCTTGATGCTTGTCAAAGTGGACGCGAGGTCGGCGAGCTATCGATGTACACCATGCACAATCCAAACACCGTCTCTCGGCAGCGGCAGATTTATGTGTGGGATCCATTTGTAAGGCTCTTCCACTGGACCTTGGTGGCAGCTTTCACGGTCGCTTATCTGATCGAAGATCCTCTCACGGTGCATGTCTGGGCAGGATACCTGGTGGGTACACTTGTCGTCGCCCGCGCAATTTGGGGATTTGTCGGCCCGATCCACGCACGTTTCTCGGACTTCATCTACAGCCCCACGGGCGTGCTGCGGTATATACGCGATCTAGTGTCATTTCGCGCGAAGCGATATCTTGGGCATAGCCCGGGGGGCGGGGCCATGGTGCTGGTGCTTCTCATTTTCCTTGCTGCAACCGTTGTGACGGGTCTCATCGTTTATGGGGGCGATCAGCAGGCTGGGCCTCTGGCCGGAATCTTCACCAAGCAAACGGGTGAAGCTGTGGAGGCACTCCACGAGCTCATTGCCAACATCACGCTCGCGCTGACCTTCTTCCATATCGCAGGCGTGGCGCTTGCGAGCTTTGCGCATCATGAAAACCTCGTGCGAGCCATGATCACCGGCTGCAAGCGCTCGGATTTAGGATTTTGATAAGGCGCCTTCATAAAGAGACACACCTCGTCGAGCGAATCGGGTGGCTTCGCGCAGCCGTCCTTGGCGCCAATGACGGCATTATTTCGACGGCTAGTCTCATTCTCGGGGTTGCTTCAGCGTCCGCTTCTAAAGCAGATGTTTTGCTTGCCGGAGTCGCTGGGCTTGTCGCCGGTGCCATGTCCATGGCGGCGGGAGAATATGTTTCTGTCAGTTCCCAGTCCGATACCGAGCACGCCGATCTTGAACGTGAGAAGCGCGAGCTCTTGGAGGATCCTGAGTCCGAGAAGGAGGAGCTTACGCGGATTTATACCGCGCGCGGTGTGGAGCTTCGCCTTGCCCGCGAGGTTGCGAAACAACTAATGGCCAAGGATGCATTGGGAGCTCATGCGCGCGACGAGCTCGGTATTTCAGAAATCAGCACGGCGCGCCCGGTTCAAGCCGCGTTAGCCTCGGCTGCAACCTTCTCTCTTGGAGCAGCGGCGCCCCTTGTTCTAACGCTGCTCTCGCCACAATCCTGGCTGCTCCCCGCCGTTTCAGTGGGTTCGTTGGTCTTCCTGGCGCTACTGGGCATGATCGGCGCAAGGACAGGGGGCGCCGCGATCCTTCGGCCAACGATAAGGGTCGTGTTTTGGGGCGCTCTCGCGATGGCTTTGACCGCTGGGATTGGTGCCTTGGTTGGCAGGGCAGTGTAACCAACGGCCTGGCTGGACGAAGCAATATCTGCGGATGCAACGATGTGATCAATGAACGTGTAGTTCGGCGCGCCCTGATTGTTGTTGCTTTGTTGGGCCTTGCCGCCGGTTTGGTCGCATACACAAGCGGCAAAAGCCTTCTTGCCCATTGGATTTGGGGCGCCGCCACGGTGCCCGTCGTCATCGCTCTTGCAGTCTCCATTAGCCGAGATCTCTTGCAGGGCCGCATGGGCGTCGATGCTATCGCGTTTTTATCGATGACTGCGGCGCTGGCTCTGGGCCAGTCCCTAGCTGGAATCGTGGTCGCCATAATGTATGCCGGCGGCACAGTGCTTGAGGACTTCGCCGTCGCGCGTGCGGAGCGAAGTCTCAAATCTCTCGTGGATCGCGCTCCGCGAACAGCGCATCGTCGTGTTGACCAATCCCTCGAAGATGTCCCGGTTGACGAGGTTAAGATTGGCGATGCGATTCTCGTTCGTGCGGGAGAAATTATTCCGGTCGATGGTTTAGTCACTTCGCCAAGTGCCGTAATTGATGAGTCGGCGCTCACCGGCGAACCAATACCCGTCAGTCGTCACGAAGGAGAAGATGTCCGCAGCGGCACGCTGAACGCGGGCGAAACGTTCTCCATGAGGGCCGTCGCCACCGCCGGTGAAAGCACATATGCCGGCATTGTGCGGTTGGTGACTGCTGCCCATACGGCCAAGGCTCCGTTCATTCGTCTTGCGGACCGCTACGCACTGCTTTTGCTGCCAGTAACAGTCCTTGTGGCGGGCGGGGCTTGGCTGCTGACGGGAGATCCCATTCGAGGACTTGCGGTTTTGGTCGTAGCGACCCCGTGCCCGCTCATTCTCGCGGCGCCTGTCGCGTTCATTGCGGGTGTTTCGCAAGCGGCTCGGCGCGGAATTCTCATAAAGGGTGGCGCCGCGCTTGAAGCTTTGGCGCGCACGCACACGGTCTTGTTTGATAAGACCGGTACTCTCACGGTGGGCGGTGCGCGTCTCATTGCCGTTGAGACAGCGCCCGGCGAAAGCCCTGACGAGGTCTTGCGGCTTGCAGGTTCCCTTGAGCAAGCTTCGCAGAACGTGGTTGCCGCAGCCATCGTGTCGGCCGCTATTAGTAAAGGGCTTGATCTCCAAGTGCCGGAGTTGGTGCACGAAGTCATGGGGTCTGGTCTCGAGGGAATAATCGCTGGCCAAAAAGTACGCGTCGGTTCGCAACAGCTGATTTTCGGCGCCCGCAAACCAGATGACTGGGCCGTTCGGACCTTACGCCGCGCCTCTTGGCGCTCTGCGCTAAGCGTCTTCGTCTCGGTCAACGGCCGTACCATTGGCGCTTTGCTGCTAGCCGACGAGCTGCGAAAGGAAACACCCCATGCGGTTCAGTCCCTGCGGGATGCCGGCGTTGAACGCATTGTGATGGTTACAGGCGACCGGGCAGACGCCGCTGAAACGATTGGCGCAGGACTCGACCTCGATGCCGTGCTTTCGGATCGGGTTCCTTCCGACAAGGTCGATGCCGTTGCGACGGAACGGCGGTTGCATCCGACACTGATGGTGGGGGACGGCATAAATGACGCGCCAGCGCTAGCCGCCGCCGATGTCGGGATCGCCCTCGGCGCCCGCGGTGCGAGTGCTTCGTCGGAGGCCGCCGACGTCGTCATCCTCGTGGACCGTCTCGATCGGGTATCTGAGGCTGTCGCCATTGCGTGCCGCGCCCGTCGGATTGCGTTAGAGAGTATCATCTCCGGCATGGCTTTATCCGGCATTGCCATGGGCTTTGCCGCCTTTGGCTGGCTCGCCCCTGTCGCCGGCGCAATCACGCAAGAAGCCATCGATATCGCGGTCATCCTCAACGCGTTGCGCGCTCTCGGCCCCACGCGGAGACTGATTTCGCGCTCGCTGCCCGAAAAAATGGCTCGGAAGCTTCATCATGAGCATGAGCTGCTTGGAAAGAGTTTGGACCAGTTAAGGTCAATTACAGATGCCCTCGACGATGCCAGCGGACAACAAGCCGTGGACTTGATCTCCGAGGCCCATCGCCTTGTCGAAGAGTTTATCGTCATGCACGAGCGGGGAGACGAGACGACGGTTTACCCGCGGCTGAGGCAGTTTCTAGCCGACAGTCATGGCCTTTCGGCAATGAGCCGCGCCCATAGAGAGATTCTCCATCTCGCGCGGCTTCTGGCGCGCCTTGCCGATGGCTTACACCCAGAGGACGCTGATAAGTACCTCGTGCGCGACGCGCAGCGGGTGATTGAATTGATCGAGGCGCTCGTTCGCATCCATAACGCTCAGGAGGAAGACATCTACGAGTACGCCGCCGTTTAGTTTCCGACGTTGAGGCAGAGAACGAATCAAGCGTGGTGCCCGTCAGCTCGTGGTCCGGCACCTTGGTCAGATCCTTGTGTAGCTCTTTGACCACCACCTTGGCCGTCGTAATGGGCGCGGCATCTCTTGCGCGTTGATCGATCTCCGTCCCCTTGAAGTCACCGCGCGAGACGATACCCCAGATCCTTTCATTCTGACCTGAAGCGGACACTTGGAAAGGGGTGCCGACTCGCCCGCGAATTCGCCGGATGTGACTGTCCGTTAGGTGGTGGGCGCCGCGAAGGATGACATGGCCGACAAGTTCCGGGCGTTGCTCGTGACCAAAGATGGCAACCGGTAAAGCGTAGCGGTCACCGAACTAACGGATGCCGATCTCAGGCGCCTATCACGACATTTGGGCTTCGCCGGCTCCAGAAACCAAGGTTTTTGCCCGAAGCCTAGTGTTAGTGATCAAGCGAGTGACCATCATGCCGCCGAGCATGGCCGGAACGAAGACGAGCGTGCCCTTAGCAAGTAAGGGGAGCGAGGTGATCGCAGGTCCTGGGCAAAAGCCAGAAAGTCCCCAGCCCACGCCAAAGAACGCTGCGCCTAACACCAAGCGCCGGTCGATCTGCTTTATTTCGGGTAAGTGAAATCCAGCGGTAAGCAGCGGTTGCGGTTGGCGAAACAAAAACTTGTAACCGATGAAAGTGACTGCGACCGCACCCGCCATAACAAAGGCGAGACTCGGATCCCAAGAGCCTGCCAGGTCAAGATTAAGTCCGGCGGCGCCGCGAGCACCGGACATGACCGCGAGTTCACTGATTGGAACGCTCTCGCCGCCTTCGTTGATGACTTTCTGGAGGCGGCAGCCGCATAGATGACTCGCTCAAAGAATCGCGCAATGTCTGTTGTTGGCACAAAGCGGACGACGCGCGTCGCCGCTCTCATGTCTGCTTTTGACCCATAGCCAGATTGCCCGCCAACCCTTAGCGTGCGGACGTCTCCGACATTTACGCGGAATCCGCTTTTTGAGGGCTTTCGTGCGTTCTGCTAGAGTGGCGCAACAAGAAAAGTACATAGCTAAGGGAGAAACGTTGGACTCCTGACAGAGACTTCGGGATCTCTTGGGAGGACGGTGTTAAGGAGCACTGAGATGGGGAAGTTTCAGCTTTATGGACTTGCTGCGGTCGCGCTCTTTTGCTCTGAGCGCACCGGCCCTTGCTCAAGGTGATACGACCAAAGGCAAGGCGGCCTTCGCCAAATGCGGCATCTGTCACCAGGTCGGCCCCGGCGCCAAGACCCTGGTCGGGCCGGAGCTTAACGGCGTCGTCGGACGCAAAGCCGCAAGCGTGGCCGACTACGCCATGTATTCCGCCGGAATGAAGAAGCTGGGCGAGCAGGGCTTCGTGTGGGACGAGCAGAACCTCGACAAATGGATCGCCGACCCCAAAGCGATGATTCCGGACTCGCCGATGGCGCTGGCCTTTCAGGGTATCCCGGACGCAGGCGAACGGGCCGACATCATCGCCTATCTGAAGACGGTTCCCGCGCAATAAGCCCCCTCGCGTCAGGGTGTGGCACCAGCATCGTTCCCTGGCGCTTCGAACTGTCGATGGGCTGCAGCTTACGGGCCAGTCGCGCTTCGCCCACCGGCGCGGCGACTCCTATCAACTGGATTTCGAGTGAGGATCGCGGATCGAAAAAACGGTAGTCAGAAGGCGCCATTTGCATCTGGCCACCTCGGACCCACTAAATTCGCCGGCGTACTTCCGCTCATGGGCACTTAGCGAACCAAATGCCAGACCTCTCCCGATGTCAGCAAGTGACCCCGAACGGACAACAGCCGCGGTCAGGGAGCACGGTCTCACAGTTTTTGCGGCAGACCGTAGAACGCAATTTCAGCCACTACCAACCCCAGCAACGGCAGCGCTGCTGCAGCCATTTTGAGGCTGATCAAGCGGATTTGGCGGCGCCCTCCTTCGGATGATAGAGGGCCGCCCAGAGCGCCAGGCTCGCCACCGTTAGTCCGACCCACAGATTGATCCAGAAGGTGACAAGAGGCGAAACAGGTATGCCCCAGTTGACGAGAGTGACGACCAAGAGGACAACACCCAAGACAGTATTTGTGGCGCTCTGCCAGCCAGAGAAGTCGCTGCGTCGGGCGATAACGGCGAGCACTACGATGGCGATCCCAACCGGAGCCAGTATCCAAGGCACAGGAGCGCTCGCAGGTGTGCCAAAGATTGCGACATATGACACGCCCAGGCCGATCAAGAAGTTGAGGAGGTTGGCAATCATGTGTGTCCTTCGGCCTCATGCGTTCGTTCAACGAAGCGCCAAGTGATGGGTGGGATCCCGAAGAACCCGAGCGTGCCGATGATGACAACGAGCTTCCAGGGAGCCGTCAACGGCGAGAGCCCAACAACTGCCAGCGCGATCACGCATTGAAGTCCGTAACAGGCAAAGCCGGCGAGCCGCATCGCACGCCAGTCGGCAAGCTTGCCGATTCCGTAGAGAATCCCGTAGCAACCGCCAAGCAAGACAAGCCCACCTAGCAGGAGTGCGGTCTTGAGCAATTCGAGCTCGATCACGATGCCACCGCCTGCACCATGCGAGCAGGCACGCGCCTGCCCAAAGTGACGAAATCGTAGATCAGCAGGACATAACCTGCCGCGAAAATCAGGCCAAACACGAAGCGTGCGTACATGCCGGCAACGAATGAGGGGCTCTCCTGGCCGGCGATGAATGCTTCCAAGGTTGAACCGCCCAAAGCGCGTTCGATAAACGCCTGTGCAAAGCCGGAAATGAGAAGTGCGCCAGCCATGCCAATGAGACCGATGTTCAATGTCACGAATGCCCATCGCCACGCGATGCCGTCGAGCATTGCCGCACTTCGGACCTTCCCCAGGACGAGATAGCAGACACCGATGACGCCGCAGGCGTAGGCGCCCCAGAACGCGAAGTGGCCGTGAGAGACGGTCCACTGGGTCCCGTGGGCGTAAAGATTGATCTGGGGCAAGGTGATCATGAATCCCCAAACGCCAGCCCCGATGAAATTGCCGAATGCTTCGGCCATTATCCAAAAGAAAGCCGGCCGGTTCGTCGTCTTCATGCGATGCGTTCCCGCATCGTAGACCGCATGGACCACCATGCCGAGGAGCGGCAGAGGCTCAAAGGCCGAGAAGAAGCCGCCGACGGCGAGCCAATACTGCGGCGTGCCGATCCAGAAGTAGTGGTGACCGAGCCCGAGAATCCCGGTCCCCATCACCAATGCGACTTCGATGTAAAGCCAGGTCTCGACAATTCGACGCGACGTACCAAGGAGGCTCATTAGCGCCAACGCCATGATGCAGCCGATCAACACCTCCCAGGTTCCCTCGACCCAAAGGTGAACGAGCCACCACCACCAGTAGAGATCCTCCGACATGTTGCGGTAGGCCGCAAAGGCATTGAGATAAAGGATGATGAGCGGTACCAGATCGATAATGAGTACGGCCATGATGCCGGTCATTTTCTTGGCGCGGATCGCCGTTCCGATCACATTGTAGGCAAACACGAGCATGACGATCACGACGCCGATAGCTGCCCATCGCGGTGCCTCGACATATTTTCTGCCTTGATTGACGAGCCACATTCCAAGGGCGTCGCTGCCGCCGTACTGGACGAAGATGAAAACTGCAGCGACGACGGCTACGACCGCGCAAAATACATAAAAGAGCACTTCGGCGGCTCTGATCCCTGCGATCTCGATGCCAAACTCTTCCGGAAGGAACCAGTAGATTGCTCCCATGAAGCCCATAAGAAGCCAGATGATGAGCGTGTCGATATGGAGGATTTTGGCAATATTGAAATCGAGCAGCCCGAAAAGGAAGTTCGAGTTTATGTAATAGTACGCCGACATCAGCCCGGCGATGGTCATGACGCCGAACAGGGCAATAGCCGCCGTCAGATATTTGAGCGCGAGTTGCTGCGAACGATACATGGTCGCCTCCTATCGGCTGACTGACACATGGCCGAAGTTGGCGGGAAAACCGTTGGTATCGATCGCCGACAGCCACTTGAGATAGGCGACCACGGCTACTGCTTCATCCCGTGACAAGTGAAGGTTTGGCATGGTCCTTGTCCAGGTGCGAAACCGCACCGGGTCCATGAGGAAACGGACCATTGCTTCTTCTTGGGTATCGCTCCCGGTGATAACCTTCCAAACCTGCCACGCGGGATCGAGCCATGCTTTCGTGAGGTCCGGACCGTAGTAGGCGCCGTTGCCAAAGAACGTGTGGCAATCTATGCAAGCGCGGCTCTGGATGACGAGCTTCCCCTTGCCAATGAGATCTGTTGCGTCCTGGTCAGAATATTCGCGACCGAACAAAGGTTCTTTCTCACCGATCGTCGGCACGTCGAAGCCGCGAGCAGCGTCGAATTTGTATCCGATTTTCTGATTGATGACGCTGTAGAGCGGCACATGAGATCCACCGGCATCGATCGCCATGAGGCTGTCGACGGTGAGCATCACTAGAACGATCATCATCACGACGACGATGCTGATCGCTCCTGCGCGCCAAAATTGGGGGTCTTCAATCTGCAAGAGACACCCCCGGTATGAAGCAACATTTGTGCCTCTTCT
This sequence comes from uncultured Actinomycetes bacterium, assembly GCA_963707645.1. Lineage (GTDB taxonomy): Bacteria > Actinomycetota > UBA4738 > UBA4738 > JACQTL01 > DATBHM01. The sequence goes on from CAVPQW010000002.1 coordinate 364,016, forward strand.
CGATCGAATGTCAATCTTCTGCAATCCGATGAACAGCATGGATGAGCCCGCGCAAGTCGAACTGAATACGCCACGGGCCAGTCGTCCTGATTTGGGACCAGCCCAATTTAGGAGTACCGCAATGACCATTCCCCATTACGTCAATGAAGACCAATCGGATATTCGGGCGATCAAACCTGGGTGGTATGCGGTGGAGCGCAACGGCAAGCTCTCGTCCGGGCTTTTGGCGAAGGTCGGGGCTTCTTTCCTCTCGAACAAAACTCAGAACCGGTCACTCCAAGGATGCTGTTCGGGCCGGGCCTCTAGATGCGTTCTCAGAAAATGGTGGAGCACGTGGAGAAGGGTCAGAACATGCTCCTTTTCGTTACGCGGTTGGGCGGCGCGAATGTCATCAACGATCATGTCCGGATTTTCCGAGCCGGCCTTAGTCGAGAAACTCAGCAAATCCGGGCAGCAGCGATCTCGGGCATATGCTCGTGCTCGAGGCGATAGCGAGGCCAGGCAGTCCTCAAGGGTTCAGCCTGGCACAGGCTGTAGACGGCGAGGCGAGCACCTCCTCTCAGTGGTTAGTTAGATACTCTAGCACGGGCCGTAGAGTGATTGCCCCTGAACCAAGAAGAAATCCAGATGACTTCGAATGCTACCGCCAGTTTGCGACGTTGCGGCTTGCCGAAGGCTCTCCTCGAATTCGTGTAGCACCATTGCGCGCGCCTATTTTTCCAGGACGTAGGTTCCCGGCGCGTCGACGATTGGGGGATGGGCATCACTTCCGATGGGCGGCGCGGGTATTCTCTCTCCGGATCGGGCCCCGAGCCAACCGGTCAAATCGGTCCACCAGCTGCCGTCATGCCTTTGCGCGCCGGCCAGCCAGGCGTCGGCGGTCGCCGGCGCTGAGAGGATGTCGTTCGTCCAATACCCGCCTTTGCCTTTGGAAGGTGGATTGATCATGCCGGCGATGTGCCCGCTCGCAGCCAGCACGAAGCGGGTCTGCGCGCTTGTTAGCTGCGCGATCCGCCAGGCCGAGCGCCAGGGCACGATGTGGTCCTTCTCGGCGCCCACCGCGTAAATGTCTTGGCGAATGCGGCGCAGGTCGATTTCCTGCCCGAGCAGCGAGATCTTGCCCGGCGTGATCAGGTTGTTCTCGAGGTACGTGTTGCGGACATAGAAGCTGTGCGCCGCCCGGGCCATCCGGGTGCCGTCGTTGTTCCAGTACAGGAGATCGAACGCGGGCGGCTTGTTCCCCATCAGGTAGTTGTTGATCACCGTGTTCCAGATCAGGTCATTCGCGCGCAGCAGGTTGAACATGTCCGACATGCGGCGACTATCGAGATAGCCGCGCTCGAGCATCTGCTGCTCCATGTAGGCGATCTGCGGCTCGTCAATGAACACCGCCGTGTCGCCGACCTCGGAAAAGTCCAAGAGCGATACCATGAACGTGGCCGCACCGAAGCGGTCGTCCCGCCGCGCCGCCAGATAGGCCAGCGTCATCGCCAGCAGCGTTCCGCCGATGCAGTAGCCGACGGGGTTGATGCGCTCGGCCCCTGTGATCTCGCGGACGACGTCGCTCGCGGCGAGCGGGCCGTCGGTCATGTAATCCTCGAAGGTGATGGCCTCCATCGAAGCGTCCGGGTTCTTCCAGCTGATCATGAATACCGAGAAGCCTTGCTCGAGTAGGAAGCGGACAAGACTGTTCTTCGGCTGCAGGTCGAGGACATAGAACTTGTTGATCCACGGCGGAATGAACAGCAGCGGCACGGCGTAGGTCTGCGCCGTCATCGGCGCGTAATGGATGAGCTCGATGAGGCGGTTGCGATAGACGACCTTGCCGGGAGTCGTGGCGAGGTTCTTGCCCGGCGCGAACGCTGCGGTGTCGGTCATGCTGAGCCGGCCCTGGCGAAGATCGTCCAAAAGGTTGCGGAGCCCGTCGGCGACGCTGCCGCCGCCCGTCTCCCATGCCTTGCGAAGCGCCGCGGGATTGGTCGGCAGAAACGTGGTGGGGCTTATCGCGTCGAGGAACTGCCGGAGATGGAAGACAAGCCGCTGCCGTTCGTCGGGATCGACCGCCTGCCGCTCGGCTTCCTCGAGAAGCTGTTTGGAAAGCGCGAGATAGCTCTGCTTCAGCAGCCGGAAGAAGGGGTGCTGCTCCCATTCCGGAGCGTCGAAGCGCCGGTCGGCCTCGGCGCCTTCCGGCCTGGCCGGTGCGGCGGGTGCGAGTCCCCACCAGCGCGCCGCGGTGCCGATCCAGATCTCGGCCGCTTCGCGCCACATCGTCAGGCCCAAATTGGCGGCCGCCGTCGTTGCGTGGACCGGATCCGCCGTTGATCGGTCAGAGAGCGTCACGAGAGCCCGCGTGATCTCGCCCCATGAGATCGGCAGCAGCCGGTGGAGAGGGTTGGCCCGCCACAGCTGGTCGGCCATCTCGGGCAGCAGTTCGGAACTGGCGCCATGACGGAGCACTGCCTCCGTCGCCTTCTTTTCGCCCGCCGGCGACGTGCCGATCTTTGCGGAGCGACGCCGTGCGGCTGCGGGTGCGACGGCAAATGCCGCTTCCGACGGTCCGCCGGGTCGCTGGGTCATGGCCGCTTCGGATGGTCGTAAAGCCGGCGATCTCGGCCGCTTCTGCCTCACCGTGAGGTCTTCTTTCTTCTGTTGCCGATCCAAGATCCCGGGGGGCTATCTTATCGCGAATCGGCAATACACCGCTCAGTTCGCTCCTGCCGGTCGTGTGGCAACGTGTGGGAATCGCAGGCAACCGAACATCGCCTGCGATTCGACTAGGCACCCCCGTGGCTCGCACTTGTTCCTGTTATAGGGCAGCGCAGACAGCCTTCTTCTGGGTGTAGAGATCAAGGGCGTCGCGTCCCATTTCACGGCCCCAGCCAGACTGCTTGTAGCCGCCAAAGGGCAGTGCCGCATCGAAGATGTTATAGCAATTGATCCAGACGGTGCCTGCCTTCAGCTTGCCTGCCAGAGAATGGGCTTTGCTGAGATCGCTGGTCCAAACCCCGGCTGCCAGGCCGTAGATGGTGTCATTGGCGGCTCTGACCAGAGCATCATCCAGTTCCTTGAATGGAATGGCCGCCACCACGGGGCCGAAAATCTCTTCCCGAATGACCTTCATGTCCGGATTGGTGTCCACCAGCACGGTGGGTTCAACAAAATACCCCTTGCCCCCAAGCTTCCCACCGCCCGCGACGGCTTTCGCCCCTTCTGCCAGGCCAGACTCGAGATAACCGCACACGCGGTTGTACTGACTTTCGGAGACCATCGGCCCCATCTGCGTTTTGGGATCGAGCCCCGGACCGACCTTGATCTTCTTGGCTTCGTCAGCAACGCCGCCAACGAGTTTGTCAAAGATACTCTCTTGCACGAACAGTCGTGACCCGGCGCAACAACACTGACCGTGATTGAAGAAGATGGCACTCGCCGTGCCCTTGACGGCGAGATCCAGATCGGCATCGCGTAGGACGACGTTCGGAGACTTGCCGCCCAGCTCAAGCGACACCTTCTTCAGGTCATTGGTGGCGGCCTGTAGGATGAGCTTGCCCACTTCGGTTGAGCCGGTGAATGCCACTTTGTCGACTCCCGGGTGTGCTGCCAGTGCCGCACCGGCCGTCTCACCAAACCCGGTAATGATATTCACCACGCCATTGGGGAATCCCGCCTCCTGAATCAGCTCCCCCAGTCGTAGGGCCGATAGCGGCGTTTCCTCGGCCGGCTTCAACACCACGGTGCAGCCGGTGGCGAGGGCGGGTCCGAGCTTCCACGCTGCCATCAAAAACGGGAAGTTCCACGGGATTATTTGGCCCACCACGCCAACCGGTTCACGCAGTGTATAGGCGTGAAACTTTACTCCTGGTGCGTAGGGCACCGAGATTGGGATGGTGTTGCCTTCAATCTTGGTGGCCCATCCGGCCATGTAATGGAAGAGATCCGCGGCCAGCGGCACGTCAGCTGCGCGGGCAACGGTAACGGGCTTCCCATTATCCAAGGACTCCAGTTCCGCTAACTCCTCCAGATTCTCCAGGATCAGATCACCGAGCTTCCAGACCAGGCGGCCTCGTTCTGACGGGCTCAATCTTGGCCAGGGCCCACTCTCAAATGCCCGGCGGGCTGCCTTGACGGCACGGTCGATATCTTTCTTGTCGCCCTCCGCCGCCTGCGCAATCACCTCGCCGGTGGCGGGGTTCTCGACGGGAAATGTCTTGCCCGAGGCGGCATCGACCCATTGCCCATCGATCAAGAGCTTGCGCCGTTCCTTGACGAAACTTGTAACCCGTTTGTCGAGTTGGATTTCGGCTGTTGCGATACTCATAGCTTAGCCTCCTGGTTGTTCACCAATTGTGGCCAATGACGCTCGCGTTTCCGATCACGTGATCGCGCGGTTCGAGGTCTGAATGGCTTTTCCATCGCGCGCGTCGTTGCGCCAACAGGCTGCGGACAGGGGACGATGGCTCAGCGCTATCACGCTGAAAGCGACTAACGAATTATACCAAAGATGCGCCGAGCATGCAGCTCATCTAATCTCGGCCTACGACATCCTGCGACACTGCGGTGTTGAACTAGGCAAACGGGATTTCATCGGAGCTATCTAACAAGGCGCAAGGTACTGGACCCGCTCGGGACACAATCATGCCCCCAGACGGGTTCGGAAATTATTCTGTTGTTGTATTGTCTAGTCGAGTCTTAGCGCCAATTGGCGTCCGGCAGAGACGAAGACCGCCCCGTCTCGGGTCAGAGTCAAGATCGAGGTTAAGTCTGGAATACTGCCTGAAGAAGATCGCTTAGCTGCAAATCAAGATGGTTGCGAGTCCGGTATTTGGACCTATTTTCGGGTTTGCTCATAATGGAAGCGTGTTCGGTATAGGTGGCTTCGAGTCCCCGCAACCACCGAGAGTGGACTCCCCGAAACCCCTGTTTTCGGGAGTTTGCCTACACCACCGGATTTACCGCAAAAGGCCAGGATCTCGGCCAAATCACCATGGAGTACGGCATCGACGCCCTATGCGTCGCCCCGAGGGAGCAGCTCAATGCGGTCGATCAGAACGCGGAGCACGGTACGTCGCTTCCTCTCGGACGGCTGGATGGTTCAATGACGTCTCCAGCTGGTGGACCTTCTCGGGCATAGATCTCGGCCAGCCGTGGATGTAGACGAACAATAGATGGGGGATGATCCCTCAGCCGATCCCGAAGCACCTCCTCCTGGCGCTCAAGCTCTGCCAGCCCGCCAGGCGAGGGCTTGTCGTCGGCATTCCTTTGGATCAAGCGGCATATAAAGAACTCCGACTTTTCGCCAATTTGATTCCAACAATCCGAACTTGGGTGTCAAGATGGACCCCCCAAAGAAATAAGCCCCGGGGCCTTTTGGGGAGACCGGGGCTAGTGGAGACTTAGCTGGGTTTAGGAAACTCAATCTTCTCGACAGCCCGTGGCGGGAATTTTTGTTGGGGTCATACCGAGAGATTATCGCAAAGGGAGCGCCGACCGAAGCCGACGCCCCCTGACTTGGTTGTTGGCATCTCAATGCCACTTACGACAAACGTGCCCTGCACCCCACACCGCGCACCTGCGGACGTTGCGGCGGGCGCGCTAGCAGCCATCGTTACGGCTGGCGGCGTGACGGGGCCTCAGGCACTCGTTCCAAGAGCCTTTGAGATATCGGCGAGAGTTGCCTTCTCAGCATCGCTGACTTGCACGCCTCCGATGCCGAGAAATCCGCCTTCCGACGATGCCTCTGCCACGTTCTTGCTCATAGTCTGTAGCCACGCCTTAAATCCAGCCGCATCTTGCGGCGCCTTGGCGTTGAGGATGGCTGATACCTCCCTCAGATTAGCGAGCGAACTTTGAACAACGTCACCGGGCTTCTTGGCGCCGGCAAGCTGCTGGCGCAGCGCTTCCTGAACTGCGGCTCGCCCCTCCTTCGTCTCGAAATCTGAGACGACGGCCTTGACGAGTTCATTGGCCCCGGGATCCGACTTCGCTTTAGCCAGCGTAGAGCTGCTGGCGACTGCCTCTTTGAGCGAACCCAGTAGGCCGCTTGGCTCCGCTGCCGAAACCGCCATGCCCGCCAACATCGTGCTCTCTAAGATCTTGGTCCACTCTTCTGGCTTGAAATTCTGCTTATTCGCCATGGCAACCTCCATACTCGATACGACCTCTTCCTTAAACTAGTTCGAACAGAACCGACGCCGCTCTGAGCGGTTCAGCAAGACGATAGGTGACCGAAGGGCGACGTAACGGACTAGTAGGCCTGTGCTCGGTCCGTATTGAAAGAAAGGCGAAACGCAAAACGCGCATGTCGCAGGCCTCCGTCGAGAAAAGTTAATGCCTCGACGCTCCTTTGACAAATCAAGTCTCAATGTCAGGTATGGGTCAATAGCGGACACTGCACTCGTAAACTGGCCGTCTGCTTTCCAACCAGTAACGGACGTCACTGCGCTAGTTGAGATAGTCGGCTTCTGCCAGAAGCGGACATAGACCGTACCTACCGTGACCTTGATCCGATGCGGCATCCAAGTTCCTTACTTCAGATTAGTGATCACCTATCACCTCTCGCTGCAGGCCGGCTCGCTTCGCGACGAGGCACTTGCCGCGCAAGACTGCCTCGCGGATCGCACAGCGGAACAAGTAGGGGAACGCCTACCGAGCCGTGCTATTACGTGCGGCGGCTTGCGATAAATCCCCACACTAGCAGGATGAGCACTGCGCCCACGATGCTAGCGATGAAGCCTGCCCCTTGACCAGCCTGATACCAGCCGAGGGCCTGTCCGAGGTAGGTTGCGACCAAGGCACCGACAATGCCGAGGGCCGCGGTGAGAATGAAGCCTTGGGGCTCGTGCGTGCTGCCAGGCGTGACGAATTTGGCGATCACTCCGGCAATAAAGCCGATAAGAATGGTCCAAAGAATGCTGAGCATGTTCCTAGTCCCCTGATGATTGCGGTCCGACCCGACTATAGCGAGCGTCGCTGTTGCTAGCGTGGCTTCCGCATCACTGTGCACTGCAATAAATCTCAGAGGGTCGCGGCGATATACTCGCGCCCCAATTCCGCGCATCCAGGCTCCCGTGATGAGAAATTTAAGGCCAAGCCGATGTTGGATCGAGTTGCGGTGACAATGGGCAGCGCCATGGCCCGCTGCGATCCACAATCAGCCAAATGCGAACTCAAGGGACTGCAACGCGCCATGACAATCATGGAAGCGCAATTTCGAGGCAAGCTGGACAGAATGAGCAGCTCCGAAATCCATGCCTACATGGTCGCCAATGCCTCTCATGATCCCTATGTACAAGACTGCCTAGATCAGACCTTCAACGGAACGAGTTACTTAATGATCCTGGCGGATGCCGGATTGATGAAGCTATTTAAGGTCTATTATCCGGGCTCTACGTGGGCACACGATTACACGCGCGTGCAAGCCCCAAATGGATTGGTGATCCGCCTTGAAATGGACCATCGCGATTTCAGGCATTGGAACTGGCGCTTATGTTCCCGTCCTCGACGATCCTTTGCATGGGGCCCTTTAGATTCAGAAAGGCTCGAGATCGCTGGACGGCAAAAGAAAAGGCCAGGGCGACTGGCCCCGGCCTGTACTCATTAAATCCTACGCTCCGGCGCGGCCTCACGCCGTTCGGGACGAACCCTGCGTGACGCGCTTGACCACCGTGGCCGCGATGCCCGCGAGCACGGCCTTGGCCTGTGGGGACTTCAGTATGTCGATGATCGGGTTCGACCCTGGCGCTTGCCCCTGAGGCTGGGCGTCGCCACCGCCGAGGATATCCCGAAGCTGACCGGGCTTCTGATGCAGGTCGGTGAGCACCTTTCCCAGGTCCGTCGGATCGGGCGCTACCTCTCGCGGAAGCGTCACGCCGCGCGCCGCGGCTCGCTCCTGCAGCATCTTCAGGAACTCCGCTCGCTCTTCCGGCGACAACTTGCCCAGCGCCTCTCGCGCCGCCTGAGCGTACTGATCGGGCGGCACGGCGTGTGACACTTCACCATACCGCTTCAGAACCTCTTGATCGGAGTAGCCCTCGGACGGGTCTCCTTGTTCGTATCGATCAACGAAATCCTTATAGTCTTTCTGACGTTGCCCACCGCCGAGTAACTCGTCAAGGATACCCATGTGCACCTCCCTTACGCACTGTAGCCGCCAGCAACACCAAAAGGTGTCGTTGGGAAAACGCATCGTAACAGTTTTGGACAGGCGGAAGCAAAGAAGGCCCGCTTTGGTGAGCCGTCTTTTGCTATCGGTGGCGACAACCACACGTCTGCTGTAAAGTAACCGCAGGAGAGGAAACCGCATTGTCCGAGAACAACCAACTTGGCTCTGTCGTGTGAGGTGAGTCATGCGCTTGGATGAGCTACCTAAAAGCCAGCGTGTTGAAGATCGTCGCGGCATGACTGCGGGTCGTGCCGGCGGCATGGGCATTGGTACAGTTGTGGTACTCGGCTTGATCGGCTGGGCTTTGGGCATCGATCCGCGGCTGCTCATTGGTGGCGCGGAGATGTTGTCCGGAGGCAGCCAGACACAACAACAGCAGGTTCCTGCCGGAGCGCCCTCTGACGAAACGGGAAAATTCATCTCGGCCGTCCTTGGCAGCACAGAGGAAGTGTGGACAGGAGTTTTGGCTCAACACGGCGAAACTTATAAACCGCCGACTCTGGTCATGTTTTCCAGAGCGACACAGTCCGGCTGCGGGTTTGCGCAATCCGCAATGGGTCCGTTCTATTGTCCGAACGACCAAAAGGTCTACCTCGATACAAGCTTCTTTCAGGACCTTGAGCGGCGCTTCGGCGCTTGCGACGTCGGAAGCAAGACCTGCCAGTTCGCGCAAGCCTACGTGATTGCTCACGAGATCGGCCACCACATTCAAAACCAGCTCGGACTGCTGCCACAGGTGCAACAGAAGCAACGTGCAATGGGGCAGGCCGAGGCGAATAGTCTGCAAGTCCGAGTGGAGTTGCAAGCAGACTGCCTCGCTGGAGTCTGGGCGAACCGCGCGCAGGCTAAGTGGCAATTCATTGAAGCCGGAGACGTTGAAGCTGCAATGCAAACAGCTTCGGCCATCGGAGACGATCGGTTGCAGCACCAAGCGCAAGGCCGCGTCGTGCCGAACTCATTCACTCACGGCACTTCAGCACAACGCACGCGTTGGTTCATGACTGGCTTGAAGTCAGGAGACGTGTCCAGTTGCAACACGTTTCGCACTGCGGAGCCTTAAGCCAGAAGACATTGGAGCTTGTCTTCGATCTCGTCGAGCGCTCGGTCACATCGCTGCGCCTTGTTAGGCAGAGGGGCTCGCGGCGCCGCGCACAGTAGCCGCCAACAAACCCGGCGTCGTTGGATCATGCCAAAGGC
>CAVPQW010000003.1:0-239827 GCA_963707645.1 uncultured Actinomycetes bacterium
GGTGGCCCCACGTCGCGATCATCACCTCGAGGACCAGGTCGGCGTGCGCGATGTCGTCGAGCACCCGGAGCTCCACGTCCGCCCCGGCGGCCGCCTGCTCCGCGAGCTCCCACGCTTCCGACGCCAACGCGCCCGGGAGTCTATGCGCCCCGGGGATGATGAACCCCGACCCCGACAGGGCCGCGGGCTCCGTTCGAACGGTCGGAACCGCTCGGCGGATCAGCCGCCCTCGGGAGGCGGCAGCTCCTGCCACTCGCTCTCCTCGATGCCCTGTCCGCGCCGACGCTTGAAGAACGCGGCGATCGCGGCGATGACACCGGCGAAGAAGACGAACAGGAAGGTCTCCTGGAAACCTTGTCCTTGCTCATCACGCCTCCTCTCGAATCAAGTTGTGGGCCTGGATGGACTTGAACCATCGACCTCATCCTTATCAGGGATGCGCTCTAACCAAGCTGAGCTACAGGCCCGTGGGCTGGACGGGCCACCGGACCCGGCCTCGACATCGGAGGATACCCGCGCCCGAGAAACCCTGCCAATCCTCGAGGCAGCGGCCCGCTGACCTGCGGTTCCGCGGATGTGGCGGAGGAGGCCGGCGCTACCGGCGCTCGGTGAGCGTGACCTCGATGCCCCCGACCAGGTCGGAGATCAGGTTGTACATGAAGGTCACGAGCAGCTTGACGAGCGACCAGAACACCACCATGACGAGCCCGACGGCGAACGCACGCGAGAACAGCCAGCCGCCGTCGATGAAGAAGATCTGCTCGCTCTCCTGCCCGGGCACGGAGGACTTCTGGTACAGCAGCGTGTCGATCGACTTCGCGATGGCGTCGATCACGCCGACCGCCGAGAGGATGTTGTACAGGATGGTCAGCGCGACGAGCACGATGATCATCACGCAGAAGTAGAACAGCAGCGAGAACTTGAACACCGACCACGGCCCGACCCGCTTGACCATGACGCGGGTCTTGCGGACCGTCCCCGTCCCGGTCTCCGCCTTGGGGGGTCGGGTGGGCGTCCTCACCTCGACGGTGCGAGCCATCTCCTAGCGTGTTCCTCTCGGGTCGGTGCGGCGGTCGGAAACGCCCGCCAGGGCGCGAGCGGCCACCGTGCTCGGGTTGTGGATACCCCTTTGTATCGGTCCTCGGCCCCGACAGCAAGCAGGTTGAGCCTCGGCCGTGGATTCGCCACACATCGTCGGCGAGCTCATACCGGCTCCGTGGCGGCCGTTCCCGGTCCGGCCGACGGCCCGAAAGGACCGAGCAGGACCCGCACGTGGGCTGGACCGAGCACGGCCATCGCGGTCAGGGCGACCACCCAGTCGGCCGTGGTGACGCGGTCCTGGACCACGAGCGCCCCGCCCGTGAGCGTGACGCTGAACACCGCGGCCAGCACGAACACGGCCGCCGCCGGCAGGCGGCGCCGTAGCAGGAATGCCGTCACCAGGACGCCCAACGCCCCCGCAACGATCAGGATCACGCCTCCCGCGTCGCTCATCGACCGGAGATGATCCCATGCAGCGCGGGGTAGTCTCGGTACCCGATGCGACACGACGAGGCCGGGGACTCGCCCCCCGTCGGCCACCACCGCAGGGCAGGCCACGGTCCGCGCCGTTCCCGACGCCGCCGTGCTCTCGCTCGAGGTGTGGGCGGAGTTCGACACGCCGCAGGCGGCGCTCGACGAAGTGGCTCGCCGTACGACCCAGCTCCAGGCCGTGCTCGACTCCGCCGGGGTCGATCCGGCCTCGCGTTCGACGTCCGGCGTGTCTCTCACCGAGCAGTGGGACTACAAGCGCGACGAACAGGTCTTCCGTGGCTACCGGGCCGCGACGCTGCTCACGGTCCGGATCACCGATCTCGCGGTGCTCGGCACGGTGATCTCCGAGTCGACGCGCGAGGCGCAGTCGCGGCCGCACGGCCCGGTGTGGGAGGTCGACCCGACCAACCCCGCCCGGGTCGAGGCGTGCCGTCTCGCTGCCGAGGACGCCCGCCGCAAGGCCGCGGCCTACGCGTCCGCGCTGGGCCTGACGCTCGGCCGCGTGCTGAGCGTCCGCGAGCCGGGGATCCGACCGGGCCCGCCGGTCCCGGAAGCCGCGATGTTCCGCGTCGCCCAGTCCGCGTCGGCAGCGCCCGACCTCCCCGTGGAATCGGGCGACGTCGAGGTCAACGCATCCGTGCACGTGTCGTTCGAGCTGGTGGAACGGACCCCCTAGCCCGGCGGGGGCGCCTCGGCATCGTCCTCGTCCATCTGCATCACGACCGGCGCGATCGCGACGACCTTGGAGCCCGGCTGCACCTTCATCGTCCGGACGCCCTGGCTGATGCGGCCCACGCGGCGGATCTCGGCGGCCCCCACCCGGATCACGATGCCGTCGGAGTTGATGACGAACAGGTCCTGGTCCTTCGACCCGACGAACGCCCCTGCCACCTGGCCGGTCCGCGTCGTGAGCTTGTGGCTGACGACGCCCTTGCCGCCCCGGCCCTTGCGCGGGTACTGCGGCAGCGCCGTGCGCTTGCCGTAGCCGCCCTCGACTCACCGAGATGACCTCCTCGCCGGCGGAGGAACGCCCCATGGCGATGACCTCATCGTCTTCCGCGAGGCGCATGCCGATCACGCCGCCGGTCTGGCGGCCCATCGGGCGGGCGGTCGTCTCGGAGAACCGGATGGCCTGGCCCTTGCGCGACATCAGGAAGATGTCGTCGGACCCGGCGGTCATCTGGACGTCGATCAGCTCGTCGCCGGGGCGCAGGTTGATCGCCGCCAGACCGGTGCGCGGCGAGTCGTACTCGGGCAGCGCCGTCTTCTTCACGATGCCCTTCTTCGTGGCGAACACCAGGAACTTGCCGTCCTCGTACTCCTTGAGGTCGATGACCGCCTGGACCCGCTCCTCGCCGGAGACGGCGACGCCGGGGAGGTTCGCCGCGTAGATTCCGCGCGCCGTGCGCGAGCCCTCGGGAACCTCGTGGACCTTGACCCGGTACACCTTGCCCGACGACGTGAAGAACAGCAGCCAGTGGTGCGTCGTCGTGGTGAACACGTGGCTGATGACGTCCTCTTCCTTGAGGTTCGTCCCGATGACGCCGCGGCCGCCCCGCCCCTGCCGCCGATAGGAGTCGACCGGCTGGCGCTTCACGTACCCGGCGCGGGAGACCGTGATGACCACGTCCTCCTCGGCGATGAGGTCCTCGACGTCGAGGTCGCCCTGGTCGGCCACGAACTTCGTCCGGCGCGGATTGGCGAACTTCTCCCGGATCTCGAGGAGCTCGTCCTTGATCACGCCGCGCAGCTTCACCGGGTCGTCGAGCAACCCGCGGAGGTACGCGATCCGCTCGAGGAGGTCCTTGTGCTCCTGCTCGAGCTCGGCGCGCGCAAGCTGGGTCAGGCGGCGGAGCGGCATGTCCAGGATGTGGTTCGCCTGGATCTCCGATAGCTCGAACCGCGACATCAGCTTGGTGCGCGCGTCCTCGGAATCCTTCGCGGCGCGGATCAGCGCGATGACCTCGTCGATGTGGTCGAGCGCGATCAGCAGACCCAGGACGATGTGGTCGCGCTCCTCGGCCCGCCGCAGCTGGAACCGGGTCCGTCGCGTGACGACGTCGATCTGATGGTCGATGTAATGGCCGATGACCTCGTCGAGGGGCATCACCTTGGGTTGCCCGTCGAGGATCGCGAGCATGATCACGCCGAACGAGTCCTGGAGCTGGGTCATCTTGTAGAGGTTGTTGAGCGCGACGTGGGGGTTGGCCCCCTGTCGCAGCTCGAACACCAGCCGCATCCCCTGCTTGTTGCTCTCGGTGCGAATGGCCTGGCGCGTCGGCGTGTCGCTCGCGATCTCCGGGAGCTTCCGGTCCTTGCGCAACTGGGCCACCTTCTGGACCAGGGAGGCCGGGTTCACCTGGTAGGGCACCTCGGTCACCACGATGCGCTGGCCGCCCTTGGACGTCTCCTCGATGGTGGCCAGCCCCCGCATCCGGATCGACCCTCGACCGGTCTCGTAGGCGTCGCGGATGCCCTGGCGTCCCATGATCACGCCGCCGGTCGGGAAGTCCGGCCCCTTGATGTGCTGCATGAGGCCGGCCACGTCGATCTCGGGGTCGTCGATCATCGCGATCGCCGCGTCGATGGTCTCGCCGAGGTTGTGCGGCGGGATGTTCGTGGCCATGCCGACCGCGATCCCGCCGGCCCCGTTCACCAGCAGGTTGGGGAACCGGCTCGGGAGCAGGACCGGCTCCTGCTCGTAGCCGTCGAAGTTCGGGACGTAGTCGACGGTCTCCTGGTCGATCTCCCGCAGGAGCTCCATGGCGACCAGCGACAACCGCGCCTCCGTGTACCGGTAGGCGGCCGCGGGGTCGCCCTCCTGGGAGCCGAAGTTGCCGTGGCCGTCGATGAGGGGCGCCCGGAGCGACCAGCTCTGCGCCATCCGGACGAGAGCGTCGTAGACGGACTGATCGCCGTGCGGGTGGTACTTCTTGAGGACCTCGCCGACGGCGGCCGCACACTTGCGGTGGGGGCGGTCGGGCCGGAGCCCGCTCTCCAGCATCGAATAGAGGATCCGGCGCTGGACCGGCTTCAACCCGTCCCGCACGTCGGGCAGCGCACGCCCGACGATGACGGACATGGCGTAGTCGAGGTACGAGCGCTTGATCTCGTCCTGGATGTCGACCGGCTCGACGTTGCCGGTCAGCATGCTCTGTGACATCAGGCCCCGCCCTTACACGTCAAGGTTCTGCACGTCCTTGGCGTTGGTCTGGATGAACTCCCGCCGGGCCTCCACGTCGGCGCCCATGAGGATGGAGAACAGCCGGTCGGAGGCGACGGCGTCCTCGACGTCGACTCGCAGGAGCGTACGGCCCTCCGGGTCCATGGTCGTCTCCCAGAGCTGGTTCGCGTCCATCTCGCCGAGGCCCTTGAACCGCTGCGGGTTGTCGAACTTCTTGTGGCCGTTCGACGAGCGGAACTGCTCCCACTCGCGCTCGGTGTAGAAGTAGTGCTGCTGCTTGTCGGCCTTGACCATGTACAGCGGCGGCTGGGCCAGGTACACGTAGCCGGCCTCGATCAGCTCCTTCATCTGGCGGAAGAAGAACGTCAGCAGCAGGGTCCGGATGTGGGCGCCGTCGACGTCGGCGTCGGCCATGATCACGACCCGGTGGTACCGGGCCTTGGTCAGGTCGAACTCCTCGCCGATGCCCGTCCCCATCGCGGCGATGAGCGCCTGGATCTCGGTGTTCTCGAGCGTCTTGTGCAGCCGGGCCTTCTCGACGTTCAGGATCTTGCCCCGGATCGGCAGGATGGCCTGGGTCACGCGGTCGCGGGCCTGCTTGGCCGAACCGCCGGCCGAGTCGCCCTCGACGATGAACAGCTCCGACAGCTCGGCGTCGGTCGACTGGCAGTCGGCGAGCTTGCCGGGCAGCGTGGTGTCGAGCAGCCCCTTGCGGCGCGTGAGGTCGCGCGCCGCGCGGGCGGCCAGGCGGGCCTTCTGGGACTGGATGCTCTTGGCAACGATACGCCCGGCGTCGGTCGGGTGTTCCTCGAACCACGTCGCCAGCGAGTCGTTGATCGTCGTCTCCACCATCGACCGCATGGACGCGTTCCCGAGCTTGGTCTTCGTCTGGCCCTCGAACTGGGGTTCCTGGAGCTTCACCGACACGATCGCCACGAGGCCCTCGCGGACGTCCTCGCCGGTGAAGTTGTCCTCCTTCTCCTTGAGCTTGCCCTTGTCGCGGGCCCAGCGGTTGACGACGTTGGTGAGCGCCTTCTTCAGGCCCTCCTCGTGCATCCCGCCCTCGTGGGTGTTGATCGTGTTGGCGAACGAGTGCAGCTGCTCCGCGAAGCCGTTGTTCCACTGGAGGGCGACCTCGACCTCGGCCGTCTCCTCGATGCGCTCCATGTGGATCGGCTTGGTGTGCAGGACCTCCTTGCCCACGGCGAGGTGCTTCACGAAGTCCGCGAGCCCCCCGGTGGCCTTGAAGACCTCCTTGACCGGCTGCTCCTCGCGCTCGTCGATCAGGACGATCTCGACCCCGCGGGTCAGGAACGACAGCTCCTGGAGCCGCTCGGCCAGGATCTCGCGCTTGTACTCGATGCCCTCGACGAAGATCTCGGGGTCCGCCCAGAACGTGACCGCGGTGCCCGTGCGCTTGGAGGGCTTGCCCTTCTGGAGCTTGCCCTTCGCCTTGCCCCGCGAGTACTCCTGCGCCCACTGGAACCCGTCGCGCTCCACCGCGATGATGAGCCGCTCGGACAGCGCGTTGACGACGCTGACGCCGACGCCGTGGAGGCCGCCGGAGATGCGGTACCCACCGCCGCCGAACTTGCCCCCGGCGTTGAGGGTCGTGAGGACGACCTCGACAGCCGGCCGCCGGTCCTTCGACTTCGGGATCGGGGTGACGGGGATGCCGCGGCCGTTGTCCACGCACGAGACGCCGCCGTCTGCCCGGAGCGTGACCTGGATGCGGGTGCAATGCCCGGCCATCGCCTCGTCGATCGAGTTGTCGACGACCTCGTAGACCAGGTGGTGCAGCCCGCGGGAGCTGGTGGTTCCGATGTACATGCCCGGTCGCAGTCGGACGTGCTCGACGCCCTCGAGGACCTGGATGTTCTCTGCAGTGTAGGAACCGCTCTGTCCTGACTTTGCTGCCACGTTTCCTCCGACCTCACTCCGCGCACGGCGGGCCAAGCCAGCCTGCAGCGAGAGGGCTTCCGCGCGGGGGGATTTCCGGCCTCGAGTATACCATTCGAACCCCCCTCCCGACCGGCTTTTGGCATACTCCGAAACCGTTGCGCTACAACGGTTTCGGAGCCTTGACCAGACCGTCGTCCACGATCACCGCGACCCGCGTCACCGGGTCGCCTCCCAGTGCCCGGTTTGCCCCCTTTTGGATCTCCCCGGCGAGGAACCGCACCTGGGCCCCCCACGGCCCGCTCGAGACCGCCACAGTGAGGTTCCCGGCCTCCAACCGGACCGGCCGGCACTCGGCCGCGAGGCGATCCCCGACCACCTCCGGCCAGGCCTTCGCCAGGTGCCCGAGCCGCATGCCCTCGGCGAACTCCTTCTTGCCGAGGATCGCCGTGAGGAGGTCGGCGACCGGGGTCGTGTCCTCGATCCGGACCTTCGGGTCGCGGGGCCGGGGCCGGCGGCGCCGCTCCGCCTCCTTGCGCTGCCACTGGGTCTCGGGCGGCTTGCGCGGCCGCGGCCGGGCCCCGGGGAGGTCGCGTGGCCCGCCGGGGGCGTTGTCCGACGGGGTCATACCGCCCCCCGGACGGTGACCGCCCCGGCCTCGACCTGCCACACGACGTCGGCGTGTTCCGGCACGTGGGCGTCGTCGGCCACGGACAGGACGGTCTGCCCCCGGCCCGTGATCCGCCCGGCCAGTCGCCGCTGCCTCGTCGGGTCCAGGCCGGGGAAAGGGTCGTCGAGCAGGAGCACCGGCGGCTCCCCCACCTCGGCGGCCACGGCGGTGGCGAGCCCGAGCCGCAGCGAGAGCGCCGCCGCCCACGCCTCGCCGTGCGACGCGAACGCCCGCGCGGTGAGGTCCTTCACCTGGAGATCGAGCTCGTCGCGGTGCGGCCCGACCAGGGTGGTCCGCCGCATCAGCTCGTCCTCCCGCCGTTCCGCGAGCCTCCGCTGGAACACGCGTTCCAGCGGGTCCTTGGCCGACGGCTCGACGCCGGTCAATGAACCCTGCTCGGCCTCCGGTTCGGGGGAGTCGGCCTGGTCGACCGGGACAGACGGCACGTACCGGATCTCGAGCCCGTACCCCGTGAGCGCCTCGAACTCCTCGCCGGCCCGCGCGGACACCGCGTCGACGGCGTTCATCCGGTCGCGGGTCAGCGCTGCGCCGGTCCGAACGAGCTCGGCGTCCCATGCATCCAGCCCGGGCGGCGCTCCCCGGCCTTCCCAGTCCTTCAGCAGCCGGTTCCGCTGGCGAAGGGCCTTCTCGTACGCCGCGAGGTCCGGTTCCCGATGGGGCCACAGGACCGAGACGGCATCGTCGAGGAACGACCGCCGGACGTCGGGCTGGCCCTGGACCACGTCGAGGTCGCCCGGCGAGAAGAACACCGACCGGACCAGCCGCCGGACGTCCCGGCGACGTCGCACCGGGGAGCGATTCACCTGGATGCGGTTGGCGCCCGAGCCGCGGATCTCGACCTCGATGAGGGCCTTCCCCTCGAGCCCGTCCACCTCACCGCGGACGTAGGCGGAGCCGCCCGGAGCCGCCCGGCGGACGAGCGGCTGGTCGGACGACACGCGGGGCGACCCGAGGGCGAGCAGGTAATACGCCGCCTCGAGCAGGTTCGTCTTGCCCTCGCCGTTCCCCCCCACGGCCACCACCAGTCCATCGGGAACCTCGAGCTCCGTGTGCCCGTGGTTCCGGAAGTCGCGAGCCTCGATCCAGCGCAGCCGCACGAGTCCAGGCTACGTGCGACCGACCACAACCGATTCGAGATCCGGCGCGAAAGGGCCGCCGGTCAGCGGACGCGCCGGCGTACCGATCACCCCACCGGCGCCGGCAGGCGGACGGGCATCACGAGGTACGTGAACTCCTCGGTGTCTCCTCGCACCACGCCGGGCTTGAGCCCGTCCCGCACCTCGAGCTTCACCGTGTCGCCGGTCGACGCCTGCAGCCCGTCGGCGAGGTACCCGGGGTTGAACGCCACGGTGATGTCCTCGCCCTCGTAGCGGGCCTCGACCGCCTCGACGGCGTTCCCGAGGTCCGGTGACGACGACGTCAACCGGACCCCGAGCGCGTTGAACTCCAACCGGACCGGCGTGTTCTCCCGCGCCAGCAGCCCGACCCGGCGGACCGCGTCGAGCAGCGCCTGTCGCCCGACCTCGAGCCGGTTCTCGTAGCCCTCGGGGAGCAGCTGCCGGTAGTTCGGGAACTGCCCCTCGATGAGCCGCGAGGTCATCGTCAGCCCGCCGGCCCGCACGGCCACCTGTGACTGGTCGAGGAAGATCTCGATCTCCCCCTTGTCGATCGCCCCCGCCGCGCGGCCGGCCTCCGCCAGGGCGCGCTCGGGCACGATGGCCTGGGCCTCGCCCGGGCGACGTCGCCGTCAGCTCCCGCACCGCGAGCCGGTACGAGTCCGTCGCGACGAGCGTCACGCCCTCGCGGCTCACCTCGACCAGCACGCCGGTCAGCGTCGGGCGGGCCTCGTCCTTGGACGCGGCCCGGCCGACCTGGGCCACCGCCTCGCCGAAACGCGGCGCGTCCACAGTGACCCGGATCCCCGTCGGCTCCTGCCATGTCGGGAAGTCCTCGGCCGGCAGCAGCCGGACGGTGCCTTCGTATGCAGCGCAACGGATCCGCGCCTGGCCCGTGTCGGCGTCGAACTCGACCGGCGCCTCCGGGAGCGACTTGACCATGTCGCCGAGCAGCCGGGCCGGCACGAGGGCAATGCCGGGTTCGGTCACCTGCACCGGCGTGACCAGTCGGGCGGACACCTCGAGGTCGGTCGTCGTCAGCACCAGCGACCCGTCGTCCGAGGCCTCCATGTGCACGCCGGTCAGGGCCGGGATGCCGGGACGGTTCGACACTCCTCGCTGAACCGTCTGTAGAGCCTCCGACAGGTCGTCTCGATCGCACCGGAACTTCACCTGTTCACCTCCCATGCCATTGAAGTTCTTCCTTCGTTTTCAAACCCGTGTCCGTAGGGGCTGGGGAAGGTGTGGGAAACGACCTTCGCCGCAGCGTAGACCGGGGGTCCGACATCTCGAATGTCCACAGCGGCGGTGGAGAACTGTGGACGACCGTGTGGCCCCCGCGTGAACCGCACCGGAATGCCCCGCGATCCCCACATCATTTCCCCTGGGCCTCCGTCCGGATTCGCCGGGTGAGATCCTGCACCTGGCGGTACAGACCGCCGCGCTCCCCCATGAGCGCCTCGACCTTCTTCAAGCCGTGCATCACCGTGGTGTGGTCGCGCTCGAAGAGCTCGCCGATCTTCAGCAGGGACAAGCCGGTGCACTCGCGCACCAGGTACATGGCGACGTGGCGGGCGTTCGTCAGGGGGCGCGACCGGGACTTCCCGACCAGGTCGGCCCGGGTCAGCGAGAAGTACGAGGCGGTCTCGGAAAGGATCAGCTCGGCGGGGATCTCCCGGTCGCTCTGCGGGATGAGATCGGCCAACGCCTGTTCCGCGAGCTCCGGCGTGATGGGCTGTCGCAGCAGGGACCCGAACGCGGCCACCCGGAGCAGCGCGCCCTCGAGCTCCCGGATGTTCTGCTCGAACTTGGTCGCGATGAGCTGCAGGACGTCGAACGGGACGTCAATGTGGTCGCGCTTGGCCTTGAGCTGCAGGATCGCGATGCGCGTCTCGAGGTCGGGCGGCTGCACGTCGACCGAGAGTCCCCACCGGAACCGGTTGATCAGCCGCTCGGCCATGCCCGCCAGGTCCTGTGGCGGCCGGTCGGATGCGATCACGATTTGGCGGCTGGCGGCGTGGAGGAAGTTGAACGTGTGGAAGAACTCCTGCTGGGTCTCCTCGGCGCGGACCAGGAACTGGATGTCGTCGACCATCAGCAGGTCGACGTCCCGGTACTTCCGCTGGAACTGGTACGCCTGCCGTTCGCGGACGGCCTTGATGAACTCCGTCATGAAGGTCTCGGAGGACACGTACTTGCACCGCATGCCCGGGTTGAGCTGGGTCATGTAGTGGCCGATCGCGTACAGCAGGTGCGTCTTGCCCAGGCCGACTCCGCCGTAGATGAACAACGGGTTGTAGGCCTTCGACGGCGGGGCCTCGGCCACCGCAAGGGCGGCAGCGTGCGCGAACCGGTTCGACTGCCCCGGAACGAACGACTCGAACGTGTACCGCTCGGGGAAGGCCGACGAGAACGGCGGCTCGGCGTCGGGCCGGGGCGGCACCTGCGTCCGCCGATCGCCCGGCATGGATTCCTCGACCCGTGGTCGAGCCTCGACGTCCACCCCGCCGCCACGAGCGTCCCAGGATCCTTCAGGAGCGTCCTCCTCCGCCTGCTCGGGCATGCCGGCGGAGGTGATCTCGATCCGGACCGAGCGTCCGGCGACCTGTTGGGCAACGTTCTGGATCATCCCGAGGTAGTTCCGGGAGAGCCAGTCACGCACGTAGTCGGTCGGAACCTCGAGCGCGAGGACGCCGTCGTGGAGCCGTGCCGCCCGGACGCGAGAGAACCACATGTTGAAGGAGCTGGCGGGCAATTCCTCGCGGGCCCGATCGACCACGTGGGACCACACGTCCTCCGCGGTGGGCTCGAATGCAGCTACGGACATCTGCTTTCCACAGAACCTTTCCACATATGTGGAATCGCCTTGGGGAAGGCTGGCGCTCCGAGAGGGAGCTTGCTGGGGGAAGCGGGCGGAGCATAGCACCGGCCGTTTTCGGCAGCCTAGGCGCAGGGCCACATTTGACGCTCTTTCTCCACCGACTCGTCCCCAGGTGGGGATGTCGGGCCCCCGGCCGGTATACTCACGGCTCCGCGGCCACCCGGTCGCCTCCTCCCGAGTTTCCGCAGGTGAACAGTGAAGAAGACCTTCCAGCCGAACCGCCGCCGCCGCGCGAAGCGCCACGGATTCCGCAAGCGCATGCACACTCGGGCCGGCCGGGCGATCCTCGCCCGTCGCCGGGCGAAGGGCCGCACGCGGCTGTCGGCCTGAGCGCCCGACCGCCCGCTCACCTTGCTCGAACGTCTGTTCGACCAGGCCGATCCCTGCGTTCCTCGGAGATCCGCGCCGTGCTCGCGGGCGGCCGCCGTGCCTCCGGACCTCGGGTGATACTGTACGTGGCGCCCGGCGAGCCGGGTGCGCGGCCCGCCTTCGTCGCCGGTCGGCGGATCGGAGGGGCCGTGATCAGGAACCGGGCCCGCCGGATCCTTCGAGCGGCCTGGCGGAGCCTCGCCCCCCTGGTGCCGGAGGACGAACACGTCGTCGTCGTGGCACGGGGAGCTATCTCCGGAGCCACGACCAAGGAACTGGAGACGGAGATGCGAGGCCTGCTGCAGCGGCTCGGGGTGCTCAGATGAGCGCGCCGCGCACCGGCCAGCAGTCGGTGACCGAGGGGCCGGCAGCAGCCGGTGCAGAGCCCTCGACAACCCATCGACCCTTTCCCCGCACGCCCCGTCCCGTTCATGCGGTGCTCCGCGTCGTCGGGTGGCCCGCTCGAGCGCTGCTCCTCGGCCTGATCCGCGGCTACCAGGCCACGCTCTCCGGGGTGCTCGGCGGCCATTGCCGTTTCGAGCCGACCTGCTCCGCCTACGCGGCCCAGGCGATCCGGGCTCGGGGGGCGCTCGTGGGGTCCGGGCTCGCGGTGTGGCGCGTCGCGAGGTGCAACCCGTTCTCGAGGGGCGGGTCCGACCCGGCGCCGCTGCCACCCTCGTATGACCGCGTCATACAGGAGCGGCCGGCGTGATCGCTCTCGCCATCTGGCAGAACCTGCTGTCCGGCCTCGGGTGGGTGCTTGCCCGCCTGTACGACTTCATTCCCTCGTACGCCGTCTGCCATCATCGTCCTGACCGTCTTCATCAGGCTCCTCCTACTCCCGCTGGGCATCAAGCAGGTCCGGTCGATGCACGCCATGACCGCCCTGCAGCCCAAGGTCAAGGCCATCCAGACCAAGTACAAGGGGAACAAGGCGCGGCAGCAGGAGGAGATCCAGAAGCTCTACCAGGAGCACGGGGTCAACCCGCTCGGTGGGTGCCTCCCCATGGTCCTGCAGGTCCCGGTGCTGATCGCGCTCTACTCGGTGCTCCGGTTCCCGACGAACGTCGGCGCGCATCCCGAGGACATGAAGCCGCCGGTCCCCCAGAGCCACATCCCGGTGGGCAGCGCCCTGTACGACGCCATCATCGAGCAGCAGGGTGACGTCCGGTTCCTGCTCTGCAGCGCCGGCCAGGCGGGCACCGGTCTCCAGGAGCTCCCCGGCGGCCAGAGCCTCGTCGTCGAGTCGCCGTCCGGGGGCACTGAAGAGGTCAAGCAGCTCGACTGCGGAACGGGCATCCCGGTGCGGATCCCCTACTACGTCCTCGCCCTGTTCATGGTGTTCACCACCTACTACCAGAGCCGGCAGATGGCACGGGCGAACCCCAGCGGATCGCAGCAGCAACAGGCCCTGACCCGGATCATGCCGTTGCTGTTCGGCGTGTGGGGGTTCCTGTTCCCGGCGGGCCTGGTCGTCTACTGGACGACCTCCAACCTGTGGCAGATCGGGCAACAGCACTTCGTGATCCGGGCCCGCCAGAAGGACGAGGCGGCGATCGCCGACGGTCGCAAGGCGGCGCCGGAGCCCAAGAAGCGCAGCGGGTTCATGTCCCGGATGATGGACCAGGCTCAGCAGCAGCGGGAGACACGCGGCGGATCGGCGAGCGGGTCCGGATCGAAGTCCGGCTCCGCCAGCTCGAAGTCCGGCGGCGGGTCGTCTTCCGGGGGCAAGAGCGGACGCTCGGGCTCGGGTTCCTCCTCTTCGTCCGGCGGGACCAAGAAACCGGCTCCGGATCCGAACCGTCCGAGGTCCTACCGCCCCGCCGCGACGAGCGGCAGTGGATCGACCGCGCCGCGCGGCACCCGCTCACCGATGGGCGTCGCCGGCGACGACGGGACCGTGACGAGCTCCGGCGGATCTGGAGGCTCGACGCAAGGGAACTCCGGCGGGAACCGCATCCGGGTCCTCCGGTCAATCATCGCAGCGAAGCTCGGGGAGCAGGAATGCGGGAAATCGAAAGAAGCGCCGGAAGCGTTGACGAGGCGGTCCAGGCCGCCCTCGACGAGCTGGGCGTGGGCCGCGAGGACGTCGACGTCGAGATCATGGACGAGGGCCGCTCCGGCTTCCTCGGGGTTGGTGCCTCGGAAGCACGCGTTCGCGTGACCGTCCACGGCGCCGGGGAGGAGCCCGTCGCTCCCGACACGCAGTCCGCCCAACCCTCGACCTCGGGTGCGGAATCCCCCACCGATTCGGACGACGCCTCCTCGGAGGCTGAGCCCGGCCGTACCGGGGAATCCGGAGCGTCGAAGCCGCAGCGAGAAGCCGGCGCCCGGCCGGATGGGGACGGGGAGTCGCGCTCGGAAGCCGGACACGGGAACGACGAGTGGCTGGACGACCAGGCCGACCTCGTCGCGGACTTCCTCGAGGACCTGTTCGACGTCATGGACGTGCGTGCCGAGGTGGAGCCGGTCTACGAGGACGGCACCATGTACGTCGACGTCTGGACGAACGACGACGACGAAAGCCTCGCGGTGCTCATCGGGAGGCACGGCGCGGCGCTCGACGCGCTCCAGGAGATCGTTCGAGGCGTCGTCCACAATCGCACGGGGGAACGGTGCCAGGTCGTCGTCGACGTCGAGGACTACCGCAAGCGTCGGCGCGCGCAGCTGGTGTCCCGGGCACGCCAGGCAGCGAACCGGGTGGAGAAGTCGGGTCGGCCCGAGCGGATGGACCCGATGAACGCCTTCGAGCGGAAGATCGTGCACGACGCGGTCGCCAACATCTCCGGTGTCCAGACCGGCAGCGAGGGCGAAGAACCCGACCGTCGCGTCGTCATCAGCCCCGCATAGGCACCAGCACCCCGTTACGATCCCGCTCCGTCTACCCTTTGGATCCGGCGGCTCCGTTTCACGTGAAACGGAGCCGCTTGACCCTTTGGGAGAGCGCTCGCCTGTACCAGGTGTCCGGTCGACGTCCGGCTGAATCGTCCCCACTTCGGTTTCACGTGGAACACAGAGCGGCCCCTGGTTCGAACTCACAGCGTATGGTCGATCGAACCGGGAGATCACCGTTTCACGTGGAACTATCGCTCCGCCCCGGCGCCTTGGGCCACTGTCGCGTCCCGGGGACACCGTGCACACACGATCCCGGCGGCCGCGCTCCGTCCCCAACGTGTGCGGAGGGATCATGGCGAAGGCGCTGTTGCTGGACGTCGCGCGCCAGCACTGCGTGAGGCTCGAGACGTGAGCGTCCTGTGCCGGGACTAGGTGGCCGAGGTCCGCCGGCAGATCCGGCCGGACGGCTCAGCTGGTCGACCGTGTGGACACCTTCGCGGTGGAAAGGCTCCATGTTCAGCCCTAGTAGGTCCCCCGCCGAGTCGCTTCCACTCGTGAGGTCATTCGCTACTGAGGCAGTCGAGCTGAATTCCCCCGCCGAGGGCATCCCTGCCGCTGGGACGCCGGAGCGAAGTGGGCTGGGGGATGCTCGGGAACGAGACTCGGTCTCTTGAGACTCTCCGGGCGAAGGCGATCTGGAGCCCTCTGGTTGCAGTGGGCGGCCAAGCGTTCCCGCCGATGCGCGCGACTCAAAGCGGTCGGTTTCACGTGGAACAATGCGTGTCATGGAGACAGATGCGATCCGGCACGCGGCGTCGGCGGCCGGGGCCGACTTGACGGAGTCGGCGGGGGAGCAGCTCGCGTCATACACGGAACTCCTGCGGGAAAGAGCCGTGCCGCTCGGAATGATCTCGCAAGCAGACTCAGATCGAATTCTGGAACGGCATGTCCTCGATTCATTGAGGGCGGCTCCCTTCGTCTCGCAGACGGATGCCGCGAGCGTCGTCGATCTCGGATCGGGGGCAGGCCTGCCGGGAATCCCGCTCGCGATCGCGCTCCCCCGCGTCCGGTTCGTTCTGGCGGAGTCCCGGTCGAAGCGCGCCGGCTTCGTCGAGCTGGTCGTCGAACGTCTCGGGCTCACCAACGTCGAAGTTCACCCGGATCGGGCCGAGACTCTCGGCGACGGAGAGTTCGACGTGGCGACCGCCCGGGCTTTCGCTCCTCCCCCGGTCGCCTGGGCGGCCGCCGTTCGGCTGCTTCGACCAGGCGGGGCCCTCTGTCTCTTCGCAGGCGCCCGCGAAGCGCTGCCCGTGGACCTTCCCGGCGCCATCGAGGTTCGCGTCCTGGGGCCCGCGGGCGAGGGATCGAGGGTTCGCGCACCGAGCGAACCGTCAAGTTCTTGGCGAACTTCTCGGCCGACAACCCTTGCATCGGTCGGAGACCTCGTTATCATCACGGCGAAGTGACCCTCGACCCTCGAGCCGGTCCGGCGGATCACGCCTCGACCGCTTTTCGCCCGCCCCCGGAACCCGCGGGTGGCAATGGTCGCGTCGACCACGATGCCTTGATCGACGACGCCTCCGCGGGTGTCGACGTCCCGACCGGCAGTGATCCGGGAGCCGGTCGATCCCTCGTTCTCGGGTTCCACGGAGCCTCCGGTCCACGTCGAGGGCGCAGAGGACCAGAACGACGCCACCACTGTTCCTGCCGCCGACCCTCCACCGACGGATGAGGTGGGGCACATCCCGATTTCGCCGTTGCACCCGTGGACGAGGTTGCGGATGATCCAGAGGGCTCACCGATCGATGAGGAGGTCCTGACGGCGTCGGTCGCGGCTGCGGCGGCTCAAGCCTCGACCGAAGCGGAGGCGACGGGCGAACCCGTGACTCCTCCCCAGGTCGAGCGCGCTCCGACGAAGGTCGCCCGCGTCGTCGCGGTCGCCAACCAGAAAGGGCGGGGTCGGCAAGAGCACGACGTCGGTCAGCCTCGGCGCGGCCCTGGCGGAGATGGGCTTCGAGGTCCTCGTCATCGACCTCGATCCCCAAGGGAACGCCTCGACCGGCATGGGGATCCGGCACGTGGCCCGCGACGTCACGACCTACGAGGTCCTGCTGGCGCAGTCGCCGATCGACCAGGCCATCGTCCAGACGCCTGTCGAGCACCTGTCGGCCGTGCCGTCGACGATCGACCTGGCCGGCGCGGAGATCGAGCTGGTGAGCCAGTTCGCCCGCGAGACGCGCCTGACCAAGGCGCTCGAGTCGGTGCGCACGGACCGGTTCGACTACGTGATCCTCGACTGTCCGCCGTCGCTCGGCCTCCTCACGATCAACGCACTGACCGCGGCCGACGAGCTGGTCGTGCCGATCCAGTGCGAGTACTACGCACTCGAAGGCCTCGGTCAGCTCCTGCGCAACGTTCGCCTCATCCAGCAGAATGTGAACCCCGACTTGAGGCTCTCCGGGATCGTCATGACGATGTTCGACGCCAGGACGAAGCTCTCGGAGCAGGTCGTCGCCGAGGTCAGGCGGTATTTCGGGTCCCGGGTCTTCGATACGGTCATCCCCAGGACGGTCCGGCTCTCTGAGGCACCCGGCTACGGCCAGCCGATCACGCTGTACGACCCACAGTCGAAGGGCGCCCAGACCTACCGTGCGCTTGCCAAGGAGCTCAGCGAGCGTGGGCCCGAAGACGAGGAGGCGGTCCCACTGGTCAGCGAGCTGCCCACCGCGATCACCCCGGCGGAGCGTCCCGCCACGCCCCAACCGCCGCCGCCGGGTGATCCGGACGCGCCGCGCAAGAAGTTCCGATTGTTCCGACGAGGAGGCGAAGAGTGAGACGAGGCGGACTTGGACGTGGGCTCTCGGCGCTGATCCCGGGCGCCGCGGAGGAAGCCGGGCTGCTCGAGATCCCGGTCGGGGCAATCGAACGAAACCCGCGCCAGCCGCGGACGATCTTCGACGAGGAGTCCCTGGAATCGCTGGCTCGCTCGATCCAGGAGGTCGGCGTGCTGCAGCCGGTCGTCGTGCGAAGGCTGGAAACCGGCTACGAGCTGGTGGCGGGGGAGCGGCGACTCCGCGCGGCGCGACTGGCCGGCCTGGCCACCATCCCGGCCGTGATCCGGGACGCCGACGACACCGATTCGCTGCGCGATGCGCTCATCGAGAACATCCACCGTGCCGATCTCGGCCCGCTCGAGCTGGCGGAAGCGTTCGCCGAGCTTCTGGAGGATCTCGGCGTGACGCAGGAGACGCTCGCGGAACGCCTCGGCGTGTCCCGGCCGCACATCGCGAACACGATCCGTCTCCTCGGACTCCCGCCCGACGTTCAGCACCTACTTGCTGAGGGCCGTCTGACTGCCGGCCACGGGCGGGCCCTGCTCGGCCTCGCCGATCAGGACGCCCAGGTGTCGCTCGGCCTCCGGGCGGCGGCCGAGGAGCTCAGCGTCCGTGAGGTCGAGGAGCTGGTCAGGACCTACAGCCAGGTCCCGGAACGTGTCGCGGCAGCAACTCCCGCCGCGAAGAAGCCGGCACCCGCAGACGATGGCCATTTCGGAGAGGCGATCGAGATCCTGTCCGAACAGCTCCAGACCCGCGTGTCCATCAAGATGGGGAAGCGCCGGGGCAAGATCATCGTGGAGTTCGGCTCCGCGGAGGACCTGGAGCGCATAGTCGAGGAGATCGTCGGCTCCGGCAAGGTCCACGTCGAGTCGAGCTGACCCTCAACTACTGCTCGAGTCTTCCTCAGGCCCGATCACGCGGGCACGCCACGTCACCGATCGGCTCCCGGCAGCAGAGTCGACGATCTGATTCGGGCGCGAGCCGGTTGGAGGACGCCGCTCTCTGCGAGGTGCCCAGTACCGACCGCCGAGGGTCCCGACGATCGCGCGAGGGCCCGTGCGCTGAAGCATCGCCGGGCCCACCATGACGCCGACACATCACTCAACTCCGAGATCGGTCCAAGTGGGGGTTCCGGCCGAACCGGAAGCAGGTGGAGTGGTAGGAGCTGTTCGTGGATGGTCACCGTTGCCGGCCCATCGCCGACGGCAGGCGCCGACCGCTATCGCAACGACGAGGTGGTCGACACCAGTGGCCCGTCCGGGCGATCCTGTACGACTACCCGGGCCCGCCGAGCATGTCCATCGCCGATGCTCCGGTACTCAGCGGGGAAGCGGCAAGCAGGGAGGGGAGGATCCGGGCACTCGGCGACATGGCGACGTTCCGCCCAGTGCACCCGCGGGACTGGTCGGACGCTCGAACCTACCCGTCCCTTGGGGTGCTCGTTGAGGCTTGAACCGCCGTGGGCAGCTCGGAATGTTTCACGGGAAACATTAGGCCAGGTCGACCCGCCTCTCTTTCTTCACATTGCGAGTAGTCTGCACGGACTACCGAGACGAAGCGAACCGGGAGCGGATCGTTGTCAAGATAGGATCGCAGGTTCGAGTGGTGAACGTCGAGAGCGGTCAGCCGGAGGCGGCGGGGCGGAGGTTCGCGTGATCGGCGAGCAGGGCGCCGAGACGGCGTACGCCCTCGCGGATCGACTCCTCGGGCGGGTAGCAGTAGGAGAGGCGCATCCGGTCCCGGCCCCGGCCGTCCGGGTAGAACGCGGTCCCGGGCACGTAGGCGACCTTGCGTTCCACCGCCTCAGGAAGCAGCGTCGGCGTGTCGAGCCCCGGCGTCGTCGCCCACACGTAGAAACCGCCGTGCGGCATGGTCCAGTGCGCCCCGGCCGGGAATTCGGCCTCCAGCGCCGAGAGCATCGCGTCGCGGCGCCCCCGGTACACGTCGACGAGCGTCCGCAGGTTCACGCGCCAGCGGTCGCCGTCGAGGTACCGCTCGGCGATGAGCTGGGTCAGCGCGCTCGAGCAGAGGTCGGCCGCCTCCTTCGCCAGGACGAGCCGCTCGAGCGTTCCCGGCTCGGCGAGCGCCCACCCGACGCGGATCCCCGGCGCGAACACCTTCGACAGGGTTCCGAGGTAGATGACGTTCCCCGGATCGAGCGAGCGCACGCTGGGCACCTGCTGGCCCTCGAACCGGAGCATCCCGTACGGGTTGTCCTCGACGATCGGGACGCCGAACCGCCGGCACACCTCGACCAGGTGCTCCCGTCGCGCGAGCGACATGGTCACGCCGGCGGGGTTCGAGAAGTTGGGGATCGTGTAGACGAACTTCGGCCGGCCCCGCGGACAGCGCCTCCTCGAGGCGCGAGACGATCATGCCCTCGTCGTCGAGCGGGATCTGCAGGAACCGCGGCTCGTACGCCGAGAAGGCGCTGATGGCGCCAACGTACGACGGTTCCTCGACCGCGATCTCGTCGCCGGGGTCGATGAAGATCTTGCCGATCAGGTCGAGCGCCTGCTGGGCGCCGTTCGTCACGACGACGCGGTCGGCGGACGCGTCGATCGCCCTCCTCCGCCATGAGCGCCACGATCCGTTCCCGAACGCCGACCAGCCCGATCCCGCCGCAGTACTGGAGCGCCGCGCTCCCGTGGTCGCGCAGGACCGACAGCACCACGTCCTCGACGTCGCCGCCCGGCAGGGCCGCGACGAACGGCATGCCCGCCGGCGAGCGACACGACGTCGGGCCGCGACGCCACCGCGAACAGGGCGCGCACCTCGGACGCCGTCATCCCGGTCATCCGGTCGGCGTACAGGTCGACGTAAGGGTCGGTCGTGAGTTCGGCCATGGGCTGGGGACCACCGATGCTAGCAAGCGATCCGGCGGATTCCGGCAGCCGGGCCGCGCAAAGTCGCCCGGCCGGCAGGCGCCGAGCCACGGCGCTGGTATCGTGCCGTGCCTCATGGCTCGCGTGCTGTCCGGCATCCAGCCGAGCGGGGACTTCCACCTCGGCAACTACATCGGAGCGGTCCGTCACTGGGTCACCGACCAGGATCGCAACGACTGCTTCTACCTGCTCGTCGACCTGCACGCGATCACGCTCCCGCAGGACCCGAGCGGTGCTCCGCGAACGGACGATCGAGCTCGCCGCGATCCTGCTGGCGGCCGGCATCGACCCGGATCGCTCGACGCTGTTCCTGCAGTCGCACGTCCACGAGCACGCCGAGCTGGCCTGGGTGCTGCAGTGCGTGGCGACGGTGGGCGAGCTCAACCGGATGACGGAGTTCAAGGACAAGTCGTCGAAGGGCCAGGCGTCGTCGTCCACGGCAGGGCTGTTCACCTATCCGGTGCTCCAGGCCGCGGACATCCTGCTGTACCGGACGGACCACGTCCCGGTCGGGGAGGACCAGCGGCAGCACCTCGAGCTGACGCGCGACATCGCGCAGCGGTTCAACCATCGGTTCGGCGAGACGTTCGTGCTGCCGGAGGCCACCATCCCGCCGGTGGGCGCCAAGATCATGGACCTGCAGATGCCGGAGTCGAAGATGTCGAAGTCGGCCGAATCGCCGCAGGGAACGATCGCCGCGCTCGACCCGCCGAACGGCGATCGCGAAGAAGGTGAAGAGCGCGGTGACCGACTCGGGCCGGGAGGTCGTCGCGAGTGAGGACAAGCCCGCGATCACGAACCTGCTCACGATCTACTCGGTGGTCACCGACCGCCCGGTCGAGGACATCCAGGACCAGTACGCGGGGGGGCCGGGCTACGCGCAGTTCAAGTCGGACCTGGCGGACGCGCTCGTGGCGTACCTCGAGCCGTTCCAGCGCGGTACCACGAGCTGAAGGCGAACCCCGACGAGATCGCCCGCCTGCTGGCGATCGGCGCCGACGAAGGCGCAGGCCGTCGCCGCCGAGACGAAGGCGCTGGCGTTCGACCGGGTCGGGTTCCTACCGCCGGGTCAGGACTAGTCCGTCGTGGACGACCTGCGTCGGGCCGAACTGATCCGGGCAGGAAAGGCCGGCGCGCTCGGCGCGGCGTGGGTCTGCTCCTGCTGGTGCTGGCCCGTCGGCGCACTCGCTGACGGGCCCGCCGCTCAGGCGGGCAGGCGGGCCTGGCCCTCGGGCGGGGTGAGCCCGGTTCCGGCAGACCGTCCCCGGCCGAGCCCCGAAGAACTGTTCGATCCCCCGGGCCACGCGATCGCCACGTCGCGGCGGAACGGTTCCTCCGACAGCAGCCGTTCCTCGCGGGGGTTGGTCACGAAGCACGGCTCGACCTGGACGGCCGGCATGCGCGTCTCGCGCAGGATCGTGATGGACATCGAGTGGGTCCGGCCGTCCGTCAGGCCGATGCGCGAGACGTCAGCTCCTCCTGGATGGCCTCGGCGAGCCGCTGCCCGGCGGGCGAGGAGGTCGTCTCGTTCCCGTAGTACAGGCACATGCTGCCCTCGGCGCGGGGATCGGTGTGGCCGTTGAGGTGCACCGAGACGCAGATCTCCGCGCCCCAGTCGTTGGCCCGCACGGCGCGGGCGGACGCGCTGGGATCCTCGTCGCGGTCGCCGCAGCAGGCGGGGCTCGGCGCCCCGACGTTCGAGCTCGGCGTGCAGCGCGGCGGCCAGCTCCCACGCCGCGTCGGCCTCCGTGAGGCCCGACGGACCCACCGCGCCGGGATCCGACGGACCGTGGCCGGGGTCGATCGCCACCCGGGCGCCCTCGAGCGTCGCCTTCATCCGGCGGAGCGCCTCGGCCTCCCGGAGCATGGCGCCCGACCGGGCGTCGACGGTCGCCGGGCGGACCCGTTCCAGCTCGTTGATCGTCTGCCGTCCGGCGATGCCGTCCTGTTCCATGCCGACGTTCCGCTGGAACTCCCGCACCGCGCGTTCGGCCCGGTCGCCGAAGATGCCGTCCTCGCGCCCGGCGTCGAAGCCGAGGGAGTTCAGCCGACTCTGGAGGTACCGGACGTCGTCGCCCCGGAACATCGGCGACGCGCAGGTACAGCTGGCGGTCGCCGAGCCGCCACCCGGCCTCGACCATCTCGTTCCACGTCTCCGGGCCGACGCGGCCGTCGACGAGCAGGCCCCGGCGCTGTTGGAACGCGCGCACCGCGGACTCCGTGCTCGGTCCGAACGCGCCCTCGAGCTCGGTCGACTCGATGTGCGCGCCCATGCGACACGAGCCGCTGCTGGACGTCACGGACGTCCTCGCCGCGGTCGCCGTTCCGGATGGTCCTCATGAGGTGCACAGTATCGGGAGCGAATGACCCGGTCCGCAACGCCACAACGCCCCGGAGCGGGAGGCTCCGGAGCGCTGTCGGGAAACCGGGATCGGGATCAGGCCGCGAAGTGGGGCTCGATCTCGCGGAGGATGGCGTCCTTGCCGCGAGCGCCCACCACCCGGGCCTTCTCCTGGCCGTCCTTGAAGACGATGAGGGTGGGGATGGACAGCACGCCGTACCGGCGTGGCGTGTCCGGGTTGTCGTCGATGTTCAGCTTGCCCACCGTGAGCTGCTCGGCGTGGTCCCGCGAGATCTCCTCGACCACCGGCGAGACCATGTGGCAGGGCACGCACCAGTCCGCCCAGAAGTCGATGAGGACCGGCTTGTCGGACTGCAGGACCTTCTGCTCGAACTCCGAGTCCGTGATGTCGCCGATGTTCGCCATGGTGTTCTCCTTTCGAAACGACGCCGGGCCTGGCCCGGCCCCGCTTGCTCCCATGCTCAACGCACGGGGTGGCGCACTTGTTCCCGCACTATGTACCCGCGCCGCACGACAGCGTACCGTCGCGTGCCCGGAGGGGAAGCAAGCAAACACGATCGTACCCGGCCGGGAGGGGCTCCGGCGGACGCCGTGGGTCAGTGGCCGAGCGACTCCAGGAACCGCTCGGCGTCGATCGCCGCCTTGCACCCCATGCCGGCGGCCGTGATGGCCTGCTTGTAGGTGATGTCGACGACGTCGCCGGCGGCGAACACGCCCTCGACGCTCGTCGCGGTGGTCGGCTCGCGGCACGGTGATGTAGCCGTTGTCGAGCTCGATCTGGCCCTCGAACAACGACGTGTTCGGCGTGTGGCCGATCGCCACGAACACGCCGCCCGCCGGGAGCTCGGTCGTCGCGTCGGTCTTGAGGTTCCGGAGGCGGACGCCGGTCACCGGAGCCGTTGCCGATGATCTCGTCGACGCCGCTGTCCCAGACCACCTCGATCTTCTCGTTGGCGAACAGGCGGTCCTGCATGATCTTCGACGCGCGCAGCTCGTCCCGCCGGTGCACCAGGGTCACCTTGGTGGCGAACCGCGTGAGGAACGTGGCCTCCTCGACCGCCGAGTCGCCGCCGCCCACCACGACGAGCTCCTGGCCCCGGAAGAAGAACCCGTCGCACGTCGCGCACGACGACACGCCGCGCCCCCGGAGGCGTTCCTCGCCGGGGATGCCGAGCCACCTGGCGCTCGCGCCGGTGGAGATGATCAGCGAGCGGGCGCGCCATTCCTCGTCGCCGGCCCACACGCCGAACGGGCGTTCCGAGAGGTCGACGCGGGTGGCGGCCGTGTGCAGCAGCTCGGCCTCGAACCGGGCGGCCTGCTTCTCCATGCGCTCCATGAGCTCGGGACCGAGGACGGCGTCGGGGAACCCCGGGTAGTTCTCGACCTCGGTGGTCAGCATGAGCTGGCCGCCCGCGTCGACGCCCTTCAGCACCACGGGCTGCAGGTTGGCCCGGGCGGCGTACAGGGCGGCGGTCAGACCCGCCGGTCCGGACCCGAGGATGATGACGTTGCGTTCGTCCACCACGTCGAGCTCCATTCTTCCATACGGAGGAACGCCGTCCTATTCCGAACGGGGAGCTCGAGCGTCGCTCAGGGCTCGATGCGGTGGGACGCGTAGTGGAGCAGCTCGCAGCTCCGACGAGGACACCCAGACCACCACGAGGTCGGCGGGCTGTCCCGCGCCGGGGCCGTTGAGGAAGATGCCGAACAGGGCCGGCTTCTCCTCGAAACGGGCCACGATGACGCGGACCGGCTGGGCGGACTGGCCGAGCTCGGCGGCGCGGTCGATGCAGGAGACCATGCTCGCGGCGTCGCGGAACACGCCGGAGCTCTCGATCGACGGGCCGGTCCGGCGCCGGTCGGTCCGCTCGTCGCCGTGCTGGTCGCCGGGCCGCTGACCGGGGCCGCTGGTGGCCGCCTCGCCGGACGTGGCGGCCGTGGTCGGCGCGAGCGACGCCGCCTGGGTCGGCGGAGGCGTCTGGGTGCGGAGCGTCTTGGCGCGCGTGGCCCCAGGGACGCGAGGTCCTCGACGTCGGTGGCGCCGTAGTTCCGGGCCTGCCGTTCGACGAGGCCCGGCGGACGCTGTCGGCGCGAGACCCGTTCGGCGCCGGGCCGGAGGCCGCCTTCGGCTCCGAGGACGGACGTGGGCACGGAGTCGCGGGCGCGCTACCGGTGGTCCGCCGTCCTGCGGCCCGCGGAGGACCGCGACGGCCGAGCCCGACGATCAGGACGGCCGCCGCGGCCAGCGCCGGCGACGGCGGTCCACCGGGCGCGCGTGCGAGTCGGCGCGGCCCTTCCGGGACTCCTCGATGGCCTCCCGGCCGAGGCCCCATGGCGGCGTCGAGCTCGGGCAGGCCGCGGAGGGCCTCGGCCGCCGACTCGGCGAGCGCGAGCTCGGCACGGCACTGCTCACAGCCGTCGAGGTGGGCCTGGAGCTCGGCCCGTTCGGTGGCCGTGAGCGTGCCCGTCCACGTGCCCGGCGAGCAGGTCGTCGGGGTGGTCGGAGTCGGAGGGGCGGCGGAGGTCGCTCATTCGGGGAATCGCTCCTTGGACGGCGCCGTCGGCCCCGTCAGGTTCCTGGGAATCTTCGGCTTTCGGGACGGCACCGTCCGGCCCGGATGCGCTCCGGGCGGTGGCCGCGCCCACGCTCGGCCTCGCCGAGCTCCGCGGCCAGGGCCACCCGGCCCCGGTGGAGGCGCGACTTCACGGTTCCGACCGGGATCCCGAGCGTCTCGGCGATGTCCTCGTACGCCAGGTCGTGGACGTCGTGCAGGACGAGCACGGCCCGGAACTCCTGCGGGCACGCGCAGCAGCGCGCGCTGGACGTCGACCGCCGCGATCGCGCTGTCGGCGTGGTCGGGCGAGGCCGGGCCCGGCGGCTCCGGGCGCGTCCTCGTCGCGGGCAGGCTCCAGCAGCGGCTCGCGCTTCTTCTTGCGGAGCACGTCGTAGCAGGCGTTGACGGTGACCCGGTGCATCCACGTGGTGAACTGCGCCTCGCCCCGGAACGACGAGAGCTTCCGGAGGGCGGTGAGGAAGGCGTCCTGCGCGGCGTCGCGGGCGTCCTCCTCGCGCCCGAGCATGCGGAAGCACAAGTTGTAGACGCGCTTCTCGTGACGCCGGACGAGCGCCGAGAACGAGGCGGAGTCGCCCCGGAGGTAGCGCTCGATGAGCTCGGCGTCGGTGCGTTCCTCAGCCACGGGCGGCCTTCATCGAGTTCCCAGCGGCACGAACTCGGCGATCTCGGCCCGGTTGGCACCGTCGGCGCGGAACGCCCTGCGTGATCCACACGAGCACGTACCTGCCGTCGGTCGGCGGGATCGACCCGCGCATCGAAGGGGGCGGAAGCGGTGAAGTCCTTCCCGGTCCCGTTCTGCAAGGCTTCGAGGTCGTCGCCGACCCGGACCTCGAACACCCATCCCTCGAGCGGGGTCTGCAGCCGGAACCCGGTGACGTGGGCCGACGTCGCCCAGATCGAAGGCGATCCCGACGCCCGGCTTGTCGAACGTCGGGGCTGCTGTAGCCCTCGGTCTCCCAGAACGTGGACGGGTTTCCGTCGATCGCGAACGGCAGGTCCTCGTCGTGCTCCGAGCCGTCCCCGAACGGGTCGACCGCCTCGGCCTGCGTCACGTCGAGCCGGGCGCCGCGGGCGCCGGTGCCTGCCCGGGCCCGTGGTCTGCCCGCCGCCGTTCGAGCCGCCGGGCGGCGGCTCCTCGCCCGTCGAGATGAAGCCGGCCGCGATGCCGACCACGATCACGACGGCTGCGGTGAGGATCGCGAGGAGCGGAACGACCATCCACGACCGGAAGTACCCCTGTCGGCGCGGGGGTTCCTCGGGCTCGATGGGGGCCATCGCGGCGGTGCCGCGCGAGCCGGCCTCGAAGCGGGACAGCGCGCGCGCCATCTCGGCCGCCGTCGCGTACCGGGCGTCGGGATCTCGGGCCAGCGCCTTCATGTCGATGGCGTCGAGCGCCCGGGGAATGCCCGAGCGCACGGCGCGGGGCGGGATGGGGTCGGAGGTCAGCCGGAGCATGGCGGCCGCGATGTCGGTCTCCGCGCGGAACGGCGGACGCCCGGTGAGGAGCTCGTACAGCATCGCCCCGGCGGCCCGTACACGTCGGCGCGGGCGTCGAGCGGCTTGCCCTCCACCTGCTCCGGCGCGAGATACGGCACGCTCCCCAGCACCCGCCCGGTGGTGGTGGGGTCGGCGGTTCCCCCGAAGGCGGCCTTGGCGATGCCGAAGTCGGTCACCTTGACCCGGCCGTCGGGCGTCACGAGCACGTTGCCGGGCTTCACGTCACGATGGATGAGGTCGTGTTCGTGAGCGAACTCGAGCCCGTTGAGGACCTGCACCATCACGCCCGCGGCCTCGTCCGGGCTCAAGTGGGCCCGTCCGGGCCAGGCGGTCGCGGAGCGTCTCGCCCTCGCACAGCTCCATGACGATGTAGGCGACCGGACCGTCGGCGCCGGTGTCGTACACGCTGACGATGTTGGGGTGCGTGAGGCGGGCCGATGCCATGGCCTCCGCCCTGAACCGTTCCAGGAACTCGGGGTCCTCGGCGAGCCGCGCGTGCAGCACCTTCACCGCAACGGGCCGGTCGAGCACGCGGTCGTGGGCCCGCCAGACGGCGGCCATCCCGCCGGAGCCGACGACCTCGTGCAGCTCGTAGCGGTCCCCGAGCAAGGTGCCGGCGGCCAGGTCCTCCATCGGGCAGGAGTCTATCCGGGCACTTCGGGCCAACCCGGCGGCGGAGCGCCGGAGTCCCTCGTGACCGGCCGCCGTCTCAGTCGGGGCCGGGGCCGGTCTCGGCTTCGGCCTTGACGATCCCGAGCTTCCGCAAGAACCCCACCCGTTGCACGATCAGCGTGGGGGCCTCCTTGCGGATCTTCACGTAGATCTGGTTCGTCCTGGGGTCGGCCACGCACTGCACGAAGCGGGCGTTCTTGTCGTGCTCGATCATCGACTGGGCGGCCGACTGGCACGCGCTGTTGGCGTTGTGCGAGGACAGCAGGTCCCGCTCGCCGTCGGCCGCTGCGGTGCTGGCCGTGTTCTCCAGGGAGAGCTTGGCGAAGACGATCGAGCCGGTCTCGACGGCGACCACGCCGACCACGATGATGATCAGGAGGAGCGTGACCATCATCTTGCCGACCAGGCCGCGCTCGTCGCGAAAGTGGTCGCGGAAGGGGAAGCTGGAGCGTTCGGCCCCCGTCACCGGCGGAACCTCCCGGCGACCATGCCGACCACCTGGCGGAGGTCCTCGATCCGAAGCAGGAGGGCCATCGCGCCGAACACTAGCAGTCCGATCAGCACCGATCCCACAACCTGGACGGCTTGTTGGGTCAACGTCGCCGTTCCCACGAGGTGGCCCAGGACCACCGATGCGCCGTACGCCGCGCCGGCCGTCGCCGCCCCCGCGACGACCGTTTTGCCGAGGCCCGGGAGGATGCTCCTCCCGTCGAGCCCGCCGAGCCGACGGCGCATGAGCACTGCGAGGACGATCGAGCCGAACGTATAGGCGGCCGCGTAGCCGAGGGCCAGCCCCTGCGACGCCGAGCCACGCGAAGAGCACGAAGTTCAGCGCCGTGTTGACGGCCACGGAGGCGACGTTCACCAGGGCCGGCGTCCGGCTGTTCTGCTGCGCGTAGAACGCCCGAAGCAGCAGCTGGAACGCCGAGAACGGGAACAGCCCGATGGCGAAGCACCGCAGCACGTCGGCGATCGTGGAGGCCGCGGCCGGGTCGTTCACGCCGTGCCCGAACACGAGCTGGGCGATGGGGCCGGCCAGCGCGATGTAGCCGAGCGCGGCCGGCACGACGATGAGCGCGGTGAGCCGGATGCCCCGGGCCAAGAGGCCCCGGAACTCGTTCGTCTCACCGTTGGTCCAGTGGGCCGACAGCGGGGGCAGCACGGCGGTCATCACCGAGACGGCGAAGATCGCGTGTGGGAGCGAGAACAGCACGAACGCGTTGAAGTACGCGGAGTAGTTGAGGTCGCCCGTCCCGAGCACGATCACGACGATCAGGCCGAGCTGGTTCACGGCGACGTACAGGAGGACCCACGACGCCAGGCGGGCGATCCGCCGCACGGCCTCGCTCCGCCAGTTCCACCGCCAGGCGAATCGGAACCCGAGCGCGCCGGAGCGAGGGCCACAGCGCGACCGTCATCCCGATCGACGCCGAGCGTCGTGCCGATCGCCAGCACGTACTTCTGCGCGGCGCTGATCGCATCGATGTCCGTCGCCGCCGGGCCGATGGCGACGAACACGATCATGGTGCCGATCACGATCAGGTTGTTCAGGATCGGCGCGAACATCGGGGCGGCGAAGCGCCGGTGGGCGTTCAGCAGTCCGGTCACGACGGCGCCGACCCCGTAGAACACGATCTGCGGCATGAACCAGTGGAGGAAGAACGTGGCGAGGTCGCGCTCGGCGTCGCGTTCCGGTCCCGGCGGCACGTTGAGCGTGTACAGGTCCACCAGCAGCGGCGCGAGCAGGATCGTGACGAGCGCCACGCCGGCCAGCACGACGGCGGCGATCGACATCACCGATCGGGCCACCTCCCAGGCCTCGTCGCGGCCGCGCTTCGACAGCCATTCCACGAAGACCGGCACGAACACCGACGTGAGGATCCCGCCGAGGACGAGCTCGTAGACGATGTTCGGGGTGTTGTTGGCGATGTTGTACGCGTCGGCGATCTGGGAGTGCGCGGCGCCGATGGCGGCGCCGATGGCCGCGAGCCGGAGCAGGCCGGTGATGCGGGACAGCGTGGTCCCGACCGACATGACCGCGGTGGCCCGCAGGAGCCGGCTGCCCTCGGCCGCTCGGGAGCGCTCGGCCGCTGTGTCGTCCGGGGCCTCGTCGGCGGCCGGGGTGGCCGGGGATTCCTCCGGCGGGTCGCCGGGGTCGATCGGGCTCGCAGGACCGGTCTGGTCGAGGGGAGCCGGCCGGTCGTCGCCGGCCGGGCCGCCCCCGGTCCGGACTCCGGTCACGCCGCCTTCGCCCTGGGGGGCAGCGCGCGGCGGCTCGGCCTTCGGAGGCCGGTTGCCGGGGAGGAATCGTCGGGCCCACCAGATCAGCATGAACACCGCCGCGCCGAGCACCAGCAACAGCGCGAAGAAGTTGTAGGACGTCGAGCGCACGACGAGCACCTCGGGCGGGCCGAGCGCCTGGCCCTCGGGCGACAGCACCCGGATCTGCACCGGGAACCGGCCGGTCGTCCGGCTCTTCACCCGGAACGGCAGCAGCCGCGTGGCGCCGGCCTGCAGCAGGACGGTCTGGACCTTCCGCTCCGGCTCGAGCCGCACGGAGAGCAGGCGGACCTGCACCCGGACCAGGTTCGGCGTCTCGTTGACGATCCCGATCGGGACCACGCCCTGGCCGCTCGCGAGCGTCACCGTGCGGGAGGTGTCCGGCCGGATCCCCGCGAACAGGTCGGACAGGTGGCTCCGGATCCCGCCGAGGAACTCGAGTCCGGCGCGCTGGTCGTCGGCGAAGCTCGCCCCCTCGGACAGCAGGACGCCGTCCTCCATCGTGGCGGGCGTGGGCGAGTCGTTCACGAGGATCGACTGGAACAGCGCGATGTCGCCGCGGGCCTGCGTGATCTGGTTCGAATAGCTCGCGGAGAACGCCTTCCCCCGATTCGGGAACAGCGTCGCCGGCTCCGTCGGGTCGGGGTGGAAGTTCTTCACGATCGCGCTGACCTTCTGGGGCTGCAGGAACGGCGCGTCGGAGAGCACCCGGAGGAGCGGTCCGAAGAGCGTGCCGGGCACGTCGAGCGTATCGGAGAACGAAATGGCGACCGCTCGCGGGATGGCGGGCTGCTCGAGCCAGATCTGCGCAAGCTCACCGAGGACGTCCTGGGTCGCGAGCCGGGCGTCCCGGTCCGCGACCGGCGAGTTGAGGATGCTCGTCACGCCCTGGTCGGGGACGATGCCGGTCACCGTGTCGGTGAGGGTGCTGGGGATGGCCGTGGTGGCCGGCTGCGCGAACTGCTTGGGCTGCTGCTCCCGGTGCACCATCCCCGGCGCGAGCAGAAGCGTCCGCCCGCCGCTCGCGGCGACCGACGAGACGGTGGCCTGGTCGATGTAGCCGGCCGGAGGCCAGAACAGGTCGTTCGCCAGGGCGTGGCCGGTGAACGCGGTGACCTCCGCGCGGCCCCGGTCGACCTGCACGGGGAGGTCGACCCCCAGGCCGGCGGAGAGCAGCGCCGGGATGTTGGGCACCGCGTACGGCATCGCCGTCGACTCGACGAGCGGGCCGCCCGCCACCCGGTGCATGGCGTCGAGCAGCCGGGCCGGCGTCGGCCGCGCCGCCCTGGCCGGCGGGAACCTGGACGACGTTGCCGTCCGTGTCGACCGAGTAGCCGTCGCGCATGGCCTGGAGCTGCCCGATCAGGGTCGGGGACCAGACGACGTCGGCCGGGCGCGGGCGATTGGGGTCGTTCGCCAGGTCGTCGAGCGCCGCCACCTCCTGCGAGAGCCGGCCCTCGGGGGCGACGGCGTCCTGGAGCGCGGTGTCGATGAACGTCCCGTCCGGCGCGAAGTCGACCGGGTGGTGCAGCGAGAACGTCCAGGCCATCCGGAGGCGTTGCTGCGCGATCTTCTGGTCGCGACCGAAGTTCAGGAACAGGATCGGCGTGCGGATCGAGGCCAGCGTCTCGTCGCCGGACCGGACCTCGATGTTCGTCGGGAAGACGGCGCTCTGGTCCCGCTGGAGCAGGAGCAGGCTGACCTGCTGGATGACCTCGTCGGTGAGCTCCAGCTCGCGGGACTCCCCCGGCGCGAGGGTCCCCGGGACCGGGGGGAACCGCGCATAGATCACGGGCGACCCCTCCGGGTCTCGGCGGAGCGACTCCTCGTACTCGTTCCTGGTGAGCGACGGCGCGAAGATCGTGAGCCCGAACTCCAGGTTGTCGGCCGTGGTCGTGCCCTCGTTCGTCGCCGTGACGACCAGGCCGAGGTCGGTTTCGTCCGGGGTCACCCACGGCGCCATGCCGAGCAGGCGGATCGAGACGTCCGCGCCGGCCGCGGAGATCGCGGGCGGCGCTCCGACGACGACGGTCAGGAGCACGACGATGCTGGCCAGGAGCCGTTTCATGGGGTCGGGCAATTGTAGGTCGGCGGGCGGAGGAACCAGTCGAGTCACGCAGGGTTCCCAGGAATCCTTCAGGAACCGCCCCGCTCGAGGATGGCGACCGCCTTCAGCACGACCTCACGCTCGGACCGGTAGGTCGAGCGCTTCCCGGCCTCCGCCAGCGGGAACCACCGGACCTCCTCCATCTCGTGGTCGTGCTTCGTGACGTCGCCGCCCGTGGCCCGCATCAGGAAGAACCGGACGGACTTGCGGACCCCCTCGCCCTCCCACCGGTAGAAGTACGAGATCGAGCCGAGGTCGTCCTCGATCTCGGCTTCCAGCCCGGTCTCCTCCCGGACCTCGCGGAGCGCGGCCTCCTCGGGCTGCTCCTCGGGCTCGATCAGGCCCTTGGGGAGGCCCCAGGCGAGCTCGCCGCGCCGCGTGCGGCGCGCGGCGAGCGCGATCTCGATCCCCTCGTCGGTTCGCTGGAACACAACCCCCCCGGCGGAGCGCTCGCTTCGCGTCTTCACGCGACCGGCCTCGACCGCCGGCTGTCGCCGGCGGTCGAGGCCGGTGGCCGGGCGATGCGCGCGATCTTGGCGCCGGTGGCCTTCACCAGGTCCGTTCCCCGCAGCTTCACGATCGCGGTGGCCTCGCCGGCGGCGAAGTAGAGCACCTCCTGCGCGGGCAGGGAACGGTCGGCGACCACGCGGAACCCCGGCGGGAGCCCGACGGGGGGCACAGCCTCGGAGAGGTACTCGGACAGCTGGGAGACCCGCGACGGGTGGGCCTCGGTGATCTCGTGGGCGCGCACGGCCGCCCGGACTCGCTCGGGGTCGGGCTCGCAGCCGCTCGGGACGAGCGCGGCGACCGGGCCGCGGTCGGTCTCGATACACGACCACCTTGCCGACGACCTCGGGCGGCAGCCCGAGGACGGCGGCGATGCGTTCCGGCGAGCGCAACCTGCCGCGCACCGGCAGCATCTCGTGCTGGACGTCGCGCTCGACGAGGTGGTTGTGCACGTCAACGCTCGTCCGCATGGCGGCAGTATGGCAGGGGCCCTTGCGCCGGCCATCGGCGTGCGGCGGGCTCGGAACCGGCTGTGCGCGGCGGCGTCGTCCGATCGGAACGCCGCCGTGTTCGTCCCTCGTCGAAGGGACGGGCCTCGGGCGGCGCGGGAGTTCGGCCCTCCTAGCGGGAGCCGCCCTTGCGGCCGATCTGCTGGTAGAACTCCACCCCGTAGCGGCGCTTGGTGGTGTCCCCACCCTTCTTGCCGCCGATCTTCCCGATCTTGCCGAAGAAGTCCGCGCCGTAGCGCTGCTTGGTCGTCATGCCGCCCTTGCGTCCGGCCTCGGCCCGGGTCATCCGCTGCGTCTGGCTCGTGTTGCTCTCGGCCACGTCGGAACACCTCCGTCGATCGTCTCTGGGGCGCGGTTCCCAATGTTCCCAGATGCTTCGCAAGGCAACCCCAATCGGGGTGAAATCCCTGCGAAAAGCCCCACATTACAACGTGCCCATGCGATCCCATGCGCGCGCCTCAAGGTACGTACCCCTTTCTGCCGACGATCTACCCACATGGAGATCTCCGACCTTTTCCGGAGCATGGTCGAGATGGGCGGGAGCGACCTCCACCTCAAGGTGGGATCGGTCCCGTACGTCCGCGTCGACGGCATGCTCACGGCCACGGACCACCCCATGCTCGGGGCGACCGACACGGAGCAGTTCG
Source organism: uncultured Actinomycetes bacterium (assembly GCA_963707645.1). Taxonomy (GTDB): domain Bacteria; phylum Actinomycetota; class UBA4738; order UBA4738; family JACQTL01; genus DATBHM01. The sequence continues at coordinate 33,387 of CAVPQW010000003.1, forward strand.
CCTCGGACATCATGCCCCCGCGCAAGGCGAGCGACTTCGCGGACACCAACGAGGCCGACTTCGGCTACACGCTGACCGGCGTGGGGCGGTTCCGCGTCAACGTGTTCCGCCAGCGGGGGGCGGTCGGCCTCGCGATCCGGCGGGTCCGGGCGGAGGTGCCGACGTTCGAGGAGCTCATGCTGCCGCCGGCGGTCCGGAACCTCGCGGACACGCCGCGGGGCCTCGTCCTCGTCACGGGGCCGACGGGCACCGGGAAGACCACCACGATCGCGTCGGTGGTCGGCCATGTGAACCGGACCCGGCGGGCCCACATCGTGACGATCGAGGACCCCATCGAGGTGCTCCACGAGGACTACGCGTCGATCATCGACCAGCGCGAGGTCGGCGTCGACACGATGTCGTACGGCGCGGCGCTCCGGCACGTCGTCCGGCAGGACCCCGACGTGATCTTCGTCGGCGAGATCCGGGACGCCGAGTCGGCGGAGGCCGCGATCCAGGCCGCCGAGACGGGGCACTTCGTCATCTCGACGCTCCACACGACCGACGCAACCGAGACGATCAACCGGATCCTCGACCTGTTCCCCCCGCAGCAGCAGCGCCAGGTCCGCGTGTCGCTGGCGTCCGGCCTTCGGGGCATCCTGTCCCAGCGCCTGCTCCCGCGGGCGAACGGCCGGGGACGCGTTCCCGCGGTCGAGGTGCTCGTGAACACCGGCCGCGTGGCCGAGCGGATCCTCAAACCCGAGTCCACGTTCGAGATCACCGACGTCATGGCCGAGGGCGCGTTCTACGGGATGCAGACGTTCGACCAGGCGCTCGTGCGCCTCGTCATGGACGGTCTGGTCCGCGAGGAGGACGCGTCGGAGGCATCGACGAACCCGCACGACTTCTCGCTGGCGCTCAAGTCCGCGCGGCTGGGCGAGGATGCCCGGCAGGCCGAGGAGGCCGCGCGCCAGGCTGCGGCACCGCCACGCCCGCACGCCCCGCCGCCGCCGGCCGAGACGCCCGCCGAGGCGACGTACCGTCCGGCCTGAGCCTTCCGGGACCCGCTACGCCCCCGCCCGCCTGACCGCTGCCACCTCGAACGGGTGCCGGCGATACCCGTACGCCAGGAACAGCAGCCCGTACACGGGCAGGAACAACGGCCCCCACATGCAGTACTGGCGGACGTGGGCGCGTTCGTGCTCGAAGAGCAGCCCGTCGATGGGGACGGCGCCGATCATGACGAAGCCGATGGTCTGCGCCGAGTAGCCGGAACGCCGGACGAGCCTCGACCACCCTCGGGCGTGGCGGTCGAACATGATCACGCCGCGGTGGACGTGCGGGACCTGGAACGTGCACAGCCCGAGGACAAGGCCGATCAGCGTGTTCGGCAGCGTCCAGACGAACCCCAGCACCGTGAGCACCTCGGCCCGGAGCGTACGCGGGCAGGCCAGGACCGATCGAGAGCCCCCGCTCCCGGGCACTACGCGGGGCCCGGCCGAGGCTCGTGCCGCCCGCCCAGCGGAGCGGGGCTCTCCGATCCATTGCCGTCCGCGGCACCCGACATGCGGTTCAGCGCCGCGAGGCGCCGCCGTCGCGACCGGCCGGCGCCGGTGGTTGTTCGTGACATCTTGCATCGGCTTCCGAGCGCTTCCGTGTAAGCGGCGCGAGAAATCCCGGGGGGTATCCTGAGGCGTCATGGCCGAGCCCCCCGAAGCCGGCGGGCCCTCCGGCGCCGCCCTCGTCGAGATCGACCCCCTCGCCCGCGAGCTGGGCGAACGCTTCCGCGACGCCGGGTTCCAGCTGCATCTGGTGGGCGGCATCGTTCGCGACTCGTTGCTCGGGCGGTCGCGCGAAGGCGCAGAGCTCGACATGACGACCTCCGCGAAGCCGCGTGAGATCGTTCGCGTGCTCAAGGACTGGGCCGACCAAAGGTACGTACAGCACGCCCGGTTCGGCACGGTCGGCGCCCGCAAGGGCGATACGTGGTTCGAGATCACGACCTTCCGCGAGGAGGTGTATCCCGACGACGAGCGGAAGCCGGCCGTGACGTTCGGCGACGACCTCAGGACGGACCTGTCTCGCCGAGACTTCACGTTCAACGCGATGGCCGTGTCGCTGCCCGACGGTGCGTTCGACGATCCGTTCGGAGGGCTCCGCGACCTTGCGGCCAAGCGGCTCGACACGCCCCTCGAACCGGACCTCGCGTTCTCCGACGATCCGCTGCGGATGCTCAGAGCGGCCCGGTTCGTGGCGCAGCTCGGCGTGACCCCGTCGGAGCGCGTGATCGGGGCGATCGAGGCCATGCGTTCGCGCCTGTCGATCGTGTCCAGGGAACGGATCCGGGATGAGCTCGACAAGCTGGTGGTGGCGCCCGAGCCGGGGCGCGGGCTCCAGCTCCTTGTCGACACCGGGCTGGCGGATGAGTTCCTCCCGGAGCTGCCGGCGCTCGGGCTGGAACAGGACCCCGTGCACAAGCACAAGGACGTGCTGCGGCACACGTACGCGGTGGTCGAGGGGACCGACCCGGCGGACCTCACGCTCCGGCTGGCGGCGCTGCTGCACGACATCGGGAAGCCGAAGACACGGGAGTTCACTCCGCAGGGGGTGCAGTTCCACCATCACGAGGTCGTGGGCGCGCGCATGGCCGAGGCGCGCCTGCGGGAGCTGCGTTACCCGTCGGCGGTGATCGACGACGTGCGCCAGCTCATCGAGATGCACCTGCGGTTTCACGGGTACGGCGAGGGGTGGAGCGACGCGGCGGTGCGGCGGTACGTGCGCGACGCCGGGCCGCTGCTCGACCGGCTCAACCAGCTCACGCGGGCTGACGTCACGACGGCGAACCTGTTCAAGGCGAAGCAGTTCCGCGCGCTCCAGGACGACCTCGAGGAACGCATCGCGCGGCTCGCCGAGGAGGAGAACCTCGACGCCATGCGGCCGGCGCTCGACGGCAACGAGATCATGGAACACCTCGGCCTTCAGCCAGGTCCGCTCGTCGGGAAGGCGCGCGAGTACCTCATGGAGGTGCGCCTCGAGCAGGGGCCGATCGAGCGCGACGAGGCCCTCCGGCTGCTCGACGAGTGGGCCGCGTCGCAGGACTCCACGGGCGCCGGCGACGCCGAACCCGTGCACGAGCGGTAGCCTCGGATCGCTCCCATGGATTCCCCGCGCATCGACGTCGACCCTTCCACGCCTTCGTCCATCCCGTCCGGCGGCTCGCCCAACGGCGACGGGGCGTCGGCGCGGACGCCGCTGTTCGCCAACCGGAACTTCCGCCTGTTCTTCACCGGGCAGCTGATCTCGAACACCGGCACCTGGCTCCAGAACGTCGCTCAGGGCGTGCTGGTGCTCCGGCTGACGGACTCGTCGCTGATGGTCGGCGTGGCCAACGCGGCCCTCTTCGTCCCTGTGCTGCTGCTGGCGCTGTTCGGCGGCCGGCTGGCGGACCGGTTCGACCGGCGGCGACTGCTGATCTCGACGCAGGTGCTGGCGTTGGTGGCGACCGGGGTGCTGGCGGTGCTCGCGGGGACGGGGAACGCGAGCGTGGCCGCCGTGATCGTGGTGGCCGTGGTGGTGGGGATGCAGTACGCCGTCTCGATCCCGGCGATGGGCGCCCTGCTGCCGTCGCTGGTGGACCGTTCGCAGCTGGGCGAGGCCATCGGCATGAACTCCGTGACCTACAACGTGGCGCGCGTGATCGGCCCGATCGTCGCCACGGTCACCATCGCCGCGGTCGGGTTCGGGTGGGCGTTCGCCTTGAACAGCCTGTCGTTCGTCGCGCTGATCGTTGCGCTCTCCATGCTCCGGCTGGACCGGGCGCCGCGGGCGGAGCGCGGCGGCGGGTCGATCCGCGAGGTGATGCGCGTGGCGTGGCGGACCCGGTCCCTGCGGATCATGCTCGCCGGCGTCGCGGCGGTGTCGATGGCGGCGGACCCGGTCGTCACGCTTGGTCCGACCTTCGCCCAGGACGTGTTCGGCAGGAACGACAACTGGGCGGGCTTCATCGTGGCGGCGTTCGGGATCGGCTCGATCCTGGCGGCATTGCTGCTGTCCCGGACGTTCCGGGCGCCGGGCGCGGCTCGCCTTCGCGCGCTGCCCTGGAGCATGGCCGTGATGGCGGCCGGGCTCGCGGGGTTCGCGTTCGTGCCGTGGTTCTGGCCTGCGCTCCTGGTGTTGATGGTGGGCGGGGCCGGCTACCTGATCTCCAGCACGGCGTGGACGACCGCGCTGCAGGAGGAGGTCGAGGACCGCATGCGGGGCCGGATCATGGGGCTGTGGACGATCGCGTTCCTCGGAACGCGGCCGATCGCCGCGCTCGTCGACGGGGCGGTGGCGGACCTGGCCGGGCCGCGCGTGGCCGTCCTGGTGATCCTGATCCCGCTGGTGCTGGTGACGATCTTCGGCGTCCCCGCCCTCCGCCGCAGCGAGGGAGCTACTTCGACGACGAAACGTTGAGTTCCACAGTCGGGCGCGATCAGACGTTGAAACGGACGTGGAGGATGTCGCCCTCGCGGACGACGTAGTCCTTGCCCTCGACGCGGAGCAGGCCCTTGCCCTTGGCCGCGTTCCACCCGCCGACCGCGACGAGGTCCTCGTAGCCGACCACCTCGGCCCGGATGAACCCGCGTTCGAGGTCGGTGTGGATCACGCCGGCCGCCTCCGGGGCCTTCGCACCGGAACGAACCTCCCAGGCTCGCGTCTCGTCCTCGCCCGTCGTGAGGAACGTGATCAGGTCGAGCGCCCGGTACGAGGCCGCGATGACCTGGTCCAGGCCGGGCTCGCTCACGCCGAACTCGGCCAGCAGGTCGCGGGCCTCGGCCTCGTCCATGCCGGCCGTCTCCGCCTCGATCGAGGCGTACACGGGGACGGTTCCCTCGGGGAGTCCGGACGGCGCATCGGCGCCCTCCTCGAGGTTCGCCACCGGGATCCACGGCTTCAGCGTCAGCGCCGCCAGGCTCCGCAGGTGTCCGAGGTCCTCCTCCGAGAACCCCACGTCGCGCAGCAGCCGTTCGTCGGAGAGCGCGGCGTGGGCGCGTTCCAGGGCGGCGACCTCCGGACCCGCGCCCGCTCCGGCCCGGCCCTTGGCCCGCCGGCGGGCGTTCTCGAGCGCCGAGTCCACGACGGCCAGGTCCGCAAGCAGGAGCTCCGCGGTGACGTCGTTCCATTCCTTGGCCGGGTCGGCGTCGCCGCCGAACGCCCGGAGCACGACCGCCAGCGCGTCGGTGACCCGGAGCTCGGCGAGGCCCTGCGCCGAGGTCGCCCCCGGCACGTCGACGAACCGGACCTGCGCAGCGACGGTCTTCCGGGAGCTCTCGAGCTCGGTCAGGACAGCAAGGCGCGGATCGGGAACGGACACCACCGCCTGGTTCGACCTGCCGCCGGCCGCTCCCGCCTTCGTGAGCGCGGTGAACAAGGTGGACTTGCCCGAGAACGGGAGCCCGACGAGCCCGACGTCCTTCACGGGAGTGCCTCGAGCGAGTGAGAGGGGTTGCGTTCCATGGGGGCTGGCGAGCCTACCAATCCCGGGAGTAGCATCCTGCGCGTCTCCCGGTCCGGAGGGCCGGCATGTTCGAGGTAGGGAGGGCCCGGATGAGGCGAAGGCGGACGTCGGATCCCAGCGCGCGGCTGTGGGCGCTGCTCATGATCGGCCTGAACCTCGCCGGCGCGACCTGGCTCGCCATCCACATGGCCGTGGTCGAGCACGACGCCGCTGCGGGGATCACCATCGCGATGCTCGCCCTGGCGATCGTGCTCGGGAACATGCGCGCCTCGCGGGCCGCCGACTCGGTGAGGGGCCGCCGCATGGTCCGGCACGGGAAGATCCTCCTGCCCGAGGACTTCGGCGCGCCCGAGGCCCGTTTCAGCGACCGGATCGAGGCACCCAAGCCCAAGCTGGGCGCCCCCGGCTCGCTGAACTGAGGAACCTCGCACCAACGAAGAGGCGGGGCCGTCGTGCGCCCCGCCTCGTTCCGGAAGTGACTGCTGAAGATGAACCGCGCTACGCGGCCTTCGTCGCCGCGAAGATCTCCGCGATCTGGTCGATGAGGCCGAGGAGCTCCTTGCCCTGCGCCGGGTCCTGCGACTTCTTCGCCTCGCCCGCGGCCTTGGTGGCCTTCCAGAAGGTGTCGTGGAGGTCGGGGTGCGCCTCGAGGTGCTCCGGCTTGAAGTAGTCGGTCCACAGCACCCACAGGTGGTGCTTCACCATGTCGGCCCGCTCCTCCTTGATGACGAGGCACCGGGCCTTGAAGTCCTCCTCGGACTCCGATGGCTTCTTCTGGTTGGCGGCGTCCTGATACTTCTCCTGGATCTTGGCGACCGATTCGGCCTCGATCCGGGCCTGGGCCGGGTCGTAGACGCCGCAGGGAAGGTCGCAGTGGGCGTGCACGATGCGGGCCGGGTGGAGCAGAGTGCTCGTGAACTTCCGCATGTCGCCTCCTTCGCTCGGGGGACGCAAGTGGGAACCGAGACAAACTATCACCGGCGCCGGATTGGCCGTTTTGCGCTCGTCGGCGCCGGCGCGACCGCCGGAGCGGCCGCCATCGCGATCGGTGGATTGCGGCCATTCCGCGCCATCGTGCGGGGCGACAGCATGGAACCGACGCTCCGCGAAGGCGACGTCGTGCTGGTGTTCGCGCGCGTCACGCCGCGCACCGGCGACGTCGTCGTGGTCGAACGCCCCGAACGGATGGGGTTCGAGATGGTGAAGCGCGTCGCCGGCTCGCCCGGCGAGGTCGTCCACATCCTGCCGGACGGCTCCCGCCTGCCGGACCCGGTCCCGCTCCGAGAGGGGGAGTGGTTCGTCATCGGCGACGCGCCCGAGGGCTCGACCGACAGCCGCGCCTTCGGCCCGGTCACGAGGAAGAGCATCCGCGGCGTCGTCCGTCTCGTGTTGAGCCCCAGGGACCGCGCGGGGCGGGTCAAGCCGCGCCGGTAACGCGCCCTCGCGGGGCGGGACTAGGCTGCCTCGGCCGGCCAACGTGCGAGCGAACGAAATCCAGAGCGAAGGGGAACCCATGGACTACGACCTTGTCGTGATCGGAACCGGGGCCGCGGGCGAGGCGGCGGCGTACGGGGGAGCGGAGCGCGACGGCCGGGTGGCCGTCGTGGAGGAGTCGCTCGTCGGCGGGCTGTGCTCGTTCTGGGCATGTATGCCGACCAAGACGCTGCTCGACTCGGCGCGCCGCCGATGGGAGGGCGCCGACTACCCATGGGAACGCGCCTCGGCACGCAGGGACTGGATGATCAACCGGGAGGAGATCGATTTCCCCGACGACGGCGGGCACGTCGCCGGCCTGGAGGGCGCCGGCGTCGAGGTCATCCGCGGCACCGCGAGGATCACCGGCGCGGGCCGGCTCGAGGTCGTTGCGAACAATGGCGGGGGGGCGCGGACGCTCGAGACGCGGAACGTCATCATCGCGGCCGGGTCGACGCCGTTCATCCCGCCGATCGAAGGCCTGGAAGAGGCCGGCTACTGGACGAGCAACGACGCGTCGTCCGCACGCCAACTGCCGTCGTCGATGGTGGTGCTCGGCGGCGGGCCGGTCGGCGTCGAGCTGGCCCAGGCCTACTCGCGGTTCGGCGTGCAGGTCTCGCTCGTCGAGGGGTCGCGCCTGCTGGCCAGGGAACACCCCAAGACGGCCGAGATCGTTACGGCGCAACTGGAACGGGAGGGCGTCGACCTCCGGATCGGCGGCCGAGCGGTGAAGGTGACCCGCGGCGGGAAGGGCCGCATCGTCGAGCTCGACGACGGCACGAGCATCGAGGGGGCCGAGCTGCTCGTGTCGGTTGGGCGGCGCGCGAAGGACCTCCGGGCGATGGGCGTCGAGGAGGCCGGCGGGCGACTGACCGACCGGGGGGCCGCCGACCACGACGAGCACCTGTCGATCGGCGACGGCCTGTTCGTCGCCGGCGACGCGGCCGGCGGCCTCCAGTTCACCCACGTGGCCGACTACGAGGGCAGGGTCGCCGCCGCGGGGGCGTTCGGCGAGGACGCCCACGCGGACCTGACCTGGGTTCCGAAGACCACGTTCACCGAGCCGGAGACCGGCGCCGTCGGGTGGACCGTCGAGGAGGCGCAGCAGCAGGGCATCGACGCGTTCGAGGCGACCCAGGATTTCGCGACGACCGCGCGCGGGTACTCGATCGAGCCGCCGTGGCACTCGGAGGACGGCCGCCCGATCCGCGAGGGGTCGCCGGGCCACGTCACCGTGGTCGTCGACCGCGAGCGCAAGGTGCTCGTGGGCGCGTTCGCGGCGTGCCCCGGCGCCAGCGAGATCGTCCACGAAGGCGTGATCGCGATCAAGGCCGCTGTTCCTGTCGCAGTGTTGGCCGACGCGATCCATGCGTTCCCGACCGGCTCGCGGGTGTTCGGGAACCTGATGATCGAGGTCGAGAAGCAGCTTCGCTGACCCCCGCACGGCGGCCGGTCTGAACGCACGGGTCGCGTAGCATGGATGGCAGTCATGGTCGTGCTGATCCTGCTCCTGCTGCTTGCCGCCGCCCTGGGCATCCTGGGGACGGTGCTCAAGGTCACCCTGGTGCTCGTGATGTCGTTCGTCTTCGCGATCGTGCTGCTCGGGGTGATCGGCTACTACTACGCCCGGCACCGGTTCCGCCGGTTCGCGCAGGACGCCCAGCAGCAGCAACAGCAGGGACCGCAGGGTCCCGGCTCGTCCGGCCGCGGATACCCCACCACCGGAACGAAGGGCCCGTCCGACCCGCAGCTGCCGTCCGGATAGGCGCAGCTGTGGCCGTCGAGATCCGGGGCGTCGAGGAGGAACAGTGGGCGGACTTCGTCCGGTCCGCGTTCGTGGCGTTCGCCGCCGCGCCGAGGCCAGAGGACGTCGAGGACTCCCGGATCGAGTACGAGCCGGGCCGTTCGATCGCCGCCTGGTACGGCGACCGGATCGTCGGGACCACCTCCGTGATCTCGCTGCGGATGACGGTCCCGGGGGGCGCCGAGGTGCCGACGGCCGGCGTGACCACCGTTGGCGTGCAACCGACGCACCGCCGCCGGGGGATCCTCCGGCAGATGATGCGCCGCCAGTCGGACGACTCGCGCGAGCAGGGGTACGCGATCGCGGCGCTCTGGGCGAGTGAGCCGGCCATCTACCAGCGGTTCGGCTACGGCATGGCCACGCGCCAGGCCGCCGCCAGCGTGCCCCGGGCCCACACGGCCTGGCTGCCATCCGTCCCGGCCGCGGAAGGGCAGGTCCGGCTGATCACGAGCGACGACGCCGCGAAGGAGCTCGGGCCGGTGTACGACCGAGCCCGGGCCGAGACGCCGGGGATGCTCGCCCGAAGCGAGGAATGGTGGAAGTACCGGTTCCGCCATCTCGACGCCGAGCACCACCGCGGGGGGTTCGGGCCGATGTTCTTCGCGCTGCACGAGGGCGCCGACGGGCCCGACGCCTACTCGGCCTACCGCGTGAAGTTCGACGACTCGGACGGGATCGAGCGCGGGCTCGTCCAGGTGGTCGAGACCGTGACCACGACGCCAGCGAGCGTCCGGGGGATCTGGTCGTACCTATTCGGCGTCGACCTGGTCGAGACCATCTCCTGCTGGAACCGCCCGCCCGACGACCCGCTGTTCGCCATGGCGGTCGACCTGCGCAGGTTCGGTCCGAAGGTGGTCGACGGGTTGTGGATCCGGCTGCTCGACGTCCCGGCTGCGCTCTCGGCGCGACGCTACGGCGTCGAGGAGCGCGTCGTGTTCGAGCTCCGCGACGAGTTCTGCGAGTGGAACGCGGGGACGTTCGAGCTCACGGGCGGCCCGGACGGCGCAGACTGCGTCGCCTCGGACGCCGAGCCCGACCTCACCCTCTCGATGAACGAGCTCGGCGCGGTCTACCTCGGTGGCACCCGTCTGCGCACCCTCGCGCGCGCCGGCCGGGTGCAGGAACACACAGCGGGCGCGGTGGCCCGCGCCGACGCGATGTTCGCGGGCGACCGCGAGCCGTGGTGCCCGCACCAGTTCTGAGCCGGACGGTTCTACCGGCCCGGAGACTCGCGGCCCACGACGGTGTTCCTCGCGGAGAGCTCCCGGTCGAGCCGCCATTCGCCGGTGGGGGCGTCGGGCCGGCTGATCTCCATCCGTGAGCCGTCCTCCAGCCGGACGCGGAAGCGCAGCCGCCGCTCGCCGGAGCGTTCCTCCTGCCAGGAGCGCTCGACGGTGACCGTGGACTCCTCGCCGCCGACAACGACGCTCCGAACCTCCTCGTCGGCCCGCCCGCCCGAATAGGTGCGCACCTCGAGCGACGCCGTCCGGCGGAGCCACCACGGCAGCACCGGCGCGTACGCCACGAATGCGGCGCCGATCACCGCCGCCTCGATCCCGGCGTTCGGCTCGTCGACCACCAGGATCGCGAGGAGCGCCGCCAGCACGCGGGCCATGTTCTGTCCGACGTCGTAGACCGCGAACACCCGCCCCCGGTACCGGTCCGTGACCGCCGTCTGGACCATCGTGTCGATCGGGATCTTCTTCCAGGCGAACCCGACCCCCAGGAAGAAGCTCGCGATCAGCACCGACCATCCGGTGATCCACGGCGAGATGAGCACCAGCGGAGCGCCGCTCACCACGAACGCCGCCGACACCATCCGAGGCCGCGACAGCCGCGAGTCGAGCCACCCCACGGTGCCGAGCCCGATGAACCCGCCGACGGCCCCGGCCGCGATCAGTTGGGAGTAGCTCCCGACGCCCTCCTGGAACCGCTCCTTGAACACCACGAACGACATCACGAGGATCAGCCCCTGGAGGAACTGATCGATCGCGTACGAGGTGATCGGCGCGAGCGCCCGCGGCGTCCGCCCCAGCACCCGGACGCCGTCGGCGAAGTCCCGCCCCACGACTCCGAGCGCCTCCCGCAGTGGAACACCGAACGAACGGTCCGTCGACAACGGCGTGCGGATCCGCCCAACCACGAGCGCCGTCACGAGCCACAGCACGATGCATGCCGCGATCAGCACGCGGAACCCGACCGCGTCGGCGACCCACCCGCCGATCGCGACCCCGAGGATGGTCGACACGGTTCCGCCGACGGAGTTCATCGAGTTCGCCACCAGCAGGTCGTCCGTTGGCACGACCTTCGGCGTCACCGTGCCCGCAGTGACCAGGAAGAACCTGTTCCCCGACAGCACGAGGAGCGCCCCGGCGTAGAACGCGGCGTTCTCCCCGCCGAGCAGGAGCAACACCGCCGCCGCGCGTACCACGGGTGTCCACCGCAGGATCGACTCCCGCCGCCACCGGTCGACGAACACCCCGGCGAACGGCCCGATCAGCGAGTAGGGGACCGCCAGCAGCGCCGTCGCCTTGGCGAATCCGACCGCGGTGTTCTGCTTGTCCGGGTCGAAGATCACCGACGCGACGATCACCGCCTGGAACAGGCCGTCGCCGAACTGCGAGCAGATTCGTGACCCGAACAGGACCCGGAAGTCCCGGGTCCGCACGACCTCCCGGCCCCGCGACAGGGTTCCCGACGAACGCATCTGGCGCGATCCTAGGCGGCGCGCCCCCGACGCAACCGGCCCCCGCCATGGCGTTGGGCGCCGCGACGAGGGCCGGTCGAGCCTGGCTTGTGGGGCTACGCGGGCTGGACGTCGAAGAACGCGCTCCAGTCGGCCGCCTTCGAGGCGCCGTTGCCGATGATGAACTCCTCCACCATCTCCCGCGCCGCCTCGTCGGAGAACTGCACCGGGGGCGACTTCATGAAGTAGGCGGAGGGCCCGATCAGCGGTCCGGCGACCCCGCGGTCCAAAGCGACCCGCGCGCAGCGGATGGCGTCGATCACGATGCCGGCGGAGTTCGGGGAGTCCCACACCTCGAGCTTGAGCTCGATGTTGAGCGGCACGTCGCCGAACGACTGCCCCTCGAGCCGGATCTGCGCCCACTTGCGGTCCTCCAGCCACGGAACGTGGTCCGAGGGCCCGATGTGGATGTTGTCCTTGTCGAGGGTCTCGCGGAGCTGGGACTGCACCGACTGCGTCTTCGACAGCTTCTTGGAGATCAGCCGCTCTCGCTCGAGCATGTTCTTGAAGTCCATGTTGCCGCCGAAGTTCAGCTGGTAGGTCCGGTTGAGCTGCACGCCGCGGTCCTCGAACAGCTTGGTGAGGATGCGGTGCACGATCGTGGCGCCGACCTGGCTCTTGATGTCGTCGCCGACGATGGGCAGGCCGGCCTCGGCGAACTTGCGCGCCCATTCCTGGTTCGAGGCGATGAACACCGGGATGCAGTTCACGAACGCCGCCCCGGCGTCGATCGCGGCCTGCGCGTAGAACTTGGTGGCCTCCTCGCTCCCGACCGGGAGGTAGGACACGACCACGTCCACGCCGGTCTCACGGAGCGCCGCGGCGACGTCGACCGGCTGGGCGTCGGACTCGTCGATGGTCTCGCGGTAGTACTTGCCGAGCCCGTCGAGGGTCGGCCCCCGCTGGACCTCGACGTCCATCGGCGGGACGTCGGCGAACCGGATGGTGTTGTTCGGGTCGGAGAAGATCGCCTCGGAGACGTCGAAGCCGACCTTCTTGGCGTCGACGTCGAACGCCGCCGCGACCTCGATGTCGGAGACGTGGTAGTCGCCCAGCCGGATGTGCATCAGGCCGGGGACACGCTGCTCTGGCGAGGCGTCCTTGTAGTAGTGGAGGCCCTGCACCAGCGACGAGGAGCAGTTCCCCACGCCGACGATGGCAAGACGGATCTTCTTCACGTTGCACGCTCCTTCGCGCGAACGGTGGCAGCGGTCCGGCGGGTGCTGCCGGAACGGGGCCGATCACCGTTGGTGGTGGTGGTCTTCGTCTTCTTCGGGGCCGCGGCGCGGCGGCGGGGCCGCGGCGCGCGGCCGGGAGCCTTCGGCTCCTCGGCCGGGGTCGCCTGGACCGGCGGGGCGGGAGCCGCTGGCTGGGCGGCCGTCCCCGTCTCCGGAGGGGCCGACGCGGCGATCTCGGCGTCGGCGCGCACCTGGCGCCGTTCCGTCTCGATCAGCCCGTCGAGCCAGGCGATGTCCTGTACCGTCGCCTCCGCGCCGTGCCGCATCAGCGACAGCGTGTAGGCGTCGATTCGCTCGCGGTAGTTCTTGAGCGACGTCTTGATGTCCGACAGGCGGTCCTCCAGGTACGCGCGCCGCTTCTCGAGCAGGCGCAGCCGCGTCTCCGGCTTCAGGTACCGGAAGAACGCCAGGCGGACGCGGAACCGGTTGTCCTCCCAGGACTCCGGCGCCGCCTCCTGCAGCAGCTCTGCGAACAGCGCCTCACCCTTGGCGGTGATGCGGTACACGTTCTTCCGGCGTCCCACGTCGTCCCTGTCGAACACCGGCTCGACGGCGCCTTCTCTCTCGAGGCGCTTCAGGGCCGGGTACAGGGAGCCGTAGGACACCTTCCAGAACGCGCCCAGGGTGTCGGTCAGGCGCTTCGAGAGCTGGTAGCCGTGCATGGACCGCTCCTTGAGCAGTCCCAGGATCGCGAGCTCCAGCATCAGGTCCTCTTCTTCTCGTACATGACGGTTCGATATATCGGTCGCATATATCGAGTCGATATATTACCGGATGCTCGCGGGAGAACGTCAACTCGGCCGATCTTTGCCGTTCGGGGCCTCCGTGGTACACAGGAGGGGCGTCTCCACCATTCTCGCTCGCAGGAAGGAACACGTCCATGGCCGCCCCGATTCCCGACCGCCCGTCCGGCCCATCCCGGCCGTCGCGCCGCCGCCTTGGCCGCCGCATGGCCGCCGTCGCCGTGGCCGGCGCCGCCGTCCTGATGTCGGTCCTGGCGGCCGGACCCGGCGCCTCCGCCGCCGGCCCCGGCGTGACCGTCAGCCCCAACGTCGATGTGTCACTGAAGGCCGGCGGACAGTCCGAGCAGGCGATTGCCGTCGACCCGACCAATCCGCTCAACATGGTCGTCGTGTCGAACGAGGACCGCGGCGCGCCCGGCCTGCTCGAGTCGATCAGCCACAACGGCGGGGAGACCTGGATCCACCGCGACATCGCCGACAACGACGACCTCGGCTTCGGGTGCTGCGACCCCACGCTCTCGTGGGATCAGTTCGGGAACCTGTTCTTCAGCGACATCCGGTTTACGGCCAATCACAACGACCGCATCGACCTCGTGCTGTCGACGGACGCGGGGGAGACCTGGGACCGGATCGCCTCGTTCAAGGGGCGGCTGCACGCGAACGCGACCAACCGGTTCCAGGACCAGCCGACGGTGACCACCGGCGAGGGCCTCGTGGTGGTCACGCATTACCTGTACCACCGCGGTGTGGTCACCCGGGCCGCGGAGGTCGCCGGGCTCGGGCAGGTCGGGCAGTTCCAGCCCGTGCAGGTCTCGCCGATGTCGCACGGCGGGAACTACGGCGACGTCGTCATCGGCCCCGAGGGGCAGATCGGCGTGGCGTACCAGATCCCGCAGAGCACCGAGCACAAGGGCCGGGTGCGGTTCGACCTCGACCCCGACGGGATGGGCCCCCAGCCGTTCCTCCCGCCCGTGAACCTCGCGCTGACGAACGTCGGCGGGTTCGACTACATCCCGCCACAGTCCGGGCGCTCGGTCGATGCCGAGGTCGGCCTCGCCTGGGACCGGAGCGGCGGGCCGCACGACGGGCGCCTCTACGCGATCTTCACGCGCGAGGACCCGGACGAGTCGAACGACACGAACATCTGGCTCCGGTACTCGGACGACGACGGGGCCACGTGGGCGCCGGCGCAGCGGCTCAACGACGACCCGGGAACGAACTCCCAGTTCAGCCCCAAGATCGCTCTCGACCAGACGACCGGTTGGTTCGCCGTCACGTGGCACGACGCGCGGAAGGACAAGGGGCAGGGCCACGGCGGCGACACGAACGGCCTTCCCAACGACGACGCGCAGTACTGGGGCACGATCAGCCAGGACGGCGCGGCGACGTTCCTGCAGAACTTCCGGATCAGCGACGGGACGTCGAACGCCCAGCAGGCGCTCGAACGGCGTGGACTACGGGGACTACACGGCGCTCGCTGCGTGGGACGGCGTGTTCTACCCGGCGTGGGCCGACAACTCGAACTCGACGCATACCAACCCGAACGGCCGCCTGTCGCTGTTCGACGTGTACACGGCGAAGGTCACGCCCCCGGCCTGATCGCGCTCACCGCCGCCGCCGCCCTCCTGAGAACGGCCACCGGACGCTCGTCCGTGGCCGCCTCCTCCTCCTGACCGCACGATCCCTCGTCGGGCCTCGGAGTTCCGGGGCCCTGCGCGCGATCGCTCCCGGGTTTCCCCTGGTTCCGCCTCCGCATCTCCGCTCGACCGTGGCCTGCAGTCGGCGCCGCCACGACAGGCGCCACCGGAATCGGGGAGGCGGAGATGGACGCCACCGGAACCGGCACCGGAGCCCGGTCACGCCGGCTGCTCGGCTGGATCGTCGGCGTCACCCTCGTCGCGCTCGTCGTCTGGGCTCGCGCCGGCACCGGCCTCGGCGGCGCGCTTCGGCGGCGCCCGCGCAGAAGCCGAACATCGTGCTGATCCTCAGCGACGACCAGCGGTCGGACACGCTCGGAGTGGACGCCGAGCGTTGATCGGCTTCTGGCGGCGAAGGGAGTCACCTTCGAGAACGCATTCGTCTCGAACAGCACCTGCTGCCCGAGCCGCACAACGCTCTTCACCGGCAAGTACTCGCACATGACCGGCGTGTGGTCGAACTCGGCCCCGACCGGCGGGTACGGCGCCTTCGACGACCGCTCGACGATCGCCACGTGGCTGCAGGACGCCGGGTACCACACGGCGCTGATCGGCAAGTACCTGAACTGGTACCGGCAGGCGGCGCTCGCCGGCAAAGTCCCGCCCGGGTGGGACCGCTGGGTCGCGTTCGCCGAGAACAACGGCAAGCACACGGACTACGACCTCACCGTCAACGGGAGGATCGAGCCCCACCACGGCGACCCGGTCAAGGACTTCTCGACCGACGTGCTGACGAGCAGGGCCGTGAGCTTCATCCACCAGACGGAGGGTCCACTGTTCCTGTACTTCGCCCCCTTCGCCCCGCACGGGCCCTACGACGACGTTCCGGCCAGGGACCAGTGTCCCGCCCTGAAGCCCTACGACGTCGGCTTCCTACGGCGAGGCGGACGTCTCGGACAAGCCTCAGTACGTCTCGGAACGCCTCGTGGAGGAACGGAGCCCGGAACGAGACCGATGTGGTCCGAGCCGGTCAGTGCGCGCTCCTCACCGGCGTGGACCGCGCGGTCGTGAAGATCGTCGGCGCCCTCGCGGACACCGGTCGGTTGTCGAACACGATGATCGTGTTCATGTCGGACAACGGGTTCATGTGGGGCGAGCACCGGCTGTTCGACAAGGCCAAGCCGTACGAAGAGGCGATCCAGATCCCCATGGTGGTCCGGTACGACCCGATGACGTCGGGCCGGCGCACCGAATCTGCGATCGCCACCAACCTGGACATCGCACCGACGTTTGCAGCGCTTGCCGGAGTTCCAGCTCCGGGCGCTGTGGGTCGGAGCCTCCTGCCGCTGATCGACGGCAGCAATCCGGCGTGGCACCGCGACTTCCTGCTCGAGCACGCCTACGACTCCGAGCGTGGCGAGAACCGGGCCCCCGACTACTGCGGACTCCGATCCGAGTCCTGGATGTACGCGATGTACATGGGAGGTGGCGAGGAGCTCTACGACCTCCGCTCCGACCCCCACGAGATGACGAACATCGCACAGGACCGGTCGGCGCAGGCCACGAGGCGGGCCCTCCACGACCGCGTCCTTCAGCTCTGCGACCCGTTGCCGCCGCACTTCCCCGAGCAATAACGCCACGGTAGCGACGATCCGACGGTGGGGGCTCCGGACTCGGAGCCCCCGTCGATGTGTGCGGGCCCGGCGCGTTCGGCGTCCGCTGCGGCACTGAGCTCGCCCGGTGGATCGCCGCTCCCGGGCCGATGGCCGCCCGGCCGAGTC
The DNA here is from genome assembly GCA_963707645.1 of uncultured Actinomycetes bacterium. Lineage (GTDB taxonomy): Bacteria > Actinomycetota > UBA4738 > UBA4738 > JACQTL01 > DATBHM01. Next base: position 50,288 of record CAVPQW010000003.1, read on the forward strand.
CGGCTGGCGCTGCGCGACGGGCACCGTCGACGGGGCGCACGGTTCCGCCAGGCGTCGCGGTCCGGCCCGACGGCCTCCTCAGATCAGCGGTTCATGACGTCGCCCGTGTGACCTCCCGCGTTCGTCCGCGTCACCTCCACCGCCGGTGGCCAATGTCCGGGGATTCCTCTGGTTTCGCCGCCGAATGCCGGCTCGACGGTGTGCATGACGGCCACGCCGAGCAGGAGGCGGGCCCCAGCTGAGGGAGGAACCATGCGACACACCAGCGGGAACTCGACGAAGCGGCTTCGCACCGCGCTCGTGGCGGGCGGCACGACCGCTGTCGTGGTGTGGACGCTGACGTGGGCCGCGTTCCCTGCCCGTGCCTGGTCCGGGCGCGCATCGGCTCCCCTCTGTCGCGGCCTGGTCGCCACGATGGTCGGCACGGAGGCCGACGACCGGCTGAACGGCACGGCCGGCCCGGACGTCATTGTGACGCTCGGGGGGAACGACTCGGTGAACTCGGGCGACGGAGACGACACGGTCTGTCTGGGCGAGGGCGACGACTCGGTGTTCGCCCTGGACGGCCACGACGTGCTCGAGGGCGGCCCGGGGAACGACTCCCTGTTCGGGCAGAACGGACCGGACACCCAGTTCGGGAACGACGGCGACGACGTCATCACCGGAGGAATGGGGAACTCCGAGTCGGACACGCAGTACGGCGGCGATGGGCGCGACCTGATGTCCGCCGGGCCCGGCGACGACTTCCAGGACGGGGGCGAGGGCGACGATGTGATCTTCGCCGGCGCGAACCTGGAGGACGGCGACGACGTGGTGGTCGGCGGACTGGGCGACGACGTCGCCTTCGGCTACGCGGGTGACGATCGCCTGGACGGCGGCCCGGGCAACGACCGGATGTACGGCGGGGACGACTCGGACCACTTGCTCGGCGGCGACGGCGACGACGTGCTCGACGCTGGACCCGGTGCGGACTCGATCGACGGCGGGCCCGGCGCCGATGTCGCGCTCCGCGGTCCGTCGGACCTCGTTGCTCACGGGCGTTCCAGTGCCGGTTCCACGTGCCATGGACGGCCGGCGAACATCGTGGGCTCTCCCGGGAACGACGTGCTGGTCGGCACGGATGGCAACGACGTCATCGCCGGGCTCGACGGGAACGACACGATCGACGGCCGTGGTGGGAACGACCTGATCTGCGGCGGCCCCGGCCACGACAGCATCCTGGGCGACGGCGGCGACGACGTCCTCGTGGGCGGCCAGGGGATCGACGGGCTGTTCGGGTCGCCAGGCGCGGACTCGTTGTTCGGCGGGTTCGGTGACGACTTCCTCGCGGGAGCGCGGGGAGCGACGGCGACGATGCTCGGCGGCCCCGGGAACGACGCGTTCACCGCAGCGGGAAGCGGAGGCCGCGTGTGGGCCGGCGACGGTGACGACGCCTTCCTCGGATGGGGCGGCGTGGACGTCCTGAGCGGCGGCCTCGGGAGCGACCTCGCCTACGGGGAGGACGGCGACGACGTCATGGACGGCGGGTCCGGCAACGATCACTTCGCCGGCGGGAACGAGAACGACACCATCGAAGGAGGACCCGGAGACGACACCCTGGACGGCGGGCTGCAGTCCGATGCGCTGAACGGGGGATCGGACACCGACGTCTGCACCAGCGGCGAACAGACCGCCGAGTGCGAATAGCGCTCGACTCGGTCGAGGTCCCGCTCCCCCGGGAGCGGGATCTCCGCCGTTAGTCGGACGGTGTTCCCACCCACACGGCCGCGTCGCCTTCGTCGTGCTCCGACTCCCTCCCGACCGCCACGAGCCGATCTCCGGCCACCACCAGCCCCTTGATGTGTTGCGCCAGCGGGCCTCCGAGTGCCTCTTCGGTCGAGCGAGTCCAGGAGATGCCGTCCGGCGACGTCCAGACGGCCGCGTCCCGGGTCGGCCCCTGGCCGATGGCCCCCACGGCGATGGCGCCACCGCGGAACGGGATCACGTTCGTCGCCTCCTGGGGTTCTTCGGTCTGACCGGGGCCCTCGAGCGTCTGCTCGGTCCAGCTCACGCCGTCCACAGAGGTCCAGGCCACTGCCGCCTCCTGACCGGAGGACGAGTCGCTCCCGACCACGACCAGCCCGGGGCCGGTCGCCGCGATCGCCGTCGCCGCTTGGTCGCTCGGTCCCCCGAACGAGTCGACGGGAACCCGCTTCCAGTCACCTGCGTGGAACCTCCAGAGCGCGGCATCGAGGGCGCCGCTCGCGTCGTCGGAGCCCACTGCGATGAGGTCGTTCCCGAACGCCGTGACCCCCCACATCTCCTGCGAGCCCGGCCGGACGAAGCCCGAGTAGATCAGCCGGGACCAGTTCGACCCGTCGAATTCCCACACCGCGGCATCCGACGTTCCCGCGTGCGAATTGAGACCCACGCCGACGAGCCCGGGCTCGGCATGGATGACGCGACGGATCAGCTGGTCGCCGGGCTCGCTCACGGGCGCCGTCTCCGGGTCCGCGTTCCAGGTGTTTCCGTTCTCGGAGGTCCACACCGCCGCATCCACGCCGCCGTCGGGGTCGCGCGCCCCGCCGACGGCGACGTACTGCCCATCGAACCACTCGACGGAGGACATCCCCTGGGTCCCCGGGCCCGCACCGACCCCGATGACTGCCCGGTGCCAGCCCCGCCACCCGTCCGGGGAGATCCAGACCGCGGCGTCGTCCTCACCGGTGTTGGCGTCGACCCCGACCGCGACGACCCCGTTCGGGCCCGCGATGACGCGGTTGATGCCCTGATCGGCCGCTCCGCCGAAGATGCCGCCGCGATTCGGCACCCGCACCCAGGCGATCGAAACCGGGAACGGCAACGGGGACGGACTGGTCCGCGACGAGCCCGTGACGGTCGGGGTCGCCGGGGGGCGGGTTCCGCCGTCGCCCCGGGTGAGGATGAACGCGCCCGCCGCTCCGGCGAGCAGCACCAACGTCGAGAGCAATGCGACAGCGGTTCTGCGGACGCGGCGGGATCGACGTGGCCGGCCACCGTCACCAGCAGGCGGCGCAGGAATGGGCGCCGTGATCGGCGGCCTGGCCTCCACGTGGGTCATGGAGGCGCGGGGTGTTCGGGGAACGTCGAGCGCGTCGGCAGCGGCGACCACGAACTCCACGCACATCTCGAATCGGTCCGCGGGCCGCTTCGCCATGGCCCGGCGGATGACCTCGTCGACGGCCGGGCCAGCCGCGAGCCCTCGTCCCGCCAATGAGGGTGGGGGATCCTGGATGTGCGCGAACATCTTCGGGACGTCGGCGTCGCGCGGAAACGGGATCCCGCCGGCCAGGCACTGGAAGAGGACGCAGGCGAGGGAGTACTGGTCGGCCCGGCCGTCCACTTGGGTGCCGCGGATCTGCTCAGGCGCCGTGTAGTCGAGCGTTCCAACGAACTGACCGGACTCGGTCGTCACTTCCCCGGAGACGAGCTTCGTGACCCCGAAGTCGCCGAGGAAGGCCTTGCGTTTCCCGTCTGCTCGTGCCGCCTCGAGGAGTATGTTGGCGGGCTTCACGTCCCGATGAACAAGGCCCCGTTCGTGCGCGAAGTCGAGCGCGGACGCGACCTGCCCCGCGATGTCAACCGTCTCCCCGGGGGTCAGCGTTCCCACGGATCGAAGCAGGGCGGCCAGGTCCGTTCCGTCGACGAAACGCATCGAGATGTACGCGACGCCGTCGACCTCCCCGGCGTCGAACACCTGGACGATGTTCTCGTGATAGAGCCCCGCGGCGAGCCGCGATTCGCGGATGAAACGCCGGAGGAACGCCTCGTCGCGCGCGAACTCAGGGTTCAGGATCTTGATGGCGACTTTTCGTTCGAGGCGGAGGTGCTCGGCGAGGTACACGACCCCCATCCCGCCCCGACCGACTTCACGCTCGATCCTGTGCCCGGCGAACACGTCCCCCGGCATGAGGCCCACGTCGTTGTGTTCTAGCACCACGGGCCGGAAATTCCCAGTCCGCGACTAGCCCCCGGTATTGCTTGCATTGTTGCGTCGATCGGCAATCCGCTTCGGGGCACACGACACCTCCCGTGGCGGCCTCCCGGTGGGAAATCGGCTCTTGCGCCGGGGCCCGCGGGGAACCCAGACTCCTCCACATGAGCGCGAAGCACGGCTTTGCACTCGTCGGCCGCGATGCCGAGCTGGCCGCGATCGCGGCGTTCCTCGGGACGCCCGACGGCGATCTCGGGGGGGTCGTGTTCCGCGGTCAGATGGGCATCGGGAAGACCGCGCTGATCCAGGCGACCATGGAAGAGGCCCGGGATCGCGAGATCCGTGTCCTCGTGACCACGCCGGGTCCCCGGGAGGCGTCGGTGTCGTTCTCGGGTCTCGAAGACCTGTTCCGCGACACGGTGGACGAGACCGCTCCCGCGCTGCCCGACCCCCAGCGCCGGGCACTCGAGGTGGCGCTGGAGATACGGGATCCCGAGGGGGAGCCGCCGGGGGCGCTCGCGGTCGCGCTCGCGGTCCGCGGGACGCTGGCGGCGCTCGCGCGCGAGCGCCCGGTGCTCGTCGTGGTGGACGATGCCCAGTGGCTCGACGGGCCGACGGCCCGGGCCCTGTCCCATGCGCTCCGCCGCGTGAGTGGAAATCCGGTCAGGTTCATCGCCTCGGCCGATGCCGACTCCGAGGGCCGGAGAAGAGCCCGAGTTGCTGCTCGGTCTCGCGCCGGATCTCCTCCACAGCATCCACCCGGCTCCGCTGTCACGCGACGAGACCGGCGAACTGGTGCGCTCACGGCTCGGGGTCTCGCTGACCCGGGGCGAGCTCATCCGGCTCCACCAGGCGTGCGGCGGGAATCCGCTCTTCGCGCTTGAGGTCGTGCGGGGGCTCCCGCCCGGCCGGGGCCTTCCGGCCGGGGAGCCGGTGCCGATACCAGGCGACCTCGGCGAAGTGGTTCGGCGCCGACTCGCGGAGACCTCGAACGACGTGCAGCAGACGTTGCTCCTTCTCGCGACCGCCGGCGACCATGAGGTGGAGGCGGAGCTCTCGTCGGCAGGAGTCTCGGCCGCGATCGAGGCGGGGATCCTCGAGCGCGCCGACGAGCGTGTCCGGTTCGTCCACCCGATGTACGCCGCCGTGGTCGTCGCGGATGCGCCCGTCGACGAGCGCCGGGCAGCGCACCGGCGGCTGGCCACGATCGTCGAGGACCCGGAGGCCAGGGCGCGTCATCTGGCGCTCGCCGCTGACGGCCCGGATGCCGAATCGGCCGACGCACTCGAGGCCGCCGCCACCGCCGCCCGCCGCCGAGGAGCGCCATCGTCGGGGGCCGAGCTCGCCGAGATGGCCGCGGGGCTGACTCCCGGAGACCGCACCGACGAGATCGCCCGCCGCCGCCTCCGCGCGTCCGATCTCCACCTGGACGCCGGCGAGTTCGACCGCGCGAGGACGCTCCTCGAGGGGGTGCTCGCGTCGGCTCCAGCGGGCCCGGTGCGAGCCGCGGCCCTGCAGCGTCTCGGCTGGGTGCGGTATCACCAGGACAGTTGGATCGCCGCAGCCGAGCTGTTTCGGGAAGCCGCCGGGGAAGCCGCCGACGACCCCGCCATGCTGGCGGCGATCGAGCTCGACGCGAGCGTGGTCCGCCTGCTCTCCGGCGACGTCCAGGCAGCCTCCATCGCGGCCCGCTCGGCGCTCGATCGTGCGCTCGTGTCCGGCGACGAACCCACAGTGGCGGCGGCACGCGCGATGGTCGCCAGCGTCGAGTTCCTCCTGGGCAACGGCGTCGCCGAAGACGTCCTGGTGGGCGCGGTCGAGGTCGAGACCTGGAGCAGACCCCGGCCGACCATGCAGCGCTCCAGCGTGGCGTTGGGAGTGCTGCTGAAGTGGGCCGGGGAGCTTGGCCGGGCCCGCAGCCTGCTCGTGGCAGCCCGCCGGCGCGCGGAGGAAGAGGGAACCGAACGTTCGCTCCCGTTCATCCTGTTCCATCTGGCCGATCTGGAGTGCTGGTCCGGAAACTGGACGGAGGCTGCCGCCTCGGCGAAAGCGGCCCGGGAGATCGCCGAACGAACCGGCCAGGAGGGCGGCCTGGCGTACGCTCTCGCGGCCGGCGCTCAGGTCGCTGCCCTGCGGGGGAGCGTCGAGGTGGCACGGAAGATCGCCGCCGCCGGACTTCGGCTCGCGCACCAGACGGGATCCGTCCCGGCGACGATCATGATCGAGTCGGCACTCGGGCAGCTCGAGCTGTCGTTGGGGGACGCCGCCGCCGCCCTGCGCAACCTCGGCCCGCTCGCGGAAGCCGCCGCCCAGGAGGGGATCCACGAGCCGGGCGCCGTTCGATTCGTCGGCGATGCGATCGAATCCCTGATCGGCGTCGGGGATCTCGAGCACGCAAGGGAGCTCACCGAGACGCTCCGGGCCAGGTCGGACGTGCTCGACCGGACATGGGGCATCGCGGTCGCGGCCCGCAGTCGCGCGCTCCTGTACGGCCGCTGAGGGCGACCTGGCCAGCGCGCGAGCAAGCGCTCGACGAGGCGCTGGCCGAACACGACCGATTGTCCGAGCCCTTCGAACGCGCGCGCACGCTCTTGGCGCTCGGACGGGTCCGGCGTCGCGACCGGCAGAAGCGCAACCGCGCGCGAGGCGCTGGAGACGGGCCTGGACGCGTTCCAGATGCTCGGCGCCGAACAGTGGGCTGCTCGGACGCAGAGAGGAACTCGGGCGGATCGGCGGTCGCGCGGCGAGCTCCGTGTCGCTCACCCCCGCCGAGGAACGGATCGCCCGCATGGCTGCCGGCGGGGCGACGAACCAGGAGATCGCGCGAGCGCTGTATCTCGCGCCCAAGACCGTCGAGTGGAACCTGACGCGCATCTACCGGAAGCTGGGCATCCGGAACCGGGTCGAGCTCGCCCGGTGGGTCGACGCCCCGGACGCTCCGATCTGACACCCCTCGAACGCCCGAGCCAGCGCCGTTCCGCTGGCGCGCTGCCGTTCCGAGCGACGAAGTCCCATTCGGTTCCGACTGACGCCCCATCTCCGGGGGTCGTCCCGCTCATCCCCGGCCTACCTCCGGCCGGCTGGCGCTAGCGCCGCCCGCTTCCGCCGCACTTCCCGCGCAGCTGAACCGTCGTCCCCAACCAGACGGACGGGGGCCTTGCGAGGCCCCCCTCGTCTGTCGTCCCCGACCCGAAGCCCGACCGTCGGCAATCTCCGGGGGAACCCCCGGTTCCTCGTTCGGTCTCGGGATCGAGCCTCGGCGTGCGGTCAGGCCGATCGCGCGTCGAGGGAGGTGCATCATGTGGACGAACGCTCGGACCCGCTGGTTGTCCGCCGTTTCGGTCGGTTGCCTGCTCCTCGGGATCCTTGGCTCATCGGGTGCGTCAGCCGCCAGAGGGCGGGCGGGACCGTTGTGCTTCGGTCGCAGCCCAACGATCGTGGGGACGGCCGGCGACGACGGGCTGACGGGAACGCCCGGGCCCGACGTGATCCTCGGCCTCGGAGGGAACGACACGATCCTCGGCCAGGACGGCGTGGATCTCCTCTGCGGCAACGCGGGGAACGACATCCTTTTCGGCCTCCTCGGGGACGACTGGCTCGCGGGCGGGACGGGCGACGACGGCATCTTCGGCCGGTACGGCGACGATGTGGAGTACGGCGGTCCAGGCCGCGACGTGATCACCGGTGGGGGAGGGGACGATGGAGCCGACCACCAGTGGGGCGGCCCCGGCGACGACGTGTTGTCGGGTGGCCCCGGCGACGACGTGCTCGATGGCGGGGCCGGGCGCGACGCCATCGACGGATGGCAGGGCAACGACGTGCTGGACGGTGGCCCCGGCCGCGACCGGATCGACGGGGACGACGATGAGGACGCGCTCGTCGGAGGCGGAGGCGACGACCTCCTGTTCGGTGGCGATGGGTCGGATGCTCTGGGTGGCGGCGAGGGGGACGACGTCCTCGGCGGCGCACGGGGTTCCGATCGCGGCACCGGAGGAGCGGGAGTCGACGTGTGCCTGACGGTGGAGCACCGGGAAGGGTGTTCGCCCGGTGCTGGTGGGGGCGGACAGCCTGCTCCTTCCACCTGTCGCGGACTCCAGCCCAGCGCCGTGGGCACCCCGGGCCACGACGTCCTGGTCGGGACCGACGGCGACGATGTCATCTCCGGGCTCGGCGGCAACGACGTCATCGACGGCAGGGGAGGCGACGACCTCCTGTGCGGAGGTCCTGGTACCGACCTCATCCTGGGCGGATCCGGGAACGACCGCCTCGAGGGGAATGACGGGGACGACGGGCTGTTCGGGGAGGTGGGGCACGACTACCTCCTCGGCGGCACGGGCGACGACACGCTGACGGTGTCGCGGCTGGACGACGAACTCAGCGATTCGATCTCCGGCGGCCCCGGCAGCGACCTGCTCAGCGCGTCTGGAGGCTCGGACCTCCTGGCTGGTGGGCCCGGGGACGACGTGATCCTTGCGGGAAACGGGGGCGACCGGGTCGCTGCAGGAGCGGGCGACGACGCCGTCTACGGCGACGACGGGGCCGACCGCGTGGCCGGCGGAACCGGACTCGACGTGCTTCACGGCGGCGACCAGGCTGACCAGCTGTCGGGGGAGGGCGACAACGATTTCCTGGACGGCGGCGAGGGGGACGACCATGCGGACGGCGGCCCCGAGCTCGACATATGCCTCGAGGCCGAACGGGTGCGGTGCGAGAACGCGAACACATGACCCGGCCTGCGTCCGGGATACGCACACCAGTCGCACCTCGCCGAAACGGGACGGGAACTCAACACGGCCCGGTTGGTCAGCCTTCGGGGGCGTTCCCTACACTTGGCCGGTCGCCCCCGGTACCTGTTCACCTTGCGAAACGGAGTTCTCACATGTCCCGAGTCCTGCTGATCGGCTGGGACGGCGCCGACTGGCGGATCCTCGATCCGCTGCTCGAAGCCGGCGCCCTGCCCAACCTCCAGGCGCTGATCGACCGCGGCGCGAAAGGCGTGCTCAAGAGCACGATCCCGACCCACTCGTGGGCCGCGTGGCCCTCGTTCCTGACCGGCGTCGAGCCGGACGACCATGACGTCTGGGACATCCTCGAGCACGACCCGCCCGGGGCGGACAAGCACCTGCCGGTGACGTACCGCTCGATCAAGGAGCGGACGTTCCTGCGCGACCTCACGGCCGGCGACAAGGAACAGCTCATGGTCAACGTGCCGCTGTCGTTCCCCCCGCCGGAGATCAAGGGACGGCTCATCGCGGGCGGCGTGCTGCCCAAGGGCAAGCCATTCACGTGGCCGCACTCGCTGGCCGACGACCTCGCCGCAGGCGGGACGCCGTGGCCGATCAACGGCATGTCGTGGACCACGTACCACAACAAGATCGAGCCCTACCTCGAGGAGGTCCACCGGGTCACCAAGCCGCGGATCGCCGCCTCGGAGAAGCTCATCGACGAGACCGACTGGGACGTCGCGACGTTCGTGTATTTCTCGACCGACCGGGTGCAGCACTGCCTCTCCGAGTTCCTGTCGAGCGACCATCCCGACTACGCGACGAACGTCAAGACGCCCACCGCCGAGAAGATCCGCGACGTCTACCGGATGCTCGACGAGAACCTGGGGGCGCTGGTCTCGCGGGCCCGCGAGGACGACCTGGTCGTCTTCATGTCCGACCACGGGTTCCAGTCGTGCACCCGCGCGCTCAACATGGACCGGCTGCTGTCGGAGTTCGGGTTCCTGCAGTTCTCGGCGTCGCAGGCCGTGTACGGACCGCTGCAGTGGGGGCCGGTGCGGGCCGTGGCGCGCAAGGTGTACGACGCGCTCGGGCTGCACGGGAAGGTCGCGCTGCGCCAGGCCGTGAACTGGCAGAAGACCCGGGTCTACACGTCGATCCGGTCGACCGGCGAGGGCGTCTCGGTCAACCTCGAGGGCCGCGAGGTCAACGGCATCGTGAAGCCCGAGGACTACGAGAAGGTCCGCGACGAGATCGCCGCGAAGATCGAGGGGTTCGTCGACCCGGTCACCGGGCGTTCCCCGGTGAAGAAGGTGTGGCGGCGCGAGGAGCTCTTCAAGGGCAAGTTCCTGGAGTCCGCGCCGGACCTGATCTTCGAGCCGGCGCCGCTCTACTCGTTGACCCACGCGAAGTCCTCGCTGGAGGACGCCGACTGGGTGTCGGGGGACCACCGGATCGAGGGCGTGATCGTGGCGGCCGGGCCGCGCGTCGCGAAGGACGCCTTCGAACAGCAGCCGGCGTCGCTGATCGACCTCGCCCCGACGATCCTCGCCGCGGTCGACGCCCCGGCGTCGGTCCAGCACACCGGCAAGGTGCTCCAGCCGCTCGTCGGCGCGGACGCCATGGTGCGCGCGGGCGACGCCGCGGTCGAGGAGCCCGCGGTCGCCATTCCCGGCATGGGCGAGGCCGTCGTCACCGACACCGAGGCCGGCGAGATGGAGGAACACCTCCGCGGCCTGGGCTACCTGGAGTAGCCCGCCGGGGTCGATGGAGACGACGGACGACCTGACGGGAACGCCTGCCGAGGGAGCGGAGGGCCGGTCCGGAGCGCAAGCACCGGGCCCGCGCAAGCGTCCGGGGCGCCTCCGCCACGCGCTCGACTCGGTGCTGCCCCGCAGCCGGTTCGGCGACCAGCGGGACATCCTCGGCGGGGCCGGGCAGAACGTCCTCGGCCTGGTCGCCGGCGTCCTCGCGACGTTCGTCACCCAGATCGTCATGACCCGGACGCTGGGCGCGCCGATCTTCGGCGTGGTCACGGTGGCGACGCAGTTCGCGTTCATCGCGAGCGCGGCGACCCGGTTCGGGATGGACGTGGCGAACGTCCGCCTGGTCGCGATCCTCGACGGTCAAGGCATGCGCGACCGCATGCGCGCCCTGGTCAGCAAGTCCGTCGTGATCGCCCTCGTCGTGAGCTGCGTCTTCGCGGTGATCACGTTCCTGTTCGCCGGGCCGCTCGGGCACGCGCTGACGTCGCTCCCGGAACAGGGGAAGGCGGCGTTCTGGGCCGCGGCCTACACGATCCCGTTCGCCGCGGTGACGTGGACGTACCTCGGCGCCACGCGTGGTCTGAAGATCATGCGGCACACGCTGTACATCTTCTGGATCGGCCAGCCGGTGGGGTGGATCGTGTTCGCCATCGGCGGCTGGTTCATCGCGAAGTCGGCCGGCATCACGACGTTCGCGTACGGGCTGTCGTGGACGGTCGCCGCGCTGCTGGCGTGGTGGGCGTGGGAGCGCGAGACGCGCGGGTTCGGCCATACGAGCGGCCCCGGCGGGATCCCCGAGGAACGCCTCGGCGCGCTGCTGAAGTTCGGTGGGTTCCGGGCGCCGGCGACGCTGTTCGCGCAGCTGCTGTTCTGGACCGACCTGTTCGTGCTTGCGCAGTTCGCCCCTTCGGGGACGGTCGGCGTGTACGGGGCCACCGTGCGCACCGCGCAGTCCCTGTTGCTGTTCCTGACGTCGCTGTCGCTCGTGTTCAGCCCGTTCGTGGCGGACCTCCACAAACGGGGCGAGCGCGACAAGCTCGACGCGCTCTACAAGAACGTGACCCGGTGGGGGCTCGCCGCGACGCTGCCGGTGCTGCTGGCGCTCGCGATCCTGCCGGACGTGATCCTGCGGGTGTTCGGCGAGCGGTTCACGACCGGCGACGCGGCCATGGTGATCCTGATCGTCGGGATGATCGTGCCGGTCTGCGTGGGGACCGTGGGGTTCATCCTCATCATGGTCGGGCGGACCGGGTGGGACCTGCTGGTCTACGCGGGGTCGTTCGTGATCGACGTCGGGATCGCCTACGCGCTGGCTCGGCCGTCGGTGCTCGGCATGAAGGGCGCGGCGATCGCCCAGGCCTGCACGCTGACGTTCTCCGCGATCGCACGGCTGCTGCTGGTGCGGCACTTCGTGCACATCTGGCCGTTCGACAAGTGGTTCCTGCGTGTGCTGCCGGCGGCGATCGCCGGTGGGCTCGCCATGGCCGGGATGCACGCGCTGCTCGAGGGGCCGAAGTGGCTGATCGACCTGGGCGGCTCGATCGCGGTCGGAACCCTCGTCTACGGCGTGGTGCTGCTGCTCACCGGGCTGAAGCCGGGCGAGCGCCGGACGCTGATGTCGGTTCTCGACCGGATCCGCGGGAAGAAGCCGGCCGACACGAGTTCCTGACCCCAGGAGAGGCGTTCATCGGCCGGGTGGGCGGCCTTCCGGGGGCGTCCCGAACGGGGTCGGTGGCTGGGCATCGTCGGTGAGCCGGAGCGCGCCGATCACGCCGGGCGGGCCGGCCTGGACCCGGCCGTCGCTCGAGACCGCGACGACGTCCCCGTCCACGCTCCCGGGTTCGGGGAGGGTCACGACGGGTTCGGCTTCCGGGATCCGCACCACGGGGTCCCGCATCGCGGCGAACCCGCCGGAGACAGCCGGTACCGTTCGCGGGATTCCGGTCCACGGCTGCCGGGGAGACCGCTTGACCCCGGTGAACATCTCACCGTGGGGCACGGGGACGAAGCGCTTGGTCCGCACCGCCGCGACGATCAGCAGGACGAGCCCCGGGCCGAACCCGATCCCGGACCCCACCACGGCGCCCGTGAAGGCGAACCCCACCAGGACGGCCGACCATGTCAGCGCGGACAAGGAGCGAGGCCGGGCGCACGCCAGGATCCCCCCGGCCGTGCCCGCCAGCAGCGCGAGCTGAGCGTAGGCGGGAGCAGGGCCCCGGTACGACGTGATGTAGGTGGCGGTGTAGAACGCGCCGAGCAGCGCGACGGCACCGCCCACCCGCGCGAGCCCCTCGTTCCCCTTCATCCGTACCCCCTCGGCGGCCACGGCGGCGCCGTTCGTCTGAGCGCGGCTGCCGGAAAACCGGCGGGGGGAGGCCGCGCACCCACAAGTCAACCGCGCCGATCGGCGGATCGGCAATCGGTCGAAGGGCTCAAGATCAGGTCGGTCTCATGGCCGGAACGCGCGTTCACCGGGGACGCGCCAGATCGAGGGCGAGATCCACGGCCTGGGCCGGCGACCGCGCAGGAGTGATCCCCTCAACCGTCTCGCCGCGGCGGACCAGATCCCAGGAACGCAAGCCCACGACCGGCCTCCCGATCTTCAGAGCGAATGCGATCTCGCTGAGCGTGCCGAACTCGCCGCCCACGGCGATCAGCACGTCCGCCGCCCGGGCGATGAGGGCGTTGCGCATCTCGCCCATGCCGGTCGGGATGGCGATCGTGACGTACGGGTTGGCCTCGGATCGGTCGAACCCGGGGAGGATGCCGACGACGGTTCCGCCCTCGCCGGCGGCGCCGCGGGACGCTCCTTCCATCACGCCGGTCGAGCCGCCGCAGATGACCACGGCACCGGCGCGGGCCAGCAGCTCGCCGACCTCCTCCGCGATCGCCTCCTCCTCGGTGGTGGCGACGCCGGGTCCGACCACGGCCACGTGCGCGGTCGGGGGTCTCTCCACGAATGCGCTCAATGCTCGCAGCTGGATTTCGGACCCGTTCCGGGGCCCTGTTTGCAGGTGTCCGTCCCGGGCCCCCCGGCGAGCTCGTCGTCCCCGGGGCCGCCAATCAACGAGTCGTCCCCGGCCAGGCCCGAAAGCGTGTCGTCTCCGCCGCCGCCGGAGATCACGTTCGGGAGGCCCGAGCCGGTCAGGTGGTCGTCGTGCGCCGATCCGCCCAGCCGCTCGAGGCTCGACAGCAGATCGTCGCCGTCTCCGGTTGCGGCGCCCGAGTTGAGGTTGGCCGTGATCGCCGAGGCCGCGCCGGCGTACATGGCCGTGTCCGGCGCTGCCCCGCCCGACAGCGTGTCCGCCCCGGGGCCCGGGACGAGGACGTCGGGCCCGCCGAGTCCGGACAGCGTGTCGTTCCCCGGACCGCCGACGAGGCGATTGGCGCCGTTCGAGCCGGTGATGTCGTCGTCTCCGTCGCCGCCGACCACGTTCTCGACGTCCGGACGGATGTTGTCGATTCCCTGCTCGGGGTGACCGGCGACCTGGTCGTCCTTCACGCCGTCGACAGTGAGCACGAGGTTCCCGACGTGGTTGGACTCGTCCACGGTGTCCTTGCCCGGGCCGCCGAAGAACACGTCCGATCCGTCGAATTCCGCGCCGAACTCATCCCCGAAGATCGTCCCGGACATGTGGTCGTTCCCCGCTCCCCCCACCAGGATGTCGCCGCCGCCGGATCCGTACAGCCAGTTCGGCCCGGCGTTGCCGGTGAGCTGGTCGTCGTCCGTCGATCCGATCGCCCCCTCCACGTCCGCGCCGATGAGGTCACCCTCGGCCGGCTCGCCGTCGTTGGCGACGTGGTCCAGCGTGACGCCCACGGGGTGCGACCGGTTGCGGTACGAGACCAGGTCCCGCTTCCCGGGCCCTCCGTGGAAGGTGTCGTGGTCCGTTCCGGCGATCAGAATGTCGTTCCCCGGGCCCCCCGACACGGTGTTGATCCCCGAGCCGGCGTTCAGGATCTGGGTGCCCGGACCACCGACGAGCGTGTCGGCTCCCGTCCCGGTGACGATCTCCTCGATGTCGGTCCCGACGTTGTCGTGCTCTCCCGCGGCGCCGTCATCGGCGGCGTTGTTGACGGTGACGTTCACGGCACCGGTCCGCACGTACGAGAGGCGGTCCATGCCGCCGGCGCCCGAGAAGACGTCGTTCGGATCCACGATGTCGTCCTGTCGGAACTCGTCGGCGCCGTTCCCCCCGGTCACGAGGTCAGCGCCCGGGCCGTCGAACACCAGCAGCGGGCTGGCGAGGGGGCCCGTCGAGGTGCCGCCCGTCCCCTGACCGGACAGGATGTCGTTCCCTTCCTCCCCGTAGAGCCAGATCGGCGCGTTCAGCGACGGGATGGAGACGTCGGAGTCGGGGTTCCTGCCGTCGGCCTTCGCGTTCAGGTTGATGCGCTCGCCGAGGGGGAACCCCTGGAAAAACCCCAACCCGGCCGTGAAGTGGTCGTCGCCGGTTGTGCCACCGACCAAGAACACGGCCGTCGAGAGATCGCTGAACGTGAACTCGATCTCGCTGGCGCCGCTCGCCTCCGGCGTGAAGCCCGGCCCGAGTGCCCCGTGCGACATGTCGAAGTTGATGATGATGAGCCCGCCCCCGAGTTCGATGTTGACCCGGTCGACGGCCGTCACCGAGCCACAGTTGGCGCTGCCGAAGAGAACGTTCCCCGACGCCGACCTGGTGATGGTGACGTCCATCTCGCCGAATTCGTCGGCTTCGGCGACATGGGTGTTCGGGTTGAGCGCGCACGTCGTGCCTGCGTGCGAGGGCGTGGCGGTGACGACCTGCAGGCCCACCAGGGAGGCCAGCGCCCCGATGGTCACGAGCCACCGTCCGACGTGGTTCGCCAAAGACATAGCGTCCCGAGTGAACGTCGCCGGCGCGGCGCTGTCAATGCATGGATCGGCGGTCAACCCCAGCGTTCGCCGAGCATCGCGGCGAGGAGCGCGACGGCGCCTTGCTTGTCCAGGGGCTCGTTGCCGTTGCCGCACTTGGGGGACTGGACGCACGAGGGGCAGCCCCGGTTGCACGGGCAGTCGCGCACGGTCTCGAGCGTCGCGCGAAGCCAGCGTTCCTCGGACTGGAACCCGCGCTCGGTGATGCCGGCCCCGCCCGGGTAGCCGTCGTACACGAAGATCGCGCAGGAATCCGTGTCCGGGTGGTACGGGGTCGACACGCCGCCGACGTCCCACCGGTCGCACGTCGCGATGAGCGGCAGGAGGCCGATGGCGGCGTGTTCCGCGGCGTGGGCGGCGCCCGGGACGTCGGCGGTCTTGACCGCCGCGCGGTCGAGGACGCGGTTGGGAATCGCCCACCACACGGCCTTGGTCGTGAGGACCTGGGGCGGCATGAGGAGCGGGATCTCGTCGAGCGCCTCGCCCGTGAGGTGGAGCTTGCGGACGTAGCCGGTCACCTGCCGCGTCACCGTGACCGCGCCGTAGAACGCCGGCGTCTCGGGGCCGATCTGCGTCTCCTGGAGCGGTTCGACGACGTCGATGTCGGTGATGTCGCGCGACTGTGTGTACCAGTCGGCCTCGCTCTTGTTGACGAGGGCAACGCCGCCGTCGAGGTCCAGCAGCCCGACCTCGAACTGCTCGCCCTGGTGGAGGTAGATCGCCCCGGTGTGGAGCGTGAAGTGCGCGCGGAACTCGTCGGCGGTGCCGAGCAGCTCGCCGGTCTCCTCCAGCACGATGGCGATCTGGCCGCCGGAGGCGCTCCGGATGTCGACCTGACGGTGCGGGGACTCCCGGCCGCGGTGGTGGAGCGTGGGGCCGCGGCGTGCAAGATCACCCGCCCCGATCAGCCCGTCGATGGCCGGTTCCACGATCTCCGGCGGGCCGAAGAAC
This sequence comes from uncultured Actinomycetes bacterium, assembly GCA_963707645.1. GTDB lineage: Bacteria > Actinomycetota > UBA4738 > UBA4738 > JACQTL01 > DATBHM01. The sequence goes on from CAVPQW010000003.1 coordinate 66,575, forward strand.
TCCAGCTCGTCGTTGGTGAGGGGCTGTTCCCTCGCCGCGCACAGCAGGTGCGGGCCGAGCACGTACGGGTTGGTCGGGTCGACGACCGCGGCCTCGGGCGGCTTGTGGAACAGGTCGCCGGGGTGGGCCACGAGGTACTGGTCGAGCGGGTCGTCGTTCGCCACGAGGATCGCGAGGGAACCGGCCCCCCGCCTGCCCGCCCGGCCGGCCTGCTGCCACATCGACGCGCGCGTTCCCGGATAGCCCGCGAGGAGCGCGGCGTCGAGCGACCCGACGTCGATGCCGAGCTCGAGAGCGCTGGTAGCCGCCACCGCCAGCAGCTCGCCGTCGGCCAGCGCGCGCTCGAGGCGGCGGCGCTCCTCGGGCAGGTAGCCCGCCCGGTACGCCTTGATCCTGGACTTGATGCCGCCGGGAACCTCTCGCCGAGCGAGCTCCGCCAGCAGCTCCGCGGCTCGTCTGGACCGGGCGAAGGCGATGGTCCGAACCTCTTGCGCCGCAAGCTTTCCGAGCAGATAGGCGGTCTCGCTGACCGCGCCCCGCCGCGCGCCGGTCTCGTCGTCGACGATCGGCGGGTTCCACAACGCGAACAGCTTCTCGCCGCGCGGCGACTCGTCGTTCAGGACCTCGTCGAACGGCAGGCCGGTCAGCCTCGAGGCCAGCTCCGCCGGGTTCCCCACGGTCGCCGTCGCCAGCACGAACCGCGGGTCGCCGCCGTACCGGGCAACCAGCCGCCGCAGCCGCCGGAGCACCATCGCCACGTGCGAGCCGAAGACGCCGCGCGCCACGTGCGCCTCGTCGACCACCACGTATGCCAGCCGGAGCATGAAGTCCGCCCACCGTCCGTGGTCCGGCAGCAGGCTCGCGTGCAGCATGTCGGGGTTCGACATGACCAGGTTCGCGTTCCGCCGGATCACCGGCCGCTCCGCGCTCGGCGTGTCGCCGTCGTAGACCGCCGCCCGGATCTGCGGGAGCTTCAGCCCGCGGACCTGTCGCAGCTGGTCACGCGCCAGCGCCTTCGTGGGGAACAGGTAGAGCGCGGTCGCCTTCGGGTCCTGCAGCACGCGCGAGGCGAACGCCATGTTGTAGACGAGCGTCTTCCCGGAGGCCGTCCCGGTCGCGATCACGACGTTCGAACCGCCGGCCAGCGAGTCGAACGCCGCCCGCTGGTGCGGATACAGGCCCTCGATCCCGAGCAGCCCGAGCCGCTGCACGACGAGCTCCGGAATCTCCGGGAACGGAAGCACCGCCGGCTCCCGCTCCGGCAGCTCCTCGACGTGCACGAGCGACTCGGCGAAGGCCGGGTCATCGGCGAACTCCCGCAGGAACTCCCGTGGATCCATGGCCGAACGATCGTAGACGCCAGCGCCGCTAGGATCGCCGGTCCATGGACTGGGTCCTGCTGGTGCTCGCGCTCGGCGTGATCCTCGGCGGCGCGGAGCTGTTCACCAACGGGGTCGAGTGGATCGGGGAGGGCTACGGCCTCTCGGAGGGCGCGGTCGGGAGCGTCCTCGCCGCAGTCGGCACCGCGCTCCCCGAGACCGTCCTGCCGCTCATCGCGATCCTGTTCGGCGCGGAGGCCGGCGACCAGATCGGCATCGGCGCCATCCTCGGGTCGCCCTTCATGCTGAGCACGCTCGCGATGTTCGTGCTCGGCGCGGCGGTCCTCCTGTACGCCAGAGGAGGCCGGCGGTCGCGACGGATCGCCGCCGACCCGGCCGTCCCGATCCTCGACCTCAGCGTGTTCCTCTCGCTGTACTCCCTCGCGATCGTCGCGGGGATCGTCCACGTGAAGGCCCTCAACGTCGCGGTCGCGATCGTGCTGGTCGTCGCGTACGGGTTCTACGTGCGGCGCCACTTCCGAAGGGAGGCAGCAGCTATCGACGGGGAACCGGCCGGGCTGAAGCCGCTCCACCTCGGCAGGCCGCAGTCGCTCCGGCGGCCCGACGGCAACGCGCCGACCTGGCTCGCGATCGTCCAGACGGTGGTCGGGCTCGGCGTGATCATCGCCGGCGCGCGGGTGTTCGTCTCGTCGGTCGCGTCGATCGCGGACGCGCTCAGCATCTCGCCCCGGGCGTTCGCGCTGCTCGTGGCGCCGGTCGCGACCGAGCTCCCGGAGACGTTCAACGCGGGCGTGATCTGGTCCCGGCGCGGCAGGGACACGCTCGCCGTCGGGAACATCACCGGCGCGCTCGTGTTCCAGTCGGTGTTCCCGGTGTCGATCGGGCTGCTCCTCACGCCGTGGCACCTGACGTCGGAGTCGCTGGTGGCTGCGTTCGTCGCGCTGGCCGCCGCGGGGATCCTCCTGGCGACGCTGCTGCTCAGAGGACGGCTGAGCGCACGGCTCCTGCTGCTCCAGGGCGTGCTGTACGCCGGCTACGTGGCGTACGTGCTGACCAAGCTCTGACTCTTGAAGCGCAGAGGCTCAGCTGCAGCCGCTCAGGATCCCATCGGTCTTCATGTCCGAGTACAGCGCGGACGCGCCGGACTGGATGAACACCACGCTCTGGTCGCCGACGGTGCCGCCGGCGGCCGGCACGACGCAGTTCTGCACGCTGCCCGGCTTGACCTTGGCCGCCGTGAACCCGAGCTTCACGACCTGATCGAGCGGGATGTCGGTCTCGACGTTCCGCATCCCGGCGCCGATGTAGGTGAGCATGACGCCGGGGTCCTTCTGGAAGTCCTTCTTGAACTCGGCGAGCGTCGCGAGGAACAGCCGGCCCTGGTTCTCGGACCGGTCGAGGTCGCCGCGCGAGAACGAGTGCCGGTCGCGCGCGAACGACAGCGCTTGGCCGCCGTCCATGTGGACCGGACCCGGGTCGAAGTCCGAGCCGGAGAAGTGGTCGTGCATCGGCTGGACCACGTCCACCGTGACGCCGCCGATGGCATCGATCATCGACTTGAGCCCGGCGAACGAGGTCAGCACGTAGAAGTCCATGTGGAGGCCCGTGAGGGCCTCGACCGTCTGGATCGTGAGCTGCGGGCCGCCGGCCGACATCGCCGACGTGATCTTCTCGCTGCCGTGGCCTGGGATGTCGACCCACGAGTCCCGGGGGAATCCGAGGATCGAGGCCTGCCCCTTGGCGGGGTTGAGCCCAACGATGTGGATCGAGTCCGAGCGCTCCCCGTCGATCGGCTCGCCGGGGCGGGCGTCGCTCCCCAGCGCGAGCACGAAGATCGGCTTCTTGCCGTTGAGCGCGGGGAACGCCTCGGCCGGGTGGGCCTTGCCGATGGCGAACGCGGGCAGGGCCTGGGCGTGCGGCGTGCCGGGCGAGCCGAGCGCCGAGCCGGCGACCCATACGGCGAGCGCCGTGAGGCCGACGGCGATCCTGCGGCGGGCGGTCCGCGGCGCGCGCGGCGTGGCCTCGATGGAGGCGTCTTCGGAGGCGGCGGAGCGGGTGCGGGCCTGCTTGAACAACGTCACTGGCCTGCTCCGGAGGTCGCGGTGGTGGACGGGGCCGTCGTCGATGTGCCTCCGTCGCCCCCCGAGCCGGCCCCGGCCCCTCCGCCGTCGAGACGGTTGGCCTTGTAGGCGACGATGATCCAGCCGCCCTCGCCGCGCTGCAGGTAGTAGGTCGCGTGGGACTTGATCAGCATGTTGGAACCGTCCTTCTTCGTTCCGTCGGCGGAGAAATCGGCCGTCGCGGCCGCGGTGAAGGGCTCGCCGCCCTTGTCGGTGAGGACCTTCACCACGAGACCGCCGTACTTCGGCTTCACCTCGTCGAACATGTCGCCCGCGTTCGGGCCGAGCGTCAGCGTCGCGGTGTCGCGCTTCGCCGATTCCGCCGGCTTCCCCTGCGCGAAGAAGCCGTACACCGTCTCGTAGTCGCCACTCTTCCAGTGGTCCGGATCGATGAACGCCAGCGTGTACATGTTCGCCAGGGTGTCGCGGATGTCCTTGGCGGCGACCTTGATCTGCTTCTTGTCTTCCTTGGCCTTGGTGACCGTGGCCTCCGCGCTGGTGGCGCGGAGCTGGAACTTCACCGGCGTCACGTCGTCGTCGAAGGAGCCGGGGCTCTCGAGATGCGAAGGGTCGATCACGCCGGCCGGCGTGTTCCCGTCGTCGTCGCCGCCCCCCTTGAGCAGGAAGAACGCGACGCCGCCGGCCACGACGATCACGCCGACGACGATCGCGATCGCACGCCAGCTTCGAGAAGGAGCGGAATGACGAGGGGGGGTGGACAAGGCGCCATGAGGCTACCGACGGATCTGGGGAACATCAACCAACCCGGCCCGGTTCCGCCGAACCTTCACACAATGCTCAGGCGGGCGGGGCGGTTTGGGTTCGTTCGACCGGTTGTGCGATCCGGCGCTATCCTTCCGGCCACATGAACCTCGACCTCGAGACATCCACCCAGGGCAACACCAGCATCGTCACGCTGCGCGGCGAGATCGACGTGTACACGGCGCCGCGGCTCCGTCAGGCGCTCATCGACCTCGTGAGCCAGGGCGCGACCGACATCGTGGTCGACATGGACAAGGTCGACTTCCTGGACTCGACCGGGCTCGGCGTCCTCGTCGGCGGCCTGAAGCGCGTGAAGTCGAACGACGGGGACCTGAAGCTGGTGGTGACCCAGGACCGCATCATGAAGATCTTCGACATCACCGGCCTGTCGAAGGTGTTCCCCATCCACGGCTCGCTCGACGACGCCCTGCAGCAGGGGTGAAGCGGGCGTGACCGAGTGATCGACCCGGACGTCGAGATCGAGATCCCGCCCCGCCCCGAGTACGTCGCGCTCGTCCGCCACGTGGTCGGCGCCGCCGCGCGGATGGGCGGCATGTCGCCCGACCTCGTCGACAACGTGAAGCTCGCCGTGTCGGAGGCCGCGACGAACGCGGTCTCGATGTCGCAGCGCGCTGAGTCCGAGGACCCGATCGAGGTGACCGCCGAGCTCGAGGGCGACCGGCTCCTGGTCCGGGTCACCGACCGGGGCTCCCACGACGAGGCGCTCCGGTCGCTCGAGTCGGGCGACACCGATCCGAGCTCGCTCGACTTCAGCTTCGAGGCCGGCCTGTCGCTTCCGCTCATCCAGGGCCTCGTCGACGAGTTCGAGATCGAACCCCGCGACGGCGGCGGCAGCATCGTCCGCATGACGATCATCGAGTCGGACCCCGAGGCGGCGCCGGCGGGCTGACGTCGCGGGGGCTGGTTCGACAACCGAAGACACATCGCAAGAAGGTGCGCCGGGAAGCCTGGTCGGCAGGGTCCCGGCGCCTCGCGCATCCGGGGCCGGAGGAACCGGATGGACGTGATCCTCGAGATCTTCCTGATCTTCGCGGGGGCCAAGGCGGCCGGCGAGCTGTTCGTGCGGCTCCGTCTGCCGGCGCTCGCGGGGGAGCTGCTGGTCGGCGTCCTGCTCGGACCGTCGGTGCTCGGGTGGGTCCACGTCGGGGAAGCGACGACGACGCTCGCCGACCTCGGCATCGTGGTGCTGCTGTTCACGGCCGGGCTCGAGTCGCCGGTGGGGGAGCTGGCGGCCGTCGGGCGCTCGGCCCTGCTGACGAGCGCCGGCGGCGTGCTGGCGACGGTCGTCGCGGTGTTCGCGGTCCTGGTGGGGCTGGGGATCCCCGGCGAGGCGGCCGCGCCGGCGGCGCTGGCCCTCGCGGCGTCGTCGGTGGGGATCGCGGCTCGGGCGTTCGGCGACCTGGGCGCCATCGGCAGCCGGCCGGCCCGGACGGTGCTGGGGGCGGCCGTCGTGGACGACGTGCTGGTCCTGGCCGCGCTGCCGCTGGTCCTCGAGGTGGGGTCGGGATCGACGGCGGGGTCGTTGGTAGCGGGCGTGCTCGGCGCGATCGCGTTCGTCGTCGTGCTCTCGGTGATCGGGCCCCGGCTCGCGCGGCGGCACCTCACGACGCTGATGGAGACGCCGCGGATCCGGCGGGGGCCGTTCGTGCTCGCGCTGATCCTGTGCCTGGGGCTCGCGGCGTTGGCCGAACGGGTCGGGCTCGCGGCGCTGATCGGGGCGTTCCTGGCGGGGATGATCCTGGCCGAGACCGAGCACCGGGAGGGCCTGGAACGGCAGATGGAGCCGCTGTTCGACTTCCTCGTGCCGTTCTTCTTCGTGGTGTCGGGCGCGCGGATGGACCCCGGTGCGCTCGGTGACGCGGGGCCAGGCTTCCTCGCTGCGGTGCTCGCCGCCGCACTGGTGGCCAAGCCGCTCGGCGCGGCAGCGGGCGCGCTCGGGCTCCCGCTGCGCTCCCGCCTCGCCGTGGGCGCTGGCATGCTCCCCCGCGGGGAGGTCACGCTCGCCGTCGCGGCCGGGCTCGGCGCGACCGCCGGCGCCCGTGCGCCGGAGCTGTACGCGGCGCTCGTCTCGGTCGTGCTGGCCTCGACGCTCCTGGCCGGACCGCTCGTGCAGGCTGCGCTGCCCCGCGAGGACCGCCACGCCCCCGGCCCCCGTCCGGAGATCCCCCCGGAGGCGTTCGACGCCGACGACGACGCCGGGCGGGACTGACCCTCGGTCGGCCTGGTGCCGCCTTCGCTAGAATCCACCGGCGTTTTCCCCGGGCTCCGCCGGGAACGCTCACGTACCGCACCAATCGACATCCATGCGAACCGCGCGGCGCATGCCCCCGCGCGCAACCACCAGGAGGGTTCATGGGGAACGTCCTCGCCGCAGCCGGCGGCTTCGTGTTCAGCTCGACCGATACCGCGCTGCTGTGGGGGGTCGTCGTCATCGCGCTGGCGGCGCTCGTCGTGGGATGGGTCCTCCGCGGGCAGGTGCTCGCCGCCCCGGAGGGCACCGACAAGATGCGCGAGATCGCGGCTTCGATCCAGGAGGGAAGCCGCGCCTACCTGAACCGCCAGTTCCGCACGATCGCGGGGTTCGCGGCCGTGCTCGCCATCGCGCTGTTCTTCCTGCTGCCGGCGGACTCGCTCGGGACGGGGCTGCACTCCGAGACCGGGATCAAGCTCGGCCGGTCGGTGGCGTTCGTCCTGGGGGCCGTGCTGTCGGGCCTGACCGGGTTCACCGGCATGTGGCTCGCCGTCCGGGCCAACGTCCGAGTGGCGAACGCCGCCCGTGAGTCCGGGTACCGGCGCGCGATGACGGTCGCGTTCCGCGCCGGCGGCGTGGCCGGGATGTTCACGGTCGGCCTCGGGCTGCTCGGCGCCGGGCTCATCGTGCTGCTGTACACGCGCGACGCAGCGCGGGTCCTCGAGGGCCTGGCGTTCGGCGCCGCGCTCATCGCGATGTTCATGCGGGTCGGCGGCGGCATCTTCACCAAGGCGGCCGACGTCGGCGCCGACCTGGTCGGCAAGGTCGAGAAGAACATCCCCGAGGACGATCCTCGGAACGCCGCCACGATCGCCGACAACGTGGGCGACAACGTCGGCGACTGCGCCGGCATGGCGGCCGACCTGTTCGAGTCGTACCAGGTGACGCTGGTGGCGGCGATCATCCTCGGCGTCGCCGCGGTCGGCAGCGTCAAGGGGATCGTGTTCCCGCTGCTGATCATGGCCGTCGGTGTGATCGTCGCCGTCGTCGGGATCATGGCGGTGACCCCGCGGAGCGACACCGAGCACGGCCAGAAGGCCATCAACCGCGGGTTCCTGATCTCTGCGGTGCTCGCGGCGGTCGGCGTGTTCCTGGTCTCGCAGCTCTACCTGAAGGACCTGAAGGCGTTCTGGGCCGTGCTGATCGGGATCGTGCTCGCCGGCCTGATCCAGTACCTGACCGAGTACTTCACCTCGACCAGGCGGCGCCCCGTGAAGGAGATCGCCGAGGCGTCGACGACCGGCCCGGCGACCGTCGTGCTGTCCGGGTTCGCGACGGGCCTCGAGTCCGCGGTGTACGCCCTGCTCCTCGTGGCCGGCGCGATCGTCGGCGCGTTCTTCCTCGGCGGCGACGACCTCCAGCGGCAGCTGTACTACGTCGCGCTCGTCGGCATGGGGCTGCTCTCGACGGTCGGCGTGATTGTGTCGATGGACACGTTCGGCCCGGTGTCGGACAACGCGCAGGGCATCGCCGAGATGTCGGGCGACGTGACCGGCCCCGGCGAGGAGACGCTGAAGGAGCTCGACGCCATCGGGAACACCACCAAGGCCTCGACCAAGGGCGTGGCCATCGCAACCGCGGTCATCGCCGCGACGGCGCTGTTCGGCGCGTTCGCCGACGCGACCGGCAGGCGCGGATTCATTGTGCCGGTGAACTTCCCGGACATCCTGGTCGGCCTGTTGATCGGCGGGTCGGTGGCGTTCATGTTCTCGTCGCTCGCCATCCGTGCCGTCTCGCGCGCGGCGGGCACCATCGTCGTGGAGGTCCGGAACCAGTTCCGCGACCATCCCGGGATCATGGACGGCACCGAGAAGCCGGACTACAAGGCCGTTGTGGACATCTGCACGCAGACGTCGCTCCGCGAGCTGGTCACGCCCGGCCTGCTCGCCGTGCTGGCGCCGATCATGGTCGGGTTCTTCCTGAAGGAACAGGCCCTCGGCGGGTTCCTGGCCGGGGCGATCCTCACCGGCCAGCTCATGGCCGTCACCCTGTCGAACTCCGGCGGCGCGTGGGACAACGCCAAGAAGCTCATCGAGGAGGGCAACTACGGCGGCAAGGGCTCGGAGAACCACATGGCCACGGTCATCGGCGACACGGTCGGCGACCCGTTCAAGGACACGGCCGGCCCGGCGCTCAACCCGCTGATCAAGGTCATGAACCTGGTCGCGCTGCTGATCGTGCCGGTCATCGTGGACTTCGTGGCCGAGGGGAAGGACGCCGCCCGGGTCATCGTCGGCGTGATCGCGGCGGCGATCCTGGTCGGGGCTGTCTGGTACACGAAGACGCGCAAGCCGATCGACCTGTCCTCCGGCCCGTCGGCGGAACCCGCCGTCCCAGCGAGCCCGACCGCGTAGGCCTCGTTCGGCATGGGCCTGTTCCGGCGCTGGTCGCGCCGCCTGTCCGAGACGGACGAGGAGCGGCTCGCCGTCCAGGTCCGCGACTGGGCGGCGACCGTCGACGGCGCCGTACGGATCGACGAGGCGCCGGTTCGGCAGCGCGTGAAGCTGGCAGGCGTGGTCAACCGGCTGTCGGTCGTCCCGGGGCAGGGCGGCGACTCGCTGGAGGCCGTGCTGACCGACGGGACCGGCGAGATCACGGCGGTGTGGACCGGCCGCCGGGCGATCCCCGGGCTGTACCTCGGGACCCGGCTGATCGTGGAGGGCGTGCTCGTCCAGACCCCGAACGGGCGCCGGATGGTCAACCCGGCGTTCGAGTTCGGGAAATAGGTCCGGCCGTCAGGTCCACGCTCCCTCGGCCTTCAGCCGGTGAGCGGGGCGTTCGTCGCCGCCACGAGCGCCTCGAGGACGGCGCGGTACAGATCCTCGGACACCCGTTCGTACCGCACCTGCGTCTCGCCCTCGAACGAGATGTCGTTCCACGAACCCATCCCGCCGAACACCCACGCCCGGGTTGCGCTCGCGGCGAGCGCCCGGGCCTGGGGCGAGGTGTGCTCGGACAGCAGGTCGTCGTCCTCGGCCCCCGCGGCGACGGCGCCCTCGAACACGCCCGCCCATTCGCTGAGTCCCTGGGACTCCGCGAACGCCAGCGCGCCGCGGAGCGCCTCCCGCAGTCCGAGTCCGGCCCCGACCGGCGACGGCTTCGGCGGCCCCACCGAGCCGTCGAGCGCGACGCCCCGGTACCCGACCCGCCAGATCCGGTGCTCCGTCGCGTCCGGGTCGCCGACGGTCCACGATGCCCGCCAGACCTCGTTCGACCGGCCGGTGGCGAGCAGGCTCCAGGAGCCGGCTCCGGCGAACGCGACCAGGTACCGCTCCTCGACCGGCGCCCGTCCGACGACCACCGGCCCGGCGTCGCTCGTGGTGAGCCACAGCCGCTCGACCCCCCGGCTCCGGAGCGCCCGGAGCCATTCGTCGAGGCTGCCCGCCTCGGTGGTCGTCATGTCCGGATGCTCGAGCGTGAACGACAGCTCGCCGACGTACTGGAATGTCCAGCTGTCGGTCTGGAGCGGGGGCGGGTGCGCGCCGGGCGGCCCGGCCAGCCACGCGCTCCCGCTCGAGGCGATGGCGATCAGCTGACCGAGCTCACCGTTCACCCTGCGGATGCTAGTCCTGCTTGCTCTGGTTCCGTGCCGGAATCAGCTCGCCGTCATCGTCAGGTGCACCCCGTCGAGCGCCGGGTCGGCGTCGGGGAAGTCCGAGCGGACGTGGACGCCGCGGGTCTCGGGCCGGGCCAGGGCGGCGCGCGTCAGCAGCTCGCCGGCGTGGATCATCGCCGCCGCTTCGAAGCCCGCACGCCCGCCGGCGGACTCAGCCTCCTTGGCCATGACGCCGAGCCGCTCGAGCCCGGCCGTCGCCGAAGCGGCGTCCCGGATCGGTCCGGCCGCGGCGGTCACGGCGGCGACCACGTCTCCGCGCGTCACGCCCGGCGCGGCCGACGACGCCGAGTCGGGGGGCGCGCCCCATTCGGGGTCGTCCCCGGTGGCGGGCGCTTCCCCGGCGGCGATCGCAAGGGCCGCGCGACGGCCGAACACGACCGCCTCGGACAGGGAGTTCCCCGCCATGCGGTTCGCGCCGTGCACGCCGGTCGAGGCGCACTCGCCCGCCGCGTACAGGCCGGGGATCGACGTCCGCCCGAACAGGTCGGTCGAGACCCCGCCGATGAGGTAGTGCGCCGCGGGCGCGACCGGCAGCAGATCGGTCACCGGGTCGAACCCGCGCGCCCGGCACGAGGCGACCACGGTGGGGAAGTGGCGCTCGAGCTCCTCGGCGCCGATGGAACGACAATCGAGGAACGCCGTCCCGACGCGGAGGATCGCCGCCGTCACCACGTGGCGCGGCGCGAGCTCGGCGTCCGGGTGGACGTCGAGCATGAACCTCGACCCGGCCGCGTCGACGAGGTGCGCGCCGGCGCCCCGCAGCGCCTCGGTCAACAGCGGGCGCGGCGACTCTTCCACGGCGAGCGCCGTCGGGTGGAACTGCACGAACTCCATGTCGGCCAGCCGCGCCCCCGCGGCCGCCGCCAGCGCGAGCGCGTCCCCCGTCGCCGCCGGCGGGTTCGTCGTGGAGGCGAACAGCGCCCCCGCCCCGCCGGACGCCAGCAGTGTGGCGCCGGCCCGGACCAGCACCCATCCGCCGTCGCGGTCCAGCGCCCAGACCCCCCGACACCAGCCCCCCGACGTCACGTCCATCCGCACCGCGTAGGCCTCGATCCGTTCCAGGAGCGGCGCCGCCGCGATCCGGAGCGCCCGGACGATCTCCCCGCCGCTCGCGTCGGCCGTGTGCACGGACCGCGCGACCGTCTGGCCGCCCTCCCGTGCCAGGTGGAGCGCTCCGTCGCCGGCGCGGTCGAACCCGACGCCGAGCTCGACGAGGTCGCGGACCCGGTCCGGCGCCTCGGAGCACAGCACCGCGGCCGCCACGCGGTCGACGAGCCCCGCCCCGGCCGCGATCGTGTCCGAGAGATGCAGGGACGGCGAGTCGTCGGGCCCCACGGCCGCCGCGAGCCCGCCCTGCGCGAGCGGGCTGGATCCCTCGCCCTGCTTTCCCTTGTCGAGGACGACGGTGCGGGTGCCCGGAGGGAGCGAGCACGCGGCGAAGAGCCCGGCGATCCCGGCTCCCACGATGCAGACGTCGGCGTCCACGGTCGCGCTCACGGAACGCGGAGCCTACCGGAACCCCTGCGGGCCAACGCCACTCCGGCATACGGTTCGCCGGCACGGACCGGGGGAGGATTGGACACCGATGACGAGAGCCGGCGGACAGGACGCAGCCGCGCGGGCCCAACACGTACGGACCGTCGTCGACGTCGGCGTGGATCTCCTCCGGGCCGGGGAGGCCGACGACGCGGACGGCCTGTTCCGGAAGGCCGTCGCCGAGCTCGGCGACGACGACGCCCCCGAGGTGCGGGCCCAGGTCGCGCGGGCGCTGGCGGGGCGCGTCGAGGCGCTCGCCACCCTCGAGCGGCCCTCCGAAGCGCTCGCCGCCGCGGGCGACGCGCTCCTGAGGTTCGGCGACGACGCCGATCCGGAGGTTCGGCTTCCGCTCGCGATGGCGCTTTCGTTCAGCGGGGTCCTGCTCATGAAGGCCGGGTTCCTCGACGCGGCCGCCGACCGGTTCGGCGAGGCGGTCCGCCGGAGCGGGGACGACACTGCCGAGCTCCGCCGGGTGTGGGCGGCCGCCCTGGCGACCGGGGCCCGGGTGCTGGCTCGCCTGGGCCGGATCGAGGAGGCCTCCGAGGCGCTCGACGAGCTGGAACGGGGCGGCATCGACCTCGACTCCGTCGCCGGCCCCGCCGCCGAGGTGCTGTTCGCCCGGGGCGTCGTCCGCAAGCACGAGGGCAACGCGGCGGCGGCGCTCGAGGCACACGATGAGGTCGTCCGCAGGTTCGGCGACAACCCGGACCCGGAGGTCCGGCGCTTCGCGGCCGGCTCACTGCACGAGTCGGCCGGGCTCCTCGAGCAGCTGGAGCCCGGCGACGCACAGCGGCAGCTCGCCACCTACGACGAGGTGATCAGGAGGTACGGCGATGACGCCGACGACGGCACGCGCGCCGTGGTGGCGAGCTCGATGCTGAGCACGGCCAATGTCCTTCGGAACCACCGCCGTGACGGCGAGGCCCGGGCAGTCGACGAGGACATCGTTCGCCGGTTCGCCGGCGTGGACGATCCGGGCGTCGCGAAGATCGTGGCGGCGGCGAGGCAGGCCCTCGAGGAAGGCTGACTTCCGGAACGCCGGCGCTCAGGCGCCGCCGACGACCGCTTCGATGAACGCCTGCTCGGCATCGGGCGATGCGAGGGCGAGGATCTCGTCGTCCGACGCGAGCACCGTCTCGGGGACCGGGATGACCACGTGCCCCTCGCGGATGATCGCGACGATCGCGGAGTCCTGGGGGAGCCGGAGCTCGTAGAGCGGGTGGTTCGCGTTCGGCGATTCCCCCGGCAGCTTGACCTCGATCAGCGCGATCTGGCCGCGCTGGAGGCGGAGCAGCCGGACGAGGTCGCCGACCGACACGGCCTCCTCCACCAGCGAGGTGAGGATGTGCGGCGGCGAGACCGCGTCGTCGACGCCCCACTGGTCGGTGAACATCCACTCGTTCTTCGGGTGGTTGACCCGGGCCAGGACCCGGGGAACGCCGAACTCCTGCTTCGACAGCAGGGAGATCACCAGGTTGTCCTCGTCGTCGCCGGTGGCCGCGACCACGACCTCGGCCTCCTGGATGTTCGCCTTCTCGAGGACCCACAGCTCGCAGGCGTCGCCGAGCACAACGTTCACGCCGGCGGCGGTGTTCTCGATCTTGCCGGCGATGCGCGGCTCCTGCTCGATCAGCGTCACGTCGTGGTGCCGCTCCAGGAGGTCGGCGGCCAGGTGCCGCCCCACGGCGCCGCCTCCCGCGATCACGATGCGCACCGGGTCAGCCCTCCGCCAGCGGGGTCAGGAGCTCGTCCATCTTGTCGAGCGACTCGCGGTGGACGATCACGTGCGCCATGTCGCCGTCCTGGAACGTGCTGTTGGCGTCGGGGATGAACCCCTGCCCGCCCCGCTCCACCCCGACGACCATGACCTGCTTGTCGGCGCCGAGAGCGCTGACGGGCTGCCCGACGAGGTGCTCCGGGATCTTCACCTTCATCCGGAACAGGTCCCCGCCGCCCAGGGTCTCCTTGATCTCCTCCCGGGAGTGGAACAGCATCAGCATGATCTGCTTGGCGGCCCACCGTACGCTCGCAACGGTCGGGATGTTCAGCCGTTCGTAGATCTCCGCCCGGCGGGGGTCGTAGATCCGGGCGATCACGTGGGGCACGTGGTAGTACTCGCGCGCCACCCGGGCCGAAAGGATGTTGGAGTTGTCGCCCGAGGACACCGCGATGAAGGCGTCGGCGTCCTTGATCCCGGCCTCCTCGAGGTCCTCCCGGTCGAATCCGATGCCGACGAAGGTCTTCGCCTCGAACTCCGGGGGAAGGCGCTCGAACGCCTCGCGGCGCTTGTCGATGATCGAGACCTCGTGGCCGGCCTTCGCGAGCTGGATCGTGAGCTCGGCGCCGACCCGTCCGCATCCCATGATGAGGACCTTCATAGCGGGCGAGACTACCTCGCTCACGGGGCGGTGTCGCCCCAGGGACGTGGCGTGACCCCGACACGTCTAGAATCGCTCCCCGTGGCCAAGGTGAACCAGAAACTGGGTCGGTCGCGGAAGGCGATCTTCAAGACGATCCTGGTCGGCCGCAGCCAGCCGTCGTGGAAGGCCGAGCACTCGACGCTCTCCAAGGTGCTCGCGCTCCCGATCCTGTCGTCCGACGCCCTGTCCTCGGTGGCATACGCCACCGAGCAGATCATGCTCGTCCTGCTGGTCGCATCGGCGGGGTCGTTCCATCTCGTCATGCCGATCTCGATCGCGATCGCGATCTTGCTGGCGATCGTCGTGGCCTCGTACGTCCAGGTCGTCAAGGGATATCCGTCGGGCGGCGGCGCGTACGTCGTCGCCAAGGACAACCTGGGAACGATCCCCGCCCTGGTCGGGGCCGCGGCGCTGCTCGTCGACTACGTGATGACGGTGGCCGTGTCCGTGGTCGGGGGGTGGTGGCGATCGTGTCGTTCGCGCCGGGCCTGGCCGGCGCCAAGGTCGAGCTGTCGATCGGCTTCATCGTCCTGCTGACGGTCGCCAACCTCCGGGGGTCCGCGAGGCCGGCTTGATGTTCGCCGCGCCGACGTACCTGTTCATCGTGTCGATCTTCGCGATGCTCGTCGTGGGCCTGGTCCGGTGCGCGGCCGGCGGGTGTCCGCAGGCGCCCCCGGTGGAGGCCGCTCGGATGGCCTGGCGAAGACGGCCGCGCCGATCGCTTGTTCGTGATCCTGCACGCCTTCTCGTCGGGCGCGACCGCGCTGACCGGCGTCGAGGCGATCTCGAATGCGGTGCCGCTGTTCCGGCGCCGCAGTCGAAGAACGCCCAGCGGACCCTGCTGCTGATGGGCGGAACGGCGATCACGATGTTCCTCGGGGTGTCGTACCTCGCCACGCAGGACCCATCCGACGGTCAGCGAGAACAACTCGGTCGTGTCGCAGATCGCGGACGCCGTGTTCAACCACGGGATCGGGTTCTTCGCGGTGCAGATCTTCACCACGCTGATCCTGGTGCTGGCCGCGAACACGTCGTACCAGGGGTTCCCGCGGCTCACCGCGATCCTCGCCCAGGACAGCTTCGTGCCGCGACAGTTCCGGAACCTCGGCGACCGGCTCGTGTACTCGAACGGCATCGTGGTGCTGTCGCTCGTCGCCTCCGTGCTGATCGTGGCGTTCGACGCGAACCTCGACAGGCTGATCCAGCTGTACATCGTCGGCGTGTTCACGGCGTTCACGCTGTCCCAGGCGGGAATGGTCCGGCACTGGCTGCGGGAACGGCGCAAGGGAAGCGAGGCGCAGCGAGGGTGGCGCCGCTCGATCGTCATCAACGCGGTCGGGGCGGTCGCCACGGCCTTCGTACTCGTGGTGACGTCGCTGACCAAGTTCGTCGCACGGCGCGTGGATCGCCATGGCCGGGATGGTCGTGATCACCATCGCCTGCTGTCGGTCCACCGGCACTACGACGCGCTCGGCCGGGAGCTCCGGCGCAACGCCGTTCCGGTCGACGCCGTCGGCGAGAACCACGTGGTCCTGCTCGTGCCGGACTCTCAGCCCGGCGACCGCCGAGGCGCTCGGGTGGGTGCGCGCCGGCCGGACGAGCGGACGTCCGAGCCGTCTACGTCCCCCGCGGCGACGCCCAATCCGGACGTCAGGCGGCGATGGGCCGAGTTCACCCGCGGCATCGGGGCCCGGAGCTCGAGCTCCTGCCGGAGGGCGAGGGGAGCCGCGAAGACCGGCTGCGCCGGTACGTCCGCGAGATTCCCGCGGGGGAGTGGGACTTCGTCACCGTGGTCGTGCCCGAGAGCTGATCGACAAGCCGGGCCTCGGGTACCTGTTCGGCCGCCGCGACCTGATCCGGCTGAAGGCGAGTCTGCTGCGCGAACCGCGCGTGGTGGTCACGGACGTGCCGGTGCTGATGGAGGGCGGGCTTGCCGATCGGCGTCGACGGGCTCCCGCTCGATTCCGCAGCGCACGGTCGCCCTCGTGTTCGTCTCGGCCGTCCACGACGCGCACGACGCGGGCGGTGAGCTACGCGAAGGCGCTCGGCGCGGCCGAGACGCGGGCGGTGTACTTCGCGTTCGACCCGAAGGAGGGGCCGGCCATCCAGGAGGCGTGGGGCGCCGCCGGCTACGGCATCCCGCTCGACGTGGTCGAGGCGCCGTTCCGGGACCTCCGGCCCCCGATGCAGGAGGAGGTCCGGCGGTACACGGCGCGGGAGGACACGGTCGCCACGGTGGTCATGCCGGAGGTGATCGTGAAGAAGTGGCGGCACCTGCTGCTGCACAACCAGACGCCGCTGTTCGTCAAGCGGCTCATGCTGTTCGAGCCGCGGGCCGTCCTCGCGAGCGTCCCGTACCAGGTCTCCTGAGCCGGTTCCGAACACCGAGCCGGTCCCGATAGGATCGCGCGCAATGTCCGTCGGTGGTGTGGGGGGTCGCGCCGGGTTCGGCACGGTCTTCAAGCGCGTCCTCGTGGGCCGGAGCAAGCCGAGCTCCCTGGTCGATCATTCCCGCCTGCCCAAGATCCTGGCGCTCCCGATCTTCTCGAGCGACGCGCTGTCGTCGGTCGCGTACGCCACGGAGCAGATCCTGTTCGTCCTCCTCGGGGCGAGCGTGGCGGCGGGGACGGACGTCATGCCGATCGCGATCGCCATCGCCATTCTGCTCGGGATCGTCATCGCCTCGTACGCCCAGACGTGCCGGGCGTACCCGAACGGCGGCGGGGGCTACGTCGTCAGCAAGGAGAACCTCGGCAAGTTCCCCTCGCTCGTCGCCGCCAGCGCGCTCCTCGTCGACTACGTCCTGACCGTTGCGGTGTCGGTGGTCGCCGGGGTGGTGGCGATCGTGTCGTTCGCCCCGAACCTCCTGGACAAGGCCGTGCCGATCTCGATCGGCATCGTGATCCTCATCACGATCGCCAACCTCCGCGGCGTGCGCGAGTCCGGCCTGCTGTTCGCGCTCCCGACCTACGCGTTCATTGTCGCGATCGTGGCGATGATCGTGGCCGGGTTCGGGCAGTGCCTCACCGCCTGTCCGGTGGCCGCGCCCGTGCCACCCCTCCCGGGCCTCGCGGTGGCCGAGGCGACGGTCGGACTCGGGGTCCTGCTCCATGCGTTCTCATCGGGGTCGACCGCGCTGACCGGCGTCGAGGCCATCGCCACCGCCGTGCCGGCCTTCCAGCGGCCCCAGTCGAAGAACGCCCGCCAGACGCTGTTCCTGATGGGCGCCATCGCCGTCGTGATGTTCCTGGGGATCTCGTTCCTGGCGAGCCGGGCGGGGGTCACCGTGAGCGAGCACCGGTCGGTCGTGGCGCAGCTCGCCAACGGGATCTTCGGCGACGGGTGGGCGTTCCTCGCCATCCAGGTCTTCACGACGCTGATCCTGGTGCTCGCAGCCAACACCTCGTACCAGGCGTTCCCCCGGCTGCTCGCGATCCTGGCGCGGGACCGCTACGTCCCGGGGCAGTTCGCCAACATGGGCGACCGGCTCGTCTACTCGAACGGCGTGATCGTGCTGGCCGTCGTGGCGTGCCTGCTCATCTGGGCGTTCGACGCGAACCTCGAACGCCTGATCCAGCTGTACGTCGTCGGGGTGTTCACGGACTTCACGCTGTCGCAGACGGGGCTGGTGCGGCACTGGCTGCGGCGGCACCGGGAGGGCCTCGATCAGGACGGTCGGTGGTGGGCCCGCCCCGTGCTGAACGCGGTCGGCGCGCTGGCGACCGGAACCGTGCTGGTGGTGACGATCGCGACCAAGTTCTCCCACGGCGCCTGGATCGTCGTGGTCGCAATCCCGGTCATCATGGTCGGGCTGCTGTACGTGAACCGCCACTACGAGCACATCCGGACCCAGGTCCGCCGGTGGGTGGTCAAGCCCAGGGCCGACGCCGACAACCACGTGGTGATGGTGGTGCCGGACGCCTCGCCCGCGGTGGCGGAGTCGCTCGGCTGGGTGCGCTCGATCCGGCCGCGCACCACCCGGGCGATCTACATCCCCCGCGGCGAGCCCGATCCGGAGATGCGCCGGAAGTGGATCGCGCTGTCGCGCGGCTCTGGGCCGGACCTCGAGGAGCTGCCGGAGGGCCGGGGTTCCGCCCTCGAGCGGGTCCGCAAGGTGATCCGGTCGTCCGAGCGGGGTGAGGGCGACTACACGACCGTCGTCGTTCCGGAGACGCTCGAGGCCCCTGGCATGGTCGCCTACCTGCTCGGGCGCCGGGACCTGATCCGGTTCAAGGGCGGGCTGCTCAGCGAACCGCGCGTCGTGGTCACCGACGTGCCGGTGCAGTTGGAGGGCGGACTGCCGGTCGGCGTCGACAGCCTCCCGCTGGTGCCGCAGCGCACGGTCGCGCTCGTGTTCGTCTCGGCGGTGACCGACGCGGTCATCCGGGCGGTGAACTACGCGCGGTCGTTGAACGCGACGGAGACCCGCGCGGTCTTCTTCGCGTTCGACCCCAAGGACGCTCCGCCCATCCAGGAGGAGTGGGGCGCCCGGCAGCTCGGCATCCCGCTCGACGTGGTCGAGGCGCCGTTCCGCGACCTCGAGGCGCCGATGATGGCCGAGGTCCGCCGGTACACGGCCCGAACCGACACGCTGGTGACGGTCGTCATGCCGGAGATCGTCACGGGCAAGTGGCGCCACGTGCTGCTCCACAACCAGACGCCGCTGTTCGTGAAGCGGCTGTTCCTGTTCGAGCCGCGCGTCGTGCTGTCGAGCGTGCCCTATCAGGTCACCCGGTAGCCCCGGTTCGCGTCAGTCCTCGTAGAAGATCCCGTTCCGCATGTGCCCCAGCTGCGAGACGAAGCTCGTGGTCGGCGACCGTCCAGAACACGCCCTCGGGGTACGGGTCGATGCCCGGTTGAAGTCGTGGACCTGGATGCTGAATTCCGGGCCGGGCCGGCCGGTATGCTGCGCCGACTGCGACACCTCGTGCGACGCCGAGACATCGGGTGGTGACCATGGAACTGGCCGAGGCGCGGGCCCTCGCCCGCGAGAAGACGGAGAAGGACACGACCTACCGGCACCTCGTGTCGGTCGAGGGCGTCATGCGGGCGCTCGCCGGGCGGTTCCCCGGCGAGGACGCCGAGACGTGGGCGCTGACCGGGCTGTTCCACGACCTCGACCAGGATCAGACCGGGGGCGGGGAGGACACCTCGCAGCACGCCCGGATGGCCGCGGGGTGGCTCCGGGAGGCCGGCGTCGAGGAGGTCATCGTGAACGGCGTCCTGGCCCACGCCTACGAGGAGTACCGCACCGACCTCATGTCGAAGGCCGTCGTCCACGCCGACGCGGTGGCCGGCCTGCTCGTGGCCGCCGCCCTGGTGCGTCCCGAGAAGGCCACCGGCATGAAGGTGTCGAGCGTGAAGAAGAAGCTCAAGGAACGGTCGTTCGCGCCGGGCGTGAACCGCGAGGAGGTCACGTCGGTGGAGGAGTCGATCGGGCTCCCGCTCGACGAGTTCCTCGGAACGGGGATCGAGGGGCTCCAGCAGGTCGCGCCCGACATCGGGCTGTAGGGGCGCCGGCCCCGGCGGGGTGAGATCAGGCCGCCGCGCGGCACTTCCACACGAACGAGGCCGTCGTCGCCAGATCGGGCCGGGACGGCATCCTGACCAGGGTCACCACGAAGCGGTAGGCCCGGGTCTCGCCCGCCGCCCAGGTCCCGGGGTCCGCCGTCGCCCGCGCGAAGCTCCCGGAGAGGTCGCCGATCGTCCCCCGGAAGATGACCCCCGGCCCGAGCCCCCGGTCGATCGTGATGTCGGGCACGAAACCGGCACAGGCCGGGAAGGCCATCCCGGGGGGGAGGGCGCCGCGGGTGATCTCGACCTGCAAGGTGTTGCGGAGGCGCCCCCGCGTGTGGGCGAACACCCGCGCGTCCACAGCCCGCGATCCCGCGTTCGTGACCTGCGTGCATCGCTCGTGCGGCGCGCCGACGGCCATGTCCGGGACCTCGAACATCGGGGCGCCCCCGTCCGCGTCGACGAGGAGGAGGCCGTCGCCCGACGCGACGCCGCCGGATCCGCCGAAGGACGGCGCGCCGAGGGCCAGCACGAGGCCGGCCGCGACGCAGGCGGTCATGAGGGTTCGTCGGATCATGGTGGAATCTCACCCGAGTATCGGCAGGGTCGTGGCCGGAACCGAACGGGCGAAAGTCCCGAATCCGTGTCCCCCGAACGTCCGAGGGCCCGCCCGGCTTCGCCGGGCGGGCCCTCGTCGGTGCGTACCGCTGATCGCCGCTCAGTGAGCGGCGATCAGCGCCCTGTTCATCTTGCGCATCTGCCGCAACTCGGCCAGGCGGAACGACATGTACACGCCCGCCGCGCCGGCCGCCCATGGCTTCCACTCGCCGCTCTCGAGGCCTTCGCGGATGCGTTCCGCCCACGAGTCGGGCAGCACCTGCACGACCGCGTTCACGGGAGCGGCGTTCGCGATCGCCCTCTCGGCGGCCTTCTTCTTCCGGCGCCGTCGGACCACGAACATCACCATCGTCGTGGTCGCGCCGCCGGCCGCCGCGATCCCCATCAACCGCTTCGTCCAGACCGCGGGGGCCGGGAGCCGGTCCTGGAGCTCGGTGAGCTGATCCTCGAGCCGGTCCCTCGTCTCCTCGATCTCCGTCACCGTCGCAGCTGCGTCTTCGCCCATTCCACGTCCTCCTTCACGGTCCGCTTGGTCTCCTCAGGCGCCATCGGTGGGGACTTCATTCGCAGCTTCGCGAACAGCACGGCGCCCACGGCCAGTAACAGGAAGGCTGCCGCAACGATGAGGAACGCGGCCCACGCCGCCATGACCGTGGCGAGCGCCAGGCCCCCGGCGATCCCCAGGAACACGACGGCGAACAGTGCCATGACGCCGCCGGCGGCGAGCGCCCCGGCCGCCTTGGCCCGGGCCACGAGCGCCTCGACGACCTCGTGCCGCGCGAGCTCGACCTCCTTACGGATGAGCGTCGCGGTGTCACCGGCGACGTTCTTGAGCAACTCCGGCGTCGACATGTCGCCCGCCGGGGCGTTGCCGTTCCCATTGCTGCTGCTCGAGGTGATGTCTTCCGATTCCCGTGCCACCGACGCACCTCCGGGTTCGATCAGATCCCCCACTGGAGCTTTCCCCCGCTGCTCGAGCAGAACCGCGTTCAGCTCGGCTCCGTACAGAAACACCCGCGACGCCAGGTACAGCAGCGCGAGCACGCCGACCACCGTGCCGAACGTCCCGTACACGGCGGTGGCGCTGCCGACCACCCGCGTCACGTACCAGGTCCCCACCAGCTTCAGGACGGTCCACCCGATCGCGGCAACGACCGAGCCCGGGACCACCTGCCGCCAGGCCGGACCCCGCCGCTGGAGCAGGACCCGGTAGGCCACCATGAACAGCCCGACGTCGAACGCGAACGAGACCACGAGCCCGGCCGCCCACAGCCCGACCGCGGCCCAGCCGGTGGCGTGCAACCCCTGCACCGCCCCGACGATCGCGCCGCTCGCGATCACGATGGCGCCGAGCAGGAACAGCGTCCCGACGGACCACGCCTTCTTCTTGACGAAGCCGGTCATCTCCGGGACCCGGAACACCCGCCCGAGCGCCCAGCCGGCAGCGTTCACGGCGCCGGTTCCGGTGAACAGCAGCCCGACCAGCCCGATGAGGAGTGCTGCGAACCGGGCGTCCACGACCGCATGGATCTGGCCGTGCAGGAACGCCCCGATCCCCGGGATCGCGTTCGCCACCTGATCCACGAGCTCCTGCTGCCGGCTCGGGTCGCCGGCCAGCGCGAACCCGACCACGGACAGGGCGAGCGCCGTCACGGCGAGCACGGAGAAGAACCCGTAGTAGGTGATCGAGGCCGCCAGGTACCCGCCGGAGTCGTTCCCGTAGCGCTCGTTCACCGCAACCACGAGGCGGATTCCGCGCATGCGTTTCACCCGCTCCAGGTTCATCTGTGTGTTTCGTTCCCGCGAACCTGCCCGAGCAACCGCCCGTCCCCGACGTGCGTGGGATCTCGTCTCGAGGGAGCTCTCTGATTGGCTGCACCGTCAACGTCCACGGTGAACGGCCGGGTATGGACCAATCGTGACGACGGGGCGACGCTCGTTCCAGCGGGCGAAGCTCACCGCTCAGTCTTCACCGTGGACTGTAACTTGACGGATACGTAACGACTCGGTTACGGTCGTTGGCATGGAGGCTGCTCTCAAGGCGATCGCCGAGCCCCGCCGGCAGGAGATCCTGCGGCTCGTCTGGGATGGGGAGCGGCCGGCAGGTGAGATCGCGGCGCACTTCGACGTGAGCCGGCCGGCCATCTCGAAGCATCTGCGCGTGCTGAAGGACTCGGGGCTCGTCGAGGAGCGGCGTCAGGGCACGCAGCGCCTCTACCGGGCCAGGCCGGAGCCGATCCTCGAGATGCGACGGTTCCTCGAGAGCTTCTGGGACGAAAGCCTGCTGGCGATCAAGCAGGCTGCCGAGGCCGACTCGCGGCGCGGGAATGGGGGGTGAGCGTGTCCGTCGACATCGTCCGCGAGGTCCGCATCGACGCCCCGCCGGAGCAGGTGTTCCCGTTCTTCACGGACCCCGACAAGATGATCGTCTGGAAGGCCGTCAAGGCCACGCTCGACCCCCGCCCCGGCGGCGATCTTCTGGATCGACGTGACGGGCCACGACGTCGCCCGCGGCGAGTACGTCGAGATCGACCCTCCGCGACGCGTGGTGTTCACGTTCGGCTGGGAGGCCGAGGGCTCGCCGGAACCTCCGGGATCGACCACCGTCGAGGTGACCCTCGTCCCCGACGGCGAAGGAACGCTGCTGCGCCTGGTGCACAGCGGCGTGCCCGATGAGATGCGCCGGGGCAGCTCGGGTGGCTGGGACCACTACCTCCTGAGGTTGACGGTTGCCGCCGAGGGCGGCGACCCGGGACCGGATCCCTGGGCGGACACAGACAACGACGGGAGGAGTTCGTGATGGATCAGGAGCGGAACAAGGCGAACCTCCGGCAGCTCTACGCCGAGGTGATGAACGATCACCACGTCGACGCGGCGGACGGGCTCATCACGGCCGACCGGCCGGACCACGACCCGAACCTCCCGCCCGAGTTCACGGAGGGCCGCGAGGGCTTCAAGCGGCTGTTGACGGCGTTCATCGCGGCATTCCCCGACCTGCGGTTCGACACCGAGCTGATGGTCGCCGACGACGACCTCGTCGCCTCGTACAACACGATGCAGGGAACCCATCAGGGCGAGTTCATGGGCATCCCGCCGACTGGGAAGTCCTTCAAGGTCCTCGCGACCGACTTCTGCCGATTCACCGACGACGGGCTCATCTCGGAACACTGGGGCGTCTTCGACATGGCATCGATGATGCAGCAGCTCGGCGTCGCGGCGCCGCCCGGATAGCGGGGTCGCGTTCATGCCGGAACCGATCGTTCTCTTCGGGATCCAGTTCACGCTGGGCCTGGTCGCGTACCTGCTCATCGCGTTCTGGTACGTGACGCCCCGCCTTGACCCGCTCCCCCGGGAGCTGGCGTTGATCCCCCTGCTGTGGGTCCACGCGTTCCGGTTCGTCGGCGGCACCATCCTGGCTCCGGGCGCGGTCGGCCTTGGCGTGCCGACGGAGTTCCGGACGATGGTCGGCTACGGCGACATCGTGACCGCGGTACTGGCGCTCGTGGCGGTGATCGCCCTTCGGGCCCGCTTCACCCGGGCCATCGCCCTCGTCTGGCTCTGCGTCACCGTCGGGATGCTCGACACGATCAACGCGATCATCCAGTCCATGCGGTTCAGCGTGTTCGACGATCCGCTCGGTGTGAACTGGGTGATCGTGACCGTCTACGTCCCGGCGCTCCTGGTCAGCAGCCTGCTGATCTTCATGCGATTGCTCCGTCCCGCCCGGAAGGATTCGCTACTCCCGCTCGACTGAGGTGGAGCCCCGCCGGCCGGTCGCGGCGATCTCCGCATCCGATGCCTGGACGTCCGACGTCGCTGCGGGCGCACGGCCGTCGCTTTCGGCGGAAGCGGCGGGAGTCGGGCCGGCTTCGCGGGCGGCCTTGCGTGCGCGAACCCGCTTGAGGATCCACCAGGTGATGAGCCCGACGAGGAGGACGCCGATGGCGATCGTGATCGGCTGGATGTACTTCTCCACGGTCCGCCAGGACTCGCCGAGGTAGTACCCGCCGACCGCGAAGCCGACGTCCCAGGTGAGCGCGCCGATGAGCGTGTAGAGCGTGAACCGCCAGAGCTTCATCCGGGCCACGCCCGCGGGGAGCGAGATCAGCGCCCGCACCACGGGGATGATCCGGCCGAACAGGACCGCCTCGTTGCCGTGCTTGTCGAACCAGGCGTGGGCGCGATCGACCTCGTCCGGGCGGAAGAGCAGCCACTTCCCCGCCCTGTTGATGAGGGGTTGCCCACCGATCGCCCCGATGCCGTACGCGACGTACGCGCCGATCAGCGTCCCGACCGTCGCGACCACGATCACCCAGATCAGGTCGAGCGCCTGGGCCCCGCCATCGAGCGCGGTCGCGGCGAACGTCTGCGACGCGAGCGCCCCGCCGAACATCAACACGATCTCCGAGGGCACGGGGATGCAGGCCGTGCTCATGGCCATCAGAAGAAGCACGGCGATGTACCCGTGGCGTGCGACGACGTCGGTGAGGAACTCGGTCACGGCTGCTCCGATCGTGCCCGGCGCGGCGCGGGAATACCCGACCGCCCGGGGCCGTTCAAGGGTATCGACTGCGGCAGCGCTTGGAGCGAGGGTTGTTGACACTCGCTCAAGAGCGCGTGGAATATGCCGCGGACTCTCCATGCCAAAGAAGCTCGTTGTCGTCGAATCGCCCACCAAGGCGAAGACGCTGGAGCGATACCTCGGCCAGGAGTTCACCGTCCGGGCTTCGTACGGACACATCCGCGACCTCCCCAAGAACAAGCTCGGGGTGGACACGGAGCGTCAGTTCGAGCCCGAGTACGTGATTCCCGAGGCGTCGAAGAAGGCGGTCGCCTCGCTTCAGGCTGCCCACAAGCGGGCCGGCGACGTCATCCTCGCCACCGACTTCGACCGCGAGGGTGAGGCCATCGCGTTCCACGTGGCCCAGATCCTCGGCCTCGACGCCGCGGCCACGAGCAGGGTGACGTTCACCGAGATCACCAAGGACGCGATCCTCGAGGCGTTCGAACACCCCCGCACGGTCGACATGCAGCTCGTCGACGCGCAGCAGGCCCGCCGCGTCCTCGACCGGCTGGTCGGCTACCGGCTGTCGCCGATCCTGTGGAAGAAGGTCCGCCCGGGTCTGTCGGCCGGCCGCGTGCAGTCCGTCGCGCTCCGGCTGATCGTCGACCGGGAGCGGGAGATCCGCGCGTTCGTCCCGGTCGAGTACTGGTCGATCGACGCGCGCCTCTCCGTGGACCTCGACGCGTCCTCGAAGGACTCGGGCTTCCTCGCCCGCCTCATCCAGATCGGGGACGACAAGCTCGCCGCCTCGCCCGACAAGCAGGGGCTGGTCCTCGGGACCGAGGAGGACGGCGTCGCCCACGTCGAGAACCTCCGCCGCGCGGACTACCGCGTCCAGGAGGTCCGCCAGAAGGAGATCAAGCGCAACCCGGCGCCGCCGTTCACGACCTCGACGCTGCAGCAGGAGGCCGCGCGCAAGCTCGGGTTCTCCAGCCGGAAGACCATGCGCTTCGCACAGCAGCTGTACGAGGGCGTCGACCTGCCGGGCGAGGGACAGACCGGCCTCATCACCTACATGCGGACCGACTCGGTCAACATCGCCGACTCGGCGCTCGCCGAGCTGGCCGAGGTCGTGCACGCCCAGTTCGGCAAGGAGTACGCGCTCGACAAGCCCCGCGTCTACAAGAAGAAGCAGCGCGGGGCCCAGGAAGCGCACGAGGCCATCCGGCCGACCTCGGCCACGCGCCTGCCGGACGAGCTCGAGCCGCTGCTCGACCGGGACCAGGCCCGCTTGTACCGGCTGATCTGGCAGCGAACCGTGGCGTCGCAGATGGCCCAGGCCCTGTTCGACCAGGTGTCGGTGGACATCGCCGCGACCGCTTCCGACGCGCCGGCGTACCTGCTGCGCGCGACGGGCCAGACCCTGAAGTTCGACGGGTTCCGCCGGGTGTACTTCGAGGGACGGGACGACACCGCCGTGGACGAGGACGCCGAGGGCATCCTCCCGGCGCTCACCGCGGAACAGATCCTCCGTCTGCTCGAGGTCCTGCCCGAGCAGCACTTCACCCAGCCGCCGCCTCGGTTCTCCGAAGCCTCCCTCGTGAAGACCCTCGAGGAGCTCGGCATCGGCCGCCCGTCGACGTACGCCTCGATCATCAGCGTGCTGCTCGACCGCGAGTACGTCCGCCTCGAGGATCGCCGGTTCTATCCGGAGGACGTCGGCGAGGTGGTTATCGACCTGCTCGTCGAGCACTTCCCCGAGATCGTCGACGTGACGTTCACCGCGAAGATGGAGGACGAGCTCGACGACATCGCCGAGGGCAAGCTCCCGTGGACCCAGGTCCTCGACGAGTTCTACGGGCCGTTCGAACGCCTCCTCGAGAAGAAGGAAGACGAGATCGAGCGCCCGCAGGAGGAGCTCGACGAGCTCTGCCCGCAGTGCATCGAGGATGGCCGCACGCCGGCCAAGCTCGTCATCAAGCTCGGCCGCAACGGCAAGTTCATCGCCTGCCCGAACTACCCCGAGTGCAAGTACACGCGGAACATCGGCGAGGAGGCGGGCGCCCGCAACGAGCCCGAGGAGACCGGCGAGATGTGCCCCGAGTGCGGCAAGCCGCTCGTCAACAAGCGCGGGCGGTACGGGCCGTTCGTCGGATGCAGCGGCTACCCGGACTGCAAGTACATCAAGAAGGACCCGCCGAAGGGGACCGGGGTGACCTGCCCGAAGTGCAAGCAGGGCGAGCTCGTCCAGAAGCGCACCCGGCGGGGCAAGGTGTTCTACAGCTGCAACCGGTACCCGGACTGCGACATGGCCGTGTGGTCGATGCCGCTGCCCGACCCCTGCCCGAACTGCGGTGGTCTCCTGACCGCCCAGGCCAGGGACAAGGCGAAGTGTGTGGCCTGTGGTTCCGTGGTACAGGATGGGGTGCTGGTGAAGGTGGGCTCCTTGCCCGATGC
This sequence comes from uncultured Actinomycetes bacterium, assembly GCA_963707645.1. GTDB lineage: Bacteria > Actinomycetota > UBA4738 > UBA4738 > JACQTL01 > DATBHM01. Next base: position 93,734 of record CAVPQW010000003.1, read on the forward strand.
TGATGTACCGGAAGGTGCCGAACCCACCCCCGCAGCGGCTGGTTCCGAGGGCAACGGGTCCGGGCGCTGAGCCGCACCGCCTGACAGCCCGACGAGAGGGAACGCGTGTCCAGCCTGGCCGACGAGGTCGCCGCCCTTCGGGGCACCAAGCCCGCGACCCTGAAGGACCTCTTCCGCATCCCCGCGTTCTCGAGGCTCGTGGCCGCCATGGCCGTGTCGTCGCTCGGGGACTGGGTCGGGTTCATCGCGGTCGCGTCCCTCGTGACCTCGCCGCGGCTCGGTGGTACCACCGCCACGACGACGGCCTACGCGGTGGCCGGCGTGATGATCGCCCGGATGCTCCCGTCGCTCCTGTTCGGCCCGTTCGCCGGCGTGCTGGTCGACCGGGTCGACCGGAAGAAGCTCATGATCACCGCCGACATCTCGCGCGGCGTGATGTACGCCCTCGATGCCGTTCATCGGTGTGCTGTGGGGCATCTACGTCCTGTCCTTCTTCATCGAGTCGCTGGCCCTGCTGTGGGCGCCCGCCAAGGACTCGAGCATCCCCAACCTGGTGCCGCGCCGCCAGCTCGTCAACGCGAACACCGTCGGGATGGCGACCACGTACGGGACCCTGCCCCTCGGCGGGATCATCTTCACCGCTGCTCGCCGGGCTGGCGACCGCCATCGGCAAGCAGGTCCCGTACTTCGCGGACAACAAGGAGTTCCTGGCCCTGTGGCTCGACGGGGCCTACGTTCGTGTTCAGCGCGTACATGGTCAGCCGGCTGCCGATCCGGGCCATGCGGCCCCACACCGCGCAGCCCTTCAAGTGGTCGAACGCCGGCAAGGACATCCGCGACGGCATCAGGTTCCTGCGGGGCCATCGGCTGGCGCGGGCCATGACCGTCGGCATCGTCGTGGCGTTCGCGGGGGTCGGCGCCGTGATCGCGGTCGGTCCGCTGTTCGCGAAGCAGACCGTGCACGCGGGGGCGCCCGGGTGGGGGTTCCTGGTGACGGCGCTCGGGATCGGCATGGGGATCGGGATGGCCCTGGTGCCGCAGGTCAGCAAGTTCTTCGAGCGGGAGCTGATGTTCCCGCTCACCATGCTGGGCGCGGCGATCGTGCTGGCCGTCGTGGCCGCGACGCCGAACATCGCCCTCGCCGCCCTGGCGACCGTGCGTGATGGGGTTCTTCGCAGGCGCGACGTGGGTCAACGGGTACGCGCTGCTCCAGGAGAACGTGGCCGACGAGTACCGCGGCCGGACGTTCGCCGCGCTCACCGTCATGTCGCGCCTCGGGCTGTTCCTGTCCCTGGCCGGCTTCCCGCTGCTCGCAGGGTTCCTGGGCAATCACGAGTTCCACATCGGGAACTTCCGCGTCGACCTCTCGGGGACGCGCCTGGCCCTGTGGATCGGGGCCGGGATCGCGGCGGCGGGGGCGCTCGCGACCCGCCGCGGGCTGCAGCGGAACCGTCTGACCAAGCCGGTAGGGTTGTCGCTGATGCCGCGACTGAAGAAGGGTCCGCGCAAGGGGGTCCTGATCGCCTTCGAGGGCGTGGAGGGCGCCGGCAAGGGAACGCAGATCCGCCTGGCCCGGGAGTGGCTCGAGAGCGACGGCTGGCAGGTTCTCGTCACGCGGGAACCCGGCGGCACCGACGTCGGCGAGCGGCTCCGCGAGCTGCTGCTCGACCCGAAGACCGGCCAGGTCGAACCGCGGACCGAGGCGCTGCTGTTCGCCGCGTCGCGCTCCCAGCACGTCGCCACGGTCATCCGGCCGGCGCTCGAGGACGGCAAGGTCGTCCTGTGCGACCGGTACGTGGACTCGTCGCTCGCCTACCAGGGGGTGGCCCGGGGCCTGGGCGAACAGGACGTCCTGACGCTCAACGTGTGGGCGACGCAGGGGCTGTTCCCGGACCTCGTGGTCCTGCTGCACGTCGAACCGGAGCTCGGCCTGGCGCGGGGCGGCGCCGACGATCCCGACCGCATCGAGCAGGAGGGCTCGCCGTTCATGGCCAAGGTGGCCGACGCGTACCTCCGGATCGCGGAGGAACACCCCGAGCGATTCGTCGTGATCGACTCCGACCGGCCGCCGGACGTGGTGCACCAGGACGTGCGCGACGCGCTGCGACGGCTGGTCCGGTCCCACACCGCGATCGATACGCCGGCCTACGGAACGATGATCTCGAAGGAGGAGGTGGACGCGACCCAGCGAGGCGCCGGTGGCGCGAAGCCGCCGCCGCAGCTCGGCCCGGCCGCAACGCCGCCGCCGCCGCCCGACGGCCTCCGACGGCAACGGGTCCGGCCCGACGACGCCGAGCGGCCCTCCGCCCCGGCGTTCCTCCGGCAGGGCCGATGGCTACGCCGACGCGCTCGTCGGTTCGCCGGTCCTGCGGGAGATCCCCGGGCAGGAGGCAGCCGTCCGGTTCCTGACCCAGGCGCTGCCCCGGCCGCATCACGCGTATCTGCTTGCCGGCCCCGAAGGGCGGCGGCAAGCAGCAGGTCGCCCGGGCGTTCGCAGCCGCCCTGCTGTGCGAGCAGGGCGGCTGCGGCGAGTGCCGCGCCTGCGCGCTCGCCCTCGCCGACCGCCACCCCAACATGTTCGTCGTCGAGCCCGAGGGGCAGGGACATCCACGTCGAGACCGTCCGCCAGGAGGTCTGGCACCCGGCGTTCCGGACGGCGCCGGAGCCCGGCCGGAAGGTGTTCGTCATCCGGGAGGCCGACCGGCTGAACCCGGCCGCGGCGGACGTGCTGTTGAAGGTGCTCGAGGAGCCGCCCGCCGACGCGGTGCTCCTGCTGCTATCGGCGCGGCCCGACGAGCTCCCCGAGACGGTGATCTCGCGGTGCCACGTGGTGTCGTTCCTGCCGCTCGCCGAGGCGTACGTGGGGCAGGCGCTCGTCGACGAGGGCGTCGAGCCGGCGACCGCCGCCCTGGCGGCCCGGCTGGCCGGGGGCAACCTGGGCCGGGCCCGCCGGATCGCCACCGGGCGGGACGGGCTGTCGTTCCGGGACGCGGCCCGCGAGGCGCTCGGCCCGCGTCGCCGAGGGCCCGGCAGGCGCCCTGGCCGCCGCCGACGTCATCCTGGCCGCCGCCGACACCTACAAGGACCGCATGAAGGAGGATCTGGCGGAGGAGCTCGCGCCGTTCCGCGACTCGCGGGGGCGCACCGAAGACGCGTTCCGCGGGGTCGTGCGCCGGCTGGAGGAACGCCACAAGCGCCGCCTCCGCCGCGCCGAGCGCGACTACGTCGACTGGGTGCTCCTGTCGGCCTCGACCCTGCTCCGGGACCGGCTGGTCCAGGCGGCCGGCGGCGACGCGTCCCTGCTGGTGAACCTCGACCTCGACCCGTCGCGGGAACCCGGCCTCGGGACCCTGTCGTCCCAGGCGGCCGGCCGGGCGCTCGGGAGGATCGAGGGGACCCGAGCAGCCGTCGCCGACGACACGAACCTCAACCTGCGCCTGGTGATGGAGGAGGCGTTCCTGGCCCTCGCGGCCTGACGCCGGCGATCCGGCGGCGCCGGGAGGGCCGGGTGGCAGGCACCCCCCGCAACACGCAGGCGCGCATCACCGACGATTCCGCGGCGACCGGTGGGACCATCGAGGGTGATGAACGTCCGCGTGGTGATCGTCGACGACCAGCTCCCCTTCCGGATGGCCGCGCGCCTGGTGGTCGAGTCCACCGACGGGTTCGACGTCGTCGGCGAGGCGGAGACGGGCGAGGATTCGCTCGACCTGTGCCGCGAGCTGCGACCGGACGTCGTGCTGATGGACGTCAACCTCCCCGGCATGAACGGCCTGGAGGCGACCCGGCGCATCGTCGACGAGCGCCCGGAGACGATCGTGCTGGTCATGTCCACCTACGAGGAATCCGACTACGACGTCCGTGCCGTCGAGGCCGGGGCGGCCAGGTTCATCCCGAAGTCGGTGTTCGACCCGGCCCACCTCGAAGCCGCCTGGGAATCCGCCTCGGCGCGCCCGGCGTCCTGATCCGGCCGCCCGACTCGCCCGTCACCGCCGAACGGCAGCCCGGCCCGTGGCATGCTCACCGGCGTGACCGCTCCGATGGCGCTGTCCGCCGACGCGTCGCGAACATGGGAATCTTCGCGCTCGACCCGTTCATGAGCCGCGAGGTCCGGCGCGTCAAGGTCGAGATGTACATCGAAGGGATCGAGTTCAAGATCGGGTAGCGGGAGCCGTTCTTCGCGGGCGGCGGAGGGCTACGCCTGGTCCAGCAGCGCGAGGAGCTTCCGCACGGTCGTGACGTTGCGGATCGTCATCCGGCGGTAGATGTCGCGGCCGATCAGCTTGTTCATGCGGCTGCGCCCGGCGTCCGGGCGGTCGAAGCGCCAGACGAGCGCCCCGGGCAGATAGGTCACGCGGTCGACCTCCGGGTTCAGCGGGAGGTCGTCGACGATGCGCGGGGTCGTCGGCGTCCGGCCACAGGAAGATCACGTCGCATCGCGTCGCGTCGTCGTTCACCCATTCGTCGGGGATCGCGCCCACAAGATCGCGCAGACGCTCCTCGTCCCACAGCAGCACCTCGACGTGGAACCCCACCGCGCCCTCGATGGCGCCCTCGATGTCGGCCGCGAGCCTCGCGCCGCGGCGCCGCCCGGCGTCGAACAGCACGTTGCCCGAGTTGATGTAGGTCGAGACCCGTTCGAATCCGAGGTCCGCGACCGCGCGCTTGATGTCGGCCATGGGTGCGCGGTTCTTCCCGCCGACATTCACGCCGCGGAGGAGCGCGAGGTGCATCACGGGATCAGGCCCTGTTGGGCGGGCGGACCTCGTTGAGGTACGCGAGCACCGCCATCACCCGCCGATGGACGTCCGGCTCCGCCGACAACCCGAGCTTGTGGAACAGCGAGTTGATGTGCTTCTCGACCGCCCGTTCGGAGAGGAACAGCGACTTGGCGATCGAGGCGTTGTTCTCGCCCTGGGCCATGTGCGAGAGGACCTCGCGCTCCCGCTCCGTGAGCCCGGCGAGCGGGGAGTGGGCCATGCGGTCCTTTGCTGCGACGAGCGCCTCCACCACCTTGGTGTCGAGCACCGAGCCCCCCCGGGCGACCTCCGTGATCGCGCGGACCAGCTCCTCGACGTCGGCGACACGTTCCTTCAGGAGGTAGCCGAGGCCGGAGGCGCCGTCCTTCAACAGCTCGTACGCGTACGCCTCGTCGGCGAACTGCGACAGGACGACGACGCCCGTTTCCGGGTGCTCGGCCCGGATGCGCCGCGCCGCCTGGATGCCCTCGGTCGTGTTGGTCGGGGGCATCCGGATGTCGGTGAGGACCGCGTCGGGGGAGTGGTCCTCGACGGCCTGCAGGAGCTCGTCGAGCGAGCCGACCGAGGCCAGGAGCTCCACCGAGCCCTCCGCCTCGAGCAGCGCCGCTGTTCCTTCCCGGACGAGGTAGTTATCCTCGGCGAAGACCACTCGAATCGGCACGGCCGGATGGTACATGCGGGTGGGGGGAGGCTCCTGGAGTGGGCGAGACGCCCGAGGTCGTTGCGACCATCCGTGTGGTGCTGGGGGAGGACAACGTCCTCGTGCGCGAGGGCGTGCGCGCGCTGCTCGACGCCTCGGACGGGATCGAGGTGGCCGGCGTCGCCGCCGACGCGCCCTCCCTGATCCAGCTCGCCGAAGAGCTCGGCCCGGACGTCGTCGTGACCGACATCAAGATGCCGCCCCACTTCCAGCTGGAGGGCATCGACGCGGCGCACGAGATCCGGGCCCGCCACCCGGGAACCGGGGTCGTGGTGCTCTCGGCGCACGACGACGAGGCCTACGCGCTGGCGCTCCTCGGCAAGGGCCAGAGCGGACTGGCGTACCTGCTGAAGGAACGCGTCGCGGAGGGCGAGGAGCTCGTCCGGGCCATCCGCGAGGTCGCCGCCGGCGGCTCCGCCATCGACCCGACCATCGCCGCCCGCCTGCTGGGCCGTCACGAGGCCGAGGAGGACGACCGCGAGATCCTCGACCTCATGGCGTCGGGGCTCGGCTACGCCGAGATGGCCGAACGACTGTCGACGACGCAGGAGGACATCGACCGCCGGGTCACCGGCCTGTTCGAACGCCTCGCCGGCGAGGCCGGCCGCGGGCACACACGGGCGGTCGACGAGCTGAAGAAGCTCCACGCGGCGGTCGTCGACCGGGAGGCGTCGGCCCGCGCCCTCGCCTCGTACCTGCCGGGCGGGGTGGCGGAGAAGATCGGCCAGGGCGGGGTCGAGCTCCAGGAGGAGGTCGAGGCGACCATCCTGTTCTCCGACATCCGCGGGTTCTCCACGATCGCCGAGACGACGCCGGCCAAGGAGCTCGCCGTGATCCTGACCCGGCATCTGTCCGCGATGGCCGAGGTCGTATCGGGGCACGGGGGCATGATCGACAAGTTCGCAGGCGATGCGGTGATGGCGGTGTTCGGGGCGCCTACGAAGGCGCCCGATCACGCCGTGCTGGCCGTGCGGTGCGCCCTCGCCATGCAGGACCGCCAGTCGGAGCTCAACGAGGAAGCCATGGACCAGGGCCTCCGTCCGATCCACGTCGGGATCGGGGTGAACACCGGCGTGGTCGCCGCCGGAACGGTCGGCGGCGGCGGGCGGCTCGAGTACACGGTGCTCGGCGACGCGGTGAACGTCGCACAGCGGCTGCAATCGAACGCTGCGGCCGGCGAGGTGCTCATCACCGGCGCGACGGCCCAGGCGGCGAGCGGGGGATGGTTCCGCATGGAGCCCCGCGGCATCCAGCAGGTCAAGGGCCGCCGCGAGCCGATCGAGGTGTTCCGGGTCCTCAGCTGATGCCGGTGAGAGGTGAGCGGGCCGGCGCCGTCGCCTACCCGGAGGAGGCCTCCTCCCGGAGCGGGAGGGGCCCAAAGAGCCCAGCCCGCGGCTGCTAACCTGAACGATCCCGCCGGGGTAGCTCAGTTGGCAGAGCAGCGGTTTCGTAAACCGCAGGTCGGGGGTTCGAGTCCCCCCTCCGGCTCATGGGCGAGAATGGGCGATCGCCGCTGAACTTGAATGCGTTGCTGGCGGAGGTCGAGGCCGCTCCGCCGGTCGCGGCGGTCGATGTGCTCGCGGCAGCGCTGGCGGAGGCGGTCGGTGCTCGCGAGGTCAGCTTCCTGATCGCCGACTTCAGTGGGCGGTCGCTGATCCGACTGGGCCACTCGGGTGGAAAGGGGGCGTTGCGGCTGCAGGGGCAGGAGACTGCGGAGCGCGTGCCACTGTTTGGGACGCCGCACGGGCGGGCGTTGGCCGCCCAGGCCGTCGAGGTGGTCGCGGAGGATAGCGGCGCTCGCTTGTTCGCGCCGGTGACGAGCCGCGGCGAAGCGGTCGGCGTCCTTGAGTTGGGGCTGGACGACTTCCCGCTTGAGCAGACCGTGGCAGATGTCGCTCTAGCGGCGCACTTCTTGGCCTACGTGGTCATTGCGAATCGCCGCTACACCGACCTCTTCGAGTGGGGACAGCGTTCGGTTCCGCTGTCGCTGGCGGCGGAGATCCAGCATCGGCTGCTGCCTGGTGCCTTCACGTGCGAGGCCGGGCAGTTCACGCTCGCCGCCTGGCTGCAACCGGCGGGCGAGATCGGGGGTGACACCTTCGATTTTTCGTTGGACCGAGGCACACTGCATTTGTCGATGACCGACGCGATGGGCCACACGATGGACGCCGCTCTGTTGGCAACGGTGCTTGTCGGGGGTCTACGCAACGCCCGCCGGCGGGGGGTCGAGCTCGCCGAGCAGGCGCGACTGGCAAATGATGCGCTGGCCGAGCACGCCGACGAGAGCCAGTTCGTCACCGGCCTGCTCGTGCGGATCAACCTGGCGAAAGCGACGGCCGGCATCGTCAATGCCGGCCATCCCCCGCCGCTGCGGCTTCGGGCTGGGCAAGTCGAGCAAGTTCATTTGGAGGCTGACCCTCCGTTTGGCCTGCAGCGCGGAGGCGAGTACCGGGTGCAAGCGCTGCCATTGGAGGTGGGCGACCGGCTTATCTTCGTCACCGACGGCATGCTGGAGCGCGACGCCGCGGGCATAAACATCGCCGCCATCCTGACCGAGGGCATCGATATGCATGCGCGCGAGGCGGTGCAACACCTCACCCAGGCGGTCCTTCAGGCAAGCGGCGGTCAGCTACGCGACGACGCCACGGCGCTGTGTCTCGACTGGCACGGCGGCCCTCCCCGCGACCGCGACGCCACCTCGGGAGCAAACCGCGAGGGGCGACTCGAGCAAGCAGCGTCGACCTGAACGCCCGTCGTTTCTCTCCACATGCGTAGAGTGGAGACGGCAGCCACAACTCAGGCCGCTGACCCACCGCCGGTACCGGGTACCGGGCGGGCGGTGAAACGGACGTAGCGGTGGGCGTAGCCAATAAGGCGACGACCGGGTACGCGCCACCTACCCGCCCGGCGAGGCCCTAGCCGTCTACCGCCACAATCCTCTCGTCGAGCACGTCCACCACTCGGCCGGTGACGTGCGGAGATGGGTGTGAGGGTGTGTTACCGCAGGTCAGGGGTGGGAATCACGCCGGGTGACCCACGGCTTCGTAAACCGCAGGTCGGGGGTTCGAGTCCCCCCTCCGGCTCCAACCGCGCTGTCCGGGGGCATCGTCCGCCGACGGCCCGCCACCCGGAACCGCGAGGTGACCGGAACCTACCGCCTAGGGGCGGGGAGTCACCCGGCACCCACCCACATCTTCCTCACGCCGGTGGGCATTGATCGACGTGGAGATACTGGAGGCACTCCGCGTCCGTGAGGGTGCGGGTGACACGCTCGCGGGCAAGGTCACGGAGATCGTCGATCGGGAGCAGGTGCAGGGCGACGGTCCCGTCGCCGCCGTTCACGGTGGCCAGGAACCGACCGTCGGGGCTGAACGCCACGGTGTTGACGGGACCGTCGTGGCCGAACAGCGTGAGCATTTGCCGCCCGGTGGCGAGATCCCAGAGCTTGGCGGTGCCATCGAGGCTGCCAGTGGCGACGAGCGCTCCGTCTGGGCTCACAGCAACGGCCAGAAGCCGAGCCGGTGTGCCCCCGCAGCGTCGCGAGCTCCCGGCGCGACTCCAGGTCCCAGATCTTCGCCGTCCCGTCCCTGCTGGCCTGTGACCACCTGTTCCGTCGGGCCCGAACGCGACGTCCTGGATGACGTCGGTGTGGCCACGGAGCGGCTCTCCGCGCCGCTCGAGGGTGTCGGCGTCCCACACGGTCAGGGAGCTAGTCACCATCGTCGCCGGATACCAGCCATCGACCGTCGGGGCTGAAGGCGAGCGCGAACGCTGCATCTCCGACGTCGACTGCGTGGAGTTCCTTGCCAGAGAAGGCATCCCACAGCCGGACGGTCCCATCCCAGCTGCCCGTCGCGAGACGGCGTCCGTCCGGGCTGTACGCCACGGCCGATACCTGATCGGTGTGTCCCGTGAGCGTCATCACCAGCTTCCCGGTCGTCACGTCCCAGACGGGGACCGTGCTGTTCGCCCGGAGTACCCCTCTTCGCGCTACCGGCGGACCCCGCGAGCCTGGTCCCATCCGGGCTGAACGCCATCCTTCGGATCGTGGCGTCGTGGCCCTTCAACGTGATGATCGTCGCCCCCGTCTCGACGTCCCGGATCGTGACGCCGCGTGACGCTGGCCGCGGCACGGCGAAGCTCGTCCCATCGGGGCTGAAGGAGACCCCGCCCTGGCGGTCCTCCGGGCCGGGGACGGTCAGCCAGTCGCTGCCTCCGGTCGGACTGATGTCCCACAGTCGCGCGGTCCCGTCCATCCGTCCCCGGTCAGCAGCCGGTCCCCGTCCGGGGTGAACGCGACCTGATCCACCCCGATCGGGTGCCCGCCCAGCGTCAGCAGGGACTCGCCGGTCGCCGCGTCCCACACCTGGGCGGTCCCGTCGTCTCCGCCGGTGGCGATCCGCGTGACCGTCGGGGCTGTAGGCGATCCCGAGGACGTCCCCGTGTGGCCGGAGAGCGTGGTGAGCGGCTTCCCGGTCTCCGCATCCCACGTCTGCGCGTCCGAGATGGGCGGCGGTGGCGACGCGTGTGCCATCGGGGCTGAACGCGACCGCCGAGGCCTCCCACGTCTGGCGGGGAAGGATCATCGACGATCTTCCCCGTCGCCAGGTCCCAGATCGGCGTGCTGAACCACCCGCCGCTCGTCACCCTGGACCCGTCGGGGCTGAAGGCGGGGGTGAGGCCGAAATGTGAAAGTCCGTGGAACTTCTCGCCGGGAGGGCCCCTCAGCACGAGGTGCTGGGTGCCCGCCGCGACGTCCCAGATCCGAACGGTGCCGTCCTGTGCTGGAGGTGGCCAGCAGCTTGCCGTCGGGGCTGAACGCGACGCCCAAGACCAGCTTCCGATGCCCCCCCAGCACGTGGATCGGCCGGCCGCTCGCCCCGTCCCACAGCCGCACCGTCCGGTCCGAGCCGGTGCTGGCCAGCAGCGACCCGTCGGGGCTGAAGGCGATGCCGTTGACCTCCCCCTCGTGTCCGCGGAGGGTGAAGAGGGGCGTGCCGGTGTCCGTCTCCCACACGGTCGGGGTCCCGTGCTTGCCCGTCGTGGCGAACCGCGTGCCGTCTGCGCTCATGGCGATCTCGCGCCCCTGCTGCACCGTGAGCACGACCCGGTACTCCTCCAGCGCCCGGTGAAGGGCCTCCTCGGCCTCCGGCAGGACCGTCCCGTCCGCCTTCCACGTCGCGTCCACCGCCGCAAGCGCGAGCAGGATGCTCCGCTCGGGATCGACGTCGAGGTTGGCGACGGCGGCGGCGGCCAGCTCACGGGCAGATGCGATCCGGGCCTGCTTCTCGCGCCCGTCCCCGCTGTACGAGGGCCAGTCCGCCTGCCACGAGGGCCACGACGAGGAACACAGCCGTGCCGACCAGGAGGCCCCGGAGGCGGCGGTTCGTTCGCCGCTGTCGCACCGACTCGCGCTCGCTCGCGATGACGACTCTCCGACAGGAAGTCCCGCTCCAGCTCGTTGAGGTCGGGCCCGCGCGTGGCCGCCCAGTCGAGGGCGGCGGAGAGCCGAGCCCCCCGGTACACCTCCGACGCCTCACGCCCCGCCTCGTCCCACTGCTGGGCGGCGTGCGTGAGGTGCTGGCGGAGCTGATGGCCCTGGACGTCCTCCTCCAACCATTCCCGGAGGCGCGGCCACTCGCGGAGCAGGGCCTCGTGGGCCACCTCCACGGTGGAATCGCTCATCGTCAGCAGGCGGTCCTGGGTGAGGCGGGCCAAGACGTCGGCCGCCACGGGGTCCGAGTCGACGTCGAACTCCGAGATCCGGACCCGCCGCCGGGTGACGAGGTCGCCCTCGCCGATGCCGGAGAGCCGAAGGAACATGCGCCGCGCCAGCTCCCGCTCCTCGTCGCTCAGCTGCTGAAACGCCGCCTCGGCCAGCCGCGCCACGGCCCCCCGGACGCCTCCCGTTCGCTCGTAGGTTTCCAGACGGAGCCATCCGTCCTCGCGCCCCTGCCACAGCTCGACCAGTGCAGCCGAGAGCAGCGGCAGGCCGCCGGGCTCCTCCGCGACCTCCGCCACCAGTGCGTCCCCCAGCGCGGCCTCCACCCGAAGCCGCGCCCGCCGGGCGGGCAGCTCGATCGCGCGCCGGAGCTCTTCGCCCGTCATCGGTGGGACCAGGACCTGGTTCGCGACGAGGAGGTCCGCCAGTTCCCGGTGCGGCGCGCAACGTCCGTAGAAATCGTCCCGCATGGTGAGCACGAACACGACCCGTTCGGGCCAGCGCGTCGCCGCTCGGGTGATGGCCTCGATGAAGGCGTCCCGTTCGCCGCCGTCGGTGCAGAGCGTGAACACCTCCTCGAACTGATCCACGGCGACGACGAGGCGTCCTTCAGGCGAGGCGGTGTCGATCGCCGCCTCGAGGGCGTTCCCGGTAGGGGACGCCGGCGCCACGGGGCCATGGCCACGGCCAGTTCGGCCATGGGGTGCTCGCCGGGACGGAACACGACGTGGCGCCACCGCTCGCTTCCCGGAAGGAGCCCCGCGCGCAGCGAAGGAACGAGCCCGGCGGCCACCACGGAGGACTTGCCGCTTCCCGAGGCCCCCACCACTCCGAGGAGCCCGACCTGAACCGTGCGGGCCGCCAGCTCGCCGACCAGTCGCTCCCGGCCGAAGAAGTAGGCGGCGTCCGCTTCCTCGAACGAGGCCAAGCCCTTGTAGGGACACTCGGAGTCGGTCGCGTCCTGGCCTTCTCCGCTGTAGATCCTGCCGAGCTTGAGCCCGATGATGTTGTTTGCGAACTCCAGGTTGGCGGACCGGCGTCCGCGTCCCTCGGCCAGCCATTCCGCCGCGGCGGCGAGCCGCCTGCCCGGCCTCGTCACGCGCCCACTCGCTGACCACCTCGTGGACCCGACCCGGCACGCCTTCCGAAGCCCGGGCCATCGATTCGAGGGGAACGTCCCGGACCTCGTCGCCCACGTACAGGCGGGCGATCCCCTCGACACCATCGAGGTCGAGTGGGGAGAGCCGGAGATGGCCGTCACCGAGCCGGTCCGACTCCACGACGACCGCCGCAAGGTCGGCTCCGGCCTCGGGATCGGTGACCAGGCCGATCACCAGGACGGGCCGGGACCGGATCCGGCCCTGGGCCTCGCCCAGGGCGCGCGCGGCGTCCTCGCCGGACACATCGAGGTCGTCCAGGACCACCAGGGTCGGCAGGGCGGCATCCAGGGCTTCCCGTACCGCCGCCAACGCCAGCGCTGCGGCGGCTCCGCCGGGCCCCGCGTAGTGAACGCGACCGCCGTCCCCGCCGATCTCCGAGGCGAGTTCCGCGGCCAGCCGGGTCTTGCCGATCTGGGAGGGCCCGGAAACGAAGACGACCCGGCCGTGTCCCCTGCGGGCCTGGCGCCATGTACCGCGAAGCCAATGCATCTCGAGCACCCGGTCGATCAACGGCGTGATCGAGTCGAGCTCCGGAGGAAGCGTCCCGGCCCGGCCAACCGTGACTGCCTCGGGCTTTGGAGCCGCAGCCGCAGCCGGCGCCGGCACCGATAGGACTGCGATGAGCTCGACGGCGTCCTCGAACCCCTTGAGCTCCGCGGCCCCGCGCCCCTCGAATCGGACCTCGTTGATCTCGGCCGCAAGATCGGCCACCGCCCGCGTCACGATGACCTCGCCCGCCGCCGCCTTGGAGCACAATCGAGCCGCGGTGTTGAGTGCCACGCCGCGGAACCCGTCTTCGACCGGGATCGCTTCTCCCATGTCGATGCCGATCCCGACGGTCAAGGGGAGGGCCGGGTCTCCGGCAGTTTCCTCCACGCAGGTTGCCTGGAACTCGAGAGCTGCACGAACCGCCTGCGGCGCCGATGTGAAGACGGCGAGCGCCTCGTCGCCCCGGAGCTCGATGACCCGGCCTCCTCGAGCCTCGACCGAATCCCGCGCCAGTTCGGCGAATCTCGTCGCGAGCCGAGCCGCCTCGGCATCCCCGTGTTCACGCGTGAAGCGCGTGTATCCACGGATGTCGGCGATCAGGAAGGTTCGCAGGGTGGTGCCTGGAACCGACTCTGGGGCTCCGAGCTTCATGGGATCTCCCCCCCGGGCCCTGGATCAGCGATGGCCCGAGCCGATCGTGTTCCACCCCCGAGCCATCATTCGCCTTCGTCGGCAGCAAGGCAAGGTTCGATGGGTATCCCGAAGCCCGGCGGCGCTTGATGAGGCCTTGGCCCTCTTCCTCGCAAACACGTTCCTCGCCATGGACGTCTCCGGCTCCGAATGTTCCGGTCCCGGGCATGATCCCCGTGGCGCCCGACCGGCACTTGTGTCCAGCATCACCCGTCGGCGGTGGCGCCGGGCACTCAACTCCCCGACCGCCTCGGCCTACCCTGCGCTCACGAACTGGGCCATGGAGAGGAGGACGGGATGAGCGCCAATGCAGACGCACTTCGGTTCCCTGGCGATGGGGGCAACCGATCCAAGGGGTTCGGCATCGCGGCCGGGCTGGTCATCGCGGTGCTCGTCTCCGTGACGCTCTTCGTGCTGGCAACGAGGCACGCGGCTCCGTCCCTCGATCCAGTCGCGCCGGCCAGGGGTCAGCACGAGTTGAACGCGGTGTCCGGGGGGATCCGGGCGCAGGGCACCGTCAGCCGGGTCGGGGGCACGAGCATCTATCGCTACCACCCGCTGCCGGGCACCAACACCGTGTTCGACCTCACCGCCCCCGCTGCTGGCCAGAAGGGGACCTCCTCAGCCCACATCGATCCCCGGGTCGGTGGCTCGAGCGCATATCAGTACCACTCGCTGCCGTAGCGTGCAGCACAAGCGAAGAGCGAAAGCCGGCGAGCCCAGTTCGCCGGCTTTCCCCGTCAGACGCGGTCTGGTGGACGCGCGTGGACGGCCACGGACGTCGAGCTGGATGTTCAGCGATTTCCTCTGCTGCGATGGACGTCCTCGGACGTTGGTGGACAGTCCGCACGCGACTTCGTAAAAACCGCAGGGGGGGTTCGAGTCCCCCCTCCGACTCCCAATCGAATCGCGGCCTGCCTGCCTTCATGAGACCTGCACGGAAGACACGTGCGCCGCCGGTTCACGAACGGCGATCACGTTCAACGCCGATATCGGCCGACTGAAGCCCTTGAGCGTGAGCTCGCCGGCGGGCTCTACCTCGACCTCGTCCTCGACCTCGGCGTGGAGCCGCTGCGTGATCAGGACCTGGCCGGCCATCGCTTCGTCGGCGAGTCGCGACGCGAGATTGGTCACGGCGCCGATCGCCGCGTAGTCGGACCGGCCCTCGAAGCCGACTTCGCCGCACGTCGCGTGGCCGAGCGCGATCCCGACGCCGAGATCCAGGTCGTAGCCGCGCTTGCGCCACGACGGCGTCAGCGAGGCCATCTCCTCCCGGAGCGCGCACGCGAGACGCACCGCCCGCAGCGGCGCGTCGGGGATCTCGTGGGGATCGTTGAAGAAGAGCTGGACGCCGTCGCCCTCGAGGAAGCCCACGGTCGCGTCGAACCGGTGCACCAGCCCGCCGACCGTCCGGTGGAACTCCGCGAGTACCTGCATCAGCTCCTCCGGCTCGACCGCGTCGACGAAGTTCGTCCAGCCACGGAGATCCGCGAAGAGCATCGAGACGTTCCGGCGGTGGCTGCGGAGGATCGATTCGTCTCCCGACGAGACGATCGCGTCGACGAGCTGTGGCGAGAGGAACCGCCGCAGCTTCCGGACCCGCTCCAGCTCCAGGACCTGGGCCTGCACCCGCTCTTCGAGCGTTCGGTTCAGGTCGCGGAGCTCGGCCGATTGCGTCGCGATCGTGTCGTGGTACCGCTTGATCCGCAGGAGCGAACGGACCCTCGCCAGCAGCTCGTCGTGATCGAACGGCTTCCCGATCAGGTCGTCGGCGCCGGCCTCGATCGCCTTCGTCTTCTCGTTCGTGCTCGCCGTGACCATGACCACCGGCAGCACCGCGGTCTCCTGGTTGTCCCGCAACCTCCGGCACACCTCGTAGCCGTCCGGAGGCGGCATCATCACGTCGAGCAGCACGAGGTCCGGCTTCGCCGACGCGACGAGCTCGAGCGCGCTCTCTCCGTCGTTCGCGGAGACCACCTCGTAGCCCTTGCGAGACGAGGACGGCCTCGAGGAGCCGTACGTTCGTCGGAACGTCGTCCACGACGAGGATCCTCGCCTGATCGCTCATCGCGATCCCCGATCGCAGTGCTCCCGAACGGTCTCGATCAGGTCGCGGACGTTCACCGGTTTCGACATGTAGCCGTCGAAGCCCGCCGACGAGGAACCGCTCGCGGTCCCCATGCATCGCCTGTGCGGTCAGGGCGACGATCGGGATCGTCGCCGTGCGCGTGTCCGCACGCAACCGATGGAGGGCCTGCACGCCGTCGAGGTCCGGGAGCTGGATGTCCATCAGCACGAGGTCCGGCGTGTGCTCCGACGCCATCGCGACCGCCTCGACTGCCCGTCGTCGCCTCGAGCGTTCGATATCCCGCTGGCGACCAAGACGTCGCGGAACAACTTCATGTTCTTCTCGTTGTCCTCGACGACGAGGATCCGCTCGCCAGTCATGGACGTCGACCCCGCGGGAAGCGCGAAGGTGAACGTGCTTCCATGGCCGATCTCGCTCTCGAGCCAGATCCGCCCGCCGTGGAGCTCCACGAACCGCTTCGAGAGCGCCAGGCCCAAACCGGTCCCCTCATGATTCCCGACTCCCGCCTCGGTCTGCTGGAACTCCTCGAAGACCCGCTCCCGATCCTCGGGGGCGATGCCCGGGCCGGTGTCGGCGACCGAGACCCTGATCTCGCCGTTCACCCGCGTCGCGCTCACGTCGACCTCCCCGCCGGCGGGCGTGAACTTCACGGCGTTCGAGAGGAGGTTGAAGATGACCTGCTTGATCCGTCGCTCGTCGCCGTCGACGACGTCGACCTCCGGATCGGCGTCAAACGCGACGCTGACCCCGTCCTCCGTCGCGCGCTCGCGCACCATCACCACACCGCGCTCGAGCGCCTCCCGCAGCGAGAACGGGTGAATCTGCGAGCTCGACCTGTCCCGCTTCGACCTTGGAGAGGTCGAGGACGTCGTTGATCAGCGAGAGCAGGTGGTTCCCGGAGGAGATGATGTCGTCGAGGTACTCGGCCTGCTTCGGGTTCACCGGACCGACCATCTCGTCGCGCAGCACCTGCGAGAAGCCGATGATCGCGTTGAGCGGCGTCCGCAGCTCGTGGGACATATTGGCCAGGAACTCCGACTTGTGTTGGCTTGCGGCCTCCAGTTCCGCGTAGACGCTCCGGAGCTCGTCGTTCATCCGGTTGACGTTGGCGGCGAGCGCTCCCAGCTCGTCGCGGTTCTCGACGTCGACATGCCCCTCGAAGTTCCCCGACGCGATCGCGGCGAGTCGGCCGTCGATGCTCTGGATCGGACCGACCAGCGACGACGACAGGATGAACCCCAGCAGGAGTGCGAGGACAAGCGCCCCGGCCGCGACGCCGATGAACAGGGCTCGCGAGCGTGCGAAGGAGCTCTCGTTTCGAGCGATGAGCTCGTCGACCTCGGCCTGCGTCTCGTTCGCCAGCTCCGCGACGAGCGTCTTGAGGTCGGTCGAGAGGCGTTCCACTTTCACGCGGACAGGAAGAACCTCGTCGGCGCTGACGCCTGGCTCGTAGAGAGGCATGACCTCGTCGCGCAGCACCACCCCAAGTTCGTGGGCCTTCTCCTTGATCCGATCGAGGTCGTGCTGATCCTCAGGCGGCGGCGTGAAGAGCAACTGATCCGCGGCCGTCCCCGCTTCGATCAGGCGAACCGCGGTCCGCGCGTGGAGATCGATCGCCTTCGCATTCTTCCTGCGCTCGACTTCCGTCCAGACCTGGAAGTAATCGCCAGCCACGTTCTCCGCCAGCAGCTGGCGAAGGTCCAACACTTGCTGCCGGAGCTTCCCGTAGCCGGTCGCTCGCTCCTGGATCTCCCCGAGGCTCACGACGCGATCGTTCGACTGCCCGAGGACGAGCTGCCCGAGCAGTCCGACCGCGACGAGGAGCATCGACGTGCCGACGAACGCGATCAGGAGCTTCGTGCGAACCGTGACGGGCACACGGGCGACGGCGCGGACGAACGGATCGTCGATGCGCCTCAGCAGCCGGCGCTTGTGGGCGACGGCCGCCGGCCGCTCGTCAGCACGCACGTCGGGCACCGGCTCGCACGCCTAGAGCTCGGTCGTACCGCCGACGAAGTTCGTGATCAGCCACTTCCCGTCGATCCGCGCGACGTCCGCGTCACCGGCCGTGACCGCGTCCACCACCTCGGTCTTGGCATCGATGAAGTGGCATTCGAAGTGCAGCGTCCCCCGGTCGCCGTTCACCGTGACCTCGAGCTTGTAGGCGGGGTGATCGGAGACCCAGTGGGTCTCCGGATCGAACGCCGGCGACTTCGTCGTCCAGAACTCTCGGATCTCGTCGATGCCCACCGCGGTCTCTCCACCCCCGACCGTGAAGGTCGCGTTGGGCGCGTACAGGCTCAGCATCAGGTCGATGTCCTTCACCGATGTGGCCTTGTGGAACTGCTTCTCGATGTTTTCGATCTCCCACTTGTCCTGGAATCGTCGGGCCTGGGCATCGGACGAGTCGGCGCCCGAGCCGCTGCAGGCCGTGAGTACGACCGTGAGCGAGAAGACCAAGAGTGCGCCACCCACCACGAGCTTCCGCATGTCTGCAACCCCCTTCGGCTCGAGATCCGCTCAGGTGCCCGGGCCATCGATTTCGCGCATGTTCACATCGCTTGGTCTGTTCGTCTAGGCCCACAACGTATGTGGTGCAGATGTCAGGCGCTACCGTGCCTCCCGGGCGCAACGGGGGTGGTAGCACGGTGTCCGGCGAGATCCTCAGGCGTTGCGTTCTGCGTAACGGCGCACCTGCTCGGGGAACCGGCTCGCATGGATCGGCTTCTCGATCCACCCCGCGAATCCGGCCTCGTCGAGCCAGTCGTCCCTGCCCTCGAGGGGCGTCGCGCTCATCGCGACCACGGGGATGGCACCCGTAAGCTCGTGCGCTGCGAGCTGCTTCGTCGCCTCGACGCCGTTCATGTCGGGGAGCTGGAGATCCATCAGGATCACGTCCGGCACGTGCTCGCGCGCAAGGGCGATCCCCTGCGCGGCCCGCGCGGCCCCGAACGTACGGAACCCGGCCGCGCCCAGGACGTCGACGGCGAGCTTCCGGTTCGTGTCGTTGTCGTCGACGACGAGGACGCTGATCACGGGCGTATCCTCGCGCCATGCCGCTCCGGCTCGTGATCGCAGAGGATCATCTGCTCGTGCGCGAGGGCGTGCAGCGGCTGCTCGAGGCCGAGCCCGACCTCGAGGTCGCAGCCGCGTGCGGCGACCTCGACTCCTTGCTGGCGGCGGTCGAGGCGGAGCACCCGGACGTGGTCGTCACCGACATCCGCATGCCACCCGGCAATACGGACGAGGGGATCCAGGCGGCGACAAGGCTCCGCACGACCGATCCGGCTGTCGGCGTCGTCGTGCTGAGCACGTACGCGACGCCGAGCTACGCTCTCGCGCTGCTGGAAGGCGGGAGCGCCGGGCGTTCCTACCTCCTGAAGGAGCGCGTCCAGGAACCGGAACAGCTCGTTTCGGCGATCCGCGCGGTCGCCGCCGGTGGTTCGGTGATCGACCCGAAAGTGGTCGAGGCGCTGGTCGCGGAGAACGCCCGCGGCGAGCAGTCGCCGATCCACCAATTGACCGCGCGCGAGCTCGACGTGCTGCGCGAGATGGCGGCAGGCAAGAGCAACGCCGCGATCGGGGAATCCCTGTTCCTCGCCGAGCGGTCGGTCGAGAAGGTGATCCACTCGATCTTCCTCAAGCTCGGACTCAGCTGGGAGCCGTCGGTCAACAAGCGCGTCAAGGCGGTGATCCTCTACCTCGCGGAGAGCGACTAGCGTCATCCCGAGAGCGGCAGGGACCCGGCCACGGTGGTCCGGTCGCCCGCCGACGTGATCGTCACGTCGCCGCCGAGCGCTTCGATGTGATCGTGCGGTGCGAGCCGCTCTGGTCCCAGATCGCAGTCCGCGATGACCTCGAAGGCCAGCGCTCCCCCTTCGTCGCGGACGCTCACGCCAACCGGCGTTCCGGCAGGTGCGCGCCGGAAGACGTCCAGCGCGCAGAAGTAGACGGCGGCAGCGATCTCCGGCGGGCAGGAGGCACCCACGTCGACGGCGATCCGTGCCGGCACGTCCGTGCGGGCCGCAGCAGCGCGAAGCTCCGGAATCAGCCCGCCCGCCTCGAGCAGCGGAGGGAAGATCTGGTTGGCGAGCGCCTGCGTCTCGGCTAATGCCCGCCTCGCTTCTCGCTGCAGCTCGTCGAGGAGCGTCCTTGCCGCCTCCGGGTCGGAGTCGAGCGAGCTCGCCGCGATCTCGAGATGCGCGGCGAGCCCCACGAGATCTTGTTGCACACCCTCGTGCAAGGCGCGCTCGATGCCGCGACGCTCGGCGTGGGCGGTCCGCGCGAGTCGCGTCCGGGAGGCTCGAAGCTCTTCGATCTCGCGGCGCAATCCATCAATGGTTCGCTCTTCGTCGGCCTGCCCGGTCCCCAGCGGACTCCCCCTGTGTCTGGATTCCCTGGAAGTTGTCCGTCATCGCCGGAGCGGCGTCAAGGGGCCAGCACCGTGTCGGGACGGAAGGCAGCATCCCCTCGTTCGGCCTGCCGGCACCGTAGAGGCGGCGCACGCGACCTCCTAGCGTCGCGATCCGAGAGCGTTCATCGCGGATCGAGAGAGGAGGAAGAGCGATGAGGCTCGGACAACCGATTCGACCAAGGAGGGAGCGACGAATGAACGGACATCGCATCAGGAGACTCGGAGCTGTCGCGGATCGGCCGGACGAAGGGAGGGGCACCATGAAGGGATCGGCACTGCGGGCAGTGGCGCTGGCTGGTGCGTTGGTGGTGATGCTCGCGGGGAGCGCCTCGGCGGGGCCCCACTACTCCGCGTGGACGGCGGCGGACAAGATCGACGACATCGCCGGCAACAGCTCCGAGCTCAACACGCCGTCCCTCGACGGATGTCCCATCCAGGCCCCGGACGGGTTGAGCCTGTACATGGCCTCGAACCGCCCGGGCGGGCTGGGAGGGACTGGACATCTGGGTCGCCCGCCGGCCCGCCACGACGGACCCGTGGGGGGCGCCGGAGAACCTCGGGGCGCCGGTCAACTCGGCGGCCGATGACTTCTGCCCCACCCCGGTCCGGGGGAACGGCCTGTTCTTCGTGAGCAGGGAGGCCCTGCCGGGGAGCTGCGGGATGGGGACATCTACTTCACCCGGTTCAACCGGGTCCACGGGTGGGGCGAGCCCGAGCACCTGGCGTGCGGGCCCGGAGGCCCCAACAGCGCGCTGGACGAGCAGGGCCCGTCGTACGTGGAGACGGGGCCGGAGGCGTTCCTGTACTTCTCCGGCGGCCCGGACATCTACGTGAGCGAGCGGGGCACCGACGGGGCATTCGGGCCGGCCTCGGCGGTCGCCGAGCTCAACACGTCGTTCTCCGACATCCAGCCGAACGTCCGCAAGGACGGCCTGGAGGTCGTGTTCGCCTCGAACCGCCGGGCGGGCACCGACCAGGACATCTACACGGCGACCCGCGACAGCGTGGAGGACCCGTTCTCCGTGCCGGTGGCACTCGGGAGCGCCGTGAACACCACCACGGCGAACGAGACACGCCCCTCCCTGTCCTGGGACGCCACCCAGCTGCTGTTCGGACGGGCACCGGGCCCGGAGGGATCGAACGACATCTACGTCACCACGAGGGGGAAGATTTAGGGATCCGCTGGCTGAGCTCCGCGCCCGCGTGACGACGGGGAGGGCCCCGCTATGGGGCCCTCCCCGGCATCTTGCGGTGCTCGGCCGGCGCGACTGCTCCGTCTCCCGTAGGCGGGCCGACCGCCGTGTCGATGGTCGGTTTCGCCCCGATGGCGGCTCCCGTCTTCGGATCGCACGACCCGGGCCGGCGGACGACATGGCATGCTCGCCCGCGTGAGCGGGCGGGGGGTCTCCGTGGTGGCGACCGTGCTCCGTCGCCCGGCGCTCCGCCGGGTCCAGCTCGCGTGCCTGGGGTTCACGGTCGCCGAATACGCGACGTGGATCGCGGTCCTCGTGTTCGCGTTCGGTCGGGGTGGCGCCATCGAGGCCAGCGTCGTCTCGGTCGTCCAGCTCGTGCCCTCGGCGATCGTGGCGCCGCTGGCCGCGGCGTTCGGGGACCGGTACCGGCGGGACCGGTTCCTCCTGTACGGGTACCTGGCGCAGGCCGTGACGATGGGCGCCACGGGCGTGCTGATGGTCGTGGGCGCGCCGGTCGTCGCCGTCTACGGCGCCGCCGCGGTGACCGCCGTGTGCTTCACGTTCACGCGTCCGGCGCAGGGCTCGCTCATTCCGCTGCTGGTGGCGAGTCCGGAGGAGCTGGTCGCTGTAAACGCGGTCACGAGCGGCATCGAGAGCGTGGCCTTCGTCATCGGGCCCGCGCTCGCGGGTCTGCTGATGGCGGTGTCCGATACGGGGGTCGTCTACCTCGGCATGGCCGGCGTGTCGGCCTGCTCGGCGCTGCTGGTCAGCGGGCTCGGGATCCACGACGTCGCGGAGGAAGGGACCGGGGATTCTTCGCGAGCGCTCCGCCGTTCGATCGAGGGGTTCGCCCGACTTGCCGGCCAGGCCGACGCCAGGGTGTTGATCGGGCTCGTCGCCGCCGAATGGTTCCTGCTCGGCGCCCTCGACCTGCTGGTCGTCGTCGTCGCGATCACGCTGCTCGGCCTGGGAACCGCCGGGCCCGGGCTGCTGAACGCCGCGGTGGGCGTCGGCGGGCTCGTCGGCACCACGGCGGGATTCGCGTTGGTCACGCGGCGGCGCCTGACCCCGGCGCTGGCCGTGGGAACGGTCCTGGTCGGCGCGCCGCTCGCCGTCATCGGCTGGCACCCTGCGACCACACTCGCGTTCGTCATGGTGGGCGTGGCCGGGATCGGACACGTCGTGATGGACGTGTCGGCGCGGTCGCTGCTCCAGCGCTCCGTCAGCGCCGACCTGCTGGCGCGAGCGTTTGGCGTGCTGGAGGGGCTGACGATGGCAGCGCTCGCGATCGGCACCGTCCTGGCATCAATGCTGGTGGCGTGGCTCGGCGGCCAGGGCGCGCTCGTCGTGGCCGGCTGCATCCTGCCGGTGGTCGTGGCGGCATGCTGGCCGGCGCTCCGCCGGATCGACGCCCACGCGCCGCCGCCGGCCGAGCTCATGGACCTCCTCCGAGGTGTGCAGATGTTCGCCCCGCTTCCTCCGTTGTCGCTCGAGCGACTTGCGACGAGCGCGGGAGTGCGGGAGACGCCGGCGGGCGAGGCGATCGTTCGCGAGGGGGCGCCCGGCCACCACTTCTACGTGATCGCCCGAGGCCACGTCCGGGTCGTGAAGGGCGACGGTGTGATCACCGAGCTCGGGGAGGGCGACTCCTTCGGCGAGATCGCCCTGATCCGCGACGTTCCGCGGACGGCGTCCGTCGTGGCGACGACCGACGTCCTCACCTACACGCTGGACCGCGCGGTGTTCCTGCGCGCGCTCTCGGGCAACCCGGCGAGCACCAGGGCGGCCGACCGGGTGATCACCGAGCGCACGGCCGGCTCCGGCTGACGCGCAGCACAGCTCCGGGGAATCACCTTTGGTCCGACAACAGCGATCTACCCCTTCTCGTTCAACACGAGTGTCAACGCGCCCCAAACAACAGGCAGACCCGAAGGATGGTCCTTCCCACCCCCAGAACGGCCGATTGACTCGGAAGGCAACGGTCCGCACGATCCGGTGTGGATGGGATCAGGGGAGGGTGCCATGCGGGCCGTACGTCAGTTGGTTCCTGGGGTTGTCGCGTTCCTCGCCCTCGTGCAGGGCGCCTCGCCCGTGGCGCACGGCTCGCCGGCTCCGGGCATCATGGCCGGCCCCGTCGCCGGCCAGGCAGAGGTCCGGCTCCTGTTCGACGCGACCCGATATTCGTCGGGGGACTGCGCATCGATCCGCCTGTTCGACCCCCAGGCCAATCAGAACCCGGACGTGACCGAGGAGGTCCCGGTCACCGTGTTCGCGCAGAGCGGCGACCAGGAGCCCTTGGCGCTCCTCGAGACGTCCGTTGCCTCGGGCGTGTTCGCGACCGAGAAGTGCCTGCCCGTCCTCGAGTCCAAGGACCACGTCATGCAGGACGGGACGCTCCAGGTCGATCCCGGCGACATGGTCGGCGCGGTGCAGATGGACGGCGACAAGGCCCCTCGATCCGCGGACGTCGCGATCGTCCCCGGTGGCGAGCCGAACGGGAAGTTCGAGATCGCCGTCGACCCGAAGGTGCTCCCCGAAGGCCTGCCGACGGAGACGGACTCGGGCATCGAGGGCGAGCCGCCGTTCCCGCTGGCGGCCGTGCAGGACCCGTCGGGTTCGGTGGCGGTGTTCGGCGCCGACCAGCTCGTGTACCGGGCGGCGTCCCCGAGAGAGCTCAAGCTGCTGGTCGAACGGCGCCAAGCCCGCCCGCTCAACCAGATCGACATCCCGGTCGGGAAGGAGGGCGGGAACCCGGATCAGGAGGAGCCGGCAACCTTCTCGCTGCTCCGCGTCGACGCGGCGGGGTACGACACAAAAGAGACGGCGTTCCTCCTCGGAGAGCTCGGGTTCGAGGGGACGTGGACGTTCTCCTCCGACCTCGCGGCCCGGCTGTTCGGACTGATCGTCGAGGAGCAGCTCACCGGGAGCGCCGTGGGGCCGTCGACGATGCTGCTGCCGCACTCGACGCCGTTCACGAACGAGGGCTCCCACCCGAACGCGTTCAGCGGGACCTGGTACGGGGGTGCTGGCACGAGCAGGCGGATCAACACCAGGGAGGGCCTGGGGTTGATGGCGGTGACCGATAACACGACGCGGGCGGTCGGAACTGCCATCGTCGACGGGGGCTTCGCGGGCCCCGGCGACTATCCGGCCCCTCCATGGACGCCGGCGTTCACCAACCCCGACTATGGAACTGCGTTCGCCACAGCATCGCGGTGCGACTTCAGCGCGGCCGGGATCCCCAACTGCGCGCCGGGGTCGGCGGCCGGCACGAATCCGCTCTCGTGCACGGGCGGAACGCCGTGCCCGTGGCACGGCCTCCAGATGTTCAGCGCCGCGGGGGCCGCCTTGAACAACGGGTTCGGCGCCGCCGGGAGCGGGGGATCGGTTGTGTTCCCAATGCTGTACAAGATCGGGCTCCCGTACCTCACCCCGGCCGCCGCTGCCATCACGAAGGCCACCCTGGACGGGGCCCGGGTGATCAACCTCAGCAGCGGCTTCCCGTGCGCAGCGGTGCTCATCGACATCTGCTCGCCGGGTGGCGCGTTCGCCGTGAGCCTCGTCGCCGGGGCGGTGTGCCCGCTGCTGGCGTTCATCCCGGTGTTCGCGGGCCTGGGATGCCCGTCCATCATCGCGTTGGTGTGGGGCGTCGTCGCCGCCGCCGGAGCCCTGGATGCCGCCACGGCGTTCGCGGAGTCCAGGGGCGTGGTGGTCGTGGCGTCCGCCGGGAACAACAACGGCGCGGATGCCGCCGCCGAACGGATGGTTCCGTGCACCATGCAGCAGGTTGTCTGCGTCGGAGCGCTGTCCGCAGGATCGTCGGACCTCGTTGCCGCATCCTTCTCCGATACGGGGGCGGCCATCGACATCTGGTCGCCGGGAGTCGGCGTTCCCGTGACGCCCGACCCAACCCTGTCCCCGCCGCCGAACGCGAACCTGGGGTCGAGCAACGGAACCAGCCCGGCGGCGGCGTTCATCACGGGCGTGGTCGCGGACATCCGTTCGATCAATCCGGGGCTCGGCGCACCCGCCGTGCGCGCCATCCTCGCGTCGTCGAGATGCAACCCGATCGGAGCGGTCCGGCTCGACGGGACCGTGTGCACGCCGAGCATGGATCCGCTCGTGCGGACCACCGGGTTCGTCGACGTCCTGCAGGCCGTGCGCCTCGCCCGGATCTCCGCCGGGCGCAGCGCGCTGATTCCCTGCACCGGCGGGTGGGACGAGGCCGTGCCGTTCAACGACGGACCGAGCTCGGCCACCATCGTGCCGCTCGGCGGGACACCGCCGGGGGGCACCGTCTCCGTCAGCGGGAACCAGAGCATCCACGCGTTCCCGACCGACGAGGACTGGTACCGGTTCGAGCCGCCGTCGTTCGGGTCTCCGACGACCGACATGACGGTGCGGCTCAGCGTGTCCGACCCGGCAAGCGGACTGCTACGCGTGGAGCTGTTCCAGGTCAGCGGGCCCTCCCGGACGCTCATCCTGTCGAGGGACGCCACCGGCGGGCTGGCCACGTTCCGATACCTGTTCACGGCGGGGGACGCCTACTACCTGCGGATCTCCGCCGTACCTCCCGTGGCCGCGAACGACGCCTGCTACGGAAGCACGATCAACTTCGTGGTGAACGGCCCCGGACCGGCCATCGACCGGTTCGAGCCGGACAACACGCCAGGGTCGCCCGCGAGCCTGGGCGTCCTCAACGACTCGCACACGCATTTCTCGACGTCCGGGTCGCAGACCGAGGAGCGGTGGAGCAAGCACCTGAGCGGCCTGTCGCTCCACAGCGCCTCGGACAGCGACCACTACGCCGTCCGGCTCCCGGACCCGCAGGACCCGGCCGAGAACGGACACACCGACATCGTGGAGTGCGGGACGCAGACGAGCGGCATCGGCGCCACCACGATCTTCGAGGGCATGGCCGTGGCCCGCGTGACGCTGCCGGCCGGAGGGATGGGCCGGCTCGACACGTTCGACCCGGCGAACGTCTCGAGGCGGTTCGGGACGAACGTGCCCTGTCCGCGCGCCGCGCTCGGGTCTCCGTTCCGACTCGGTGTGTCGGTGGTCCCGGCGGCCGGCCAGACCCAGCCGACGAACTACGACCTGGACCTCGAGTACAAGATTCGGATCACCCGTCAGCCGCCGCCATGGCTCATCAAGCTGTTGGGGATCGACAAGCGGATCCTCGCCACGCTGGCGGGGCCGACGGGCTGCTTCGTCCCCCGCTGCCCCCCGTACAAGGTGACGCTCGAGCACGTTGTCAACCCGCCGCTGTTCCCCGAGTGCACGCCTCGATGCGCCGAGTACAGCCCGATCGGCCTCGAGGTCGGCGGGAAGTTCGACGTGATCTTCTCCTCGAAGGCCGATCTCAGCTACCAGCTCCTCGACCGGGGGCAGAACGTGGTGCTCGAGGGCAAGCCCTTTGGGTCGACGCGGGGTCGTGCTGGCGGGTTCGTCGAACGGATGCAGGGCCAGATCACCGAGCCGGGACTGTACGTCCTGCGCGTCGCGGGCCCGAGGGCGAAGTACACCATGGATCCAGTCGTCATTCCGACCGGCCAGCGGGACATCACGATCGACGAGAGCCGGCCCGAAGTCCCCACGGGGGGCGCGGTGCGGTTCACCGGCCTCCTGCAGAGCTCGAACCCTGGGTGCACAGCAGGCAAGGCCGTCGTGCTCCAGGCCAGTCCGCCGAAGGAGGACGCCTTCAAGACGGTCGCCAAGGGGACCACCGGCAAGGCGGGTGCGTTCTCGTTCTCGCGGGAGATCACGCAGACTCTGGACTTCCGTGCGGTCGCCCCCGTCTCGGGCTCCTGCCTGCCGGCTACCTCCGCCGTGACGCACATTCGGGTGGCGCCCGCGGGCTGACGGTCGATCGGCCCCGTGTCGAGCTGGTCAGCCGACCAGCTTCTCCATTGCCGCGCACTCGAGTCCCTTCGGTTGCGAACCCGCGACGTGTGCCAGCCGCCCCCGCCCGGCTTCACATTCGCCCACTGACGCCCGCCCGGGCCTCAGCTGGACTCGCAGTCGTTCTTCGGGCCGGACCCCGGGCCCTGGGTGCACGTGTCGGTTCCGGGTCCGCCGTTGAGCGTGTCGTTCCCGTCGCCGCCGAGCAGCACGTCGTTGGCCGCGAGGCCGGCGAGCACGTCGCTGCCTCCGCCACCGGTCAGGCGGTTGGGGAGGTCGGACCCCGTGAGGTGGTCGCCCTGGGGGGACCCGACGAGGCGCTCGAGCCCACTCAGCGAGTCGTCGCCGTCGCCGGTCGCGGCACCCTGCGCGAGGTTCGCCGTGATGGCGGCCGCAGCACCGCCGTAGTCGCCCACGTCCACGCCGGGCCCGCCGATGACCGTGTCGGTTCCCGGGCCCGGAACGAGCACGTCGTCGCCCTCGGCGCCGCTCAGATGGTCGTTGCCCCCGCCGCCGACGAACCGGTTGGCGAGCGGGCTGCCGAACAGCTTGTCGGCGAACGGCGTCCCGATGACGTTCTCGACGTCGTTGCGTACGTTGTCCGAGCCCTCGGACTGGCTGACCACGGCGTCGTTCGGGAGATTGTCGAACGTCACGACCACGCCGCCGGTGTGTCCGGCCTCGGTCACCGTGTCGACGCCCGGGCCGCCGAAGAACACGTCCGAGCCGTCGTCCGGGTCCGGCGTCTCCCCGGTGAGGCGCCGCCACCGTCGAGCAGGTCGTTGCCGCCGAGCCCGCGCAGGGTGTCGTTCCCCTCGCCGCCGTGCAGCTGGTTCGGATTGCCGTTCCCGATGATGGTGTCGTTCCCGGCGGAGCCGTACACGGCCTCGACGTCGATCCGGACGTTGTCGCCCTCGCCGCTCTGGCCGTCGTCCGGGGCGGCGTCCATTGTGACGTGCACGTTGGCGCTGTCCTCGTACGAGACCGCGTCGCCCGTCCCGTCGCCGCCGTGGAAGTCGTCCGCGCCGGCGCTCCCGAACAGCACGTCGTTCCCCGGCCCGCCGAACAGCAGGTCGTTCCCGCCGCCCGCGTAGATGAACTGGCGGCCGTCGCCGCCCCGGATGGAGTCGGCGTCGCTCGTGCCCCAGAACACCTCGATGTCCCCGCCGACGTTGTCGCCCTCGCACGAGGCGCCGGGACAGTTGATCCCGTCGTTGGGCTGGCCGTCCTGGGTGATGTTGAGCCCCTGGGATCGGTCGTCGTACCGGAGCAGGTCGAACCCCCGCCCCGCCGGAGTAGGCGTCGCCGCCCGTGAAGTCCATGGAGCGGATCTCGTCGTTGTTGCCCCCGCCGATGACGGTGTCGTTCCCGTCGCCGTCGCTGAAGCGCATCGGTGCGAACGCCGGCCCGGTGACCCCCGGGAGGCCGAATCCCTGGCCGGAAAGGATGTCGTTCCCTCCGGAGCCGAACAGGGGGATGACCGATGGCTGGCCGTGGATGTCGACGTCCGCGTCGGGGCTCGCGCCGTCCTCGAAGCCGTTGAGGTTGATGTGGTTGATGACCTCGAGCCCGCCGCCGCCGAACTGTGTCCGGCTTCCCGCGACGATCATGTCGTTGCCGGCCGAGCCGAAGACGGTGACCGACGTGGTGCCGCCGAAGGTGTCGATCTCGATCTCGTCCGAGCTGCTGTTCGGCTCGTCCGTGAACCCCGGTCCGAGCGGACCGCCCGCAAGCGTGACGATCACCTGGCCGAACGCCGAGGGGTCCCCGCCCACGTTCACCTGGTCGATCGCGCTGGCGTCGCCGAGCGGCCCCACCGTGCCGCATGCGGCGTTGTTCACCGTGAGGTTGCTGCCGTCCCGGCCGATCGTGACGACGAATGCGCCGGGGCCCGAGACCGTCACCGTGGCGACGTGATTGCTCGCCGAGCACACCACACCGGCGCTGGCGGCCGGGGCGAGGAGCAGCGCCTGCAGCGTCAGAAGGAACACCACCGCCGTTCCCGCCGTGGCGGCGCGCCGGAGCGAACGGGAGCGCGGGCCGCGAGCCGGCCGGGAGGACGCCATCGCGCGAGTCAACCCCCGCCGGCGGGAACCCGTCAAACGCCTCGTTCCCTCGTGCGTGCCGCTATGCCGGGTGCGCCGGGATGCGCACCGAGGCCGACGGCGCGCCGAGCCCGGCCTTCGACTTGGCACGGATACGGCAGTCGTACGGAACTCCCGCGTGCAAGCCGGTGACCACAAGCGGTGATGCCTTGCCGTTGGTCGTCACGACGTGGGCGTTGTGCACGCACCGCGACTGGTAGCCGGTGATCTGCGATCCGCGCGGCGTGGCCGGGTCGAACCGGAGCCGCCCGCCGGCCGGACCAAGCCGTGCCCCGTGGATGTCGGTCGGCCGGGTCGGCGTGATGACGCCGCGGTTGATCCGCAGGATCCGCGCCGAGAACGTGACGTCGGAGACGTCGACCAGCACGGCGCCACCCCCCGGTTCCAGCGCGACGCTCGTCGTGGCCGGCCCGCTGCCGCTCACCACCGGGCTCAGGCCGCCGGTGGTAAGTGAGGCCGGCGCGTCGATGCCGTACACCTCGCGCAAGAACGCGTTCGGGATGCGCTGATGCGCGAACCCGTGGAACACGGTCACGCCGTCGTCCTGGAAGTGCGGGTTCGCGAGTCGCACGAGGATCTGCTCGGCGCCCGTGGTGGGGTCGTTCACGATCTCGGGCGGCAGGCCCGTCGCCGAGATGTTGCTGTTGAAGTCCATCCCGTAGAACGACGCCCGCTGCGCCGGGTCGACCCAGGCCTCGTAGTCGGTCACCTGACCGTCGAGGTAGCCGTCCCACTGCCTCGTGGCGGTGTGATCGCAGGTCCATGGCCATGTGCGCTGGTCACAGTCGCCGACGATGAGCACGGGATTGGCTGAGATCTTGACCTGGTACGTCCCGTCGCCGTCGTCGAAACGGTTCACGTCGACGTCGGCCCCATGGGTGAAGACGACCCGCGGGATGGTGCGAGCCGACGTCGATCTTGACGACCCACCGGTCGGAGCGCGCGCTCGAGCCCAATTCGAAGTCGCCGTCCTTCCAGACGCCCCACAGGAACTCATCTGCTCGCCGAAGGAGAGATGGGGTTCGTCCACACGGTGTACGTCGGATCGGTGAAGAACACGTCCGCCCCGTTGCGCGTCGCGGACACGATGCAGGGAGTCGCGGCGCCGTCCGCACAGTAGGAGGAGGGAAGCCCCGCGTGCGCCACGGGGCCAACGGCCTGCATCGAAGCCAGGACGGCAAGCAGAACGACGATTCGCGAGAGCTTCATCTGACCGATCCTCCCCCTGCGGGCTGCGGACTGAGCGGCCCGATCGAATGAGATGCGTGGTGGGACAGGTTCCCCGTGCGGCCACCCTGCGTCAACCCACAACCTCCGTGGAGGTGGTTGCGCGCGGGGCGAAAGGCCGGGTCACCCGTTGGCGATGTCCACGAGCTCCTCCACGACGCGATCGACTTCGGCCGGCGTGTTGTAGTGGCAGAAGCCGATCCGGACCGCGCCGCCCGAGTCCTCGAGCCCGAGGCGTTCCATGATCGACAGCGCGTAGTAGTTGCCGTCCCAGACGGAGATGCCGCGCCGGGCGAGCTCCCCGGCGAGCGCCCGCGGCGTGATCCCCGCGAGCCGCACCGCGAACGTCGGCGTCCGCTCCTCCCACCGTTCCGGGTCGGCGATGCCGTACAGCGTCAGCCCTTCGATCCCGCGCGCGGCCACGAGGAAGCGGCGCGTCAGCGAACCCTCGTACGAACGCACGGCCTCCATGCCCGCCACGACCCGATCCCGCCGGGCCGCGTGGGCGTCGGCGCCGCCGAACTCCACGCCGAGCCCGGCGAGGTAGTCGACGGCGGCGATCAGCCCGGCCATCCCCTCGTGGTTCGCGGTCCCCGTCTCCCAGCGGCCGGGCAGATCGTCGTGGGCCGGACGGACCTTGTACGGATCCCAACGCTCGAGCAGCTCGCGCCGGCCGAACGCCGTGCCGAGGTGCGGCCCGAAGAACTTGTACGGCGAGCAGAACCACAGGTCGGCGCCGGCCGCTCCGACGTCGACCGGTCCGTGAGGCGTGTAGTGGACCGCGTCGACCACCGCCAGCGCGCCCGCCTCGTGGACGCGGTCGATGATCTCGGCCGCCGGGGTGATGGTTCCCAGAGCGTTCGAAGCCGCGGTGAACGCGACCACACGGGTCCGCTCGTTCACGACGGCGTCGAGCGAGTCGAGGTCGAGGGTGCAGTCCTCCTCGTGGACGTCCACGCGCCGCAGGGTCGCCCCCGCGTCGCGGGCCGCGAGCAACCACGGCGCGACGTTGGCGTCGTGGTCGAGGACGGTCACCACGACCTCGTCGCCCTCGCGAAGCGTCCGCGCGACCGACCGGGAGAGGTGGAACTCGAGCGAGGTGGTGTTCTGCCCGATCACCACCTCGTCGGGGCCGCAGCCGAGCAGGTCGGCTGCGGCCCCGTGCGCCCCGGCCACCACCTCGTCGGAGCGTGCGCTCGTCGCGAACGCTCCGCCGAGGTTCGCGTTCCAGTCACGCAGGTACTCCGCGACCGCGTCGATCACGGTCTTCGGGACCTGGGTTCCTCCCGGCGCGTCGGCGAACACCACGGGCCGCCCGTCCTGCTCGCGCGCGAGCCCCGGGAACCGGTCCCGCACGGGCGACAGGTCGGGAACCGCCGTCGCCGCGCTCGCCGAAGCCTGCTGCGCGCTCATTGGCAGTCGGAGCCTACGCCTGCGCCGGCGTGATTCCGAGTTCAGGCCTGGAAGCGGACGACCGCGAAGTCGCCCTCGTTCCCCGCCCGTACCCGGCCGCTCGCGACCGGGCGGTGGGAGGCGTCGACGGCGATGCCGAACCCGCCGATGCCATCGGGGTCCTCGAAGGTGGCCCGTCCCGAAAGGCCGAACGTCAGGTCCTTGCCGCCCGCCCCCGTCAGCCGGAACACCAGGAGCGCCTGTTGGTGGTCGGCGTCGACGAACGGCCGCAGGCCCGCGAACAACAGCTTCCCGGTGGTGTCGCGGACCATCGCCTGCGGGTCGTCCACGCCGCCATAGTCGACGAAGGCGATACCGTCGCCGCCCCCGAACGAGGTCGAGAGCGTACCGTTCGCGTTGATGAGCACCACGGCGATGTCGGAGTCCGAGGTCGGCGAGACCGCGTTGCGGGCCGAGGCGCCGACGACGATCTTGCCGTCCCCCCGCACTGCGATCCCGACGGCGTTCTCCGAGTTGCCCGACGACAGATTGACCACGAGCTTGCCGTCGCCGCTGAACCCGGGATCGAGCGTCCCGTTGGACTGGTACTGCACGACGACCAGACGCTGTTCGAAGGTCGGGGTCTGGGACATGCCTGCCACCACGATCTTGCCGGAGTCCAGGATGGCCACCGCACGACCGAACTCGGAGTTCCCCGCGAAGTCAGAGGTGACCCTGCCGTCCCCGCCGAACGTCCCGTCGAGGAGGCCGCCCGGCTTGTACCGGGCCACGGCGATGTCGGTCTGGACGCCGGGCTCCCCGCGGTGGGGCGGCCCGGACTGCGCCCCCCCGACCACCACGATCTTGCCGTCTGCCTGGACCGCGACGTCGTTCCCGAAGGCCGAGTTGTAGCCCGGGAACGCGGTCCGCACCTTCCCGTCGCCGGAGAACGTCGTGTCGAGGCTCCCCGCCGCGGCGTACCGCGCGACGGCCATCCGCCCGACGGACTCCGTGTCGCTGGAGCTCCCGGCTACGACGATCTTGTTGTCGCTCTGGAGCGCGACGGCCTCCGCGACATCGCCGTCGCCGAGGAAGTCGGTCCTCTGCTTCCCGTCGCCGCTGAATCCGGTGTCGGGGTCGCCGTTCGACAGGAACCGGGCCAGCCCGAAGTCGGCGCTTTCGAAGAGCGCCCCCGTGGCTTGGCCGACCGTCAGGATGCGCCCGTTCGGCTGGACCAGGACGTCGTTCGCGATGTCGAACCCCCCGCTGAAGTCCATCTGGGCCAGGCCGTCGCCCGAGAACGTCGTGTCGGGGTCGCCGGCCGCGGCCCGGGCGGGCAGCGCGGTCGCGAGCAGCATGACGGCGGCGAGTGCGAGAGGAACGGAAGCTCGAACGGTTCGGGTCACGAGTGCAACCTCCAGGTCGATTCGGCCAGAGGGTAGCCCGGTCGCCGGCGCGGGGAAAGGGATGGCGCCGTGCCCAGATCACGGGAGACGACCATCTCGCCGGGCGGGTCAGGCCTCCAGACGGACCACCGCGAAGTCGGCCGGGTCGCCGGCGTCGGCCCGGCCGACCACGACCGGCCGGTGCGATCCGTCGACTGCGACCGCGGTTCCCGCCGCGCTCTCCCCGAACTCGACGGTGACCACGCCCCCGTCGCCGAACGCGGTGCTCTTCGCACCCGAGGCGTTGAGGCGGAACACCCGGATCGCCATCGGGTCCTCGCCCGCCTGCTCCCTGGTCCCCGAGAAGTACAGCTTGCCGTTCGGGTCGCGGGCCATCATCGACACGCCGTCCTGGCCGCCGAAGTCGGCGAACACGACGCCGTCACCGTCCCCGAAGGAGGTTGAGTTCGTTCCGTTCGGATTCAGGAGCACGACCGCGATGTCCCCGCCGGAGGATTCCGAGACCGCGTTCTGGACGGCAGCGCCGATCACGATCCTGCCGTCGTCGCGAAGCGCGATTCCGACGGGGACCTCGAATCCGTCGCTCAGCAGGTTCAGGACGCGCTTGCCGTCGCCGCTGAACCCGCCGTCGAGCTTCCCGTTCGGGAGGTACTTGGCGAGGACGATCCGATCCTGACCGAACCCCGAAACCCCGGCGACGAGGATCCCGCCCGCCGGGGTCACGAGCATTGCATTCGCGGTGTCGATGTTCCCGGCGAAGTCGGTCGTGACCCGTCCGTCGCCGCCGAACGAGCCGTCGAGCGCGCCGCCAGGCTTGTACCGCGCGATCCCGAAGTCGGTTGGCTGGGGAAGCCCACGGCCGGCGTTCATCCTCACGCTGCCGAGCATCAGGATCTTTCCGTCGTCCTGGATCGCGACGTCGCTCGGGATGGCGAAGTCGTACCCGGGGAACGCGGTGAGGACCTTTCCGTCCGCGGAGAACGTTGGGTCGAGGGCTCCACCGGCCTTCAGCCGGGCGACCGCGAACCGGCTCGTCGGGGTCGGGTCCGCGGACCTGCCGCCGACCACGACCTTCCCGTCGACCTGGACCGCGACTCCGCTCGCGCTGTCCTGTTCTCCGGCCAGGTCCACCAGCCGCTTCCCGTCCACGCTGAACGAGGGGTCGGGGTCGCCGTTCGCGAGGTAGCGCGCGACGGCGAACTGGATGACGTCCGATGCATCGGTGCCGTACCCCACCACGACGATCCGCCCGTTCGGCAGGATGGTCAGATCGGTCGCCGTGTCGAACTTCCCCGCGAAGTCCGTCCGGACCCGGCCCTCCGCTCCGAACGTGGCGTCGGGGTCGCCGGGGTCGGCGGCGGCCGGCATCGCGGACCCGATGACGACGAGGGCGACGAGGGCGACGAGCAGGACAGCGACGGGCGGGCGCAGCCGACGCGTGGGCTTCACCATTCCGAACCTCCCCGGACCGGTTGGCCCAAGCGTAGTCCGATCGCGGGGACGGATTGCTCCCCGCAAACGGCGAACGGCGGCCCCTCAGGCCTCCAGCCGGACCACAGCGAAGTCTGCGTCCGCTCCATCGTCGACTCGGCCGTCCGCCACGGCGCGATGCGAGGTGTCGAGCGCGACGGCCTGACCGGCCGGGCTCTCCCCGAACTCGATGACGGCGACCCCGCCGTCGCCGAACGGCATGTTCTTCGCGCCCGAGGCGTTGAGCCGGAACACCTCGATCGCCGGCGACTGTTCGTCGGAAGGAACCGTTTTGCTCCCTCGCGTGTCGTGGCTATCGTCCGAAGATCGTGAGGTCCCGGTTGGACCCTGGTGAGGAGCGGGAGCGCCACCTCGATGAGCTCTATCGCCGCCACGTCCCCGACATGGTTCGGCTCGCCTACATCGTGACCGGCGACGCTTCCGCTGCGGAGGACCTCGCCCAGGAGGCTTTCGTCCGAGCGGCCGGCCGGTTCGCCCACGTGCGCAGCCGAGACGCCTTCGGCGGCTACCTCCGTCGGACGCTGCTCAACCTCTGCAAGAACCGGTTCCGTCGCCGGGACACCGAGCGGACGTTTCTGGCCAGGGAACGGCCGACCCTCGAGGAACACCACCCCCAGGCCGCCGCCGATGTCCGGCAGGACGTTCGGATCGCGCTCCTCCGACTGCCCGAGCGACAGCGGGCCGCGATCGCCCTTCGCTTCTTCGAGGATCTGTCTGTCGAGGAGACCGCCCGGATCCTCGGGTGCCGGCCGGGAACCGTGAAGTCCCTCACGTCACGGGCACTCGAGGCGCTGCGAGCGTCACTGCGGGAGGAGGTCGACAGGCAATGACTACGGCCCTCGACCGCGCGCAGGATGCGATGCGAGTGCTGGCGGCCGAGATTCGGCCGGCGCAGGCGATGCCGGAGCGCGTTCGCCGGCGGGTTCGCAGGCGCCAGGCGCGCACGGTCGTGACGGCGACGACCCTGGTGGTCGTCGTCGTGGGTGCATCGACGGCCGGGGCGCTGATGCTCCGCTCGACCGTCCCCGATCGTCCGCCGCCAGCGCCTGCCTCCACGCCATGGCGTGACCTCCCGGTCGGCTGGACGGAGTTTCCGCCGCTTCCCGGATCCGCCGAGGGCGCCGCCTACGTGTGGACCGGCGACCGCCTCATCGCGCTCGGGGGTTCGGTCCCCGGTTCGGGAGGCGCCAGTGCCGATGCCTTCTCGCTCGGTCCCGACCAGCTCAGGGTGGACGACTCTGCCTCCGGCGCCGCTGCCTTCCCTGGGGCCGCCCCCACACGCCGTCTGGACCGGCCGGGAGGCGGTCTTCTTCGGTGTCGGGGCGGGGAGCTGGCAGGGCGCGGCGTACGACCCGGCCGCCCGGCGGTGGCGGGTCATCGCGGATCCGCCGATCGACCCGCGGCCGGCCTGGATGTCCGCGTGGACCGGGACCGAGCTCATCGTGTGGGGCGGCGGGGAGCGGGTCGGCCCTCCCGATCGGACCGGCGCGGCGTACGACCCGGACGCCGACACATGGCGCAGGATCGCCGACGCCCCTATCGGCCTGAACCAGGGGAACGCGGTGTGGACGGGCCATCAGATGGTCGTCTTCGGCTCGATGTTGGGACCCAGCAACAACGCATCGACGCAGTCCGCGATCGGCGCCGAGTACGTTCCGGAGACCGATTCGTGGGCCACGATGCCTCCGTCGTCGCTCTCGCCGCAGGCCGACTCGGCGGTCTGGGTGAACTTCGGCCTGCTCGCATGGGACTACCTGCTCCAGGCGCAGGTGGGCGACGTCCCCGGGCAGCCTGGGGGGGTGAGCTGGGGCGACGTCCGGGACATCCCGCTCCGCGAGTCCGAGTGCTATCCCGATTCAGCGCTGATCGAGAACGATGCGACCGACCAGGTGTTCGCCTGGTACTGCGGCCAGGCCGCACTCTGGAATCCGGCCGATGCGACCTGGGCGCGGCTGCGCGGAGGCCCCCTCGACGAGACCGTGGAGGTGGGCAGTGGAACCATTCCGCTGTACGAGGGGGGCACGCCGGTCGCGGCAGGCACGTTCGTCGTGGTGCCCATGCGGGGAGTCACGGTGTCCGAGCAGGGGGAGCCGTGTCACGGGTGCGCCGGCTCCCCGCATGCGCTCTGGGCATTCCGGCCGCCGTCCAACGCGCCCACCGCGGCCGAGGTCGCGCCGCCGCGGTTCGACCCGGCGGACGGCTGGCACACGATCACGACGAACCCCGATCCGTCGCTGTTCGACATCGAGTCGACGCCGGGCGCCTGGGCGGCCAACGTCCCGTTCGCCTCCGAGGATCTCGGGAGGTCGACGACCGGCGGGACGCTCGATGTGGCGGCCTGGCCGGAAGCGACGATCAGGTCCCTCGGGCCCGACGACGTGGTGATCACGGCATGGTTGAGCGGCCGGCGGGGAGTGCGGGAGTCACCGAACGCGAACTTCCCCGAACGGGTGCTGCCGCTGCAGATCGCCGACGCCGATGCGAGAACGTCCTGGGAGGGACAGATCGCGCCCAACGTCCCCGAGTACCTGCTGCTGGCGAACGTCGACGGACGACAGGTGGAGGTCCGCATCTTCTTCGGGACGCTCGACCCCGGGCCCGACGTGCTGCAGGCCGCGCAGGAGGAACTCGAGCGGCTCGCGCTCCCGCCACCGCCCTGACCCGTCGGGGTCAGGTCCTCGCCGCCGACACGGCGGCCGCGGCCACCTCCGCCGCTTCCAGCAGCTTCGCGAGCTCCTGCCGCGCCGCTCGTTCGCCTCCAGGGATCGCTTCGCTGAACGCAGCATGGACCCGTTCGAAGGAACGGTTCGTGTCCCGGTGCGCCTTCCGGCCGGAGGCGGTCAGCACCAGCAGGTACGAGCGGCCGTCGCCGGGGTTCGCGATCCGCCGGACATGGCCGCGCGATTCCATGAGCCGGACGTAGTCGGCCACCGTCGTGAGCGGCATCGACAGCGTCGTCGCCATCGCGGTCGGCGTCACCGCCTCCTCCTCGAACACCACGCTGTACACGGCGTACTCCTCGGCTCGGAGCGGGGCGTCGGCCATCCCGAGGGCCATCAGGTGCCGGACCCGCTGGGCCAGCACGAACACGTCGAACAGCAGCGAGTAGCCCTCGGACGGTGGCATCGAGTCGTCTCCCGGAACGTGGTCGCCCGGAACGTACCTCACGTCCCGACCTCCGGGCGGCGTCGAGCGCCGGGTCGCGGCCGGCGAAGTAGTCGCCCGACGTCAGCTCCACCGGGACATCGGGCGGGATGGTCAGCCGGGGGTCGTCGGGAGTCGAGCCGACGTAGTACTGCGTCGCCACGCCCACGTCGATCCCGGAGTGCAGCAGCAGGATGTCGCGCGGGTTGCCGTACAGGTTCGGGCTCCCGCCCATCGCCTCGCCGACGAACACCGCGTCGGTGTTCCGCTCCAGCCGCGCGGCGAACAGCGACGCCGCGGAGAACGTGTTCCGCCCCGTGATCACCGCGAGCGTCCGCCCGTCCGCGGCCGCGCGTTCCAGGATCCGGGCCACCACGGCGAACGCATGCGTCTGTCCCCCGTAGTTGTGGCGGATGTCGACGACGATCCGGCGGATGTCCGGCGCGCCGGCGTCCCTCCGGAGCCGTCCCAGCACCTCGTCGTCGAGGAACTCCACCCGGTTGTACTGGACGTAGAGCGTGTCCGGTCGGTCGGCGAGGACCTCGTCCCAGAGGAATTCCTCGGAACGCGACAGGTAGAGCGGGCCGGGCCGGGGCGGCAGGTGGAGCCCGTACGGCCCGGCCCACGCGTTGTAGTCCGACATCGGAACCGGCTCGACCTCGACCGTCGACTCATCGCCGTCCTCGTCGACCACGTCGAGCGCGACCGGTCCGGCCTCGTCGATCAGGCCGAGACCGTGCAGCACCTCCGGGATCAGCAGGAATCGCGGCGTGACCAGCCGGACCGTCGACTCGTTGTCCCGGGGAACGAGCGGGTCGATCGCCCGGAGGACATCTCCCATGGGATGGCCCGCCACGGCATCGACACGGGCGCCGACGAGGTCCTCGTCGGGGGGCAGCGCGTCGACGACGAACACGCCGTCCGGGAACAGCCACAGCCGGAGGGGGAGGCTCTGGAGGGGAACCTGTCCCGTTCCCCAGACGAACGCGCCGGTATGGCCGTCGCGGCCGTCGGCGCTGACCCGCGCGACCAGCCGGATGACGCCGGTCATCAGTTCGTCGTCGTTCAGCTCGGGAACACGCGCGTCCAGCCGCGCCACGCCGGACCGGAAGGCCGCCCGCGAGATCCCGTGGAACAGGTTGGGGTGCATCGCCGCCATCTGGGGGAGGAGCCCGTCGAGGTCGTCCCGCCATCCGGCGATCCGCGACGTCTCCGACGCGCCTGTCGTGGCCGGGTCGGAGGTTGCCGGCAGAAGGCTTGTCGTGACGGTCGGCGTGGTGCCTGCGGTGGTGGTCGCCGGAGGCGCCGCCGAGGCGGCCGGGGACGGCACACCTGTGGGCGGCGTCTCCGGCGGTGGCACCGGACCGCCCCCGCCGTTGCACGCACCAAGCACCGCCGCCGCAAGCGCGGAGACCAGGAGCCGGAACGGGTTCGGTCGCATGGGTTGCGCCACCGACACTACTACGAATCCGTAGTAGTAGGCGCAGCATCGGCGCTCGTGCCGTCCATCCCCCGGGGTGGTGTTGTTCGGAGCCGGAGCACTGATGGCCTTCGTTGGTTCGGCAAGCGCCGCCCGGCAGCTCGGGTGGACTGACCGGTCCGCGTGCGACGGGCCCCAAAGGGCTCTGTGTAGAATCCGGCGCAATGCGCAGGCCTCGGTCTCGCTCCGCACGCCGGCTCGTTGCGTTCGCAGGATCTCTGCTTGCGGCGCTGCTCGCGCCCGTCGCCGCCTCGGCGCAGGTCACGCTCGATCCGACCGCGGTCGCGACCAAGGACACCGGCGGGTGGGTCTACTGGATGGCCATCGGGGCGATCCTGCTGGGCGTGATGATCATGATCCTGTTCGGCTCGATGTACCTGCGGTACGCGCCGCGCTTCCAGCGGGAGGAAGAGGATGGCCCCCGCTCCGGCGTCCGGGCCCCCGAGCCGAGCGTCCCGCTCCAGACCGCATGGCAGCAGTCCGGCCCGCCCGTCGCCGTGCAGCGCGTTCCCGCGCCACAGCCCGTCGCGGCCGTGGCCGCGCCGGTCCCGGCAGCAGTCGGAGCCCCGGCCCCCGCGGCCGGCGCGCCCGCTGCCGCGGGCGCCCCGGCCGCAGCCCCCGCCGCGCGGCCGCCTCGCCCGAAGGGCGAGCCGGCCCAGGTCGACCAGGAGACCTACGAGAAGGTCCTCGCGGAGGAGCTCGCCAAGGGCACCAGCCAGCGCGTCGCCGAGGGCCGGGCGAAGTCCGCCGGCGTGAAGGCCTGGCGGGCCAAGACCGGCGCCGAGTAACCGCGAAGACGGGACGCCCGCCCCGGGCAACCGCGCCCCGTGGGGTAGGCTGGCCGGGAGCATTCGGCAAGGGGAAGGAGCCGATGGCGCGCCGCGCGTCTGAGTCCGTGGAGGCAGTCGACTGGGGGATGCACGACCGCGACCCCTCGTCCAGCCTCGTCGACTGGAAGCTCGCCTCCACCATCGGCGCCCGCCTCAGCCGGGGCGGCCCGACGCTCTCGCAGACCGAGCGGGCCCGCCTGAACGAGGACTTCGCAGAGCTGGTTCCCGCCGCCGAGGTCATGGTCTCGGAGTTCACCGGCCTGAAGCCCGAGGGGTACCGGGCCCGCGCCTGGGCGATGCCCCGCAACCAATGGATCGACCAGAACCTCCGGGGGTTCCAGACGGTGCTCGAGCCGCTCGCGGCGCGGGTGCTCGGCGAGAAGGGCCACGGCGGGTCGGTCCGCCGCAAGGGCCTCGGCCTCCAGGTCGGCCTGCTGATGGGCTACGTGTCCCGAAAGGTGCTCGGCCAGTACGACCTGTTCCTCCCGCCGGACGACGACGGCCTGCTGTACTTCGTGGGTCCCAACGTCGTCGCGGTCGAGCGCCGGCTCCGGTTCCGCCGGCGCGACTTCCGGCTGTGGCTCTCGCTCCACGAGGTGACGCACCGCGTGCAGTTCGGCTCCGTGCCGTGGCTTCGGAACCACCTCATCGGCCAGGTCGACGCGTACATCGGCTCGGTGGAGCTCGACTCCAAGCGGGTCATCGAGGCCCTCAAGCGCGTCGCCGAGGAGGTCCGCGCGGGCGGCCGTCGCGGGCAGGACCTGTTGTTCATGTTCATGACGCCGGAACAGCGCGTGATCATCGACCGGGTCCAGGCGCTGATGTCGCTCCTCGAGGGCCATGCGAACTACGTGATGGACACCGTCGGGGCGAAGAACGTGCCCGGCGCCGACCGCATGCGCCGAGGGCTCCACGACCGCCGGAAGTCCTCCGGCATCGAACGGAGCTTCCAGCGGCTGATCGGATTCGAGTCGAAGGTCCGCCAGTACGACGTCGGCGAGCGGTTCGTCGCCGGCGTGATCGAACGGGCCGGCATGGCCGGGTTCAAC
Source organism: uncultured Actinomycetes bacterium (assembly GCA_963707645.1). Lineage (GTDB taxonomy): Bacteria > Actinomycetota > UBA4738 > UBA4738 > JACQTL01 > DATBHM01. The sequence goes on from CAVPQW010000003.1 coordinate 134,979, forward strand.
CGCGTGTGGGAGGGGCCGGAGCACCTTCCCTCGCTGGAGGAGGTCATGGCGCCGGATCGGTGGCTCGACCGCGTCCGGCCCGAGCAGGCGCCGCCCGCCGCCGCGACCTGAGGGGAACCGCGTGCCCCGGCGTCCCCCTGCGGTGGCCCGGGTGCTGGAACGCGTCACCGCGACCGTCCGGGAACACGACATGTTCGCCGAGGGCGACCTCGTCATGGTCATGGTCTCCGGCGGCCCCGACTCGACCTGCCTGCTGCACTCGCTCCACCTGCTGCGGCGGCTCCTGAAGGTGCGCCTGGCCGCCGTGCACATCGACCACCGGCTCCGGCCGGACAGTGCGAAGGACGCCGCATACGCGAGGCGACAGGCCGAACGTCTGCGTGTGCCGTTCGTGCTGCGGTCGGCCGCCGGCGTCCCCCAACGCGGCTCTTCCGTGGAGTCGTGGGCACGGACGGTTCGGTACGCGGCGGCGATGGACGCTGCCCAGGAGGCCGGGGCGGACCGCCTCGCCACCGGTCACACGCTCGACGACCAGGCCGAGACCGTCCTGATGCAGCTGGTCCGGGGCGCCGGCCCCTGGGCGCTGGCCGGCATCCCTCCGGCGAGCCGGACCCGTGTGCGTCCGCTGATCGACGTGCGGCGCTCGGAGGTGGAGGCGTTCTGCCGCGCGCTGCGGCTGAGGCCCCGAGACGACTCGACCAACGCCGACACGACCCTGCTCCGGAACGCGATCCGGCTCGAGGGCATCCCCGCGCTCGAGCGTGCCACCGGCCGGGACGTGAAGGACCCCATCGTCCGTTCGGCGGGTCTGTTGCGACGGCACCTCGAGGAGTTCGCGCCGCCCCCGACCCCAGAGGACCTCGGCGCTTCGCCCCTCGCGAAGCGGACCGACGACGGGTACCTGCTGTACCTCCAACGGTCCCCGGACGAGGCCTTCGAGCGTCGATTGATCGTTCACCTGCTGCGTGAGCTCGAGGCTCCGGTCACCGAGGCGGCGGTGGAGGCGCTGGTCGACCTGGCAAAGGGAAGGCCCGGGCGGCGCCGGGACCTCGGTGGGGGATTGATTGCCGTTCGCGAGAGGGAGTACATTCGCATCGCCCGAACTTCCCCCGGGGCTTGAACCACCGGCCGTCCGCACGAAGCACGAACAGGGGGAGTTTCGATGGATCTGCAACTCGCACCCGCACCCGACGGTTCGCAGTCGGACGTCGCACTTCCTAGACTGCTCGCTCACGTGCCGGCGCTGGAAGAGGACATCGAGAAGGTCCTGATCTCCGAAGACGAGATCCAGGCCACCGTGCGCCGGCTCGGCGACGAGGTCACGCGGGACTACGCCGGGCGCGACCTCCTGCTGGTCGGGGTGCTCAAGGGCGCGTTCGTGATGATGGGCGACCTGTCGCGCCACATCCGGCTGCCGCTCGAGTTCGACTTCATGGCGGTGTCGTCCTACGGGGCCGCGACGAAGACGAGCGGCGTCGTGCGGATCCTCAAGGACCTCGACCACGAGATCGAGGGCCGCAACGTCCTGCTGGTCGAGGACATCGTCGACTCCGGGCTCACGCTCGCCTATCTGCTGAAGAACCTCCGCACCCGGCGCCCGGCGTCGCTCGAGGTGTGCGCCCTGCTCCACAAGACGGCCATGCAGAAGGTCGACGTCGATCTCCGCTACGTCGGGTTCGAGATCCCGCCGGAGTTCGTGGTCGGATACGGGCTCGACTACGCGGAGCGTTTCCGGAACCTGCCCTACGTCGCCACGCTGAAGCCGTCGGCGTACCAGGGCTCTCCCGAGTAGCCGTTTCCGGAACGCGGCAGTCGCGGGGGCCCGTCCAAGCGGGACAGCGCTGAACCGAAGCTCGTTCGACGGCGTATTTCCGCAGGTAGGAGGGCCTCGAAGGCTCTTCCGACGGGAGGTGATGTCCGACCCCTGTGCTACCATCGGCGCACCGCCGGGGGGTTTGGGCCCCGGCCTCGGACCACGTTCCCCGCGACCCCAGGAGACCTCAAACGGACAAGCCCGACAGCACCATCGGACGGCTCTTCCGTGGCCCACTGTTGTGGGTGCTCCTCGTGCTGGTCGCCCTGTGGATCTTCGTGTCGTTCGCCGGCAAGACCACGCGCGCCGAGACGATCTCGCAGTACAAGTTCGAACAGCTGGTCGCCAACGGGCAGGTCAAGAACGCCACCTTCCTCGAGGGCACGCAGGTCATCGAGGGCGAGCTCACCGACGACAAGGGGTACCAGGCCACCTACCTCAGCGATTCCGGCGACGAGCTCCAGGCCCTGCTGAAGCAGTCCGGCGTCCCGTACAGCGTCGACGCCCAGCAGGGCAACCCGTGGCTGTCGCTCCTGGTGTCGACGCTGCTGCCGATCATCGTGATCGTCGGCGTGCTGCTCTTCGTCATGAACCGCATGCAGGGCGGGGGTTCGCGCGTCATGTCGTTCGGCCGGTCGAAGGCCAAGGTGCTGAGCAAGGACCAGCCGAAGACGACGTTCGCCGACGTGGCCGGCGTCGACGAGGCCATCGAGGAGCTCGAGGAGATCAAGGACTACCTGAAGAGCCCCGCCCGGTTCCAGGCCATGGGGGCCAAGATCCCCAAGGGCGTGCTCCTCTACGGGCCGCCCGGAACCGGCAAGACGCTCCTCGCACGGGCGGTGGCCGGCGAGGCGGGCGTGCCCTTCTACACGATCTCCGGCTCGGACTTCGTGGAGATGTTCGTCGGCGTGGGCGCGGCCCGCGTCCGGGACCTCTTCGAGCAGGCCAAGGCCGCTGCGCCGGCCATCGTGTTCATCGACGAGATCGACGCCGTCGGGCGGCATCGCGGCGCGGGCCTCGGGGGCGGCCACGACGAGCGCGAGCAGACGCTGAACCAGCTGCTCGTCGAGATGGACGGGTTCGACCAGCGGACGACCGTGATCCTCATGGCGGCGACCAACCGGCCGGACATCCTCGACCCGGCGCTCCTGCGGCCGGGGCGGTTCGACCGGCAGATCGTGATCGACCGGCCGGATCTCGAGGGGCGCAAGGGCATCCTCCGCGTGCACGCGCGAGGCAAGCCGTTCGATCCGTCCGTCGACCTCGACGTGATCGCGCGGCGCACGCCGGGGTTCACGGGGGCCGACCTCGAGAACGCGATCAACGAGGCCGCCCTCCTCGCGGCACGACGGTCCAAGCGCTCGATCACCATGCTCGAGGTCGAGGAGGCCATCGACCGCGTGGTGGCGGGGCCGGAACGGCGGACGCGGATCATCTCCGACCGGGAGAAGCGGGTGATCGCGTTCCACGAGGGCGGCCACGCGCTGGTGGCGTACCTGCTGCCCAACGCCGACCCCGTGCACAAGATCACGATCATCCCCAGGGGCCGGGCGCTCGGGTACACGATGACCCTGCCGATGGAGGACAAGTTCCTCGTGACGCGGGAGGAGTACGTCGACGAGCTCGCGATGCTGCTCGGGGGGCGGGTGGCCGAGGAGATCGTGTTCGGGGACATCACGACCGGCGCCCAGAACGACCTGGAGCGCGCCACCGGCATCGCCCGGCAGATGGTCACCGAGTACGGCATGTCCGACCTGCTCGGGCCGCTCACGCTCGGGCAGAAGCAGCACGAGGTGTTCCTGGGGCGCGACCTGTCGGCGCAGCCCGATTACTCGCCGCAGGTGGCGTTCGAGATCGACTCCGAGATCCGCCGGTTCATCGACGAGGCGCACGACGAAGCGCTCGAGATCCTCACCCTCCACCGTGGGCACCTCGAGAAGCTCGCCGACGTCCTGATCGAGCGCGAGACGGTCGACAAGGACGAGCTCGTCGAGATCCTCGACGGGCTGATCAAGCGGCCCCAGCGCGGCACCGGCGCCGGCATGGCGGTCGCCCGGCGGATGAACCGCCCGGGCGGGGGTCCCCAGCCGCCGGCGGCCGGGCCCAACGGCGGCGGCGGACCGCTCCGCTAGCTCCGGGGCAAAGCGCAGTTCCGTCGGTCGGCCGCCCTGCGTTACCCTGCGGAACCATGACCGACCGGTGGGCGACGTTCGACGTGTACGGCACGCTGATCGACTGGGAGCTCGGGATCGCACAGGCGCTGGCGGAGGTGTGGCCCGACGCCGATCAGCCGAAGCTCGAACACCTCCTGGAGCGGTTCCACGAGATCGAGCCGGAGATCGAACAGGACTCCGCGGCGCCGTACCGCGAGGTGCTGAAGGACACGCTCTCCCGGCTCGCTTCGGACGAGAACCTGATGGTGCCCGTCGGGATGGAGTTCGCCCTGGCCGACTCGCTCCCGACCTGGCCGGCGTTCGACGAGGTCCCCGGCGTTCTGGCCGAGCTGAAGAACCGGGGGTGGAAGCTCGGGCTGCTGTCGAACACCGACCCGGACCTGCTGGCGGCGTCGGTCCAGCAGCTGGGGGTCGAGCCGGACATCACGATCACGGCGGCCGAGGCGCAGTCGTACAAGCCGGCGCACGGGCACTGGAAGCAGTTCGAGGAACGAACCCGCACCGACCGGCACCACCACGTGCACGTGGCACAGGGGGTGTTCCACGATCTCTCGCCGTGCTCCGAGCTCGGGATCACGGCCGTGTGGATCAACCGGCTGTCGGAGATCACGAACTATCCCCGGGCCGCCGAGCTCGAGAACCTCACCGAGCTCCCGGACACGCTGGACGAGCTGGTCCCGCCCGACTCGGAGGACTGAACCATGGCGGACGAACCGGACGGCGCGCCCAGGTTCGACGACGACAAGGTCCGGCGGGGCGTTCGCCTGATCCTGGAGGGCGTCGGCGAGGACGCCGACCGGGAGGGGCTCGTCGAGACGCCCGCTCGCGTCGCCGACATGTACCGCGAGGTGCTCTCGGGGCTGGGGCGCGACGCCGTCGCGGAGCTCACCGTGGTCAAGGGGGCAGACCACGACGAGATGATCATGATCCGCGACATCCCGATGTTCTCGTTGTGCGAGCACCACCTGACCCCGTTCAGCGGGGTCGCGCACGTGGCGTACCTCCCCAACGCCGACGGCCGCATCACCGGCCTTTCGAAGATCGCCCGCGTGGTGGACCTCCTGTCCAAGCGGCTGCAGGTGCAGGAGCGCCTGACGACGCTGATCGCCGACGCGCTCGACGAAGCGCTGGAACCGAAGGGCGTGTTCGTGGTGCTCGAGGCCGAGCACCTGTGCATGACCATGCGGGGCGTGAAGAAGCCGGGTTCGGTGACGGTGACCTCGGCCGTCCGTGGCCGATTCCGGTCGGACGCGAGGACCCGCGCCGAGGCGATGAGCCTCATCCGCCGCGACTGACCCTTCCGGTCGTTCGTTGGGTGGCCCCTCCAGGCCGCTTCGGTAGCATCGACGCGCAGTTCCTTCCGGGGGAGGCCCGCGATGTCCGACAACGAAGACACAACCGATCAGCCGAACGTGCCTGACGGAGCATCGCCCCCGCCCCCGCCTCCACCGCCTCCTGCACCTGCACCGCCGACTCCGCCGCCACCACCACCCGAAGCTCGAGACGACGAGGATGACGACGCCGCAGCGACCGCGGGCGCCTCCGGAGTCGGAGCCGCCGCCGGCGGTGCGGCGGGGAGCCAGGGGGCGACCGGAGTCCCGGGTCCTGCCGGGGGCGAGTTCGCGGGCCCAACCGCGCCCGGAGCCGCCGGTCCCACCGCGCCGCCCGGCGCCGCGGGCGCGGGCCCGACAGCCCCCGGCGCTCCTGCCGGCGCCGGCCCCGCCGCGCCGGGGGCTCCAGCCGGCGCGGGACCCACAGCACCGGCCGGCCCGACCGGAGTCGGCCCGACCGCCCCTGCGGGATCGGGCGTCAAGGTCGCCGGCAAAGCGGCAGGCCGCTTCGGCCGGCTCAGCCACGGCATGAAGGCGCTCGTCATCGGAGGCGCCGTCGTGGTCGTCGGCGGTGTCGCGGCCGTGGTCGCGATGGCCGCGTCCGCAGGCAACGGGCCGAGCGCCGCACCGACCGCGGGCCCCGCGGACACTCCGGCCGGCGCGACGTCGGCGCCGGGCGCGCCCGCCACGTCGGCGCCGCCCACGTCGGCGCCGGCGACCACCGTTCCGACGAGTGCGCCGGTTCTGCCGGGCGCCCCGGTGACCATCGCATCCGGTCCGTGCGCGGCCTCCGGATGCAGCACGTCGTCGAACCGGGCGACGTTCGAGTTCTCCTCGGTTGGCGCCTCCGAGTTCGAGTGTGCGGTCGACGGCGGAGCGTTCGCACCGTGCACGTCGCCTCGCCAGGTCGCTGCGGCCGCGGGGCGCCATTCCTTCCAGGCGCAGGTGGCCGGTCAGCCGGACACGGTGGCGTCGTTCGCCTGGACGGTCGCCCGCGACGCGCGCGTGAACGCCTCCGAGGTGAACAACGGGGTCACGATGACGAGCGTCGGGCACGCCTGCGGCGGGCCGAACGGCGCCTGGAAGTACACCGTCACCATGCAGGGACAGTCGGTCTCGGCTGAGTACCACCTCCACTGGACGTTCGGCCCCGGCTCGCGCTCGGCGCCGGTCGAGGGAACCGGGCACATGGACTCGAGCGGCGTCCAGGGCACGGTGACCATCGAGCACGGCCACATGACGTTCACCGCCAGTGGGAACGGCTTCGACGGAGTGGCGGAGTCCGACATCTCGGCCAATCTCGTCGGCCCGAGAGCGCACCCTCGTCTGAAGTTCATCCAGACCGGGGGCACCGGAACCATCACCGGCATCGCCGGATCGCTCTTCTCGTTCGGTGGCGGGGCGTTCGGCGAGCCGATCCACGACGGCCGGGCGGCAGGCTGTCCGTAGCGCGCCCGTTCAGTCGGACTCGGCGTCCAGCTGTCGCAGCGCGCCGCGAACGATGCGGCGCCAGTCGCGCGTGATGGTGGTGAGGGCGCGTTCGATCGCGTCGAGGCGCCCTTCGTCGATCGCGCCGCGCTTCGCCGCGCGCTTGAGCTCGTCTTCGTCCTCGATGGTGATGTCGCCGGTCGGGGAGACGAGCACGTCGACGATCAGGTCGATGTACTCGACGTGGTTCTCGTCGATGACCACCTCGTCGACCACGTCGAACCGGTGCAGGAGCGGGGTCCCGTCCTTCCCCACGAACCGGTAGAGGTTGTACGGCCGGCGCCGCCAGAACCACCCGATCGTGGTGGAGCCCTTCGGCACGTCGCCGACCGCGACCGGGATCCGGAACTCGACGATCGCGACATCCTCGGTGACGCGAACCGGCGTGCAGTCGAACCGTTCCTCGGAGCCGTCGAGCCGCCGCTTGACCTCGGTGAACTTTCCTTTCGCCATCTCGAGCGGGAGGCTACCCGGCGCCCGCCCCGAGTCAGTCCCCGGCCACGAAGAACTGCCAGTGACCGTCGTCCGTGATCCCGATGCGCCAGCCGATGTAGCTGCCGTAGTCGATCCACGAATGGAGCTGCTGCTCGAAGTCGGGATAGATCTGTTCGAGGGCCGAACGCCACTCCGTCTCCAGATCCTCCAGGTACTGCAAGTCCGCCCCCGGCCAGTTGTAGATGCCGGGCCAGACGTAGATGAGTCTGCCCTCGCTCTCGACGGTCGTGTACGGCATGTCGAGCAGCGCGGCCATGATGCGGAGCGGCTCGAACCCGTCGCGCTTCCAGTGCTCGATGGCACGCGTGGCGACCTCGGACCCGGATCCTGCGTCGCCAAAGCTGAAGGTGAACGGCGCGTCGATGAGTGGGCGGAGCCGCTCGTAGTCGTTGGTCCGCGCCGCGTCGAGGATCGCCACCCGCATTGCGGCAGCCTGGTCCGTGAGTTCCGGCGGGGCCTCGTTCCCCGGTGCCGGCCCGGACGGCGACGGGTCCGACGATCCGGGGGCCGGCAGTCGCTCGGTGGCGGCGGAGACCACGAGCCCGTCGCCGTCGAGGAGCTCGACGAGCAGGACGGTCGCGTCGCCGACGACGTTCTCGGTCATGCCTCCTGCGAAGTTCCCGTCGGCGTCGGGATGGATCTCTCCCCACACCGGCGCGTCGGTGGGGGCGCTCACGTCCAGCTCGCCGCCCTGGAACAGCGCGTACCTCACGATCGCCCCGGGGGCGACCGGCGCCGGGACCGAGCCGCAGAGCATCGCCGGACGCCCGCGCACGAGCCGATCGGGTCCGCATGTCGGGCCGGCGCTGCGCGGACCGGCCTCGAAGCTCAGGGCGTCCGACGTCACGTCGGTGACGGACCACACGCCGCCCGCGCGGTGCGCGGCGAGCTGGGCCAGACGGAGCCCGACACGCAGGGCGTTCCCTCGAGGACCATGCGCCAGGACGCCGACACCGACCGATCCGCTTTCCTCGGAGCCGGAGATCTGGGTCAAGGACACGCCATCGGCACTCTCGGACCATCCCAACACGTCTGTGGCGAATGACTGGGCTGTGGCGAGCGAGTTCGTCCGCCACTGGTCCGCGCCGGAGTCCACGGCAAGCTGTTCGGCCTGGATCGCTTCGAGGCTCGCCTCCGGCCACACGGCCGGAACCGCGTGGTCGGTGTCCACGATCGGCGGTGCCTGCGTGGGCGCCGGCGTCGGTTCGCTCGGGGCCGGGGTGGGTTCATGGCCGATGCGGCGGTCGCTCGAGAACACCGTGGATTGCAGCGCGACGATCGTTCCGGCGATCAGCGTGATGGTCGTGACGCCGGCGAAGGCGGCGGTCCAGCCGCGGCGGCGGCGGGCTCGACGGAACGTGGCCGGCGGGAGGTCGGGCGGGAGGCGCATGTCCTCCGCGCGGCGCTGCAGGAGTTCCTTCAGGTCGGTGCTCACGTTGGCTCACTCCTCGGGACGATGGCGCGGAGCCGTTCGAGGCCCCGCGACACCAACGACTTCACGGTTCCGACCGGGCAGCCCATGACCTCCGCCGTGGAGACCTCCGACAGGTCCTCGTAGAAGCGGAGGACGATGGCAGTGCGCTGGCGTTCGGGGAGCGCCTGCAGCATTGCCCAAAGCTCGTCGCGGTCGCCGACGTCGGGTGGGGCGACGGTGTGGTCGGCCTTGCCGGCGCCCTCCAGGTACTTCCGCTCGACCTTTCGGTGCCGGAAGTGGGAACGGGCGAGGTTCACCACCGTGCGCCGGAGGTAGATGTCGAACGCGTCGGGGTTCCGGAGGTCCCGGAACTTGCCGTACAGGCGGACGAACGCCTCCTGCACGAGGTCCTCGGCGAGGGCTCGGTCGCCGGTGATGAGGTAGGCCAGCCGCGAGGCGTCGCCGGCGTGGCGCCGGTACAGTTCGCCCAGCCTGCCCGTCTCGCTCACGCGTTCCAGCTCGCTCCGGCCGACCTCGGCCCGCATCATGCCCTTGCGCTCCTTCCGGCGCCCTCACGTGAAGACGCCGTCATCCCCCGGAAAGGTTGCACGACCGGGCGTGTTCGGCGGGAGGGCTACGCTGTACGCCATGCGGTGGGTGCACGCCTCCGGGGCGCTCGAGCTGGGCGGCCGCACGCTGCTGATGGGCGTGGTGAACGTCACGCCGGACTCGTTTTCCGACGGGGGGCTGTTCCTCGATCCGGAGGCGGCCGTGCGGCACGGCCTGCAGCTCGCGGCCGACGGCGCCGACCTGCTCGACGTCGGCGGCGAGTCGACGCGGCCGGGCTCGGACCCGGTCCCGGTGAACGAGGAGATCGACCGCGTCGTTCCGGTCATCAAGCGGCTCGCGGCGGAGGTCGACGTGCCGATCTCGATCGACACGCGGAAGTCGTCCGTGGCCGGCGCCGCGCTCGACGCCGGCGCGTCGATCGTCAACGACGTGAGCGCCGGCCGCGACGATCCGGACATGTTCGACGCGGTCCGGGAGCTCGAGGCCGGCATGGTGCTGATGCACATGCTCGGCGACCCGAAGACGATGCAGGTCGAGCCGCACTACGAGGACGTCGTCGCCGAGGTCCAGGCGTTCCTGTCGGAAGGGGTCGAGGCTGCGGTCATGGCGGGCATCGGACGCGACCACTTGTGCGTGGACCCGGGGATCGGGTTCGGCAAGTCGCTGGACCACAACCTGACGTTGCTGCGCGATATCCGGCAGGTCCGTGTGGAGGGTGTACCGCTGCTCGTCGGGCCATCCCGAAAAGCGTTCATCGGCAAGCTGACGGGCGCGGAGGCCGACGACCGGCTGGGTGGAACCGCGGGCGCGGTCGCGTGGCTGGCGGCGCAGGGCGTCGAGATCATCCGCGTCCACGACGTGCGTGAGATGCGGCAGGTGGTGGATGTGGTCGATGCGATCGGCCGGAGCACCGATGGCTGAGTGGGTTGCGTCGCAACGGTTCCGGACGTCCGCCGGCGCCGACATTGCGTACGTCGACGCCGGCGAGGGCGACGCGGTTGCGCTCCTGGTGCACGGGTTCCCGACGACGTCGATGCTGTGGCGCGACGTCGGGGCGCAGCTGGCTGGGTCGTTCCGCGTCATCGCGCCCGACCTGCTGGGGTACGGCGCGTCGGACCAGCCCGAGGACGCGCCGCTCGATCCGCGGGCGCAGGCCGCATACGTGCGGGAGCTGCTCGAGCGGGATCCAGCCGGAACACCTCGCGGTGGTCGGCCACGACATCGGCGGGCTCGTCGCGCAGCTGTTCGCCCTGGAAGGCGGGGCCGACGTGCTCGGCCTCCTCGACACCGACGCGTTCGACCTGTGGCCGATCGAGGGCCTCAAGATGCTGCAGGACGCCGCCCCGGAGCAGGAGGAACCCGGGTTCGTCGGCGACGTGATCGACCTGACGCTCGACCTCGGCACCACGCGGAAGGACATCCTGACGCGGGACGTGGTCGCGGCCTTTCGGGATCCGTTCACCCGGGACGAAGCGGCAGCGAAGGCGTTCTTCCGGGCGACGAGGGCGATCGACGGGATCGGCCTCGCCGATCGCGACGACGACCTCGGCGCGCTCGACGTTCCGAGCCTGCTGGTGTGGGGCGAGGACGACCCCTACGTCGGCGTCGAAATCGCCGACCGACTCGTCGAAACCCTTGCCCGGCCGGCCCTCGTCACGCTGCCCGACGTCGGCCACTTCATCCCGCTCGAGGCGCCCGAGGTGGTCGGGCCGCTGCTGGAGCAGTTTCTCGCGACCCACCTGCTCGGACGCTCGCACGCCCACGGGCCGGAGCACGCGCACGGCCAGCAACAGCGGGCCCGTCGTCGTTCCGCTGGAGCGCCATGGCCCGGCTTGACGTCTCCATGTCCGACGGTGAGCTCGCGGAGTTCCTCACCGACGACCTGGACCGCGCGCGTCGCCAGCATGAGCCCGGACGGCTGGCCGCACGTGGTCCCGCTGTGGTTCGTCTGGCGGCAGGGGACGCTGCTCGTGAACACCACGCGGGGGAACCGCACCGTGCGCAACCTGAAGGCCGACCCCCGGGCCGCGGTGACCATCGACGACGGCGAGCAGTACGACGAGCTGCGGGGCGCCGTGCTCCGCGGCGAGATGCGCGAGCTCGGGGCGGGCGAGGATCTCGAGGACGCCACCGCGGCGTTCGGCGGGAAGTACTTCGGCGGCAACGAGCCGCATTTCGCGTCGTGGCGCAACCGGCTGTTCCTGCGGATGGAGCCGGAGCGCATCTCGTCGTGGGATTTCCGGAAGATCCCCGAGGCGTTGGCGAAGCGACAGGCTGAACGCGACCGCGGGGCGTGACCAAGGAGGCGACCATGGAACCGGTCCGGATCCGGCTCACGGGCATCACCGCGTCGGGACGGCACGGGGCCAACCCCGGCGAGCGCGACGCGCCCCAGGAGTTCGTCGTGGACGTGGAGGCCGACGTCGACCCCAGCGGCGACCACATCGACGACACGCTCGACTACCGCCTTCTGAAGTCGAGGGTGCAGCGGACGATCGCGGACACCTCGCACCAACTGCTCGAGACGATCGCCCGGTCGGTGTGCGCCGCCGTGCGGGACGACCCGCGCGTGGTGCGCGCCCGCGTCGTCGTGCACAAGCCGGCCGCGCAGCGCAGCCTCGGCGTGTCCGACGTCGCCGTCGAGGCCGTCGACCCGTGACCCGCGAGGTCCGCGCGTTCCTCGGGCTCGGTTCGAACCTCGGCGACCGGCTCGAGAACCTGCGGCGCGCGGTCGAGCTGCTCGATGGCGTGGACGGCATCCGCGTCGTGCGGACGTCCGGCGTGTACGAGACGGCGCCGGTCGGTCCGCCCCAGCCCGACTACCTCAACGCGGTGGCCGAGGTCTCGACGTCGCTCCCCGCGCATGAGCTGCTCGCCGCCGCGTTGCGGGTCGAGCAGGAGCTCGGCCGGGTCCGGGCGGAACGGTGGGGCCCCCGGACGCTCGATGTCGACCTGCTGACGTACGGCGATGAGCGCATCGACGAGCCCGGCCTCACGGTTCCCCATCCACGGATGCACGAGCGGGCGTTCGTCCTGATCCCGCTGTTCGAGCTGGAACGCGAACCGATGCTGCCCGGCGGCCGTATGCCGGACGAGGTGCGTGACGTGCTGAACGAACCCGGCGTCCGGCGGTTCGCGCCGCCCCTGGTGGAGGCCGGGGCGGTGCGGTGAGCCGGGCGCTCTGCTTCCGGTGCGACTGGGAGGGCGATCCGGAGGAACGGTGCCCGCGCTGCGGCGCGCCGCTGTACCTGTCGGACGGCGCCTCGGCGGTGGAGCCCCCAACCGGAGGCGGGCAGGCCTCGGGAGCCGAGTCGGCTCCCGAGGCCGGGGAAACAACCGCCCCGGCCAGCTCCGTCGGCGAGCCGGCTCCGGTCGCCCCGGCACGGAGCGACTCGTTCTCCGTTCCCAGGACCGCCGCGAAGGCGGCGCGCCGGCCCGTTGCCGAGGCGTCGACCCGCGAGCCGATGACGCCGACCATCGAGGGCGACGAGCCGGTTGCGCCTCGCCCGGGGCGACGGCAGCCGCCGCGCTCCGCCCGATGGGTCGCGGTCACCGCGGCCGTCGCGCTCATCGCCGGGTTGCTGTGGGCACAGCGGGGGCAGAGCGCCCCGACTTCGCCCCGGCTGGTCAGGGCGCTCGAGGGAACGCTCGTCTACGCGACGGCCGGAGGCGACGGGGTGACCGGCCGGCTGTGGACCGTGAACGTCGCGCAGGGCGTCGCCACCAAAGGTCCCCGGACGCTGCTCCCGGACGAGATCGTCGCGGGGCCGAACGAAGGGTCCGTGGGTGTCCGCGCGGGCGGGATCGCGCTCCTCTACGAGGACCTGTCGCCGGACCGCTCGCCGCAGCGTTTCGCCGAAGGTCAGATCGTGGCGTGGACCCCGGGCGGAACCGGCGTGTACGTCATTACGCGCCAGGCGTCGGCCCGTGGACGGTGCCCGCTCCTGCAACTCACCTTCGTGTCGTGGCCGACCTTCGGCAGCAGGCTCACGTACGAGGGACCGTCGTGCTCCACTGCGGACGGACTTGCGGTGGACGGGCTCACGCGGCCGTTCGTCTCGCTGGCCGGGCCGACCGACGGAGGCGTCTACGAGCTCGGCTACAAGGCGCTCCATCAGGTCGTGCCGGACTTCGCGCTGCTCGGCGTGTCGCCGGTGGGGGACATGCTGGTCGGACCGCGGATCCAGGCGCCGACGGGGCCGAGGTCCGAGTCGTCACCGGTATTGCGCACCCTGCTGGTCTGGCAGGGGGTCGGCGGGCCGATCATCATCGGCGACGACGAGAACGACCTCCGTGCGGAGCGGTTCCTGGCCTGGTCGGAGGACGGGCACCGGGCGGCGATCCTCGGCACCCTCGGTGACGTGCGCGCCGTCTGGGAGTTCAAGGTGGAGCCCGGCGAGGGCCGAGAGCGCCCCATCGCCGTTTCGCCGGAGCTGACGCCGTCTGTGGGTGCGGTCGGGGCCGCGTTCGCCGGGAACACGCTGTTCGTCGCCGCGGAGGGCAAGCTCTACACCTCGGGCGGGAAGGCCTACCGCGAGGTGCCGCTCCCGAAGGGCGCGCCGCCGCCGACCGGCCCGATGCTCTGGCTTGACCAATGAGTCGCTGACGAACCGCCGCAGCGGCCTTCTTGCATACTCGCGGGCGCATGGATATCTCCGTCGTCGGAGCCGGCCGGGTGGGAACGGCGCTCGCGGTGCTCCTGTCCGGGGCCGGCCATCGGGTGGCCGCCGTCTCGGGCCGCGAAGGAACCGCCGAGCGCGCGGCGCGGTATTTGCCCGGGACGCCGGTGGTCGGCGACGCGGAGGCGGCCGGCGCCGCCGAGGTGGTGATCCTGGGTGTCCCGGACGGCCTGATTGAGCCGACCGCGGCCGCCGTGGCATCTGCGCTCCGGGCCGAGGCGGCGGTGCTGCACCTGTCCGGCGCGCTCGGACTCGACGCGCTGAAGCCATCCGAGGCCGCCGGGGCCATGACGGTCGCGGTGCATCTGCTGCAGACCTTCCCGTCGGTCGACGCCGCGCTCGACCGGGTTCCGGGGAGCGCGGCCGCGGTCACGGCGCGAGCCGAGGAGGGATTCGCGCTCGGGGAACGGCTGGCGGTCGACGTCGGGGCGCGGCCGTTCCGACTGCCGGACGAGGCCCGTCCGCTCTATCACGCCGGCGCGGTGCTGGCCTCGAACGCGGTCGTGGCGCTGCTCGGCCTGGCGGAACAGGCCTTCCGCGAGGCGGGGATCGAGGAGCCCGCCGCACGGTTCCTGCCGCTCACGCGGGCGAGCGTCGACAACACGGGCGAGCTCGGGCCCGACGACGCGCTGACCGGCCCGGTCGTCCGCGGCGATGCGGCCACCGTGGAGCGCAACCTGGCCGCGCTCGCCGAACACGCGCCGGACGCCGTCGCCCCGTACGTGGCGCTCTCTCGGGCGGCGGCCGACCTGGCCGTTCGCGGCGGGCGCCTGGACGCCGATGGCCGGGCCGTGATCGAGGAGGTGCTCGCCCGGTGGACGTGATCGCGACCGCAGGCGCGTTCCGCGCCACGTGCGACGACGCGCGTCGGGACGGCCGCTCGGTCGGGCTGGTCCCGACGATGGGGTACTTCCACGAGGGCCACCTGTCGCTCATGCGCCGGGCCCGCGAGGAGCGCGACGTCGTCGCCGTCACGCTGTTCGTCAACCCGCTGCAGTTCGGGCCGAACGAGGACTTCGCCGCGTACCCCCGCGACATGGACCGGGACCTGGCGCTCGCCGAGGCCGAGGGCGTCGACCTCGTCTTCGTGCCGGAAGAACGGGAGATGTACCCCGACGGACCGCCGCGGGTGACGGTGGATCCGGGCCCCCTCGCCGACCGGCTGGAGGGCGCCATCCGGCCCGGCCACTTCCGGGGCGTGCTCACGGTGGTCGCGAAGCTGTTCCACGCGTGCGGCCCGGCGGTCGCGTACTTCGGCGAGAAGGACGCCCAGCAGATCGCGCTCGTCCGTCGGATGGTGCGCGACCTGTCGTTCCCCATGGGGATCGTGGGCTGCCCGATCGTCCGCGAGTCCGACGGCCTTGCCATGTCGTCGCGGAACGTCTACCTGAGCCCCGAGGAACGAACGACCGCACTCTCGCTCGCCCGCGGGCTTCGAGCTGCCGAAGCTGCACTGGCCGCCGGAGAACGCGAGGCCGGCGCACTCTCGGCCGCGATCGCCCGCGAGGTCGAACAGGAACCCCTCGCACATCTCGACTACGCGGTGGTCGTGGACGACGACACCTTCGACGAGGTCGAGCGTGTGGAACGCCCCGCCCGAGCGCTCGTGGCCGCACGCGTCGGGAAGCCGCGCCTCATCGACAACCTCCTCCTCACGCCGTAGCGGGCTGTCGGCCTCCGCCCCGTGCGGGACAATGGGCGCCGGCGTTCGAGGAGGCGCCTTCGACCCATGCTGCTGGCCGTCGACGTGGGCAACACCCAGATGGTGGTCGGCGTGTTCCGCGACGAGGAGCTCGCCTGGCACTGGCGCCTGTCCACGCAGCCCGAACGCACGGCCGACGAGCTGGCCCTGGCGTTCGGCGGGTTCCTGCAGCAACAGGGCCTCTCGTTCGACCGGAACATCACCGGCGTCGCCATTTCCAGCGTGGTCCCGCCGGTCACCGGCGCCCTGCGGGAGATGGTGCTGCGGTACTTCCACTTCGAACCGGTGGTGGTCGAGCCGGGCGTGAAGACCGGCGTCGCCGTCCTCACCGACAACCCGCGCGAGGTCGGCGCGGACCGCATCGTCAACGCGCTCGCCGCCTACGCGAAGTACGGCGGCCCGTGCATCGTCGTCGACTTCGGAACCGCCACCACCTACGACGCGGTCAGCGAGAAGGGCGAGTACCTCGGCGGCGCCATCGCCCCCGGGATCGCCGTGGCGGCCGAAGGCCTCATCGCCCAGGCCTCACGCCTCCCGCGCGTCGAGATCGTCGCACCGAAGGACATCATCGGGAAGAACACCGTCGAGGCGCTCCAGTCAGGCCTCGTCTACGGCACCGCAGCCGAGGTCGACGGCATCGTCGAGCGCATGCAGAAGGAGCTCGGCGGCCACGCCACCGTCGTCGTCACCGGGGGCTTGGCCGAGGTCATCGCCCCGCACACCTCGACCGTCGACCATCACGAGCCCTGGCTCACGCTCGAGGGCCTCCGCTTGATCTTCGACCGGAACACCCGTCCAGATGCCTGAGCCGCCTCCCGAGGAGGGCACTCCCGCGGACCCGGCTGCCGAAGAGGAGGACCGGGGTCGCCTCGCCGCCGTCCTCGCCGCCCGCCGGGAGACGCTGCAGCGGCTCGAGGAACGGGGCGTTCCCGCGTTCGCCCTGAACTTCCGGCCGGACGCCCACGCGGCGGACATCCTCGCGGAGTTCGGCGGCTTGGAGCCGGCCGAGGAAACGGACGTCGTGAAGACGGTGGCCGGGCGGATCGTCCTGCTCCGGCGCCACGGCGGGGTGGCCTTCGTCGTGATCCGCGACCGCTCCGGCGATCTCCAGCTCTTCTGCTCGAAGGACGCGATGGACGACGCGTCGTGGGCGCTGCTCGACGACCTCGACCTGGCCGACATCGTCGGGGCGAGCGGTCCCGTCGTGAAGACCAAGCGGGGCGAGGTCAGCGTCAAGACGTCCACGCTCACGCTCCTCACCAAGTCGCTGCGCCCGCCGCCGGAGAAGTGGGCCGGCATCCGCGACCCCGAGCTCAAGATCCGCCGGCGCTACCTCCAGCTGTTCGCGGAGCCGGAGTACCGCCGCGTGGTCCAGGCCCGGGCCAACGTCCTCGGCTCCATGCGCCGGGTGCTCGACGGCGAGGGATTCGTCGAGGTCGAGACGCCGGTGCTCCAGGTCACCCACGGCGGCGCGCTGGCGGCGCCGTTCGTCACGCACCACAAGGTGCTCGACATCGACCTGTTCCTGCGGATCGCCCCGGAGCTGTATCTCAAGCGCCTGCTGGTCGGCGGCCTCGAGCGGGTCTACGAGATCGGCCGGAACTTCCGGAACGAGGGCATCGACCGCGACCACAACCCCGAGTTCACGATGCTCGAGTTCTACATGGCCTACGGCGACTACGAGGACATGATGCGGCTCGCGGAACGCCTGGTCGTCGAGGCCGCCCAGGCGGTCCTCGGAACCCTCCAGTTCGAGTATCTGGGCAAGGAGATGGACCTCACCCCTCCCTGGCCCCGGCGAACCGTGCTGGAGCTCGTCTCCGAAAAAGTGGGCGAGGAGGTCACGCTCGACCGGCCCGATCTGGTCGTGCTCGCAGCGCGGCACGGCGTCGAGCCCCAGGAAGGCTGGGGCCCCGGGCACGTCGTGTGGGAGCTCTACGAGCGGCTTGTCGAGGACACGATCTGGCGCCCGACGTTCGTCAAGGACGTGCCGCAGGAGGTCTCACCGCTGGCCCGCCCGCACCGCACCAGCCCCGGCGTCACCGAGCACTTCGACCTGATCATCGCCGGCATGGAGATCGGCCCGGCCTACTCCGAGCTCACCGACCCCGACGACCAGCGGCGCCGGTTCGAGGCCCAGCAGGAGGCCAAGCGGCGCGGCGACGAGGAGGCCCACCCGCTCGACGAGGACTTCCTGATGGCCCTCGAACACGGCATGCCCCCGGCCGGCGGCATGGGCCTCGGCATCGACCGCCTGACGATGGTCCTCACCGACATGCCGTCGATCCGCGACGTGATCACGTTCCCCCACGTCCGCCCGGAGGACGCCCCGTCCTGACCGTCAGGAAGCGGAGCCGGCGTCGGGTTCGAACCGGTAGAGATTGCCGCTGCCGGAGTCGGTGACCCAGGCCGAGCCGAAGGCGACGACGATCCGAGCCGGAATGTCGACCGGGATGTCCGCGAGCACCTCGCCGGTCTCGAGGTCGAGCCGTTCCACCGCGCCCACCGCGCCGATGTGGCGCATGCCGAGCCAGATCTGCCCGTCGTCGATCGCCATCGAGAGCACCTCGGAGGAGTCGTCGAGCGGGATGCGCCGGACCACCTTCGCGGCCCCCGTGTCGACCGCCCACAGCTCGTCGGGCTTCGCTCCCCAGACCAACCCCCCATGCTCGAGGAACGGGACGCCCCCGTCCGTCTTCACGGTCTCCGCGACCTTCTCGGTCTTCGGATCGACCCGGAACAGCGGGGTGTCGTCGCTCGAGACCCACAGCGAGTCGCCACCCGCCACGGCGTTCGTGTGGATGTCGAAGTTGAGCTGCGGGACCGCGACCGTTCCGGCCACCTCGCCACTGACCGCGTCGATCCCCACGAGGGATCCGGCCGGGTCGAGTCCCCACACGGTGTCGTCGAGGAGGGTGAGGTCGCAGCAGAGCCCGCCGGCGTCGAAGTTGGACACCGGATCGCCGTCCCGGTAGACCGTGACGTCCGGCGCCGGGCCGGAGCCGCCGTATCGGCCGAGCCACACGTCGTGTCCGACCGTCAGCAATGTGGCCGCCCCGGCCCCGGCGTCGATCGTGTCGACCTCCTCGTTCGTCTCCGGGTCGACTCTCGAGAGAACCTGGCTCGAGTACAGGACCGCCCAGATCGCGTCCGACGTCGCGGTCAGCCCGTAGGCCTCGGTCCCGGAGAGCGTGATCACCGTCTGTCCGGCCGGACCTGTCGTGGCTGCGGTCGTGGGCGCGGTGGTCGGCCCGGAGGTCGGGCCGGACGTGCTCGTCGTCACCGGTGCCGACGTCGGCCCGGTGGTCGCCGCCGAGCTGGGTTCCGTCGCTTCGGTGGGCTCCGGGCCGGTCGAGTCGCCACACGCGGCCAGGGCAACCACCAGCGTCATGGCGATCACCGTCCGCCCCCAGACCGGTCGCATCGACTCGCTGTACGCGAGCGACCGCCGTCATGGATGGCCGGACGGCTGTTTCTGGCCGGCATCGGGCGGAAATTTCACCCCGGGCTCATCCTGAATGGCCCGCCGACCGAATGTCCTAGGAGTCAGGATTGTTCGTATAGGGTGATGGCGGGTAACAGTGCAAGGTGGCCAGGCACTCCGGGGAACGCCCGCCGCCCCGGTGGCCTCCAAGGAGGCACCATGGGGACGTTGGCGGGGCCGAGCGTGACGGAGGCGGGGGGTATACTCGAATCCGGAGGGCGCTCAGGCGGCGCGAACGTGCGCCACCGGGAGCGCCTCCTGCGCCTCGGGGGTAGGACGGAGTCCGCAGATCCCAGGGGGCACGCAGCACGCGGGCCGGCGCTTCCGGCCAGGAAGGCTTGACATGTTCGAACGGTTCACCGACCGAGCCAGGCGGGTCGTGGTCCTCGCACAGGAAGAAGCGAGGATGCTCAACCACAACTACATCGGCACCGAGCACATCCTGCTCGGGCTGATCCACGAGGGCGAGGGCGTGGCCGCGAAGGCCCTCGAGCAGCTGAACATCTCCCTCGACGCCGTTCGTTCGCAGGTCGAGGAGATCATCGGACAGGGGCAGGCCGCGCCGACCGGGCACATCCCGTTCACGCCGCGTGCCAAGAAGGTTCTCGAGCTGTCGCTCCGCGAGGCGCTGCAGCTCGGCCACAACTACATCGGGACCGAGCACATCCTGCTCGGGCTCATCCGCGAGGGCGAGGGCGTGGCCGCGCAGGTCCTGCAGAAGCTCGGCGCCGACCTCAACCGCGTGCGGCAGCAGGTCATCCAGCTGCTGTCCGGCTACTCGGGCGGCAAGGGCGAGCAGACCCCGGGCGGCGAGCAGACGCCGCAGGGTTCGATGGTCCTCGACCAGTTCGGAAGGAACCTGACCCAGCTCGCGCGCGAGGCCAAGCTCGACCCGGTCATCGGCCGCGAGAAGGAGATCGAGCGGGTCATGCAGGTCCTCTCCCGCAGGACCAAGAACAACCCGGTCCTGATCGGCGAGCCCGGCGTCGGCAAGACGGCGATCGTCGAGGGCCTGGCCCAGGACATCGTCAAGGGCGAGGTCCCCGAGACCCTCAAGGGCAAGCAGATCTACACGCTCGACCTCGGCGCGCTGGTGGCGGGCTCCCGCTACCGCGGCGACTTCGAGGAACGGCTGAAGAAGGTCCTCAAGGAGATCCGCACCCGCGGCGACATCGTGCTGTTCATCGACGAGCTCCACACGCTCGTCGGCGCCGGCGCGGCCGAAGGCGCGATCGACGCGGCCAGCATCCTCAAGCCGATGCTCGCCCGCGGCGAGCTCCAGACGATCGGCGCGACCACCCGCGACGAGTACCGCAAGCACCTCGAGAAGGACGCGGCGCTCGAGCGGCGGTTCCAGCCGATCTCCGTGGAGCAGCCGTCGGTGGCCCACACGATCGAGATCCTCAAGGGCCTCCGCGACCGGTACGAGGCGCACCACCGCGTCAGCTTCACCGACGACGCGCTGGTGGCGGCCGCGAACCTGGCGGACCGCTACATCTCCGACCGCTTCCTGCCGGACAAGGCCATCGACCTCATCGACGAGGCCGGCTCGCGCATGCGCATCCGTCGCATGACCGCGCCGCCGGACGTCCGCGAGGTCGACGAGCAGATCGCCGAGGTCCGGCTGAAGAAGGAATCCGCGATCGACATCCAGGACTTCGAGAAGGCCGGCCACCTCCGCGACGAGGAGCGCCAGCTGCTGGAGGAGAAGCAGCGCCGCGAGCGTCAGTGGAAGTCGGGCGAGCTCGACGTCCTCAGCGAGGTCGACGAGGAGGAGATCGCCGAGGTCCTGTCGATCTGGACCGGCATCCCGGTGTTCAAGCTCACCGAGGAGGAGACGGAGAAGCTGCTCCGCATGGAGGACGAGCTGCACAAGCGGATCGTCGACCAGAGCGAGGCGGTCGTCGCGGTCTCCAAGTCGATCCGCCGGACCCGCGCCGGCCTCAAGGACCCCAAGCGTCCGTCCGGGTCGTTCATCTTCCTCGGACCCTCCGGGGTCGGGAAGACCGAGCTCTCGAAGGCGCTGGCGGAGTTCCTGTTCGGCGACGAGGACATGCTGATCCAACTCGACATGTCCGAGTACATGGAGAAGCACACGGTGTCGCGGCTGATCGGTTCCCCGCCCGGCTACGTCGGGTACGAGGAGGGCGGCCAGCTCACCGAGGCCGTGCGCCGCAAGCCGTTCAGCGTGGTGCTGTTCGACGAGATCGAGAAGGCCCACCCGGACGTGTTCAACACGCTGCTGCAGATCCTGGAGGACGGGCGGCTGACGGACGCCCAGGGCCACGCGGTGGACTTCAAGAACACCGTGATCATCATGACCTCGAACCTCGGCACCCGGGACATCCAGAAGGGCGCCGGCATCGGCTTCGCCCGGACGGACGAGAGCCTGGCGCACGACAAGATGACGGACCGGGTCATGGACGAGCTCAAGAAGTCGTTCCGGCCGGAGTTCCTGAACCGGATCGACGAGGTCATCGTGTTCCACTCGCTGACCAAGGAGAACGTCAAGGAGATTGTCGACCTCATGACCAGGCGGGTCCGCGAGCAGCTCAAGGCCAAGGACATCGACATCGTCCTGACCGACGAGGCCAAGGAGGTCCTGGCCGACAAGGGGTTCGACCCGGCGCTCGGCGCCCGGCCGCTGCGCCGGACGATCCAGCGCATGGTGGAGGACCCCCTGTCGGAGAAGCTCCTGTGGAAGGAGTTCCGGGCGGGACAGACGGTCATCGTGGACGCTCGCGACGGCGAGATCGTGTTCGACATGCCGGCGCCGCCGGACACGCCGCCGGTCGAGATGGCGGGCCAGCAAGAAGGCTAGCCCACCCTGGTCGCTGCGCCCCCTTCGGTGGCGCGCGATCGAAAGGCCGGGTTCACGAGCCCAGTAGCCCTCGGGTTGCTGGGCTCTCCGGCATCGGGGGGCCGGCTCTGGGCCTCGTTTACGTGACAGTCGGTTCGGGGAGCGGCGCGAGCTGGGCCGCCGGGCCGCCGCATCCCCCGGCGATGCCGTTCGCCACGCAGATCCCGACGCGGGCGAGCGCCGTTCCGTCAGCCGCGAACGCGGTCAGCTCGCCGGCCGCTCCATCCGGCGGGAAGAACAGGTACGCCTGAATGCCGTCCCAGCCGGGCGGACTGGCGATGACCGGAATGCGGACGGTCCGGCCTCCGTCGAGGCGGAGCTCGAGCCGGGCCACGCGGTCGCTGAGGAACCCGTAGTTGGCCACGATGCCCGGCGCCTGCTGCGGGTCCTGCTGGCCGACCAGGTACAGGTCGTGCTCCGCCGGTACGCCCTGGACCGCCGCGCAGGTCCCCGACGAGACGCCGCCGACAGCGCCCGGGCCCTGAGGACCGGGGGAGGCGAACTCGCCCAGCCCCGGTCCGGCGAATCCGAGGCACGCGCCCCCCTCGGCGATGCCGCCTCCCTCGCCAACGAACGATTGGAACGAGAACCCGGCGCCGTCGACGGTTCCGGAGGCGATGACCCCGACGTTGTGCGCGCCGGTTACGTCCGGGGGCATGACATAGCCGTCCGCGGGGTCGCCGATCTCGACGACCGGCCAACCGGCGGGAACGAACTCGAGCGGGTGGTCGGGGACGATCGAGGGGCCGTCGGCGGGCTTCCCGTCGTCGCCGGGCAGGCGGCTCAGTCCCTGGAACCCGGCGAACGCCACCACGGCCACGGACAGGCACACCATGGCCACCCAGCCGGCCTGCCGGCCTCGCACGCGGGCGCGCGTCCCGGCCGGCATGGTGCGGGGCGGCGGCACGCCGACGTTGCGGTCGAAAGCTTCTCGAACCTGTTCCTCGAGGGCGTTCATGTCAGGGGCTCCTCCGTGGTCTCGATCGTCTGCCGCAGCGTCGCCATCGCGCGGGAGACGAGGGCGTTCACCGCGCGCGCGCTGCACCGCAGGATCGCGCCGGTCTGCTCCTCCGAGAGGTCCTCGTAGTAGCGGAGGACGACGGCGGCGCGCTGCCGGTACGGCAGCGAGCCGATCGCCGTCCACAGCGCGTCCCGTTCCTCGGGCGCCGGCGCCGGGACGACCGTGCCAGTCGTCCCGACGCGCTCCATCCCCCGCCGCTCGACCCCGGCCCGCCGGAAGTGCGAGCGGCACAGGTTCACGACGGTCCGGCTGAGGTACGACTCGAACGCGTCGCGGTCCCGCAGGTGCCGGAACCGCCCCGCGACCCGGATGAACGCCTCGTGCGCGATGTCCTGCGCGAGATGAGGGTCGCCGGTCAGTGCCCGGGCCAGCGCCTCCGCCCTGCCCACCGACCGCCGGTACAGGTCGCCGAGGACGTCCTCGCCCGCCACGACCGCGTCTTCCACCTCAGTCATCGAAGGGAAGACGCCGACCTCGCCCGTCCCGCTTCGGTCGCCGGCGGGCACCTTCGATCGCAGATCGGTCGGCCGCCGGCCCGCGGAACCGGTCGATGCGTCGTTCCGGAGCCGCCTGGAGGAGGGCATGTCGGCAGTCTGGACGCTCGCGAGCGGCGGAACGAGCACCCGCGTCGGCGGGCCTCGGTAGGGTGCATCCGTCGGAGGCTGCAGGAGGACGGGGATGGAAGAGCGCGTGACCTGCGTGACCCTGGGCGTGGCCGACCTCGCGAGGTCGCTCGCCTTCTACGAAGCGCTCGGGTGGGAGCGGAGGAACGACGACGAGGACGTCGTGTTCTTCCAGGCCGGCGGCATGGTGCTCGCGCTCTGGAGCCGCGCGTCGCTGGCCCAGGACGGCGGCGTCGAGGACCCCGGCGGATGGGGCGGCGTCACGCTCTCGCAGAACGTCCGGTCGGCGGAAGAGGTCGACGCCGTCATGTCCGCGGCAGAAGCGGCTCGGGGAACCTTGTCCCATCCTGCCGCGAAGACGTTCTGGGGCGGCTACGCGGGGGTGTTCGTCGATCCGGACGGGCACACGTGGGAGATCGCCCACAACCCGTTCTGGGAGCTCGACGCCGGGGGAGGAGTCCGCCTGCCGGGCGTCAGCTCCTGAGGAGCTTGGATTCCTGCGTGAACGAGCCCGTGTTCAGGCTGGAGGCGCCGTCTGGGTCCGCCACGGACGAGCCGACGACCAGGTCGTAGTCGGCCGACGCGGTCGTGTCGAGGACGATGCCCTTGACGGTGTCGACCCGGGACCTCACGTGCAGCCGCTGCGAGCCGTTCCAGGAGACGGTTCCGGGGCCGCCGCCCTCGCCGCCGCCCATCACGCTGAGGGTCGCCGAATCGACGGTGACGTCGTCCCAGGACTCGGTGAGGTCGGCTTCGACGACGGCCACCGCGGGCGTGTCGCCTCCCTCGAACCGAACGAGGGTCCCGGTCCCCACAAAGGTCGTCGTTCCGCTTCCGAGTGGAAAGCCCTGGGCGGCGTCGATCTCCCACGTGTCGCCCGGCTCGGCGCCGGGCGGCGGCAGGAACGGGAAGATGAGATCCGACAGGCCCATCAACGTGCCCTCCGGGTCGGCAAGCAGGATCAGCGAGTCCAGCTGGTGGCCGTCCGACTCGACGCGAATGGTCTGGCCCGTGAGCGGACCCAGCGTCGAGGGCTCCCCACCAGCGGGTTTCGACGTGATTTCCCCGACGACGGCCGAGGTCGTCGCCGTCCCATCGCCGTCGACGGACTCAACGGTGAAGTGCACGGTGGTCGTCGTATCGATCGCGTAGTCGTTGCCGTCGGCGCCGGTGCTTCCTTCGTCGTGGATGCGCACCCCGTATCGCAAGTTCTGCTGTTGCTCGAACCGGAGGGGGATCGCCGTTCCCGCGTCGTCGTCTCCGCGGGTGAGCAGGAGCGTGACGCCACCGGCGATCAAGAGCACCGCGACGCCGAAAGCGACCGCCATCGGCCATCGCCGTCCCCGGGAAGGTCCGGGTGGTGGCGGAGCTGCCGATGGCTGCGGCGGCGGAGGCGGTACCTCTTCTCCCATGTCCTCACTCATGTCGATCCCCCCGAAGAACCCGGCCCGAAGCGTACGTGTGTCGCTCGGGGCCGGCGCGGACCCGTGTGTTCGGTTCGTTAGCCTGCGGACCACAATGGACTTCCGGCACACGTTCCGACCTGCGTCGATCGACGACGTCGACGCGATCCTCGCCGTGGCGGCGGCCGCCGAGCTCGGGGCGAACGGCGTCGTCGACATCGATCGCGAGGACATCGAGTCGGAGCTGGCGCTCCCCGGCGTCGATCCCGCGAGGCACACGCTGGTGGTCGAGCACGAAGGCGCCGTCGTGGCGTGGGCGGTGCTCGAGGCCGGGCGCGGCGCCACGTACACGGACGTGCACCCTGCCCACCGCGGCCGGGGGATCGGCTCGCGGGTCGTCGCATGGTGCGAGGAGGCGGCGCGCAACTCGGGGCTGCGCGAGGTCCGCCAGACCAGGAGCGACGCCGAGCCGGACGCGCAGGAACTGCTCCGCTCCCGCGGCTGGAGCCCCCGGTGGACGACGTGGATGCTCGAGTACGTCATGGGCGAGGACGAACCGGCCGCGCCCGACCTCCCCGACGGCATCCGGATCCGCGACTTCGCACCTGGGAGCGACGACCGGGAGGCCCACCGGGTGGTCGATGACGCGTTCGGCGAGTGGGAGGGCCGCGACGAGCAGGATTTCGACGAGTGGGCCGGGCACACGGTGGGACGGGAGACGTTCGACCCGCGGCTGTCGCCGGTTGCGCTCGACGGCCATGAGATCGTCGGCGTGTGCATCTCGCTCGACTACGAGGGCGACAGCGACGGCTACGTTCACCAGCTGGCGGTGCGCCGGTCGCACCGGGACCGGGGGATCGGCCGGGCGCTGCTCGTCGAGGCGTTCCGCGGGTTCCACCGGCTCGGGCGGCGCCAGGTGGTGCTCTCCACCGAGTCCCGCACCGGCGCGCTCACGATGTACGAGCGCATCGGTATGCACGTGCGGCGTTCCTACACGTGCTTCGGCATCGGCCTGACCCGTGACACGTAGGCCCTCTTTGGGTTGACTTGACCCGGCCCGTCCGTCTTGCTACTACCGCCCACGAACGGCTGCCCGCCACGCCAGGGAGGAACGGCCATGCGCGGACGACGGGGTGGACACCGGACCGGCATTTCCGGATGGAGGACGGTGGGCGCCGCGATCGCCTTGGTGCTCGCGACGGCGGCGCCGGCCGCGGCCGGGACCCCGGGGCCCTCCGCGCTCGCCGCGCACGGGTGTGACTTCGACGACGACGGGTTCGACGACCTCGCGCTCGGCGTTCCGGGTGAAAACATCTCCGGCGCGGTCGACGCCGGCGCGGTGAACGTGCTCTACGGCAGGACCGGCACGGGGCTCGACGACCTGAGGAACCAGGTGTGGAGCCAGAGCGGCGTCATCGAGGGCGGCCCCGAGGCGGGGGACGCGTTCGGCGCCTCGCTCGTGTGCGGCGACTTCAACGGCGATGGGGTCGACGACCTCGCCGTCGGCGTCCCTCGGGAGGACGTGGGAACGACGGACGCCGGCGCGGTGAACGTCATCTACGGCCGGACGCGGGCCGGACTCGTGACCGACGGCAACGAGGTGTGGTCGCAGTCCGGCAGCGTCGCCGGATCGCCCGGGTCGGGCGACCTGTTCGGCACCTCGCTCGCCGCCGGCGACTTCGACGACGACGTATACGACGACCTCGCGATCGGCGTGCCGGGGGAGGACGTCACGACCGCCGGAACCACCAATGGCAACGCCGGCGCCGTGAACGTGCTGTACGGAGGGGACGGCGGCCTCGGCACATCAGGCAACCAGCTCTGGAACCAGGACACCTCGGGGATCGCCGGCACGGCCGAGGGCGGAGACGCGTTCGGCGCATCGCTCGCGAGCGGGGACTTCGACGACGACGCCTTCGTCGACCTGGCCGTGGGTGTGCCGACCGAGAAGATCACCGTCGGGACCACGGGCTTCTCCGGGGCGGGCGCCGTGAACGTCCTGTACGGATCGAACGTCGTCGGGCTCACCGCTGACGGCGACCAGGTGTTCAGCCAGAACGGGTCGATCATCGGCAGCCCCGAGTCGTGGGACACGTTCGGCGCGTCGCTCGCCGTGGGCGACTTCGACAACGACGACGCCGACGACCTCGCCATCGGCGTTCCCCGCGAGGACCTGGGAGACGACGTCACCAACCAGGGCGCCGTCAACGTCCTGTACGGCATCGGCGGTTCGGCCCTGTCGACGGCGGGCAACGAACTCTTCACCCAGGAGGGATCGGTCCAGGGAACTCCCGAGAGCGGCGACGCCTTCGGCTGGTCGCTCGCGGCCGGGGACTTCGACAACGACAACGCGGCGGATCTCGCGGTGGGTGTGCCCGGGGAGGACCTCGGGGACGTCCGGCACGCCGGGAGCGTCAACGTTCTGTACGGCGTGGGGGGATCCGGCCTCGGCACCGGCGGCAACCGGATCTGGCATCAGGACCAGGACGGGATCGACGGCGTCGGCGAGGAGGGGGACACGTTCGGCTCCTCTCAGGCGTCCGGCGACTTCGACGGCGACGGGTTCGACGACCTCGCCATCGGCGCGCCCGGAGAGACGCTCGGCGACGACGTCAGCGCGGGCTCCGTGAACGTCCTCTATGGCAACGGACCGTCCGGCCTGGCCGCGAGCGGCACCCAGCTGTGGAGCCAGAAATCGAACGGCGTCGACGGCGTGGCCGAGGACCATGACCGCCTGTCCGGCGAGCCCGCGTCGAGCGGTGTGTACCGCATCGGCTTCACCAACGGCACCAGCGTCAAGGTCGGCGGGGACTACGTCGCCCACACGCCGATCGACCGGATCGACATGAACGGCACACCGAAGGGTCCCCAGTACGTGATCGTGGCGGCGGCCGACGGGACGATCCGGTTCATCGTCGACTCGAACTCGGAGCCGACCGACAACAACAACTACGTCTGGATCGAGCACGCCAACGGGGAATGGACGAAGTACACGCACTTCGAGACGGACTCCGTGACCGACCTCGACTGGGACGTCGGCGACCATGTCGACGCCGGTGACCCGCTCGGGTTCGAGGGGGACGTGGGCAAGGCCAACGGCGAGCACCTCCACTTCGAGGTCGCGGTGCCGGACGATCCGGCCGACCCGATCACGGGCGGCGGGTTCATCATCGGGCAGAACCGGATCCCGCTGATCTGCGACATCTCCGGCAACATCCTGATCCGCAGCGAGGTCTACACGGCGGGCGCGTGCTGACCGAGCCGGCCGGTCAGCTCCCGGCCGGAGCGCCGGTCGCCGCATCCGGCAGATCGTCGCCGCGGGCGCACACCGAGATCACGACCCCGAGCAGCGCTGCCACGGCCGAGGTGAGGTCGAACGAGAAGAGGTGGAGGTTGTAGATCGCCCGATCCAGTAACGCCGGGAAGTTCCACCTCCTCTCGACCCCCCAGATCACTGCGAAGGCGGTGATCAGGTAGAGGGCCGGGACGACGCCGACCGCGAGGAGGTCGCGGCTCCGGTACCCGCGTCGGCGTCCGGGGAGCACCAGTGCCAGCCCGACCAGGACGCCCGCCGCGAGCGCGAGGAGCACGCCGAGCAGCCATGTCGACTCGCTGATGTCGAACGGGTCCCGGGGCTCGCGGGCGACCTCGCCGAACCGGTCCCGCGCCAGGACCAGGAGCACGATCGATCCGGCGGCGAGTCCGACGCGGGCGGCGAACCAGCCCGCCCCGAACTCCCTCCTAACGGGCCCGGAGATGATCGGACCGGCCGACGGCGCCGGGGGTTGGGGTCGGTTGGATCGGCGGAGTCTCCACCGGCGCCTCCTCAGCTGTCGGGTTCGGCTGCCGCAGGAACTCCTTTCCCTCACGTCGGCCGGCCATTCACCGGTTGGCTGCGGCGGGTTGCGACCCCGCCGGATCGGCCAGCCACAGCACGTCGTAGGGCCTGAGGCGCAATGAGGTTCCGACGGCGGCCTCCACCTCCGCGCGCGAGACGAGGTCGACACCGGGGCCGAAGCCGTCGACCGTCCGCGGCTCTGCTGTGAGGTTCACCAGGCACAGGACGCGCCCCGTCTCGTCCGAGCCGCGCTCCACGGCCAGAACCCCGGGGGGAGCGTCGAGGACCCGCTGCGGAGAGTCCGGCCGGAACGCCGGGTGCGAGGCACGGGCGCGGAGGAGCGCGGCGACCCCCGAGAAAACCCGGGCGGCGCGGGACTTCGAATCGGCGAGCGCGGCGTCGAGCTCCTCCGCCCTGAACCGTCGCCGGTTGATGCGCCGGGCGACCCGGGTTTCCTTGACCGCCGCGTGGTCGTTGGGCGAGCCGAACAGGCTGTGGACGTAGATCCCGGGGATCCCCGAAAGCGTCAGCATGATCGCGTTGGCGGCCAGGTGCCTGGCCACGCGCAGTGGCTCCGGCTCGTCGGCGTAAGGGTCGGACAGCGCATCGAACAGGGTCGAGTTCACCTCGTAGGGGCGGTGGCCCGACGGGGTGTCCCGCATCGAGACACGCGCCCCGTGCGCGACGACCTGTTCGACCGTGTCGGCGATCTCCGTCTCGGACAGGAGGTCCTCCGCTGGCATCAGTCCGATGCCGTCGTGTGTGGCCACCATGTTGAGGAACGCGCAGCCCGGCGGGGGCGACGGCAGCGACGAGATCCACGACGCCAGCCGATCCGCGGTGCCGAACAGCAGCGCGTGCAGGACGAGCGGCGGCAGCGAGAACTGGTAGACGACCTGAGCCTCAGGCTCGCCGTCTCCGAAGTAGGCGATGTTCTCCTGCTGGGCCACGTTCGTCTCGGTGACGATCGCCGTTCCGGGTGCGGTGGCATCGACGGCCGCGCGGATCGCCCGCACCAGGCGGTGGGTCCGCGGGAGGTTCAACGACGTGGTTCCCGGCTCCTTCCAGGCGTACCCCACAGCGTCGAGCCGCAGGAACGACGCCCCGTGATCGATGTCGTCGAGCATGACCTCGACCATCCGGCGGAACACCCGCGGGTTCCGGTAGTTCAGGTCCACCTGGTCACGCGAGAACGTCGTCCAGAGCAGGCGTTCTCCGGCCGGCCCCTCGAAGTGGGTCAGCAGGGGCGTGGCCCGTGGCCGGACGACGGCCGAGAGGTCGGTCCCGGGCGGGACCTCGATGAAGTGCCGGGCGAATTCGGGGTCGTCGGCGAGAAACCCGGCAAGCCAGGGATTGCGAGACGACGCGTGGTTCAGGACGACGTCGAGCATGAGCTCGAAGTCGGCGGCGATCCCCGACACGTCGTCCCAGGTGCCGAGCGCGGGGTCCACCTGCGAGTAGTCCACCACCGCGAACCCGTCGTCGGAGGACCAGGGGGAGATCGCCAGCAGGTGCACCGCGCTGACCAGACCGGAGAGCCGATCCCGCAGGAACCCGTGGAGCGTGCGCAGGGGTGCCTCGCCGGGAGACTGGATCTGGTCGCCGTAGGTGATGAGCACGGCATCGCGTTCCGTCCACGTCCGGGGTGGATCGCCGCGCCGCGGGCTCGCTCCGGCGCGGCGCCGCACGTCGGCGACGAGCGCTTCGACCTCCGCGGCGTCGTCCGCGCCGTACAGTTCCGCGAGCTCGCTCCGGAGGCGGCGGATGGCATCGTCGGGCGAGCGGGTCGTCGACGTCGACATGGGCGTCAGGGCGACGGGGGGCTCTCGGCCGGCGCGGCAGCGAGCGCGTGCATCGATCGGTGATGCTAACCCCCCCGACCGGAGGTAAACGGTTCCCGGATGTCCAGACGTTCTTGGTTCATGGACGAAGCGGCGACACGAACCTCGTGGCCTCCGATGCCCGACCCGGAGGTCGCGGCGGGCGTCGGGCGCCACGAGGGGATGCCGTCGCGGTTCGAGGCGTTCTTCCTGGCGAACCACGCCGACGTGTTCGCGTGCTTCCGCCTGCTGGCGCGCGACGCCGGCGAGGCGGAGGACATCGCCCAGGAGGCGTTCCTGCGCGTGTGGCAGCGGTGGGACCGGGTCGCGGCCATGGAGCGGCCCGACGGCTACCTCTACCGCACGGCAATGAACGTCTGGCGCAGCCGCCGTCGCCGGGCCGCGGTCGTGCTGCGGCGGCTCGGGCGGCGGGAACACGAGCACGTCGAGGGGTCGACCGCCGGCGGTGTCCCGGCCGTCGAGGACCGCGACGCCGTGACCCGCGCGCTGGCCGGGCTGCCGTCGCGGCAGCGGGCCGCGTTCGTCCTGACCGAGGGCCTCGAGCTGACCTCCGAGGAGGCCGGCCGGGCCATGGGGATCGCAGGGTCGACCGTCCGGGTGCTGGCCGCCCGGGCGCGCGAGGCGCTGCGGTCCGAGACGGACACGGGAGCGAACGATGGGTGAACTCAGGACGCAGATGGAACGGGCCCGCCGCGAGGCGCAGGCCGACGACGTGGCGCTGGAGCAGCTGGAAGAGCTTCGCGACCGCAGTCGAAGGAAGGGCCGGCTGCTCTCTGCTGCCGTGGCGCTGGCCGTGACCGGCGCGATGGTGGTGGGCGCCATCGCGGTGCTCGGCCACCGCAGCGGCACCGGGCAGGCCGGCGACGACGGCGCGGACGACCCTTCGACGGCGCCTGCCGCAGGGCCCAACCTGGTCGCCGCGCCGGGCCAGTTCTACTACTGGAAGTACGTCGTGGTGCTGTCGTCGGGGACGGCCACCATCACCCACTGGCACGGTGTCGATGGCTCGGGACGCGTCGAGGCATCGAAGACCACGAACGACTACGGGATTCCGCCGGATGAGCGGTGGGGGGCCGGGGCCGCGCCGTGGTTCGCCCAGGAGGATCTCTCCGGCCTGTCCACCGACCCCGAGACCCTGCTGGGGCAGTTGCTCGCTCGGGGCTCCCCGGCGGGGGCTTCGCCGGCCCCGAACGTCACTCCCATGGCGGGCCAGGAGCCGACGACGGGAGGCATCGTCCGAACGATCGAGGGCCTGCTCGACGAGTTCGCGCCCTCCTCGCCGCCGGACCTTCGGGTGGCCTTGTACGAGGTCTTCCGGGGACTGCCCACAGTCGAAGACCTCGGGGCCACGGATGACCCGGCGGGGCGGCCGGCGGTCGCCCTGCGCATCGTCACCGAGGGGACCGAGCGGACGCTGTTCTTCGATCCGGACACCCGGTTGTTCATGTCCGAGGAGACGAGGGCGACCGACGGAACGCGTTCCAGCTTCGTGGTGGTCGAGGACGGGGGAATCGTGGATTCACTCGACGAACGGCCGAGCGCCGATACGGCGTTCTTCCCGGTCGCGGAGCGGCTGCCCCAGGCCACGGGCGGCCTGGAGCCGGAGGCGACGAGCAAGGCGTAGGCGCCGCTCCAACCGGGTCGGAACTTCGATGTCAGACCCCCCTGTTAGCTTCGCCGTATGGGAAGGCCGAAGACGGTCCTCGGGTGCTCCGAGTGCGGACATCAGACGGCGCAATGGGCAGGGCGTTGTCCGTCATGCGGAGCGTGGGGAACGATCTCGGCGCTGCCGCCGGGAGCCCTTCAGGCAGGCTCCTCGCGGCCGGCGCCCGCGGTCGTGACGCTGCACGGACCCGAGGAGCCGGACCGCCGCATCCCCACGGGGTTCCCCGGCATCGACCGGGTGCTCGGCGGGGGTCTGGTCCCGGCATCCGTCGTCCTTCTCGCGGGTGAGCCCGGCATCGGCAAGTCGACCCTTCTCCTCCAACTGATGGCTCGTCTGTCGGCTGCCGGGCTCACCTGTCTCTACGCGTCCGGGGAGGAATCCCGCGGGCAAGTCGCCGCCCGCGGCCGCCGGTTGGGGCTCGACGTCGAGGGCATCGGGTTCGCGGCCGGCCGCGAGCTTTCCGATGTCGTTGACGCCGCCACGGCGGAACGACCGGCGCTGCTGGCGGTCGACTCGATCCAGGCCCTCCGCGACCCGGCCTCGTCGTCGATGCCCGGCGGGCCGTCGCAGGTCCGGCAGTGCACCGACGCGCTCGTCGGCCTGGCCAAGGCCGAGGGGATCACGATCGTCATGACCGGGCACGTGACCAAGGACGGCGACCTGGCGGGCCCGCGCACGCTGGAGCACGCCGTGGACGTGGTGCTGTCGTTCGAGGGCGAGGTCCGCTCGGGCCTCCGCATCCTCGCCGGCGGCAAGAACCGGTTCGGCCAGGAAGGCGAGATCGCCTGGTTCGAGATGGGGCAGCAGGGGCTGGCCGAGGCCGACCCCGCCGACCATCTCGCCCCCGGGACCCGCGAGCCAGGGTCGGCCACCGCGCTGCCGCTCGCGGGCCGGCGGGCCCTGGCGCTCGAGGTCCAGGCCCTGGCCGTGGAGACGCCGGGGCCGCCCCGGCGGCAGGCGACCGGGCTCGATTCGCGGCGGTTCTCGTTGATCGCCGCCGTGCTCGATCAGTCGTTTCGTCTTGGTTTGGGCCGATCCGAGCTGTACGGCGCCTCGGCCGGCGGGCTGAGGGTCGACGACCCGGCCTGCGACCTGGCTGTGGCCGCCGCTCTGGCGTCGTCCGCGACGGGCGTCGCACCGCCCGAGGGGTCGGCGTTCGTCGGCGAGGTCACGCTGACCGGGCTGGTCCGGCCGTCGCCGGGGGTGTCGCACCGGCTGTCGGCGGCCCGGGCGGCCGGGATCACGACCGTGTTCGCGGCCGCCGGCTCGAGCGCGGCCGGTCAGGGCGCCGATGGGGTCCGGCTGGTGACGGTCCGGCACGTCCGCGACGCCCTGGGGTGGGCTGTCGCCTCCGCCGCGCCGGCCGGCGCGGGCGCCGGTGGAAGGCGCGCCGAGCGGCTCACTACGCTGTCGGCGCCGGGCTCGGACGGCCGTCGGATCGGGGCCGGGGAGGTGGTCGCCGGGCGGTGAAACCGCCGGTCAGGCGGCTGTTCGGCAATGGCCGGCACAGTCGGCCGACGCCGCTCGGAAGCTTGCTCGGCTGACGACCTAGGACCAAAAAAGTACCTCTGACCTGCGGTTTCGATTTGCCGGGGGTTCGACGACCGTGCTACCCTGGCTTGGTCGCACCGTCCATCCCACGCCAATCCCAAGGGGGTTCTGTGTATCGAAAGGGTGACACCGTAGTCCATCCTGAACACGGCGCAGCCGTCATCGAGGACCTGCGGGAGCGGGACTTCCTCGGCGAGAAGAAGAAGTACTTCGTGCTGCGACTGGCCTACGGAGACCTCACCCTGATGATCCCGGCGGACAACACCCAGGCAGTGGGCCTCCGCAAGGTCGTCGCCAAGACCGAGGTCAAGAAGGTCCTGGCGGTCCTCAAGGAGGACGAGTCCAAGATGGCCTCCAACTGGAGTCGCCGCTTCAAGAACAACATCGAGAAGCTGCACTCCGGCGACCCCTACCAGGTGGCCGAGGTCGTGCGGAACCTGTCGATCCGGGACAAGGACAAGGGCCTCTCCGCCGGCGAGAAGCGCATGCTGGCCAAGGCGCGTCAGATCCTCGTCTCCGAGCTCGTGTTCGCCATGGACTCCTCCGAGGAGGAGGCCGAGCGGCAGATCGACAAGGTGCTCGAAGAGTCGCACTGACGATTCAGGTTCGGTCCGAAACGGGTCGATCACTATCCAACCGGAGCGGGCCGGTAGGCTTGGTCCTGCTCCGCCGACAGGCATGGTGATCGCGTGAGTGAGGACCTTCCACCGAAGCAGGTGCCCCGCGGACGACTCGTCGAGTTCGTTCGCTTCATTTTCGTGACCCTGTTCGCCCTGGGCGGGTACGAGATCGCGATCCACGTCGACACCGCGAGGGACGAGACGTGGCGGGCCGCGATCGGCATCGTGCTCGGGGCGCTCGTCGGGTATGTGTTCGGTGGGTTCTTCGGCCGGCAGACGGCGCAGGCCGTGTCGGCGGTCGAGAAGGAGTTCCGGCGGGCCCCCGCCGCCGAGATCGCCGCCGGGGTCGCCGGGCTGATCGTGGGCCTCGTCATCGCCCTGCTGCTGAGCATTCCGATGTTCCGGCTGCCGTCGGCCGCGGCCTGGCCGGTGATCGCGTTCCTCTACCTCACGCTGCCGTTCATCGGCTACCGCGTGGGGCGGGCCAAGAGCGCGGAGATGTTCTCGCTCGTCGGGCTGAAGCCGCGCGCGGCAGGCTTGGGCCGGGCCGAGGTGAACGTCGTCGACACGAGCGCGTTCATCGACGGGCGGATCCTCGACCTGGTGCACACGGGGTTCCTGGGCGGCGTCCTCCTGGTTCCTCGGGGCGTGCTCGGGGAGCTCCAGCGCATCGCGGACTCCTCGGACGCCAATCGACGCGGCCGAGGCCGCCGGGGGCTCGACATCCTCGCGCAGCTCCAACGAGACCCGCACGTGGAGGTCATCCTCGTCGAGGAAGAGGCCATGGGCGAGGTCGATGCGGGGCTCGTCCGTCTCGCCCGGGACCGTGGTGGCGCCGTGGTGACCGCCGACTCCAACCTGGTGAAGGTGGCTCAGGCGCTCCAGGTTCCCGTCCGGTCGATTCACGCGCTGGCCGCCGCGTTCCGTGTTCCGTTCCTGCCGGGAGAATCGCTCCGTGTCCGGCTGACGCGGCCGGGCCGCGACTACGGGCAGGCCGTCGGGTACCTCGAGGACGGCACGATGGTCGTCATCGAGGAGGCTGCGGAACGGATCGGCACCGAGGCCGACGTCACGGTGACCAACGTGCTCCAGACCTCGACCGGGCGGATGGTGTTCGCCTCGCTCTCGGGGGCGGAGGTCGGCATCGGCGTCGGGCGCGACCGTGAGGCTCCGCGCTTGGAGGACCGGTCGCCCCCGGACGGCGGGCCGCGCGAAGGCCGTGCCGCGCGCGGGTCGGGCGCCCGAAGCTCCAGCACCCGATGACCGCTGCCGCGGTCGCCGTCCTGCTCGCGGCCGGTTCCGGGGAGCGGATGGGCCGCGACCGGCCCAAGGCGTTCCTGACGATCGAGGGGCGTTCCCTGCTGACCATCGCCGCGGAGGCAGCGTGCGCCAGCTCGTCGGTGGCGTCGCTGGTCGTCGCTGCACCATCCGGGTGGGAACAGCGGGCCGGGGCGCTCCTCCCGGCGCATACGCCCTCCGAGGTAGTGACGGGCGGTGATTCGCGCCAGGAGTCCGTCCGGCTGGCGCTCGGCGCAGTTCCGGAGGACGCTGCGGTCGTGGTGGTGCACGATGCGGCCCGGGCGATGTCCCCGGCGTCGATGTTCGACGCGGTGGTCGACGCGCTCGCGGACGACGAGGCGACCGGGGCGGCGCCGGTGGTGGCGGTCCCCGACACGGTGAAGCGGGTTGCGGGGGGGTGGGTGGTCGAGACCGTGCTTCGGGAGGGGCTGGCGTTTGCGCAGACGCCGCAGGCGTTCCGGCGCGGCCCCCTGGTCGATGCGCATTCGCGCGCCGCGGAGGCCGAGCTCGAGTTCACCGACGACGCGGCGCTCGTGGAATGGGCCGGAGGGCGCGTGCGGACGGTTCCGGGATCGGTGGACAACTTCAAGGTCACGACCCCGGATGACCTCGATCGGGCGGCGCTCGTGCTCCGGCGTGGGATCCGCTCGTGATCCCGCGCGTCGGGATCGGATTCGACGTCCACCCGCGGGAGGACGGGCGACCGCTGCTGCTCGGCGGGGTGCTGTTCGAAGGTGAACCCGGCCTGGCAGGGCACTCGGACGCCGACGCCGTGTGCCACGCGGTCGGCGAGGCGCTCCTCGGCGCGGCCGGGCTCGGCGATCTCGGGGAGCACTTTCCGGACGACGATCCGGCGTTCGCGGGCATCGGCGGGCTGGATCTGCTCGCCCGGTGCGTGGCACTCGCGGCCGAGGCCGGGTACCGGCCGTCCTCGTGCGACTGCACCGTGATCGCGGAACGGCCGGCGATGTCCCCGCGGCGCGACGAGATCCGCTCCAACCTGGCCGGGGCGCTCGGCCTGGACGCCGGCGCCGTGTCGGTGAAGGCGACCCGTCCCGAGGGGCTCGGGCTGTCCGGCGACGGCGCCGGGTGCATGGCGGTCGTCGTCGCGGTGATGATGGAGCCGTGAGCTCTCCGCGCTCGGGCGGGCGTGCCCCCGACCGCGGCCGGGGCGCGCGGGAACGCCGTGACGGTGCCCGGGCCGGTCGTTCCGGAACCCGGAGCTCGCGGTCCGGCGGGAGCCGCGGCTCCGGCGAACAGGATCGCACGCGGACGGGGGAGGTGTGGATCGGCGGCCGGCGGGCCGTGGCCGAAGCGATCCGCGCGGGCCGGGCGAAGGAAGTGCTCGCGGCAAGCAGGTCGTCGACGCTCGGCGAGATCGTCCGGCAGGCGGAATCGCGGGGAGTTCCGGTCGCGACCCGGCCGGCGGAGTCGCTCGACGAGCTCGCGCCCGACCACCAGGGCGTGGTCGCGCGGGTCGCGCTCCCTCGGGAGCTGGGCGAGGCAGAGCTGCGGCAACTCGAGTTCGGTCCCGATGCAATCGTGGTCGTGCTGGACGGGATCACCGATCCCCAGAACCTCGGCGCCGCGGCCCGCTCGGCCGAGGCCGCCGGGGTGTCGCTCCTCGTCTCGCGG
Source organism: uncultured Actinomycetes bacterium (assembly GCA_963707645.1). Classification (GTDB taxonomy): domain Bacteria; phylum Actinomycetota; class UBA4738; order UBA4738; family JACQTL01; genus DATBHM01. Next base: position 172,486 of record CAVPQW010000003.1, read on the forward strand.
GAACGCCGTGGCGCGCCGGTCACTCCCGCGGCCGTGCGCGCGTCGGCGGGCGCGCTGCTCCATCTGCGCGTGGCCCGCGTGACCAACCTGACCCGCACCCTGCAGCTCCTCCACGAACGCGGCTTCACGTCGGTCGGCCTCGACGAGGAGGCCGAGGTCTCGATCTTCGACGGCCCCGCGCCCGACGGGCCGCTCGCACTGGTGGTCGGCGCGGAGGGCTCCGGGATCTCACGACTGGTACGCGAGACGTGCGACCTGACGGTGGCGATCCCGATGCGCGGGAAGGTGCAGTCGCTCAACGCCTCCGCGTCCCTTGCGGCCGCGTTGTTCGCCTACGTCCTGCCGAGCCGTACGGGCTGAGCGGCGGGCCCGGCGCTCAGTCGCCGATGCGACTCCAGAACTCGGTCGGGACGCCGGCCGCCTCCAGACGACGCTCGGCCTCGCCGGCGGCAGGGCCCGAGTACCGCTGCTGGAGCAGCGTGAGGACGTCGTCGCCCGGCGCGCCGCCGAGCGCAACGACCGCTTGCGGGACGTTCGAGGCACGGACGACCACGTCCCATTCGTACTCGGTCAGACCCACTCCAAAGATGCGCTCGACGTCCGGGCCGAGGTCCTGCCCCTCGATGCGGAGGTCACCATCCGGAGTGACCACGGCCCAGAGGCTCCGGCGGTCGCGTCCGGAGACCTCGTTCCGGAGCTTCACCCGACGCTCCTGGTCCTCGTTCGGCATCGGGTTGAACGATTGCAGGTTCGACGCGCCGCGGGGCGCTTCGATCCGGGGGGCAGCGGCTTTATCCTGTGGCCGGGCGAGCCGTCCCTCCAGCAACGCCGGCGTGGCGCAGTCCGGTAGCGCAAGCGATTTGTAATCGCTAGGTCGTCGGTTCGAATCCGACCGCCGGCTCGAACGAAGTTGGCCGCCGAGGAGGCACTCACTCGAGTGCTCTCCGCCGAGCTCGCACTCCAAGGGCATCCGCCTGGTCGGTCTGCGACCATAGGCAATCCGGAGACCGGCGCGCTCAAGGAAGCCTTCGAGGCTTTCGCCGTCGCATCGGGAACGACCTGGGAAGGGTTCCAGGAGTCGCTCGCAAGCAGGACCCACACTCGGCAGCGCACATCAGCGCGGTGGCCAACTCGTCGAACTGACCGGAGCGGCTCGAATCAGGCCGCCGGAACGCCCCGGATCACGGCAGCGAGGCTCGCAGCCACGCCGCGGCGATCCCGAGGGCGAGGTACGCGGCGATCTCGGCGTTCTCGGTCCACGGCTGACGCCGGGTGATCGCGCCCCAGATGTGCACCCCCGCAAGAAGGAAGCTGGCGACGGCGTAGGCCTCGAGCACGATCGGGTAGTCGCCCGGCGCGGGAGCGGCCTTGTACCCGGCCGCGACCAGCGTCAGGGCGACGACGCCGAGGCACCGGCCCAGGTACAGCGCGAGGTCGCTCTCCCGATCAACCTGCCACCGGAACACCCGCGCCCAGGCGAATGGAGCGACGGTCAGCGGGAGTGCGAAGACGAGCAGGATCACGGTAGACACCACCCACAGGAACCAGCTCGCCGCCGGAGCCGAGGCGTCGATCATGCGGGGACTATCGCGTCCCCGGTGCCCGGGCGCCAGCGCCCGGGTGGTATCAGGGAGACGATTGGCCGACGTCCGACGAGCCACAGGAGCTCAGTCGGACGCCGGCCGTTCGATGCTGCAAAGCCTGCCGGGCCGAGATCGTCGACCCGGCAGAGGATGCCTAGCTGGCTTCCTCCCAGACCAGGACCTCGGTCACCACGTAGACCGGGTCGCCGAGGCCGTAGTACTGCCAGATCTGGGCCTCATCCTCCGGCGTGAACCGGTGGTCACGCTCGAACACCGGACCGGACTTGGCCGTCTCCTTCGTGATCGTGACGATGACGGCCTCCTCGTTCGTGTCGATGCCTTCCACCAGCTGCACCGGCAGGAACGTCATCTTGGTGCCGAACAGGCCCATGCTGACGCCGAGATAGCGGGGTTGGCCGTCCGCACCGACGAACACGTCGTCGATCTTCCCGATCTTGTCGCCGACGGTGTCGAGGACCGCGAAGCCCCGCATCTCCCGCAGGCGTCCGTACTCAGCAAAGGAACCGGGGATCCCCCCGCTGCGCGGTGTGTTCCGCTCGTTCATGCTGCACCTCCTCGAGGTTGAGGACCGTGCGGGCATCACTATCGACCTACCCACCCAGCCGGACCTCACGCCCGAACCGCGAGAAAGTTCGACATGATTTGTCCGAATCGTGCTTGCGACGCCCACACCCTGTGGGAACATCGCGAACACCCGAGATGCCCCCCAAGGTCATGCCTGCCCGGAACCGCTCCCTGGTTGTCGCGCTCGTCGTCGCGACGGCCCTCCTCATGTCGGCCGCCGACGCCCAACGAGCCGCTGCTGGCACCTCGGCGGGCGCGGTCCACCTTGCACGGCCCCGTTCGGCGCCCGGGCAACCGGCCACCGTCACGGGTGACGTCGAGGTCGACCTCGCGGCCGCCCTGCCCGAGGCTGGGTTCGCCCATGGCCGCGCCGACGAGGTCCGAATCACCACACGCGTCCGGTCCCGGCCGATCCGGGCATGCCCGGGGTTCTGGTTCACCGCTCTGGGCATCGTGTGGAACCAGCGGGGCAGTGGGGGGCTCGGCGGCTCGGTGGCCTGGCTCGACGACGACGACGCGGTGCTGGGGCGGCAGCGCCTGCACGTGGACGTCGACGGCCGGGATGCGGGCCCGGCGGCCCCGGGTCAGCGCTCGACCGATCTCGTCTGGACCGGCGGGGGGCGGTGCGCCGAGGTCACGTTCGACCTTCCGGCCGGCGTGACGATCTCGAGGCCGCACGTCGCTTTCGTGAACACCTCGGGCTCTTCACGGGGGCCGGGGACCGGGCCCCCGGACGTCTGGGCGGCGCCGGACGTCGTACCTGCGGCCGACGCGAGCTCGCGCGGACCCGCCATGCCCGCGATGGTCTCCCGCGCAGCGTGGGGTGCCGACCCGAAGGCGTTCGACACGGGATCGGCCGGGTGCGCCGCGCCCTACTACTCGCCGATCAAGGTGGCCTACGTCCACCACACGAGCGGGTCGAACTCCTACTCGCCGGCGCAGAGCGACGACCTGGCCAGGGGCATCTACTGGTACCACACGCAGGAACGGGGCTACTGCGACATCGCCTACAACTTCCTGGTCGACCGGTGGGGAACGATCCTCGTCGGCCGCGCCGGAGGCGTCGACCTCCCGGTCACGCCGGGCTCGCAGGCCGGGTTCAACCCGTTCACGTTCTCCGTCTCGGTCATGGGGAACTTCGCAACGACGAACGCGTCGGCCGCCGCCATCCGGGGCGTCGAGCGCGTCCTCGCCTGGAAGCTCGACGTCGCCCACGTGCCCGCCGACGGCACGACCACGCTCGTCTCGCAGGGGTTCGACACCGACCGCTACCCGGTGGGGCAGCGGATCACGATGCACACGATCGAGGGTCATCGCCGCACGAGCCAGACGGACTGCCCCGGTCGCATCTGGAACCTGCTGCCGCAGATCCGTTCCAGGGTCGCCGCGATGGGTGGCGCGAAGATCTACCGGCCCGGCCAGTCGGCGCTCCGGGTGTTGCCGGGGAAACCGGCGGAATTCACCGCAACATCGAACGTGGCGCTCCGGTGGACCGTCACGGTGCTGACTCCGGGTGGCGGTTCGGCCATCCGTCACCTGGTCCAGCCGGGTCGTTCCAGATCGCTGTCCACGATCACCTGGGATGGCCTGAGCGACGATGGACGGGAGGTGCCTCCCGGGAAATTCCAGGCCGTCATCGGTGGAACCACGAAGGACGGCCAGAATCCCCGGACGGCGACGCTGCAGGTCGACGTGCCCGGGCCGCTCTCTGGGCCCCGGCCCGTGCCGGGCCGAAAGGCCGAGGTCCCGAGCGGGTTCGGCACCTTTCGCGATGTCACGGCGACCGGCCCGCGGGACGTCTGGGCCGTGGGTGTCGCCGCGGCCCAGGGAGCGGTCAAGCCATTGGTGCGACATCTGGGCGCCGACGGATGGCGGCCGCGCAACGTTCCGAACCCCGGCGCCAACGGGAGCGGGTTCCAGTCGGTCGACGCGCTGGCGCCCGACGACGCATGGGCGGGCGGGTTCTCGTGCCTGAGCGCCAACTGCGGACCGAACGGCGGGTTCGGCTCTCGGACCCTGCTCGAGCACTGGGACGGCAAGGCGTGGACGCCCGTACCGACGCCGAGCCCCGGCACGGCGCTCAACGAGATCCGCGCGGTCGACGCGCTGGCGGCCGACGACGTCTGGGCAGCGGGCCTGTGGTCCGACAAGGGCCGGTGGCTGCGGCACGGCCTGGTGCTGCACTGGGACGGCGATGCGTGGCGGCAGGTGCCGATCCCATTCGTCGACGGCGAGGTGCACCTCGACGGCGTGTCGGCCGCCGGGCCGGGCGATGTGTGGGTGGTCGGCGAGGCCTGCCCCGGTCCCTGTTCCGGACTGGCCCACAGCACCGGCATCACGCTGCACTGGGACGGAACGAAGTTCACCCGGATCCGGCAGGCGCCGCTCGGCGCCGATCGGAGCGGTTTCGACGCGGTGCTCGCGCTCGGCCCGACCGAGGCATGGGCGGTCGGCGGTCGGTCGGCGAACCGAGTCGCGCCGAGCCGGCCGCTCGTCGAGCGCTGGGACGGCGCCCGGTGGCGACTCGTCGACACGCCGAAGACCGGCAAGGGCGCCCACTGGTTCGCCCTGGCGAAGGTTCCGGGCGCGGGTCTATGGTCGACGGGCAGCTGGGTTCCCGACGACGCCGGACGCCCGCTCGTCATGCGCCGCAACGCTTCCGGTGCGTGGGCCCGCGCCTCGGTGCCCAGTCCGAACGTTCACCTGGCGTACCTGACCGGCGTCGCGGCGATCGCGAGGGATGACGTCTGGGTGGTCGGGCCGGCCACCTCCGGACCGCTTGCGCTCCACTGGACCGGCCGCGCCTGGTTCACCGCGGCCACCGGCTGATCCGGACGCGCGCCCGCGCGGCGACCGTGCACGTTGCGACGGCAGTGCTCATGGCCGCCACATTGACACCGCCCTGGTACTGCCGCTGACACCGGATGCGCCGCACCATGTACCCCATGGACGCCGACGAGCTCCGGAGCCTGTTCCGGGTGATCACCTTCGGCACCGACGCGACGCGCCGGGCCCTGGGAACGCGCATGGCGGCCGGCACGAGCCTCGAGTTCGTCGGCGTGCTCGGGGAGACCATCCTGTCGGACGAGTCCGAGGAGCTCCGGGACCGGTGCCGGCAGGTGCTGGACGTCATGGCCGAGTCCGGCAGCACGGACGCTGCGGTCCTGCTCGTCGAGCTGAACGCCCCCGTCTAACCCCTCGTTCCGGCATACTTCGAACGGTTCCGGCCGTTTCGTGACCGGTCGGGAGGAGGGGTAGCAGACCCGTGCCCACCATCCGGGAAGCCGTCGACGCGCTCGAGGAACGACTGTTCGTCGGCAGGGCGCGCGACCTCGAGGCGTTCGGCGACTTCCTCGATCGCCCCGAGCCCGAGATCCTCAACGTCCACGGCCCCGGCGGGGTGGGGAAGTCCGCGCTCCTCGCGGCGTTCCGGCGGACGGCCGAGCGGGCCGGGCGGTCGGTCACGGCCGTCGACGGGCGGAGTGTCCCCGCCGAGCCAGAGGCGCTCCTCGCGGCAGCGGGCGGCGTCTCCGAGCTCAACCGACGACGGCCGCTCCTGCTGGTCGACGCCTTCGAGGAGCTCGAGGAGCTCACGCGGTGGCTGCAGGAGGAGTTCCTGCCGAACCTCGACACGGAGGTTCGCGTGGTCGTCGCGGGGCGGTTCCCCCTGGGGCCGGCGTGGAGCGACTGGCAGAAGATCATCCGGTCGATCGCGCTCCGCGGCCTGTCGGGGCACGACGTCAAGGAGTACCTGGCGCGCCGGGGGATCGAGGACGCGGTCCTCGTCCAGCAGGTGCAGTCGGCGACGGGCGGCCTGCCGCTCGCCGTGACCCTCGCAGCGGACATGGTCCAGCAGCTCGGCGTGCAACGGTTCGAGGCCGCGCCCGAGTGGCGCCTTGCGGTGCGTTCCCTCGTGGAACGCCTGCTGGCGGAGGCGCCCGACCCGGACCTCCGCGAGGTCCTCGAGGCGGGGAGCGTCGTGCGCCAGTTCGACGAGGCCACGCTCGCGGCGACGCTCGGGCGCGAGGACATCTCCGTGGCGTTCGACCGGCTGTGCCGGCTCTCGGTGGTCCGGCCCTCCGACCACGGCCTGATGCTGCACGACGACCTCCGGCGGATGCTGGCCGAGGACCTCCGGTGGCGGAAGCCCGAGCGGTTCCGCGATCTCCGCCTCGCCGCGCTCGCCCACCTCCGGGAGCGCGCCCGCACGGCGCCGCCCGGCGAGCGCTCCTGGCTGGTCGCCGAGCGCCTGTACCTCTGGGGGAACGAGGTCGTCCAGTCGATCCTGTTCCGCGAGGACGAGCCCGGCCTGGTCTACGTCGAGCCCGGGCGCCCGGAGGACGCTCCCGACGTGCTCGAGGTCCGCTCGCACTGGCTCCGCGCGGTGCTCCCGTCGCAGCAGGCCATGGACTACACGGAGTTCACACCGGAGGAGGACAGCGCGTGGCTGGAGCGCCTCCTCGGCCACGACGACGTCCGGCTGCGGGTGGCCCGGGACCAGCGTGCGCGGGCGATCGGGTTCCACGCCACGATCCCGATCTCCGCCGGATCCGTCGAGCTGCTCCAGGCGCACCCGGTGTACGCGGTCCTGCTGCGTGCGTACTTCGGCAAGCGGCTCGACCACGTCCCCGCCGAGGCCGGCGACTCGCCGTTCCACGTCCTCGTGCAGGCCGCATACGGAACGGTCCTGCCGGAGGCGACCGACGCGGCCCTCCTGCGCGACCTGGTCGGGCTGCTCTCGCGGGGCGGGGTGTTCCTCGACGATCACGTCGGTGCCGGGACGCAAGCGGCTGTTCGAGGCGCTCGGGTTCCATTGGATCGAAGGCGCCCGGCAGTGGGTCTGGGACCGGGAGCACCCGGCCGACGGCTACGTGCTCGACCTGTCACGCATCGGCGTGGAGGCCTGGATCGAAGCGATCGTCGCGGGAGGCCGGACCCCCCGGGTGGTCGATCCCGAGGAGCTGGAGCCCGCCCTCCGCGAGGTGCTCCTTGCCTGGGAGGACGACGCCGTGCTCGCCGGGTCGAAGGTCGCCGACCTGGTCGGCGGGCCGGGCGAGCCGACGGCCGATGCCGTGCGCGCCCTGGTCCGAGCCGCCCTGGAGCGGGCCCGGGGCGGCGCCACCGACGACCAGGAGATGGCGCTGCGGGCCGTGGAGCTCGCGTACATGGAGCGCGGCGTCAGCCACGAGCGCGCCGGAGAGCGCATGCGCGTGTCCCGTTCGACGTTCTACCGGCTGCTCCGGCGGGGCACGCAGGCCCTGTGCGCCACGCTCGCCGGGCGCTGATTCCGCCCGATCCGCGGAAGTTGGTACTGCGCTGGTACTGCAGGTGAGACTGCTCTTGCCCCACCATGCACCCAGACCGGCGATGGGCGCTGTCGCCGGGCCCAGGCCTCGGAAAGCCCGCACCATTGGGAGCAACACGAGAGAGTTGGACCGGCGATGTGAGACGGGGGAGCGCCCAGGAAACGGCACGAGCGGCGACGCTCGTGCCGTTTCGTCTTCCGGGGTACAGGGTTCGGATCGGCGAGCCGATCCGAACCCGTGAGCCGCGGGCTAGACTCGATCGCCAGGCCCGCAGCCGAGTGCAACCGAACAACAGGAGCCGGGTGTGAGTTCCAACTCTCCGTGGGAGGCCGCGCTCTCCCAGCTCGACGAAGCCGCCGCGACCCTCAACCTCGATCCGGGCGTCCACGACGTCCTGCGCAACCCCAAGCGGGTGCTGACCGTATCGGTCCCCATCCGCCACGACGACGACGTGGTCCGCGTCTACACGGGCTACCGGGTCCACCACAACACGTCGCGCGGGCCCTCCAAGGGCGGGATCCGGTACCACCCGGACGTGAGCATGAGCGAGGTCAAGGCGCTCGCCATGTGGATGACGTGGAAGTGCGCCATCGTCGGGATCCCGTACGGCGGGGCCAAGGGCGGGGTGGTCGTCGACCCCAAGTCGCTCTCCCGCCGGGAGCTCGAGAAGCTCACCCGGCGCTACGCGGCGGAGATCCTCCCGTTCATCGGGCCCGACCGTGACATCCCGGCGCCGGACGTCGGCACCGACGACCAGATCATGGCCTGGATCATGGACACGTACTCCATGAACGTCGGGCACTCGGCGCTCGGCGTCGTCACCGGCAAGCCGCTGTCGGTCGGTGGTTCGGCGGGCCGCCATGACGCCACCAGCCGCGGCGTCATGTACGTCACCGAGGCCACGCTGAAGCACCAGGGCCGCAAGGTCGACGAAACGCGCGTCGCCATCCAGGGCTACGGCAAGGTCGGCGCGCCGGCCGTCCGCCTGATGGACGAACTCGGCTGCATCGTCGTCGCCGTCTCCGATGTGAACGGCGGCACCTACAACCCGGAGGGCCTGTCGGCGACCGGGCTCGACGCCCACCACGCCGACACCGGCACCGTGGTCGGATACCCGGGCGGCGAGGACATCACGAACGAGGAGCTGCTCGACGATCGACTGCGACGTGCTGGTGCCGGCCGCACTGGAGAGCGTGATCAACGACGAGAACGCCGACGACATCAAGGCCGAGATCATCGTCGAGGCGGCGAACGGCCCCACCACGCCTGCCGCGGACGTGATCCTGAAGGACCGCGGGATCCTGGTCGTCCCCGACATCCTGGCGAACTCCGGCGGCGTGACGGTGTCGTACTTCGAATGGGTCCAGGACCTCCAGGCGTACTTCTGGGACGAGGACGAGGTGAACCACAAGCTCCGCAAGATCATGGAGATCGCCTACCTCGACGTCCTCGGCGCCGCCGAGGAGCACAAGGTCGGGATGCGCACGGCCGCCACGATCCTCGGCGTCACCCGCGTGGCGGAGGCGCACCAGACGCGCGGCCTGTTCCCCTAGCTCCGCTGCCGCAGCAGTCCCGCGCCGTCGACCGGGTGGGCGCACGCTCGCCCGTGCCTGAGAAGCCCGAGGACCGGCTCAAGATCGGGCACCTGCCGTTCGATCAATTGTGGGTGCGTGCGGGAACACGAATGCGGCTGGTGTGCGCAGCCTTGATGGCGGCTGCACTGGCGGGAGCCTGCGGCGGCCGGTCGCCGGCCGGAGGAGGTCGGGTCCTCCGCGTCGATGTGCGCGACTTCAAGATCGATGCGCCTACGGTGGTCCCGGCCGGCGACGTCGTCATCTCGGCGCACAACCTCGGGCCGGACACCCATGAGCTCATCGTCGTCCGGGCGGACTCGGCCGACGACCTCCCGCTCCGGCCCGAAGGCATCACGGTCGACGAGGACGCCGTCGGGCTCGTCACCGCCGGAGCCGTCGAGCCGTTCGCGGACGGCACGACCGAGGAGCTCGTCCGCCCACCTCGCGCCCGGCCGCTACGTGTTCTTCTGCAACATGTCCGGACACTTCCTCGGCGGCATGCACGCCGTGGTGACCGTGAGGTAGCACGCGATGTCCCGCGGCCCCTCCTTCACTCCGTTCGCCACGCGCGGGCGCCGCTCGATCTCCGCCATCCTGCTGACTTTCGCTCTGTCGGCCACCTTCGGCGTGGCGCTGTCGATCGCGTCCACCGCCAAGTCGCAGCACCGCGCCGCCGTCCTGGAGGTCGCCGTCCGCCAGCGTTCGCTTGCCGAGCGGTACGTGAATGAGATCCTGCTCTCGGAGCAAGGGGCCCACTCGGATCCGCGGGGGCTCGCGGTCGTGATGCAGGCGAGCGCGCAGGCGTTGCTCCACGGCGGAACCGCCCTCCCGGTCCAGGGCGACGATGACGCCAACACGCTGCCGCCGGCCACCGACCCGGTGCTCCGCCGGCAGCTGGAACAGGAGGCCAAGCTCGTCGCGGATCTCACCGCGACCGGCGCCGCCATCCTCAACGACCGGCCGATCTTCGGGCTTCGCGACACCGCCGGCGAGCGGATCGAGGCCACGGACCCGCTCGAGCGTCTCCGCATCCTGGCGGCGCTCACCTCGAACGTCTCTCTGAACGCGTCGCGGACGATCGCCGTCGAGAGCGAGCGGCAGGTCGAACGGAGCAGATCGTGCTGCAGATCGCGCTCGGCGCCGCGACCCTGCTCGTGTCGCTGCTCCTCGCATGGGCCCTGATCGGCGCGACCCGCCGGCAGACCGCGCACTTCCGAAGCCTGGTCACCTCATCGACCGATCTCGTGGCGCTGTTCGGTCCCGAGGGGTGCCGGTACGCGAGCGCGTCGGTCGCGAACATGGTGGGTGTTCGGGAGGAGGAGCTGCTCGGTGCCGGCTTCGCCTCGCACGTCCATCCCGATGACCTCCCCGTCGTCCGGACGGCGGCGGAGCACGGCGAGCCGCGCGAGTTCACGTTCCGCGCGCGCAACCGCTTCGACGAGTGGCGACACCTCGAGGCCGTGGTGACCGACCTTCGCGCGGACCGGCACGTCCGGGGCGTCGTCGTCAACGCCCGCGACGTGACCGAACGGGTCTCGCTCGAGGAGGAGCTCACCCGGCAGGCGTTCCACGACAGCCTCACGGGCCTCGCCAACCGGGCCCTGTTCCGGGACCGGCTCGACCACGCGCTGGCCCGGTCCGAGCGTTCGGCGGAGTCCGTGTCGCTCCTGCTCGCCGACCTCGACGGCTTCAAGCAGGTGAACGACACCCTGGGGCACGGCGCCGGCGACGAGATGCTGCAGCATGTGGCCCGGCGGTTCCAGGAGGCCGTGCGGCCGACCGACACCGTGGCCCGACTCGGCGGCGACGAGTTCTGCGTGCTGATGGAGGGCGCCGACCAGTCGCCCGCGGTCCTGGTCGCGAAGCGCCTGCTCGAGACCCTGGACGGCCCGATCCGGGTGGCCGGGCGCGAGCTCCAGATCGGAGCCAGCATCGGCATCACGGTGCACCCCGGCGGTCCCGGCCGGAGCGAGGACCTCATGCGCCAGGCGGACGTCGCGATGTACGCCGCGAAGGAGGCCGGTCGGGGCCGCTTCGAGGTGTTCCACTACGAGATGGCGCGCGAGATCGGCCAGCAGCTCGGCATGGAGCACGAGATACGCCACGGACTCGGTCGCGGCGAGTTCTCGGTGCACTACCAGCCCGAGGTCGACCTCGCGTCGGGCGACCTCATCGGAATGGAGGCGCTCCTCCGGTGGAACTCGCCGAGCAGGGGTTCCGTTCCGCCGGGGCAGTTCATCCCGGTGGCCGAGGCGAGCGGCGTGATCATGCTGCTCGGGGACTACGTGCTCGGCGAGGCGTGCCGGCAGACGGCCGAGTGGAAGGCGCAGGGCCTCCTGCCCGAGCAGTTCGTCATGTGGGTGAACGTCTCCGGGAAGCAGCTGTCGACGGGCGGCGTCGCGGACCTGGTCCTCGACACGCTCGCGGAGACCTCGCTCGAGCCGACTCGACTCGGGATCGAGGTGACCGAGACGGCGATCGTGGCCGGCGGGCAGGCCGGGGAGCGCGCCCAGGCGGAGCTCCGGGCGATCCACGGCCACGGCGTCAAGATCGCGATCGACGACTTCGGGACGGGGTTCTCCTCCCTCGGACAGCTCCGGCGGTTCCCGATCGACGTGCTCAAGGTGGATCGGTCGTTCGTGCAGGGCATCGAGCACGACCCGAAGGACGCGGCGATCACGGCGAACCTGGCCAGCCTCGCCCACGCGCTCGGCCTCGTCGCCGTGGCCGAGGGCATCGAGTCGCAGGGGCAGCTCGAGTCGGCGCGTCGCCTCGGGTGCGACATCGCCCAGGGGTTCCTGTTCGCGCGTCCGGGCCCGCCGTCGGACGTCGTGCAGTACTTCCACGAGCCCGTCCGGCCACAGGTCGAGACCGAGCTGACCCTGCACCCGGCGGGGACCGGCCGCTCGTAGCCGTTCCCCGTTCGGGGATGCTTGCACCGTCGGTGGCTGGTGGTACCTTCCGCCCGATGACGGTCTCCCCCCAGCAAGAACCCGGCGCCGCCGACGGTCTCGACCGGCGCGAACGCGACATTCTCGACTTCGAACGCGACTGGTGGAGGTCGACCGTTCCCAAGGAACGCGCCATCCGCGAGCGCTTCGGGATCTCGACCGCGCGCTATCATCAGGTGCTCGGCGGCCTCCTCGATCGGCCGGAAGCCCTCGCCTACGACCCCATGCTCGTGCGTCGGCTCCGCAGGGTCCGGGAGGCGCGCCGCCGGAAGCGCTACGCCAGGCGGCTGGGCTTCGAGACCTAGGAACGGCCCGCTCCACCGGGGCCGGGGAGCACACGTGAGAGGGACGGACCGATGAGGAACGGCAGCGCACGCCTGATCGTCCTCGCGGTCGCCGTCGTCGTCGGCGTCCTCATCCTGACCAAGGGCCTCTCCGGAACGCCCGGCGTCGCGGTCCCCACCGACGACGGCACCACGACCCCGACTGCTCCCACCACCGGGCCCACGCCCACGACCAGCACGTCGACCCAGCCCACCGGGGGCGACGGTGAGCCCACGCCCCAGCAGGAGGGCGTCGTGGTGGCGATCTACAACGCCACGAGCACCAACGGGCTCGCGGGGGCGGCCGAGAACGACCTCAAGAAGAAGGGGTACGTCGTCGCGGAGACCGGGAACTTCCCGCCCGCGGTCGGAACCACGATCTACTACCGGGACGGCGCACAGGGGAAGGCCGACGCCCAGCACCTCAAGGAAGTGGCCGTCCCGGAGGCGGGCCCGGTGAAGAAGCTCCCGGCCAGCCTCCCCTCCGACACCCCGATCCCACAGGAGGCCGAGCTCGTGGTCGTGCTCGGGAACGACTACGCGGCGAACCACCCGGTCACCGGCTGACCCCGCCTTCTCCCGGTTGACTACGCTAGTTGTCGCCATGCGCATCGCCATGCTCGCCCCGGTGTGGGTCGCCGTGCCTCCCGAGGGCTACGGCGGCATCGAGCTCGTCGTCAGCCTGCTGACCGAGGAGCTGGTGGCCCGCGGCCACGACGTGACCCTGTTCGCCTCGGGCGGATCCCGAACCAAGGCCAACTTGCGCAGCGTGTTCGGCGAACCGCCGACCGACCGGCTGTGGGAGACCGAGCCGGACGCCTCGCACGTCGGTGCCGCGTACCGCACGGTGTCGCGCGAGTACGCGGACGGGAACGCGTTCGACATCGTGCACGACCACACCGACTATCTGGGGACGGCCTTCGCCGGGTCGCTCCCGACGCCGGTGCTGCACACCGTGCACTTTCCGCTGGAGGAGCCGCGCGGGTCGTTCCTGCGTCGGTTCGCCGACGACGTGTACCTGGCGGCGATCAGCGACTTCCAGCGGAAGGCGGCGCCGGACCTCCCGTGGGCCGGGCGGGTGCACAACGCGATCGACACCGATGCGTTCGAGTTCCGGGAGTCGAAGGAAGGGTTCCTGCTGTGCATCGGGCGGATCTGTGAGCGCAAGGGCCAGGACGTTGCCGTGCAGGTCGCGAAGAAGGCCGGCCGGCAGCTCGTCCTGGCCGGGCGGGTGCACCCCAAGGAACGGGACTTCTTCGCCGAACGGGTGCTGCCGCACATCGACGGCGATCAGATCGTGTTCGAGGGCGAGGTGCCGAACGACCGCAAGCGCGAGCTGATGGCCGCGGCCTCGGCGCTGCTGCTTCCGATCCGCGAACCGGAACCGTTCGGGCTGGTCATGGTCGAGGCGTTCGCTTCCGGCACCCCCGTGATCGCGACGCCGCTCGGCGCGGTGAAGGAGATCGTGACCGAGGGCGTGACAGGGTTCACGTCCGCGTCGGTTCGGGGGATGGCGGCCGCGGTGGAACGCCTGGGTGAGATCTCGCCGGAGCGCTGCCTCGAGGAGGCGCGCTCTCGGTTCGACCCGAGCGCCATGACCGACGGGTACGAGGAGCTCTACCAATCGGTTCTCGGCGGGCTGTGAGGCCTCCTCGGAGCTGCTCCGCCGCTTTCGAGCCGCTCGTTGCCGACCCTGCGCGGTCGGCGATCCTGCTCGACTTCGACGGAACCCTGGCCGATATCGTGGCCCGGCCCGAGCTGGCCGCTCCGGCCCCCGGTGCGCGCGAGGCGGTCGCCGGCCTGGTCGACGTGTTCTCCGTCGTGGCGGTCATCTCCGGCCGGCCGACGGAGGACGTCCGGGCATCTGCTCGGCGGTCGAGGGCGTCCGATACCTGGGCCTGTACGGGCTCGAGGGCGCGGGATCGGACGATGTTCCCGCCGCGGTGCGCGACCTCGCGGACGCCGCGTCGCGGGCGGTTCCAGGCACGTGGGTCGAGGACAAGGGCGGCTCGGTGGCGGTGCACTACCGCCTGTCCACCGACCCGAATCGGAGCGCGAGTGGCACTGCTGACGCGCGTTGGCCGATGTTCCCGAGGGCTTCGAGGCCATCGAGGGCAAGATGGTGGTCGAGCTCGTGCCGGCGGACCGCCCCCGCAAGGGCGGCGCGGTCCGCACCGTGCTGCAGGAATCTGGCGCGTCGGTGGCGATGTACGCGGGCGACGACCTCGCGGACCTCGAAGCGTTCGCGGAGCTCGACCTCCTCGGGGAGGAACGCCACCTGCGGGCGGTTCGCGTTGCCGTAGCCGGACCGGAGACCCCGTCCGCCCTGACGGAGGCCGCCGACCTCACTGTGGAGCGGCCGCCAGGGTTGGTCGCCCTCCTCCGAGCCCTCGCGCAAGCTTCGGCATGACCGAGCGAAATAGCCGCTGCCTACTCGAGCATCCTTACACCAGGCTCTCGCTCCACGCGCCGTGGAGCTGCGCGTAGTGGCCGCCCGACTCGAGCAATCCCTTGGGCGGGCCGTCCTCGACGACCCGGCCGCCGTCGAGCACGAGCACCCGGTCGGCGATCTCCACGGTGGTCAACCGGTGGGCGATGATCAGCGCCGTTCGGTCCGCGAGGATCGTCTTGAGCGCACGCTGGACGGCGCGTTCGCTCGGGATGTCGAGCGAGCTCGTGGCCTCGTCCAGGATCAGCACCGCCGGATCCGCCAGGAACGCGCGGGCGAACGCCACCAGCTGCCGCTGCCCCGCCGAGAGCCGGCTGCCGCGCTTGCCGATGTCGGTGTCGAAGCCCGTCCGGCAGCGCCTCGGATGAACGCATCGGCGCCGATGCCGCGCGCGGCCGCCTCGAGCTCCGCGCGCGTCGCGTCCGGCCGGCCGAACGCGATGTTGTCGGCGACCGTGCCGCTGAACAGGAAGTTCTCCTGGGTGACCATGGCCACCACTCCACGGAGCTGTTCCTCGGTCAGCGTCGGCAACGCCACGCCGTCGACCGGCACCTGCCCCTCGGTCGGGTCGTAGAACCGGGCCAGCAGCCGGGCGACGGTCGTCTTGCCGGCGCCGGTCCGCCCGAGCAGCGCGACCGTCTGTCCCGCGGGGATGTCGAGGTCGAGCCCGGGGAGCACGTCCATGCCCTCCCGGTAGCCGAACCGGACGCCGTCGAACCGAACCGCGCCCCGCCACCCGCCCGCCGGCTCGGGCGCGGGTTCGTGCCGGCATCGCGACCGACGGTTCCTCCTCCAGCACGCCCGAGAGCTTCTCGAGCGCAGCCGCCGCCCCCTGGAACGAGTTGTAGAACTGGCTGATCTCCGCCATCGGCTCGAAGAACCGCCGGACGTACAGCAGGAACGACGTCAGCACGCCGATCTCGACCGCGCCGGAGATCACCCGCGACCCGCCGACGAACAGCAGGATGGCCGTGGTGACGTTCCCGATCAGCAGGATCCCGGGCCAGTACCACGTGATCAGCTGGAACGACCGCTGGGTGGCGACCCGGTAGTCGTCGTTCACCTCGGTGGAACAGCTCGTCGTTGCGCCGTTCCCGGCGGAACGCCTGCACCGCCCGGATCCCCCCGAGCGACTCGACGAAGTGGACGACGACGAGCGCGACCGTCTCGCGGGTCTTCCGGTAGGCCACCGCCGAGTTCAGCTGGAACCACCGGGACAGCATCAGGAGCGGCACGAACGACCCCAGCATCACCAGCCCGAGCACCGGGTCGAGGAACATGAGGATCACTCCGACGCGTGACGATGGAGAGCACCGACGTGATGAGCGTGTCGATGCCCTCGTTCAGCAGCTCGGTGATCGCGTCGAGGTCCGAGGTCAGCCGCGAGATCATCCGGCCCGACGTGTAGCCCTCGTGGAACGACAGGCTGAGCCGCTGGAAATGGGCGAACACCCGCCGCCGGAGGTCGATCAGCAGCTCCTGCCCGATCCGCCCGGCACCCATGACGAAGATCCGGTACAGCACGGCGTGCACGCCGGCCGCCACGACGATGCCGCCGACGATGACGTACAGCGTCCGGTAGTCGCCGGCCTGAACCGCCGGGATGCCGTCGTCGATGGCCAGCCCGACCAGCCATGGCCCGGCCATCGCGGCGACGTTCGCCGCCACGACGGCCGCGAGGAGCCACAGCGCCTTTCGCCGGTGCGGCCGAAGCAGCAGGCCCAGCAGCCGCCGGGACCGCGCGCGGAGGAACGACGACATCTTGCCGGGGATGTCGTCGCGGTCCTCGGCGGCGATGCCCCGCCACTCCTGCGGCGTCGCGCTCACGAGGCCGCCCGCCCGTTCCTCGGCCGTCGCGGACAGCACTGCCGCGTAGGCCGGCTCGCGCGCCATGAGCTCGCGGTGGGTCCCGACGGCGGCGACGGTGCCGTTCAGCAGGAGAACCACACGGTCGGCCAGCGCCACCGTCGAAGGGCGGTGCACCACGACGAGCCCGGTCGTCTCGCGGAGCGCATCGGCCAGCGCGGCCTCCACCAGGGCCTCCGTGTGCACGTCGAGCGAGGACAGCGGATCGTCGAGCACCAGCACCGTCGGCCTGCCGATCACCGCCCGGGCCAGCGCCAACCGCTGCCGCTGGCCCCCCGAGAGCGACAGGCCCTGTTCGCCGATCCGGGTGTCGAGGCCCCAGGGCAGGTCCTCCACGAAGTCCGCGTGGGCGATCCGCAGGGCCTCGTCGACGTCGCGGTCGGTCGCCCCGGGGAACCCGAGCTTGAGGTTCTCCCGCACGCTCATCGAGAACAGCACCGGTTCCTCGAACGCCACCGCCACGTGGCGCCGGAGGGAATCCAACGTGAGGTCGCGGATGTCGTGCCCGTCGAGCGTGATCCGCCCCGACGTGACGTCGTACAGGCGTGGCAGGAGCAGGGCGAGCGAGGACTTCCCGCTCCCGGTGGCGCCGACCACCGCCACTGTCTCGCCGGGCTCCACCACGAGGTCGACGTCGCGGAGCACCGGCGGCTCGTCCGGTCCGGCGTCCGGATAGCGGAACGTGACCCCCTCGAACGCGACCCGCCCCCGGGCGCGCACCAGCGGCACCGCGCCCGGGCGGTCGCCGATGACGACCGGTTCGTCGAAGACCTCGAACACCCGCTCCGACGCCGTGGCCGCCTCCTGGGCCAGCGCCAGGATCCACCCGAGGTCGATCACCGGCCACTGCAACAGCACGACCATCGAGGCAAAGGCCACCATCGCTCCGAGCGAGAGCGCTCCGTTCGCCACGGCGATCGCCCCGATGAGCGCGACGAGCGCCATCGTCAGGTTCGGCAGGAGCTGCAGCAACGACCAGAAGTTCGCCCGGAGTCGAACGCTGTCGAGCTGCGACTCGCGGAGCGTGCGCGCCTGCGACAGGAACCGGTTCTGCATGTGCGGCCCGCGGCCGAACGACTTGATCACCCGGATGCCGGTGGCGGCCTCCTCGACGAGCGTCGCGAGGTCGCCCTGCTGGTCCTGCACCCGTCGCGAGACGTCGGCGTAGCCCGCGCCGAACCGCTTCCCCAGCCACACGACGGGCAGCATCGTCGCGGCCACGACCACGCCGAGCGGCCAGTACAGGACGAGGAGGAACGCCATGACGGCGGTCACCTGGATGGTGTTGACCACCAGGAAGATCGCGCCGAACCCGAGGAACCGGCGCACCGCCGAGAGGTCCGTCGTGGCCCGGCTCAGCAGCTGCCCGGTCTGCCAGCGGTCGTGGAACGCCACCGGCAGCCGCTGGAGGTGTGCGTACAGGTCGTCGCGGATCTGCGCCTCCACCCGGAGCACCGCCACCGACTGGATCCAGCGCCGTCCGAAGATCAGCACCGCCTCGGTGAACCCCAGCCCGAGGACCAGCAGCACCATCAGGTCGAGGCCGGGCTGGTCACCGTCGGCGATCGGGCCGTTCACGATCCGCATCGTCACGATGGGCACGATGGTCCCGGCGGCCACCCCGAGGCCCGCGCTGAACAGCATGAGCCACATCTGGCCCCGATACGGCCTGATGAACGTCCGCAGTCGCCAGAGCGATCGCAGGCGAAGGTTCGCTGCCATGGCTGTTCGCCGTCTCCCCGAGATGTTCGATCGCCGGCCCGGTCGGCCGGTCCCTGGGCGTCCCCCTCAGTGGAGGGCCCCCGAATCCGCCCCCGCGATGCTATCCAAGTCGAACGGGGGCGGATGGGTCGGGGTGGGTCGCTGCGAGCGTGATCTCAGTCGGAAGCGCGTGCGGCGGCGGCGCGTTCGAGGTCGGCGAGCTGGGAGTTCGACCCACTTGGCCGGGGGGTTGGCGGCGATGGTTCTGCGGAGGCCGGTGGCGCGGCGGGTTCGTTCGTCTTCGGGCATCTCGAGCGCCGTCCGCATCGCGTCGACCGTCTCGGCGAGGTCGAACGGGTTCACCGAGAGCGCGTGGCGGCCGAGGAGCTCGTCCGCGCCGGCGTTGCGGGAGAGCACCAGGACGCCGCCGGTCCGGTTCACCGTCGGGCCCTCCATGGCCACCAGGTTCATCCCGTCGAACACGGGGTTGACCAGGAGCACGTCGTACATCGAGTAGGCGGCCACGGCCCGGTCGATGTCGTCACGGACGACCACGGTGATCGGCTGCCATTCGGCCGTTCCGAACTCGTCGTTGATGCGCTCCGCCGTGCCGGAGGCATTCGCGGGTGTACGCGCGGTACTCGGGGATGGCGCGCCGCGACGGGTTCAGCAGCGCGAGGAACTTAACGCGGCCGCGAAGGCCGGGCTGTTCCTGGAGCAGGGTCTCGTAGGCCAGGAACCCGCGGAGGATGTTCTTCGACAGGTCGGTCCGGTCGACGCGCAGGATCATCTTCGCGTCGCCCTTCCACCGCGCGAGCTCGCGGCGGATCCTGCGCACGGCGTGCGCTCGTGGCCCGCGCGCGCAGCGCCGCCCCGTCGATCGCGATGGGGTAGATGCCGACCCGCGTCTCGCGCCCGTCGAGCGTCGACGCGATCCGCCGCCGGAGGTCGACCTTCGCGCCGTCGACGTGCCGGCAGCAGAGCAGGAAGTTCTCCGCCCAGTTCGTCGCGAGTGGAACCCCAGCACGTCGGCGCCGAGCATGCCGCGCAGCACCGCGTCGCCGATCTCGATGGGCAGGATCCGGAAGTAGTCGGGCCCGGCGAACGGCGTGTGCGAGAAGTGCGCGATCAGCGCGTCCGGGCAGTTGTTCGCGGAGCATCCGCGGGACGAGCGCAGAGGTGGTAGTCCTGCACGAGGAACGCGGGCTCCGAGCCGGAACCGCCGACCCTGTTCCGCCCTCCTCGGCGAGCGCCGAGGCGAACTCCCGGTTCACCGCCGCGTAGTCGCGCCACGCGTCACGCATCGACCGGCCGAACCGCGGCGTCCGCGGCGCGTCGAACAGGTAGTGATGGATGAACCACAGGACCCGGTTCGACACCAGGTTGTAGTAGCGGTCGAACACGGCCGGCTCGGGCGAGAGGTACCGGACGCGGTATTTCGCGTCGTCGTCGGCGACCTCGATCCGCCCGCTGGGAGTGCGCTCGGTGGCGACACGGTCGCCCTCGGTCATCGCGGCGGCCACCCACAGCCCGCCGGTCCCCGACAACGCGCGCGTGAGGCCGGTGACCAGCCCGCCGCCGCCGCGGGATTGCTCGATCTCGCCGTCCTCGCCCAGGTCGAACTGCACCGGGCCGCGGTTGGATGCGACGACGATGGGGCGGGTGGACATGCCGCGGCGGGGTCCCGTGGACGCGGGGGATCGGGCGGGGGGCATCGTGCAGTCGAGTCTACCCAGGCCGTCCGGCGAGACGGCTTCGGGCTCCCGACCCGGGGGTATACGGTTCGCCGGGGAGGGCGCGAAGGCCGCGAGGCCCACTGTTACGATCGAATCGCCCAAGGAGCGAGCGTGCAGCGCCCCCGAGAGCCCATCCTGTCGAACCCCCTGCTCGCGCGTGCCGCGAGGGTGTTCGCCGTCGCCTGGTCCGCCGTCGGGATGGTCGTCCTCACCTATCTGTTCCTGCGGTACGTCCTGTACCCGATTCGGATCATCTTCCCGCCGGTTCTGCTGGCGCTGATCCTCGTCTACCTGCTGAACCCGGCCGTGACCTGGCTCGGCACCAAGCGCATCAAGCGGGTGCCGGCGACGCTCCTGACGTACATCGTGATGCTCACCGCGCTCGGGTTCCTGCTCGCGTGGCTGATCCCGACTCGTCTCGGAGCAGGCGGTGGCGTTCGGCAAGAGCATCCCGGACCTGCTCCACCGGGCGGAACAGGGCCTCGACGGAGTTCGCCAAGCGGCTGGGCCTGGAGGTCAAGGACGAACACCTGCTCGACGCGTTCGGCAAGACCGGCGCGATCGGGGAGTACGTGCGGCGCGTGACCTCGGTGAGCTCGGCGATCGGCCTCGCGCTGCTGCTGGTGCTGGGGCCGATCCTCGCGTTCTACCTGCTGGTCGACGTCCCCAAGATCACGCAAGAGCGCTCGAGGCCGCGATCCCCCCGATGCGGAGGGCTGAGTACTTGGGCGTCGCCCGCCGCATGTCGCGGCGGTCGGCGGCTACTTCCGGTGGCAGCTGCTGGTGGCTTCGCTCGTCGGGGCGTTCTGCATGCTGGGGTTCTGGCTGATCGGGATGCCGTACTGGGCGCTCGTCGGGCTGATCATCGGGTTGTTCAGCCTGATCCCGTACATCGGGCCGTTCCTGGGGGCCATCCCGGCGCTGTTCATCGCGTTCACGTCGCCGAGCTCGGGCGACGGCGTCGATGATCCACCCCCGGCCGGGCTGGCCGCTCGCCGTCGCGGCCTCGGTGCTGCTGCTCGTCGTGCAGCAGGCCGACGTGCTGTTCATCAGCCCGCGGACGGTGACCCGGCGGATCCGGCTGCACCCCGTGACCATCATGCTGTCGCTGCTCGTCGCGGGGACCATCGCCGGCGTGTACGGGATGCTGCTCGCGATCCCGACGATCGCGGCCGTGAAGATCCTGGTCGTGCACTACTGGGACACGCGGATGGTGTGGCCGCCGCCCGGTCCCGAGGACGAGGTCGCCGACCGGTTCGACGGTCCCGTGGTGCCGGGCGACCCGGTCACGGCCGGGCCCGACACCGACCCCGGGCCGGCGATGGTCGCGGTCCTGCCGGAGGACGACCCGGCGGATGGCCGAGCCCGCCCGCGCTCGCGCGGACGCCGACTCGTGCGAGCGGCGGACGGCGACGCGAACGGTTCGGGCAACGGGGAGCCGGCAAGGGGCAGCGCTCTTGCCTTCTCCCCGGGACGGGTGGCGCGGGCCTGGCGACAGGGCCGAACTCCCGAGGGCAAGGGAACGCCCGGGGCAAGCGAACGTCGAGCGGGCCCCGCCGCCGCGGGCGCTGAGCGTTTCTACGGTCCGGGTCCAAGCAGGGCGTCGACGACTTCGGCGACGCCCTCCCCGGCCGGCCGGTCGGTGACGAACGCGTTGTCGAGGTCTCGCGCCCGAGTCGCGGCCGCCTCGGCGCCGTTCGCGACGATGAAGACGGCGCCGACCTCGGAGGCGGCTTCGAGGTCGGACGGGGAGTCGCCCACGGCAGCCGTCTCCTCCCGAGCCAGGCCGTGGCGGTCGCGGTGGAGGGCGATGGCCGGCGCCTTGCCGACCCCCCTCGGCACCGCGTGATACACGTGGACCTCGGGAAGGTCGAGGCTCTCGATCGGCCGGCGGATCGTGCCGTTGTCGCGAATCTCCAGCCAGCCGTAGCCGGCGCGCTCCAGGACCTCGGTGACTTCGGCCAGGTCGAGCAGACCGCGGAGCAGGAGGGTGGCCTCGCGCGGCTCGGACGACCACGGTGTGTGCGGCTCCAGGCGGCCGTCGTAGCGGTCGAGCAGGAACGCCCCCGGCGCCCGAACGGGTCAGCGTTTCGAAGGGAGTTGCGCCCCCGCTCGTCGCAGTCACGGTCGAGATGACGTCGTCGCCGTCGACGAGGAACGCGCCCAGCTCGCAGATGTAGGCGCCGACGCGCCGAGCATGCGGGCGGCCTCGCGCGTCTGCGTGCGCGTCCGGCCGGAGACGAGGACGAGCTGGGTGCCGGCCCCGTGCAACCTGGCAACGGCGTCCGCCCCGCGCGGGGTCGTTCCTTCGGGGATCGCGGCGAACAGCGACCCGCCGGGCCCGGTCAGGGTTCCGTCGAGGTCGGCGTACAGCACCCGGACGGGACGGGTCGGGCGGAACTCCGCGATCGGCCTCATTGCAGCCACGGCATGTCCACGCGGCGAGAACCCGCCGCCACGCTACGGGGACCCGCGGCCGGGCCGGTACTCGGGGATGGAGGCGGCGGGGGGGCGTTCCCGGATCGGGATCTCGGACGTCGCCGGCCGGTACCCGTGTTCCTGTGGGACGAACTGGTGGAGCACGACGCCCGGGGGTTCGGTGAGCTGCAGCCGGCCGTGTTCCTGCAGCTTGAGCAGCGCGGCCTCGAGGACGCCGAACGCCATCCGGCCGACCGACGCGAGCGGGTGGTTGCGGTGGATGCGGTGGTCCAGGTCGACCTGCGCGATCGTGTCGAGCCCGTGCGTCGCGACGATGTCGATGAGCAACCCGAGCTCCACGCCGTACCCCGAGAGGAACGGCAGGCTCTCGAGCAGCTCGCGGGTGCCGGCGTACTCCCCGCTGAGCGGCTGGATCACGGCCGCCAGCTCGGGGAACAGCAGGTTCACGACCGGCCTCGCCATGAGCTCCGTGACGCGCCCGCCTCCCGTGGGCGCCAGGTCGGCGCCCTGCTGGATCGGCCGCTCGTAGAACGCCTTTACGAACCGAACGCCATCCTCGAGCAGGAGCGGCCCGAGCATCCCCCGAACGAACCTCGCGTCGAACTTCCGGATGTCGGCGTCGACGAAGCAGATCAGGTCGCCCTTCAGGACGAAGAGCGACTTCCAGAGCGCGTCGCCCTTGCCGCCGAACGGCTCGAGCCGGGGAAGGATGTCGGCGTCCTGGTGGACGACGGCGCCCGCCTCGGCCGCAACGACCTGGGTGCCGTCCTGCGAGTTCGAGTCGATGACGACGATCTCGTCGACCACCGGGACCGCGTCGACGAGCTCCTCGCGGATGATGCGGACGATGTCGCCGACCGTGTCCGCCTCGTCTCTCGTCGGCAGGCACACGCTCACGGTGAGCCCGCGTTCATGCTTGGCGTGCGCGAGGGCGGATGCGTCGGCGTACCTCGAGTGGTGGAAGGTTCGCCGGTCGAACCACTCCCAGGGATCCCTGGAGGACGGCATTCGGCGATGATACCGGCAGGTCACGGGCCCCGGACCGTCCAAACCGGGTGACGTTGTGCGCTCGTGCAACGGACGGCCGAGCGGCCCGATGTGCGAAACTATCCGGGTCGGAACGGAGCCGGGTGGCAGGCATGTTCAGGATCTCGCAGAAGACGGAATACGCGCTCCGGGCGATGACCGAGCTCGCGCTGCGCACGGACTCCGGGCTGGTCGCCGCCCGTGAGATCGCGGAAGCCCAGCGCATCCCGCTGCGGTTCCTCGAGCAGCAACTCGGCGCGCTCCACAAGGCCGGGTTGGTGGAGAGCTTCCGGGGAGCCGGCGGCGGGTGCCGGCTGGCCCGCGAGGCCGCCGACATCCGCGTCGCCGACGTGGTCGACGCGATCGAAGGGCCGATGTACCCGATGTTCTGCCTGAACCCCGAGGATCACACGTGTACCCAGGACGCCGCGTGCGGACTGCAGGAGCTGTGGGGCGACGTCCGCGTCGCCGTCCGCTCGGTGTTCGAGCGGACGACCATGGCCGACCTGGCCGAACGCCACCGCATGCTCTCGGCTCGCCCGCCGATGTGGGCGCCGGCCGACCTCATCCGCCCGCCGGCGACGACCTCGCCGAACTGATCCGCCCCGCCGGCGACGCCGGCTACCCGGCTCGGCCCGACCTTCCGCGTCACGCGTCCGAGGACGGGCTCCCGTCGTGCCGCTGCCGCCGTTCAACCTGAAGAAGGGGCAGTGGGACATCGCGGGGTTCCACGATCTGGTCATGAGCGCCGTCGCCGTCAATCCTGCGTGAGAGGAAGCCTCCCGCACGTCGAGAGAACGCCGGCGTTGCGTCGGTGACTCGCTCGAGGAATCAGACTCCGTGTAGGAGCAGTCCCGCCGCGGCCGCTCCCAGCACGAGGAAGGGCTCCTTCCCCTTGAACCGAAGCACGAACGCGAGCGCGAGCGCGACGATGAGGCCCGTCTTCCAGTCGACGATCACGTCGCGTGAGAGCACGAACGTCGCGCCGCCGATCGCACCGGCCGCCGCGGCGGTCGCCCCGCGGACGAACGCCTTGATCTGCGGGTTCTCCTGGTGCCGGACGAACCACGGTCCCGGGAGGACGACCCCCGCGTAGATCGGAAGGAAGATCGCCACGGTGGCGACGACGGCTCCCGCCACTCCGCCGACCAGATAGCCGATGAACGTCGCCGTGATCACGACCGGCCCCGGCGTGATCAGGCCCATCGCGACGGCATCGAGGAACTGCTGCTCCGTCAGCCAGTGGTGGTCGTGGACGACGCCCTCACGGAGGAACGGCACGATCGCGAGCCCGCTGCCGAAGATGAATGCCCCGGCCTTCAGGAAGAACAATGCGAGCGCGCCCAGCGTGCCGGCGGTGGCGACGCCCGTGAGGACCTTGAACGCGGAGGAGGCTCCCACAACAGTCATCCCAGCCCCGTTGGGTTCCTTCGGCGTCGTCGCATCGGCGCGCTTCCGGCGGAACCGGGGCGGCGCCTCGAGCAGGATCATGAGCAGGCCGGCGCCGATGAACAGCAGGGCGATCTCGGTTCGCGCGATCGCCGTGGCCACGCCGATGACCACGGTGATTCCCCAAAGAATCGGCTCCCGTTTGTCGGTGAGCCGGGCGAGCTTCACGGCGGCCACGGCGATGATCGCCATCACCGCCGGCGCGATGCCGTAGAACACCGCCTGGACGGCGTCGAGGCCCTGGTTCGGCACGTAGACCGCCGCGACCGTGAGCACGAACAGGAACGACGGCAGGATGAACACGACCGAAGTTCCCAGGGCGCCGAGCGCGCCGGACTGCAGGAACCCCACCCACATGACGACCTGCGCGGCGAGCGGCCCGGGCATCGTCTGACCGAGCGCAACCCCGTTCAGGAACTCCCGCTCGGTGACCCATTTCCGCCGCTCGACCAGGTCGCGCTGCATGTATCCGACCGACGCGATCGGCCCCCCGAACCCCCACGTCCCGAGCCCGAGGAAGTACCCGATGAACTGCCGGAACGGCCGCCCCTCCGGCGCTGGCTCGTTGCCGGGCGGCCCGCCTTCGGGCGCTTCGTCCCGCTCAGGTGATCCCACCGCCCGGTTCCGTCACCACCCTCGCCAGGTCGTCGTCAGACTCGGGCCGGCTCCAGGCCGAGGGCGCGGAGCATGCGGTCGAACACCTCGTCCTCGTCGCCCGACGAGTCCACGAGGGTGAGGCGATCGGCGTAGAAGGCGCGGATCGCCGGGGCTTCGCCCTGGTAGTCCTCGAGTCGATGGAGGAACACCTCCGGCGAGTCGTCGGCCCGGTGCTCGTTCCCGGCCCGGAGGAACATCCGGGCGCAGAGTGTCTCCTCGTCCAGGGTGAGCTCGACGGCGCGGTCGAGCGGACGTTCGCCGATGATCTCGTCGAGGCGTCCGGCCTGGCGAGCCGTCCTCGGATAGCCGTCGAGGACGAACGCGTCGCCGAGGGCCGGCGCCAGCACCTTCTCGACGGTCTCGTCGGGAACGCGCTTGCCCTCCGCGATCAGTTGCGCGACGCCGTAGGGGTCGCCGTTGCCGATGGTCGCCCGGAGGAGGGCGCCGGTCGAGATGTGCGGCGCGCCGAGGTGCGCGGCGAGTCGACGGCCCTGCGTTCCCTTGCCGGACGCGGGCGGGCCGAGCATGACCACGCGGCGGACGGGTGCGGCGGCCTCCGCCGGTTCATCCATGGACGGCAGTTTCCCCGCCGGGACCGGTCGAGGGCAACCCCGGCGAGTCAGTCCGGGTCGACCGCGAGACAGGACTCGACGGCCAGCCAGAACAAGCGCTCGCGAACCGACGTGTCGGGGAGGAAGCCGCGGTCGTCCCACTGTTCCTGTGACAGGTCGTCAGCGGCGGCCAGCAGCAGCGCCAGCCGCACGTTCCGGAACCGGGCGATCGCGAACAGCGCCGCCGCCTCCATGTCGACGGCCAGGCACCCCTCGGCGACGCGCCGGGCGACCCGGTCCCTGGTCTCGCGGTAGGGGGCGTCCGTCGTCCAAGCCTTCCCCGTCACGTACGGAACCCGGTGTTCGGTCAGGACGCGCTCCATCGCGGCCAGCGCCCGCGGGTCGGGACCGACCTCCTGACCGGGCGGGAGGTAGTGGTACGACGTGCCCTCGTCGCGGACGGCCGAGACGGGAACCACGACGTGGCCGACCGTCAGCTCCGGCACGAGACCGCCCGCGTAGCCCACGGCCGCGAAGACGCGGGACCCCTTCGCGATCATGTCCTCGAGGAAGATGCCGGCCAGGGGCGCCCCCACGCCCGGGTGGTACACGGCCACGGGCTCGCCGTTCCATTCCACCCGGTACACGGGATTGGCCCCATGGGTCGTCCGCAACGTCGTCAGGACCTCGCACCCTCCGTCGACGCACACCCGCTCGACGACATCGGAGAAGAAGCAGGCCACCGCGTGAGCCGGGAGGTCCATCGGCTCGTACACCATGCGCGGGTCGATCACGGCGGTGGGAGCCGGGTCGAACTCGAGGATCGGGAACTCGGCCTCCACGGCGCAACGATAGCCCCGCCCGGTGCGGAACCCGAGGGCGGGTTCGGCGTTGGCTATGCGTCCCAGAGGCCGGAGAGGAACCGGTCCACGCCCGCCCCGGCGCGGGTCGAACGCGGGACGGGCTCCCGTTCCTCGCGGTCCTGTTCCTCGGGGGAGAGGCCGCCCGCCTCGAAGCGGGTGAGCACGTCGGGCGGCAGGAACCGCGTGAGCTGGGAGTACGTGTGCGAGTCCTCTCCGGCCCGGCCGCGGGGGCGGCGGTAGAACCGCAGCGGGAAGTACACGTACAGCGCGTCGCGGGCCCGGGTCAGCGCCACGTAGAACAGGCGGCGCTCCTCCTCGACCTCCTCGGGCGAGCCCGTTGACATGTCCGAGGGGATCATCCCGTCGGCCGCGTGGATGACGTGCACGACGTCCCACTCGCCGCCCTTGGCCGAGTGGATGGTCGACAGCACGACGTAGTCCTCGTCGAGCATGGGCGGGCCGGCCAGGTCGCTCGTCGACGACGGCGGGTCGAGGGCCAGCTCGGCCAGCATGCGGGCGCGCTCGGGGAACCTGGCCGCGAGCGCCTCGAGCTGTTCGAGGTCCCGCAGGCGGGCCGCGGGGGAGTCGTACCGGCGGGCGAAGATCGGCTCGAGGAACCGCCGGAGCCGTTCCACCTGGACGGCGGCGGGCGGGTCGCCGTCGATCGACTCGGTGAGCGCCGCGCGCAACGCTTCGATATCCGCGATCGCCGCCGCCGGCACCGGCGGGTTCGCTTCGAGAAACCTGGCCAGCGGCCACGTCGCCGGGTCGGGCTCCGGTGTGCCGGGCTGGGTCAGGTCCACGATCGACTGCGCTTCCGTGGCGACGTCCGGCGCG
The DNA here is from genome assembly GCA_963707645.1 of uncultured Actinomycetes bacterium. Classification (GTDB taxonomy): domain Bacteria; phylum Actinomycetota; class UBA4738; order UBA4738; family JACQTL01; genus DATBHM01. Next base: position 200,382 of record CAVPQW010000003.1, read on the forward strand.
CCGAGGCCGATTGCCGCCATGGCCCGCCGGGCCGATGCCGGCCCCATGCCGTCGGGCAGCTGCAGCGCCCGGAACCACCCCACCTCGTCGAGCGGGTTCTCCAGGATCCGGAGCAGCGCCAGCAGGTCCTTCACGTGGGCCGACTCCATGAACTTCATCCCGCCGTACTTCACGAAGGGGATGTTCCGGTGGGCGAGCTCGACCTCGAGCAGGTCGCTGTGGTGGCCGGTCCGGAAGAGCACCGCCTGGTGCCGGAGCGGAACGCCGCGCTCGCGGTGCTCCAGGATGCGCCGGCAGACCTCGTCGCACTGCTCGGCCTCGTCGCGGCAACGGACCAGGACGGGCCGTTCCCCGGTGGCGCGGGCCGACCATAGCGTCTTGTCGTGGCGCTGCGGCGACAGCGCGATGACCGCGTTCGTCGCGTCGAGGATCGCCTGCGTCGATCGGTAGTTCTGCTCGAGCTTCACCACGCGTGCGCCGGGGAACCGTTCGGTGAACTCGAGGATGTTCCTCACCGTCGCCGAGCGGAAGCCGTAGATGGCCTGCGCGTCGTCGCCGACCACGGTGACGTTCTTGACGACTTGGTGCATGGCGAGCAGCACGTCGGCCTGCAGCGCGTTGGTGTCCTGGTACTCGTCGACCAGGACGTGGTCGAACCGTGACGCCATGTGCGGGCCGGCCTCGGGATCGTCGGCCAGCGCTCGCCAGTACACGAGCAGGTCGTCGTAGTCGAGGACGTGGTGTTCGCGCTTGCGGACCGTGTACGCGCGGAACACCTCCCGGATGCCCTCGGCCTCCTCGAGGCACCATGGGAAGTGCTTCCGGAGCACCTCGCCGAGCGGCGTCCCGGCGTTGACCGTCCGCGAGTGGATCGACGCGAGCGTGTCCTTGCGGGGGAACCGCCGCTCGCGCGCCGACAACCCGAGGTCGCTCCGGATGAGGTTCATGAGGTCGGCGCCGTCCGCCTGGTCCAGGACGGTGAAGTCCGGCGCCAGGCCCAGCGGCCTCGCGTACAGCCGCAGGAGCCGGTTGGCGACCGCATGAAACGTCCCGCCCCACACGCGTCCGGTCGGCGGGCGGCCGTCGGCCAGGAGCCGTTCGGCCCGGGACAGCATCTCCCGCGCCGCGCGTCGGCTGAACGTCAGCAGCAGGATCCGCTGCGGCTGTACCCCGGAGTCGATCAGGTGGGCCACCCGGCATGCGAGCGTCCACGTCTTGCCCGACCCCGCCCCCGCGACCACCAACAGAGGCCCGGCCCCGTGCGTGGCGGCCTCCCGCTGTGGGGAGTTCAGCGTGTCGAGCCAGTGTCCTTCGATGGTTCGCGCCGGCGCCATGCAGCTCCCGAGTCCGAACAGGTGTTCGAGGATATGCCCGGAGTGCTGCCGGGGCAAGCGCTTCGAGGGCCGGGACCCGGGGGCTTGGTCGATCCGTTGTCGTGGACTGTCCCTGTCGGCGGCGAGGACGGCGTTGTACGGTCACTGGGCGAGTAGACGTCGGCTGCGCAACCGTGCGTGATCGACCGGGGGAGGGGGCAGCCGATGAGGTGGGGTCACAAGAGCGGCATTCGCCGCGCGGCGTCGGTGACGTTCATCGTGGGGATGGTGGCCGCGATCGGGCTTCCGGCGACGGCGGCTCCGGCGCCCGCCGACGTGCGGTACGTCTCGGCGTCAACCAAGGTCGGGGCCCAGGTCGCCCAGCACGCGGCGTGCCCGGCCGGCACCAAGGTGACCGGGGGCGGCGTCCGGATCAGCGGCGCCGGGACCGCCGACCCCATCTCGGTCGAATCGAGCATGCCCTGGGACGGGCCTGCGCCCGGGTTCGCCAACGGCTGGCTCGGGGTGGCGAACGACGACGCGCTCGCCCAGAAGCAGATGACCGTCGTCGCTATCTGCGCGGAGTCCGGCACGTTCTCGTACGTCGGCGAGGGCCAGGACTTCACGGGTCCGGGCCAGCTCGGCCTGACGGCCCGATGCCCGGGCGGCACCTCGGTGACGGGCGGCGGGGTGGACATGCAGGGCCAGGGCACCGCGTTCAAGATCAACTCGACGCGCCCCAAGGACGGCCCCGACGCGGATACCAAGCCCGACGACGCCTGGTTCGGCCAGGGGATCAACGACATCCCCGGCTTCAAGGTGAACATGGTCGTCCACGCCATCTGCGCCACGGGCGTCTTCAAGGTCGTCTCCGACTTCAATTCGGTCAACCCCGGCGCCCAGGGGTCCGCGTTCGTGAACTGCCCCGCGGGCACGTCGGTCGTGGGGGGCGGCGCCTCGACCTCCGGAACGGGGAACGACGACGTGATCGCCTCGAGCGCGCCGCTCGACGGGCCGGACGCCGACTCCAAGCCCGACGACGGGTGGAACGGGTACGCGGCCAACGACGAGGGCGGGATCGAGACGGAGACCACCTGGGCCGTCTGCGCGACGTCCGGGTCCTACCGGTACGTCTCGGCGACCGCCACGCTGGGCACCCGGGTCGTCAAGAAGGTGCCATGTCCCGCCGGGACCTCGGTGACGGGCGGCGGCGTGCACGTGACCGACGCGAGTACCAGCCCCTTCATGCGGGTGAACACGTCCGAGCCCTTCGACGGGCCGGACGGCGACGCCAGGCGGGACGACGGGTGGATGGCGTCCGCCTCGAACATGGGTGACGCGACCCAGACCTTGACCGTCCACGCGATCTGTTCCGCGTCGGGGGCGTTCACATATGTCACCGGGCCGTCGGTGAACCTGCCGGCGGGAGGTCAGGAGAATGCGTTCGCCAACTGCCCGGTCGGCACCGAGGTGACGGGCGGCGGGGTCCACGTCTCGGGGAAGTCGGCCCAGCTCGAGGTCAACTCGCTCCGGCCGACCGACGGGCCTGACGAGGGAACGCTGTTCGACGACGCCTGGCAGGCGCGCGAGAACAACGGAACGGAGGGGGCGGCAACCCTGAACGCGTTCGCGGTGTGTCTCGCGGGCGGCTCACTGAACCACGTCTTCTCGCCGGGGGAGAACCTCGCACTCTTCTCGGAGGCGAGCTCGAAGGTCCCGTGCCCCGTCGGAACGTCGGTCCTCGGTGGTGGGATCTTCATCATCGGACCACCGGGGGAGACGAACCTCGCGATCGAATCGACGGAGCCGTTCGACGGGCCCGACGGGGACACCAAGCGGGACGACGGCTGGATGGGCGTCGGGTTGAACGAAACCGACACGGACTCCACCATGCAGACCTACGCGATCTGCACCGCCTGATTCGCTTCCGACTCGACGCACCCAGCCGGGATTCCATACGAACGGAGCCCTCGGTACGCTGCCGGGGCGATGGAGGACGCGGGCGTGCGCACCGTGGCCAGGGACGAACGGACCGAACGGGGCAGCGACTCCGGCCCGCCGCCCAAGCGGGCGGCGACGGTCCGGCGGCGCGTGTGGAAGGTCGTGCAGTACGTCGCGTTCCCGGCGATCGCGATCGGCGTGTTCGTCGGCGTCCTTCCGCAGATCGCGGACCTCGGGCACGTGTGGGACATCGTCGCCGGGATGTCCGCGGGCGAGGTCGCCGTCCTGGTGGTGCTGGCCCTGTGGAACCTGGTCACGTACTGGCCGATGCTGGTTGCCGCGATGCCCGGCTTGACGCTCGGCCAGGCCGCCGTCGTGTGCCAGACGACGACCACCGTCGCGATGACGGTCCCGGCCGGGGGCGCCCTGGCGGTGGGCGTCGGATACGGCATGTACGCGTCGTGGGGCTTCGGCGTGAGCCAGGTCGCGCTGTCGGCCATGGCCACGTTCGTCGCGAACATGTCGTTCAAGCTGCTGCTGCCGGCCGTGTCCTTGGCCGTGCTGGCGGCGACCGGCGAGGCGGCGGGGGACGGGCTCCCGGCCGCGCTGGCCGGGCTCGCGGTGTTCCTGACGACGTTCGGCCTGCTGGCGTTGGCATTGCGAAGCGAGTCGTTCGCCCGGCGGGCGGGCGACCTTGCCGGCCGCGTCGTGGGACGGCTCCTGCGGCTGATCGGCAGGTCGCCGGTCGAGGGCTGGGGCGCCTCGGCGGTGCGTTTCCGGGGTCAGGTCGTCGGATTGCTCCGGACCCGGGGTTGGTTCCTCGCCGCGGCCGAGCTGGTCAGCCAGCTGTCGGTCTACCTGGTGCTGCTGGCATCGGTCCGGTTCACGGGAACGCCCGAGAGCGTGGTGAGCTGGTCCGAGGTGCTCGCGGTGTTCGCGTTCGTCCGGCTCGTCACCGCGATGCCGATCATCCCCGGGAACGTCGGGCTCGCCGAGCTCGGCTACATCGGCGGGCTAGTCCTCGCCGGGGGGAGCCGCCCGGAGGTGGTCGCCGCGGTGCTCGTCTTCCGGTTCCTGACGTTCTTCGCCCAGATCCCGATCGGCGGGTTCACCTACCTGGTCTGGCTCCGCCGGGTGAGCTGGCGACGCCCGCCCGGCTCCCGGCAGGAACACGCCGAGCGGCCGGAACCGCCGCGCGATGCCCCGGCCGACCCGGGCGAACATGAAGGGAACCCGCCGGAGCACGCTCGCCACGTAGGCCAGGAGCGCGGCGCCGAGCGCGACCCACGGACTGTCGAGCACGCAGAGCACGGCAACGATCAGCAGGCGCACGTCGCGGCTCCCGATCACCACCAGGAACGGTCGCCGGCCGGCTGACGGCGGGACCTCGAAGACCTGGAACGGCTTGCGGACCGCCAGGTGGATGAGCGGCCACGCCGCCGCCGTCGATCAGGATGACCAGCGTCCGGAACGGCCGCGACGGGTCGTCCCACAGCCACAGCGCGACGCCCGCGACGATCACGGCGTCGACCATCCGGTCGAGCAGGTCGTCGAGCAGCGCGCCGCGTTCGGACGACCGCCACTGCAGCCGGGCCGTCTCGCCGTCGACCCCGTCGAGCATCGAGGCCAGCTGCACGAAGATCCCGCCGACCAGCGCCCGCGACGCCGACAGCGACCACGCCGCCCACAGGCCGACCAGCGCGGTGAACACGCTGAACGCCGCCGGCGGGATGCGCGCGGGCGAGAGCGCCATCGTGATCCGGGTCGACATCGGCCGGTTGACGTAGCGCGACACCGGACCGTCGGTCCGCTTGGCGAGCGACAGCCGCAGGCGCTGCTTGGCCAGGCGGAGGTCGTCGGGCGTGTCGATGTCCTGCCACCAGCCGGCGCCCGGGCAGGGCGACCGCCCGGATGGGGGCCGCCTGGGCCATCGCCGTGACCGCGCCGGCCAGGGAATGGTCGCCGTCGGCCGCCATGACCCGCGCGGCGTCGAACACCCGGCCGTCCAGCAGGAACGCGCCGCAGTCGATCGCCGGGTCGGGGAGCGTCTTGCCGAACGCCGTGATCCGGCCTTCGTGGATCGCGACGCGGGTTCCTTCCGCCCAGGCGTCGGGCGCCGGGTCGTCGTCGATCACGACCGCGGGCGCGCCGGCCTCGGCCAGCGGCACGAGGGCCCCGGTCGAGAACGCGTGGTCGCCGCACAGCAGCAGGAAGCTCGGCTCGCCGGCCAGATGCGGTTCCGCGGCGGCGAGCGACGCGGCATTGCCTTCCTCCCAGTTCGGTGCGACGACCACCTCGACGTCGCCCCCGGCGAGTCGGGCGGCGTTGCCCACCTCGTTCGCCTGGTAGCCGACCACGACGATCACGCGTTCGGCCCCGGCGTCGCGGATGGTTCGAACGGCGCGCTCGACGAGCGGGACTCCGCCGAGCGGGAGGAGGGCCTTCGACGAGCCCCTGGTGATGCCCGACAGGCGCTCGGACCGGCCCGCGGCGAGCACGACCCCGACCCGGGGCCGTGTTCCGCGGTCCGGGTCAGGCCGCGGCGACCGGGCGTGTGATGGCGACTGGATGTTGGACACCTCCGTCCCGTCCCAGGGTCAACAGAGCATGACGACGGTGTGTTCCCCCCGCAACAGGAATTCGGCCGTGGTCGCGTCCGTCGAAGGCCCGGTCCGGGCCTAGCGTGCGGCTTCCCAGGCCTCCCGGAACAACACGGCGAGCTGCGGCGGCTGGTAGTGGGCGTTGAGGCCGCTCGGGTTGGGAAGCAGCCAGGCGTGCGCTCCGCCGACGTCGTCCGGCTGGGGACCGACGACGGCATTCGGCCTCCCGAACGCCGTGCGGTAGGAGGTGAGCCCGAGGAACGCAACCATGCCGGGATTCGCGCGCCGAACCTTGCGGGTCAGTCGCACCGCCCCCTCCAGGAGCTCCGCGCCGGCGAGCTTGTCGGCGGTGGCCGTGGCGCGCTCGACGAAGTTCGTGATGCCGACACCACGTTCCAGGAGCTCGCGTTCCTCGAAGGGCGACAGCACCCGGTCGGTGATGCCGGCGGCGTGGAGGACCTTCCAGAAGCGGTTCCCGGGCCGGGCGAAGTGGTGTCCGACGGCCCCCGAGTACAGGCCGGGGTTGATGCCGACGAACAGCAGGTGGAGGTCCGGCGCGATGACGTCGGGGACGGTCGCGTTCACCGCCGCGGCGATCTCCTCGCGCGTGGGCTTCCAGGGCTCGTTCGGCGTGCTTCCGGGACCGGGCATGGCTGGCAGCGAGGCTACAGTTGGATGGCGATGCCTGAGCTTCCCGAGATGCAGGGGCTGGCCGAACGATTCGACGAGATGCTCGCCGGCGCGCCCTTCGCCGGCGCGGTGCCGTTCGCGTTCTCGGCGCTGAAGACGTTCGACCCGCCGCCCGAGTCACTGCTCGGCGTGCCAGTCGGCTCGGTGGGGCGACGCGGGAAGTTCCTGGTGTTCGAGTTCGGCTCCCGAGAGGGGGCCACCGACGAGGCGGGTCAGTTCCATGCGGTCGGAAACGTCGGGAACGGCCCTCGGATGCTCCTGCACCTGTCGCAGGCCGGGCGGCCGGAGGTCGAACCCACGCCGAAGACGACCAAGCCGCGCGGCGCGATCGTGCGGTTCCGGTTCGAGGGACGGCCGGCCGTGCTGATCAAGGAGTACGGAACGGAGCGGAAGGCCGGGTGGTGGGTGTTGAAGCCGGGCGACCCCGGCCCGCTCGAGCGGCTCGGGCCTGAGCCCGATTCGTCGGATTTCGCCAAGCTGATCCGAGAGGGCGACGATCGGCGCCGGATCCACACGATGCTCCGCGACCAGCACACGGTGGCCGGGATCGGCCGGGGCTACTCGGACGACATCCTCCACCGGGCGCAGATGTCGCCCTACGCGACGCTCGCGCAGCTGTCACCCGACCAGCGCGAGATCCTGCTGGACTCGATCATGGCGGTGCTCGAGGAGAACCTCGAGATCGAACGCCGGCGCACCGGCGGCCTGCCGCCCAAGCTTGGCGAGCACTTCACCGTCCACGCTCGGTACGGCACGCCCTGCCCGAGGTGCGGCCAGGATCTCCGGCGCGTCTCCTACGAGTCCCACGAGGTCGCGTACTGCCCCAACTGTCAGACGGGCGGCAAGGTGCTCGCCGACCGCCGCCTGAGCCGCCTGCTCAAGTAGCGCTCGGAGCCCTTGGTAGCCTCGCCCGGCCATGGGAGGGGACGAGCCGAACGAACCAGTCGAGCCCGAAGGCCCGCACGGCGGCGAACGGCCTGAACTCGAGGCCCCCGGCGGCGGTCAAGTCGCCGAGCCCGATCTCTCCGGCATCGAGGTTCCGGGCCTTCCCGGGCCGACCGTGTGGGCCAGGGCCCGGGCTCATGTCATCGACGTCACGCCGCTTCGGCGCTCGCGGCAGTTCCGGCTGCTGTGGATCGGGCAATCGGTCTCGGAGGTCGGCAGCCGGATCACGATGGTGGCGCTCCCGTTCCAGATGTTCGAGCTCACGCACTCGACGCTGGCGGTCGGGCTCATCGGGCTCTGCGAGCTCATCCCGCTCCTTTTGCTCTCGGTCGTCGGCGGCGCTATCGCCGATTCCGTGGACCGGCGGAAGCTGCTGCTGCTCGCCCACGTCGGCATGATCGGAGTCACCGCGCTCCTCGCGGTGAACGCGGCGACGGGCGCGAACTACGTCTGGGTGCTGTACGTCGCCGCCACCCTCCAGGCCTCGGGGTACGCCCTGTATTCGCCGGCGATGCGGTCGCTCGTGCCGCGGTTCGTCACCCCTGACCTGCTCCCGGCCGCGATGGCGCTCACCGGCGCGTACGGGAGCTTCGGATCGCTGATCGGACCCGTGATCGGCGGTGTGCTGATCGCCGCGCTCGGAGTGAAGACGGCCTACTTCATCGACATGGCCACGTTCGCGTGGGCGCTCGCGACGCTCGCGCTGATGGATGCCGTTCCTCCGCATGCGGAGGCCGGGCGCGTCAGCTGGGAGTCGATCAAGGAGGGGCTGCGGTTCCTCAAGGGAAGGCCGGTGCTGCAGTCGACGTTCACGTTCGACCTCAACGCGATGATCTTCGGGATGCCGACGGCGCTGTTCCCCGCGGTCGCCAAGAGCCTCGGCGGGGGAGCGGGCGTGCTCGGGCTGCTCTACGCGGCGCCCGAGGCCGGAGCCTTCGTGGTCAACCTGCTCTCGGGGCGGGCGAAGCACGTCCGGCGACAGGGCCTCGCGGTGCAGGTCTCGATCGTCGCCTGGGGCCTCGCGATCGTGGTGTTCGGGTTCTCGAACTGGCTGTGGTTGTGCATGCTCGGCCTCGCGATCGCGGGCGGAGCGGACATGTGGAGCGCGATCTTCCGCTCGACGATCCTGCAGACGGTGACCCCGGAGAACATGCGGGGCCGGCTGTCCGGGATCGAGCTCGCGGTGGTGGCATCGGGCCCGGCGCTCGGCGACCTGGAGGCCGGCGTCGTCGCGGCGCTGACGAGTGTCCGGACCTCCATCGTGGCGGGTGGAACGCTCTGCGTGGTCGGCGTCGGCGTGCTCTCGCTGCTCTCGCCTCAGTTCGCGAAGTACGACGCCCGGAACCCGACGCCGTAGCCGTCAGGCGGCGGCGGGGGCGACGCCGAGGCGGTCGAGCCACTCGCCGGTGAGCTGGACGAGCCGGTCGGGGACTTCGAGCTGGGGCACGTGGCCGACGTGGTCGAGGATCTCGAACGACCAGTCGGGGCGGAGGTCGGCCAGCGCCTGGGCCGCTGCCGGCGGAACGAGCCGGTCCGAGTCGCCGGTGACGAGCAGCGTCGGGGCGCGCACGCCGTCGAACCCGCGCGCGCAGGCGGTCGGGATCGGTGAGCAGCTCGACGAGCGTCCGCGCCGATTCCAGGAACGCGTCACCTCGCTCCTCGCCGAGGTGTTCCTCGAGCTGGTCGACGTGCGCCTGGACGACCTCCTCGGGGATGCGCGAGGAGTCGTAGCAGCACATGTCGAGCACGGTCCGGACCATCCCCTCCGGGCCGAACGTCTCCTGGAACGTCCTGATGAGCTCCTCGCCGACGCCGGGTGTGGCGTAGGCGCGGAACGTCTCGACAACCATCGGGTCGGCCTCGCCGAACGCGGGGAGCGCGGGGTCGACGAGCAGGAGTGCCTCGACTCGCTCCGGCGCAGCCGCCGCCTCGAGCATCGAGATCGAGCCGCCCATCGAATTCCCACCGAGCACGACCGGTCCGTTCGTCAGCGCCTGCAGGAAGTCGTCGAGCAGCTCCCGGTTGGCGTCCAGCGACGAGGCGCGGCCGCTCCGGTGCGTTCCACCCTGGCCGGCGAGGTCGGGGGCGAGCACGCGTCCGCGCGGGGCAAGCAGCGGCGCGGTGAGCATCCAGTTCAGCGACGATCCGCCGAGGCCCGGAACGAGCACGAACGTCGCGTCGCCGCCCTCCGAGGGCCATTCCCGGTAGTCGACCGGGATGTCGAGCTCGACCGTCTGCGGGGCTGGCGCGGGTCTGACCGATGTGCTCATGGGTTGCAGGTTACCCACGACGGCCGGACCACCTCCCGGGAGGGAGCTACCCGACCAGGTCGGGGTCGATCCGCGCAACGCCGAGGTTCCCGAAGTTCACCACCCAGAGATCGCCGAAGCCCGCCTGGGCGACCGAGTATCCCGGTTCCAGGGGCACCCGTGCGGTGACCTTCGCCGTGGCCGGATCGATTCGGAGCACAACGCCGGTGTTCCGGTCGGGATACCAGACGTACCCGCCGACGGTGTCGGGATCGCCGGTGGAGCGGTCCGAACCGCCGCGCACCGCGGCCACGAACCGATCCGTCGACGGATCGAGCTCCTTGACCACGCCGTTGCTGTGCGAGACCCACAGTGCGCCCGGCGTCGCCGCGAACGTGAACGGCACGCTGGTCGGGTCGGGGATCGTGTCCACGCGCTTGTTCGTCTCGGGGTCGACCCGGATGACCGTGCCGTCGAGCTGCGAGGTCGCCCACACGCCGTCCTCGGTCACGGCGAGCCCGTACAGCAGCTTGCCGGCGGGTATCCGCGCGACGACCTTGGCGGTGGCCGGGTCGATCCGAAGGACCTGGCCGCCCTCCCGGTTCACGATCCACACGGAACCGAACCCCGCCTGGACGTCGTAGACCTGCCCTCCGGCCGGAATCTGCTTCACGACCTCGCCGGACGACGGGTCGACCTGGTCGACCAACTGGCCGCCGACACTCGCCACCCACAGGAAGCCGTCGACGAACACGATCCCGCAGGGCTGCCCGTCGACATCGATCGTCGCGGCGACGGTGTTCGTCTTGGGGTCGATCTTCTGAACCGTCGCCGAGCCGTAGTTCGCGACCCACATGAACCCGCCGCCCTCGACCGACGCGCAGGGAGAGAGGTCGGTCTCGATGACGGCGACCACCCCCTTCGCAAGAGGCGAGGCGCTTGCGGAGGGGGTCGGCGCGCCGCCGGAGGTCGTCGGCACGGGGGAGCCGGGCGGCGACGCCGAGGGCGCGGCGCCGGTCGGACTCGCCGCCGGCGTCCGCGACTCGCGAACGGGCCCGCCGCCGGACCCACATGCAACCGACACGATCGCTGCCACGACGACCGCACCGAACAGCCTGGACCCGCGCACACGGGAACGTTCCATCGCCGTCCTCCTCGCCTCGGGCGACAACTCCGTGCGAGGAACGCTATGGAGGCGCGCTCGTCCGGCGCTTCCAGGATCGTGCTCGTTTTCGGCGTGGAGCCGGGGAGTTACGTCGCGTCCGGGCCGGTCATGCGCTCCGGGACGACGGCCGCGTCGTACTCCTCCTCGGTGAGATACCCGAGGGAGAGCGCGGCCTCCTTGAGCGTGGTTCCCTCGTGGTGGGCCTTCTTCGCGATCTCGGCCGACTTGTCGTAGCCGATCGACGGGCTCAGCGCGGTGACGAGCATGAGCGAGTTCCCGACCAGCTCCGCGATGCGCTCGAGGTTGGGCTTGATGCTCTCGACGCAGAACTCCCGGAACGTCCCGCAGGCGTCGGCCAGGATGTTCGCGGAGTGCAGGAAGTTCCGGATCATCACCGGCTTGAACACGTTGAGCTCGAAGTTTCCCTGGGATCCGGCGAACCCGATCGCGGCGTCGTTCCCCATGACCTGGACGCAGACCATGGTCATGGCCTCGGATTGGGTCGGGTTGACCTTGCCGGGCATGATCGACGACCCGGGCTCGTTCTCCGGGAGCTCGAGCTCGCCCAGGCCCGACCGCGGGCCGCTCCCGAGCCAGCGGATGTCGTTGGCGATCTTCATGAGCGACGCGGCGAGGGTCTTCAAGGCGCCGTGGGAGAACACCAACGCGTCGTGCGCGGCGAGCGCCGCGAACAGATTCGGCGCCGGGACGAACGGCATCCCCGTGAGCTCCGCGATCTTCGCGGAGGCCAGCCGGTCGAACCCTTCCGGTGCGTTGAGGCCCGTGCCAACCGCGGTGCCGCCCACCGCCAGCTGGTACAGGCCGGGCAGGGTGGCCTCGATGTTCGCGACGTCGGCGTCGAGCTGCGCGACGTAGCCGGAGAACTCCTGCCCGAGCGTGAGCGGGACGGCGTCCTGGAGGTGGGTCCGCCCGATCTTCACGATCCCCTCGAACTCCTCCGCCTTGCGCTGCAACGCTTCCCGGAGCTCGCGCACGGCGGGGAGCAGCTTCTCGACGACCGCAGTGGCGGCCGCGATGTGCATGGCCGTCGGGAACGTGTCGTTCGACGACTGGGACATGTTCACGTCGTCGTTCGGATGGACCGGCTTCTTCGAACCCTGCTCGCCGCCGGCGATCTCGATGGCGCGGTTCGAGATGACCTCGTTGGCGTTCATGTTCGACTGCGTGCCGCTGCCCGTCTGCCACACGTAGAGCGGGAAGTGTTCGTTCAGCTTGCCTTCGATGACCTCGTCGGCGGCCCGCACGATGAGCTCGGACTTGTCGGGGGTCAGCTTGCCGAGCGATTGGTTCACCAGGGCGGCCGCCTTCTTGAGGATGCCGAACGCCCGCACGACCTCGACCGGCATGCGGTCGTCCCCGATCGAGAAGTGATGAAGCGAACGCTGCGTCTGCGCGCCCCAGTACCGGTCGGCGGGGACCTCGATCGCCCCCATGCTGTCGGTCTCGGTCCGGGTCGGCCCGGTCGGCTCCGCGTGGTCGGTCATGGTCGTGGGCTCCTCGATGCGCGTTGCGGAAGGAATCGTCGTTTCGGAACCGAATCCTACGGATCGACAGCGCGATCCAACCGGGCGCGGCGGCCTATCGCTGCAGGACCTTGAGCGGCCGGTCCGGCCCCAGGCGAAGCCCGCCCATGACGCCCAGCAGTCTGGTCAGGACGAGCGAACCTTCCGTTCCCCCGGCGTCCACCGGGTCGAACCCGATGTCGCGGGCCAGCGTGGCCACGGTGTCTTTGGCCTCGGAGTCGTCGCCCGCGAGGAAGACGGACGACGGGATGCCGTCGACGTCCGGCCGGGTGAGGTTGCTCGCGTACACGTGGTTGAAGCCCTTGATGACGCGGGCGCCCGGCGCCACCCGCTGGATGTGCTCGATCGTGTTGATGTCGGGGTCGATCCCGCCGCCGACGTACGGGTTCGTGATGTCGAGGACGATGCGGTTCGACAGGTCGCCGAGCCGGGGGAGCGTCTCCTCGACCGCGACCCACGGCACCGCGAGCACGATCACGTCGGCGTCCTGGACCGCCTCGGCGTATCCCACCGCGCCAGTCGCGCCGCTCGCCTGCACCGAATCCGCCGCCGAGTCGGGGTTCCGGGAGCCGAACACCACCTGGTGCCCGGCCTTCACGAAGCCGGTCGCGAGGCCGGTTCCCATCCTTCCGGTTCCGATCACCGAGATCTTCACGTCGCCACCTCCCAGGCAGTTCGGATTGCCGGCGGAACCGGGTCCGCACACCGCGGAGCGGCTATTCCTCGGCAGGGATGGGTTCATACCCCGCGCATTCGCCGAGCGGCAAACGAGGGTGTTTCACGAGCCGCGGGTCCCACGCGGCCCGAGCGCACCGGACGAACTCCGATCCGCGCCGGGTCCGGGTCAGCACGCCGTGTCGGCAGTCCGTGCACAACCCGACGATGAGGCCGTTCGAGAGCACCGGCGGCGGGCGCCGGCCGTCGGCAGGCGGTTCCATCCCGACAGCATGCGCCGGCCGCACGGCGGAACCCGACGCGAAACCTACGCGGTGGGGCTCGAGGACGCATCGCCCGCTGCAGGACACAGCGCCACAAGGTCCACGCCGAACCCGAACGGCGGGAAGATCCGACACCCGAGCCGGGCCGAGAGGAGCGTTCCCGACACCCCGTATGCGACGCCGGTCGCCGGAACCAGGTCCGCCACGGGGCCCGCCAGGAACGCATTGGCCTGCGCGTCGCGCTCATCGTCACCCGCGGCCGCGAGCGAGTCGGCGGCGTCGGCCACCTCTGGGGGCAGCCACGTCGTCTGGACGTAGGTGCCGAACAGAATCGGCAGATACGACGGAACGTCGGGCCAGTCGGGACTGGAGCCGCCGCCGGCGAGGTCGTACTTGTCGGGGTGGTCGTGGATCGCGCCGTAGATGTCGGGCACCTCGACCGTCTGGACGTCGAAGCCGAGCGCCGTCAGCTGCTTCGCGACCTCGTCGTCCAGTCGACGGCAGAAGTCGCAGCCGGTCGCGACCGGCATCACCACGCGCGGGAGGGTGCGGTCGCCGATGAGCTCCCGCGCGGTCGCGAGGTCGGGGCCATCCGTCGGGAACGGCATCTCCGGCATGTCCGGGAAGTTGGGCGCGACCATCCCGGCGAACGGAACGACGCCGGACGGGAAGGCTCCCCCGTACGCCTCTGCGATCGCCGGGCGGTCCAGGGCATAGGCGACCGCCCGCCGGAGGTCGGGATCCGCGAATGGATGGCCCTTCGACGCGTTGAACTCGAGGTATTCGGTGAAGAGACCCACCGGGACGGCGGTGTATGTCGGCTCGCCGGCGGCCGGTTCCGAGAAGCGCCTGGCAACCGGGCCCCCGGGCGCGAGGAGGGGGTCGTGGATGTGGATGATCCCGTCCCACGAGCCGTCACGGACGCGCTCCACGGCCTGTCCCGGGTCGATCCCCTCGCGGAGCGCGATCGTGTCGAACCCACGCGGCCTCGAGCCACCGTAATTCGGGTTTGCCTTGAGGATGCCGTACTCGCCCGGGAAGAGATCGGCCAGGTAGTACGGCCCGGCCGCCGGCGCCATCTGCCGACCGGCGGCGCCCGGGAGCGTCTTGGAAACCCCGTTCGGCACCATGGCGGAATCCGTGGGAACGGGACAGAACACGGGCATGGTGATCCGTTCGAGGAAGTCCGGCGACGGCGCGATGAGCGTGATGGTGAGCGTGTTGCCCGAGGCCTGCAGGCCGGAGATGTGCTCGGCGTCGCCCGCCCGGAATGCGTTCTCGCCCTCGATGTCGGACACGAGGAAGGCGCCTGCCGCCTGGTCGCCGAACGCCGGCGAGAGCGCCCGTTCGATCGAGAACCGGAACGTCTCCGCGGTCACCGCCTCGTCCGACGGCGGCGAGAACCGGAACCCCTCGCTGATCGTGAACCGGTACACGGCCCCCTCGACCTCCACGTCGCTCGCGACCTCGGGCTGGAGGGTCGCGCCATCGGCGCCCTCGGCGTCGGCGTAGCCGAACAGCGGCGCACACGTGGCGTTCGCCACGTCGATTCCGCAGGAGACCGGACGTGAGCACGGGGTCCGTCTCGACCTGGTACGGGTCCACCAGCAGCCGGGCGACGTTTCCCTGGAGGGCCTCGATGCGGTCCTCGTACGTCCTCCCGGGGTTGAGCTGCACCAGGACCGTCCCGGAACCGGCTGCGACCGATTGGAGCGGGTGGCCGAACGCGTAGTCCCGGGTCTGCCCGGTCAAGGAGTCGATCGCGGTGACCGTGCCGTCGTCCTGGTTGCCGACCCACAGGGTGTCGTCGGCGAACGACAGCGCTCGCGCACCGGCGCCGGTCGCGTACGTGTCGACGACCGCGCCGGCGGAGTTGATCTGGTACACCTCGCCCTTCCGCTCGTCGGCCGTCCACACGAAGCCGCCGCCGGCGGCCAGATAGCCCGTTCCGGCAGGGGCGTCGATGGCGACCCACTCGTGGGTGTCCGGATCGATCCGCGCCATCCGGTCGCCGCCTGCCGCCCACACGGACCCTTCCGAGAACACCAGCTCGAACGAGCTCGGGAGCGGGCCACGCGTGTTCGACACCTTTCCGAGGGAGTCGAGCTCGTACACGCTGCCGCTCTGGGAGCCGACCCACAGCTTGCCGTCGACGACCAGCGGCCAGCCGAGGCCGAACTCCTCCTCGTCGATCGTCCAGTTGGGCTGCAGCTGCCGCCCGCGCGACAGCTGGATCCGGGCGACGCCCGTTCCCGCTGAACTGGGTCACGTACATGATCCCGTCGGCAATCGTGAAGTACCCCACGTCGTCGAACGGCGAGCTGATCTCCCGCAGGACCTTCCCCGTCGTCGCGGAAACCTCGACGAACTGCAACGGGTCCAGGTTGAGCACCCAGTAGCTGCCGTCCGCCCAGATGACCTCCGCCGGTGTTTGGACCTTCGAGAGCGGGATGAATGCCTGCTGCTCGCCGGTCGCCGCCGAGATCAGGGTCATGCCGGCGGGTGTGGCGGCCTCCGCCTCACCGCCCCCGCCACTGCCCAGGATCGAGGGGAGCAGCACGGCCAACAGCGCGACCACCACCACGAGCACGCCGGTGATGACGGCGACACGGCGACGGGCGGGGCGTCGGCCGCCGCCGTCGCTCTGCGCCCGCTTCGACCTCTTCGTGGAGCCGGTCGGAGGCATCGGTGGCGGGGGCGGCACCGCGTGCTCCGTCGACTCGAATCCCAGTGCCACCGCCGCGTCGGTCGCCAGATCGCCGGCCGACTGATAACGCTGGTCAGGGGATTTCGCCATGGCCCGGGCGATCACATCGTCGAGGGCCGGCGGCAGGTCGGGGCGGTCCGCGGTGACCTTCGGCGGGGCCTCCGACAGATGGGCGAACATCAACGCCGCATCGAAGTCCGCGCTGTAGGGCGGGTGGCCCGAGAGCATCTCGAACAGCACGCAGCCGAGGGAGTAGACGTCGGTGCGCGGATCGGGCGCCTTTCCCTCGAACTGCTCAGGGGCCGCGTAGTCGAGCGTTCCCACGAACTGTCCCGTCCCGGTGAGACCGCTGTCGGACGACGACCGCCGGGTCAGGCCGAAGTCGGACAGGTAGACGTGCGAGTTGGCCGTCTCGCCTCGGGCGGTCTGTGCGATGAGGATGTTGGCCGGCTTCACGTCCCGGTGGACGAGCCCCTTGGCATGGGCGGCATCGAGGGCGCCGGCCACCTGGCGGAGGATCGAGAGCGCGACGCGGGGCTCGAGCGGGCCGAACTCGCGCACCAGGCCCTTGAGGTCGGTTCCCTGGACGTAGCGCATGGCGATGAACAGCCGGCCGTCCGCCTCCCCGGCCTCGTAGATCGGGATCACGTTCGGGTGGTCGAGTGACGCGGCCATCCGCGACTCGCGGACGAACCGGTCGCGGAAGCGCTCGTCCTCGGCGAGCGTGGGCGCGAGGACCTTGATGGCGACCTTGCGCTCGAGCTGGAGGTGCTCGGCCAGGTACACGACGCTCATGCCGCCGCGGCCCAGCAGCGACTCGATGCGGTAGCCGCCGAACTCGCTGCCGGGCGTCAGCTCACCGTGTCCGCTCACCTGCGAGTCCCCCCTCGGACAACCCTGCGTGCCACCGGTTCCTCCACCCCGCGGGTTCGGGCGAGTCTAGGTGGTGGGTCGCGGTTCAGGAACCCCGTCGGCCCGGAACGTGGCCAGCCGTCCCGGTGACGGTGGCGCGAGGCATCGCGAACCACGACGTGGCCACGATCGACGTAGAGAACTCTGTCGAAATCGTGCATCAGCGGCCGTTCGCCTACACGTTTTCCGCGCGAGGCGACTCGATCCATGGGGGGGCTCACCGCGGTCCGGGCCCTTGGCGCGCTCCGACCGGAGTCCGCACCGTCGTCCGCCCACGCAGGGCGGGGAGGGAGGTCGTGATGGGCAACAGGTGGACCATCGGTCCGCGGGGCCTGATGGGAGTCGTCGTGGGGGTCGTCGCAGCGACGCTCATGGCACCCGTCGCCGTGCATGCCGTCGACAGCTCGCCGGTCTTCATCACGTCGTCGGACTCTTCGACCGCGGTGAACGTCAGGGAGGACGGGTCGTTGTTCGTCACCGCCAACGAGAAGGATCCACTTCCCGTCCAGGGAACGGTCCGCACGATCACCGAGCCGAACCAGCCTCAGCTGCTCCGCCACGTGGACGTCCCCGGCTCCGCGATCGTGCCCGTCTTCACGAACGTGTTCCACAACGACCAGCAGGTCGCCGTGACCAGCGCGATCTTCGCGAACAACTCGACGGCGTCGGTCAACGTGACGGTGTTCGGCTTCGGCGTCGGCGGCGCCACCTCGTGCGGCGGTGCGCTCCCGAGCCCGCTCGGTCCCGACATCATGGTGGTGAGCGTCTCCCCGCACGACACCGTCGTGGTGCCGCTCCCGCAGCCGGCCATCGCGCCCAAGCGGGCGTTCCCGGGCAACTGGTGCATGGGTGCGGCGCAGTTCACCTCGCCGTCCACGGCAGACGTGCAGGTGACGCTCGAGGGCTACGTGCTGTAGGCATCCGCGGGGGTCACGCCCCGGGCGCGCCGAGCTCCGCGAGCGCCGCGCGAAGGCGGTCCCGTTCGTCGTCGGTGAGGGCGCGAAGAGGTGCGCGGCAGTCCGGGCCGACCGGGATGCCGCGCATCCCGAGCACGGCCTTCATCGAGCCGGGGACCGGGAACTCCTGGACGGCGGCCCGAACTCTGGCCGCCCGGTCGGCGGCGGCCGGGTCGCCGGTTCGGACGACCTCGGCGACGAGCTCGGGGAACGCCGTCGCCAGGCCGCTCACCGCGCCCACGGCGCCGCGTTCCATGCCCTGGACGATGAGGGCCTCGGGGCCGACCAGCACGTCGACGCCGTCGAGAAGGTACGGCTCGAATCGCTCGAACGGCGCGTCGCTGACCTTCATGCCGACGAAGTTCGGCGCCGCATCGCGGAGCCTCGCGAGGACGTCGAGCGGAACGGCGTAGCCGCTCCGCCCGGCGAACTCATAGACGTAGAACGGCAGGGGAGCGCAGGCCGCGGCCGCTTCACGGAAGTGCCGGAACAGCTCCTCCGCGTCGAACGGGTAGTACGGCGGGCCGATCACGGCGACCGCGTCGGCACGCTGCTCGGCCGCGTTCGCTGCGAGCATCGCGGTGGCCGACGTGGTCTGTGCGCCGGCGTGGACGGCCACGCGGAGCCGCCCGCGGCCCGCCTCGATGAACAGCTCCGTCGCGCGCCGGCGTTCCGCCGGCTCGAGCATGATCCCCTCGCCGGTCGTCCCGAGCGCCAGGATGCCGTCGAGCCCGCCGGCGACCAGGAACTCGACGAGCGGCCCGAACGCGTCCTCGTCGAGGCGCTCGCCGCCGTCGCGGAGCGGCGTTGCAGCCGCCGCGAGGGTTCCGCGGAGCGGGCCCGCTGCCGCCGCCGGTCGTCATGGACATGAGGGTCAGAGGGTATCGAGGTCGCGTTCGACGAACTCGCGATCGAGACGGAACGGGTTGTCGTCGGCGGGCATCGCGCCGGTCATGAGGTCGGCCAGGATGCGGCTCGCGGCCGGGCTCGCCCATCACGCCGTGGCCGCTGTATCCGGTGTTCACGAAGAGGCCTTCGACCTCGGTCTCGCCGACCAACGGGCGGTGATCGGGCGTCATCGTGTACTGGCCGGCCTGCAGGAACCACGCGGGCGCGCCGCGGTTCCACACGTCGCGCCAGAAGGGCGTGATCCGAGCGGCGCTGAGCGGGCTCGACGGGTCGAGCACGGCGAACGCGAACCCGTGATCGAGCGGGACCTGGTCGGTCGGCGGGCTCGCTTCGGTCGCCCGGGTCGGTGCACAGGACGGCCGCTCCGCGCAGGAATGGACGCCAGTGCGTTCCCGTGTCGTCGTCGATCGTCATCGGGGCGCCCGGCGGCACGTCGGCCAGGTCGGGGAACGTCAGCTTGTGCCGCCGTACGGTCTCGACCGGCAGCGTCGATCCGGGCGAGCCGGGCGACCTCGCCCGACAGCGGCCCGCACGCGATGACGGCGGCGTTGCACGCGACCGGCCCGCGAGAGGTCTCGACGCCAACCAGCCGTCCGGCCTCGACCGAGAACCCGGTCACGCGGGTGTCCACGGCGACCGGCGCCCCGCTTGCCGCCGCCAGCCCGAGCGTGAGCTCCTTCGGATCGAGGAACCCGTCGCCGGCGCGGAACCGCGCCTGGATCACGTCGGGCGCGACGTAGGGGAACCGCCGCCGGACCTCGTCGCCGTCGAGCACCTCCACGTCGGTCAGGCCCCACCCGTGCTGGCGTTCCACCAGGGTCCGCTGCCAGGCGGCCCGCTCCGGCGACGTGGTCGCGAACAGGTAGCCGCTGCTGCCGCACCGCCGGATCGTGTCCCGTCTGGCCGGTGACCTCGGCGAAGTGCAGGAACAGCTCGACCGACTCCCGGACGAGCGAGATCTCCTCGGCGTTGTCGAACTGCAGCCGGAAGGCGCCCGTCGCGACCGGCGTGGTGAGCGTGCACAGGGCCGGCCGGGCCTCGAGGATCACCGGATGGAGACCGGCCCGCGCGGCGTGGAAGGCCGTCGCGGCCCCGACCACGCCACCCCCAACGACCACCAGGTCGGCGGTCCGTGGCATCTCGTCGGCGACCGGCATCGCGCCACGAACGCTACCTCGCCGCCGCTCGGGCGTGACGTCCGTCAAGTCGGGAACGCTTCACACTGGAGCCACCATGCCGAAACGGAACGACTCGCTTGCGAAGTACCGGGCCAAGCGCGATTTCCGGAAGACGCCCGAGCCGCCTGCGCGCGCCGGCAGGACCCGGAAGCAGCCGCGGTTCGTCATCCAGCAGCACGACGCCACGGCGATGCACTACGACTTCCGCCTCGAGGTCGACGGCGTGCTGAAGTCGTGGGCGGTTCCCAAGGGACCGTCGACCGACCCGCGCGACAAGCGGCTGGCCGTGCCGACCGAGGACCACCCGATGGCGTATCGCTCGTTCGAGGGCGTGATCCCGAAGGGCGAGTACGGCGGCGGCCCGGTCATCGTGTGGGACGAGGGGACGTTCCGGAACCTCACCGAACGCGACGGCCGGGAGGTCCCGATGGGCGAGGCGCTCGGAGAACGGCCACGCGAAGTTCTGGCTGGAGGGCCACAAGCTCCGCGGCGGCTACGCGCTCACCCGGACGCCGGTCGGCGGGAGCGCGCGGGAGAGGTGGCTGCTCGTGAAGCTCAAGGACGAGGAGGCCGATGCCCGGCGCAACCCGGTGAGCACCCAGCGGGAGTCGGTGATCTCGGGCAGGACGATCACCGACGTGCGCCGAGGGCGGAACGCATGACATCGTTCGCGGTGTGACCGTCGACGTCGCCGAGCTGGTTCCGCCGCATCTTCGCCATCTCCTCAAGCAGGCGAAGCAGCCCGACTGGACGCCGCCGATGTTGGCGACCCTGACCGAGCAGCGGTTCTCCGATCCGGGCTGGATCTACGAACGCAAGCTCGATGGCGTCCGGCTGCTCGGGTTCGTGACACGCCGCGGCGCGACGCTCATGACCAGGAACCGGCTCAGCGCGAACACCTCGTACCCGGAGGTGGCGGACGCCCTTGCGGAACAGGACCTCGACATGGTCGTCGACGGCGAGGTGGTGGCGTTCCGGGGGAGCCACACGAGCTTCGAGCTCCTCCAGCGGCGGATGCACGTCATCGACGCGGGCCGTTCGCGACGGAGCGGCGTGCGCGTGCGCCTGGTGGCGTTCGACCTGCTGTACGCCGGCGGGTACGACTGCACCCGGCTCCCGCTCCGCGAACGGAAGTCGTTGCTGCGCAAGGTGCTCCGCACGGGCGAGGCGCTCCGGATCTCCGCACACCGCAACGGCGACGGCGAGCGCTGGTACGAGCAGGCCTGCCGGAGCGGCTGGGAGGGCCTCATCGCCAAGCGCGCGGATTCGACGTACCAGGGCAAGCGCTCGAACGACTGGCTCAAGTTCAAGTGCGTCAACGAGCAGGAGTTCGTCATCGCGGGCTACACGGAGCCGAAGGGCTCACGGGAAGCGTTCGGCGCGCTGCTGCTCGGGTACCGCGACGGCGGGCGATTCCGGTACGGCGGCAAGGTCGGCACCGGCTTCGGCCGTGCGACGCTGCAGGACCTGTTCGACCGGATGCGCCCGCTGGAACGGGACACGCCCCCGTTCGCCGAGACCAAGGGCCTGCCGAAGCTCGGGGTCCACTGGCTGGAGCCGAAGCTCGTGGCCCAGGTCGGCTTCGCGGAGTGGACCTCCGACGGCCAGCTCCGCCACCCGCGGTTCCTCGGGCTCCGCGAGGACAAGTCGGCCGACCAGGTCGTGCGGGAACGCCCCCGCTGAGACGGGCCCCGCCCGGCCGCTGGGACAATCAGGGGCATGGCGGAGATCACGGAGCTCGAACAGCAGCAGCGCAGTCCCGGGCTGCACGCGACGCCCCTCGGGCTCGCGGCCGTCGCCATCCCGGTGATCGGGTGGTCGTTCGCCAACACGATCGTGAAGCTCGTCGACATCCCGGTCGTGGAGTTCATCTTCTATCGGCTGTGGATCAGCGTTGGGCTCATGGTCGTGGTGTCGCTCGCGGCGCGCCGGCGGCTCACGTGGCAGATCGTCCGGCGATCGGCGCCGGCCGGGGTGCTGTTCGCGCTCAACCTGGTCCTGTTCTTCGAGGCGATCCGCCGCACCGGGATCGCCGACGTGCTGCTCATCGCGGCGCTCCAGCCGGCGCTCGTGCTGGTGGTGGCCGGGCGATGGTTCGGCGAGCGCCCCAGCCGGACGCGACGTGACCTGGTCGCTCGTCTCGGTGGGCTGCGTCGGCGCTCTCGATCCTGGGGTCGAGCGAGAACGCGGTGTGGAGCCTGGAGGGCGACCTGCTGGCGGTCGGCGCGCTGTTCGTGTTCACGGCGTACTTCCTGCTGTCCAAGCACGTGCGGCAGGACGTCCAGGCCATCGAGTTCATGACGACCGTGACGCTGGTGGCGGCCGTCGTCATCACGCCGGTGGCCGTTGCGACCGGCGACGGGTTCGGGGGATTCTCGACGGACGACTGGCTCCTGCTGGGACTGTTCGTGATCGTCGTCCAGGCGGGCCACCTGATGCTGGCGTGGGCCCACTCGCAGGTGGACGTGACCGTGTCGTCCCTCGTGATCCTCGGCGAGCCGGTGATCTCGGCCATCGCGGCGCTGATCGTTCTGGGGGAGCCGGTCACCGTCCTGCAGGTGACCGGTGGCCTGCTCGCGGTCGGCGCGGTGGGCTCGATCGTGTGGCGCGCGACGAGGGCGTCGCCGGACGTCCTCCCGGTGGAGGTCGCCCCGGAGTGACCGTCGCGTTCGTCACCGGGGGGTCGGGCTTCGTCGGCAGCAGGCTGATCCGGGCGCTCCGGGCCCGGGGCGACGCGGTGTACGGGCTGGCCCGGACCGTCGAGGCGGCGGAGCGCATCGAGCGCGCCGGCGCCGAGGCCTGGCGGGGCGAGCTCGAGGACCCCGAGGTGCTGAGGGACGGCATGCGGGGGGCCGACCTCGTGTTCCACGTCGCCCACTGCGCCGCCGAGTGGGGCCGGCCGGCGGAGTTCGAGCGCGTCAACGTCGAGGGAACGACGAACGTCCTGTGGGCGATGGAACAGGCCCGGGTCGACCGGATCGTGCACCTCAGCACGGCATGGGTGCTCAGCCACGGGCGGCCGCTCGTGGACGTCGACGAGCACGCCGAGCCGCCGTCGAAGGCGTACGGATGGGTCCACCGGTCGATGCTCGACGCCGAGCGCGAGGTGCTCGCCTCGACTGCCCAGGGCCTCGAGCCGATCGTCGTCCGGCCGGGGTTCGTGTGGGGCCCGGGCGACACGGTATGGCTTCCCCGGCTCCGCGACTCGATCGGCACGGGACGGTTCCGGTGGGTCGGCCACGGCCGGCACCGCGTGTCGACGACGCACGTCGCCAACCTGGTGCGCGGGCTGGTGCTCGCCGGCGACCGCGGCCGAACGGGAAGCGTCTACTTCGTCACAGACGGGCCGCCGGTCGAGTTCCGCGAGTTGGCCACGAGGTACCTGAAGACCGTCGGGATCACGCCGGGCGGCGGCAGCATCACCCCGCGAGGGGCGAAGTTCGTGGCGATGACCACGGAGGGGATCTGGAACCTGATGAACGTGAGGCGTCCCCCGGCGCTGCCCCGGACGGTCGTGGCGGTCGCCGGGCTCGAATGCACGGTCCGCGACGACCTGGCGCGTGCGGAGATCGGCTACGAGCCGGTCATCGACCTCGACCGCGGCATGGAGGAGCTGGCGAGCGGCGCGGAAGAAGCGTTCGTCGTCGGGATGAACCGGGCCGCCCGTCCTGCCATGATTCGACGCGACCAGGGGGAGACCATGTCCGACGGCTGGGCGGCACTCCGCGAGGGCCGATGGGACGACGCGAAGTCGGCGTTCGAATCGGAACCCGAGATCGCGACGTCGCTCGACGGCCTCGGCCGGGCCCGGTGGTGGCTCGGCGACGTCACCGGCGCCGTCGAGGCCTGGGAGCGGGCCTACGCCGCGTACCGCCGCGAGGGCGACGACCAGGCCGCGGTGCGGGTCGGGCTGTTCCTCGCGCGGGAACACGGCCGGACCCTGGGCAACCACGCCGAGGCCAACGGGTGGCTGACCCGGTCCCGCGACATCGCGGAGACGCTCGGCCCCTCGCCCGCGGCGGGCTGGGTGCGCCTGGAGGAGTCCGAGACCGAGAGCGATCCGGCCACCGTGCTCGAGCTCGCACTCGCGCCCTCGAGACCGGCCGCGACCTCCGCGACCCCGACCTCGAGCTGACCGCCAGCGGCCGGGTCGCGCTCGCCGAGATCTGGCTCGGCCAGGTCGAACAGGGCATGGACCGCTTCGACGCGGCGATGGCGGCGTCGGCGGCCGGCGAGCCGCGCGATCTCCGGACCCTCGGCGACCTGTACTGCACCCTGATGCTCGCGGCGGAGTGCACGCTCGAGGCCGACCGGTTCGAACAGTGGAACCGGCGCCTGTTCGGCTACATGAAGCGCTACCAGCACCCCGACGTGTTCACATTCTGCGGGACGTGCTGCGCGCAGGTGCTTGCGGCTGGCGGGGAGTTCGAGCAGGGGGAGAAGTGGCTGACCGACACCCTCGCCACGCTGCAGTCGAGCGGCCAGCGCGCACGGTGCGTCCATCCGGCCACGCGGCTCGCCGCACTGCGCATCGAGCAGGGACGCCGCGAGGAGGCCGAGGAGCTGCTCCGGGGGTACGAGGACCTGCCCGAGGCGACCCAGCCGATGGTCGCCCTCCACCTCGCCCGCGGACAGACGGCGCTCGCGGCAGCGCGGCTCCACCGGCGCCTGAACGAGCTGGGCCGCGACACGCTGCTCGCCGCGCCGCTTCTCTCGCAGCTCGTCGACGTCCAGATCGCGCAGGGCGACCTCGCAGGCGCGAACGACACCGCGCAGGCGCTCTTGGGGGTGGCCGAACGCTCGGGCCGTGAGCGGTTCGTCGCGACGGCCGAGCTGGCGCTGGGGTCGGTGGCCGCGGCGCGCGGCGACGCTGCCGAAGCCGCCGGGCATCTCGACCCGGCGATCGAGCTCTTCACCCGCTACCACATGCCGCTGCTCGCGGCGCGCGCCCACCTGGCACTGGCGACCGCGGTGGCTTCCGGTGACGAGGATCGAGCGGTGGCCGAGGCCCGGCAGGCCCTCGAGGCGTTCGAGCGCATCGGCGCCCGGCGGGAGGCCGATGCCGCGGCCGGGTTTCTGCGCGGACTCGGGGTCGGGGGGCGAACGGGGCCGAAGCTGGTCGGCGAGCTCAGCAACCGGGAGGTCGAGGTGCTCCGCCTGCTCGGCTACGGTCTGACGAACGCCGAGATCGCTGCACGCCTGTTCATCAGCACGAAGACCGTGGCGACCCACGTCGGCAACATCTTCGCCAAGCTCCACGTCCGCAACCGCGCCGAAGCCGCGACGTTCGCCCAGCGCTACCTCACCGACGACGCATCGACCGCGCGTTGAGATCGGACCGGGAATCGGTATTCCTTCCGATCCTTCGCGCCTGGCACCGCGCCCATACTCGCCCGTGACAGGAACGGGACGAGGAGAGGAGGAGGAGCTAATGGCCATCTCACAGGACGAGTCCGTCGTGGACGCCGCGCAGGCGGAGCAGACCGAGGAGTTCGTCGGGCAGCTGTTCATGGCGGGCCTGGGTGGATTCGAGATCCTGAACGTGTACGTGGGCGACCGGCTGGGCCTGTACCGGCTGCTGGCCGACGGGAGCACCGTCAACACGTCGGAGCTGGCAGAAGCGGCCGGCATCCACGAGCGGTACGCCAGGGAGTGGCTGGAGCAGCAGGCTGCCGCGGGGGTGCTGGAGGTCGACGACGCTGCCGCCGCCGCGGGTGACCGCAGGTACTCACTTCCCCCGGCGCACGCCGAGGCGCTGGCCGATCCGGACAGCCCGTTCTCGATGGCGCCGCTCACGCGAACGTTCGTGGCCGCGGCGCAGGCGCTGCCCAAGCTGCTCGACGCCTACCGCTCGGGTGGCGGCGTCGAATGGTCCGAGTTCGGCGACGACATGATCGAGTCGCAGGGCGACTTCAACCGCCCATGGCTGCTCGGCCAGTTCGGGACGGAGATCCTTCCGGGCATCCCCGACGTCCACGAGCGCCTGAGCGCGGACCCGCCCGCACGCGTGCTGGACGTCGCGTCGGGCGTCGGCTGGTCGTCGATCGCACTGGCGAAGGCCTACCCGAAGGTCACGGTGGACGCCGTCGATCCGGACGAGCAGTCGCTCCAGATCGGCCGACAGCTCGCCGCGGACCACGGCGTGGCGGACCGGGTCCGGTATCTGGCTCGCGACGGCGCCGGCCTGGGCTCGGAAGGCCCGTACGACCTGGCGATCGTGATCGAGGCCATCCACGACCTGGCCCGGCCGGTCGAGATCCTGGCGGGCATCCGCGCGGCGCTCGCTCCCGGCGCCCCGCTGCTGGTGGCGGACGAACGGGTGGGCGAGCAGTTCACGGCGCCGGCAGACGAGGTCGAGCGGTTCATGTACTCGGTGAGCACTCTGGTGTGTCTGCCTGCCGGCATGGCCGAGGAACCGACGGCCGCCACGGGCACCGTGATCCGCCCGGCGACCCTGCGGGAGTACGCGACGCAGGCGGGGTTCTCGAACGTGGAGGTGCTCCCGTTCGAGCCGGGGTTCCTCCGGTTCTACCGGCTCACGTAGCCGGGTCTGATTCGGGCCGGGGTGGACGTCGGAGCGCACCGACGTACACCCCGGCCAGGACGAGCACCGAGCCGACGGCGAACGCGGGGGTGATCCGCTCGTCCTGCAGCCAGGCGGCGAGCGCCACCGTCACGAGGGGGAGCAGCACCAGCTGATACGAGGCCGCGCTGGCCGTCCAGCGGCGGAGCACGACCAGGTACAGCCAGAACACGCCGACCGAGCCCGCCACGACGAGGTACGCCTGGGCCCACCAGGCAGAGCCAGCCTCCGGGAGGGCGAACGATTCGCCGCCGATCAGGGTGAGCGCCAGCAACATGAGCGCTCCGACGGCCATCCCGACCGCGTTCATCGCCGCGGGATGCACCGGTGGGTTGGCCTTGACGACGATCAGCGCCTCCGCCCAGCAGGCCGCCCCCGCGATGAACGCGCCCATCGAACTCAGGGGAACGCCTGCGTTGGCCCCGCTCCCGAACACGACGGCGATGCCGGCGACGGCCAGGAGGGCGCCGACCAGGCCGTCCCATCGGAACCGCTCCTGACGGTGGGCGATGGCGAGCACGAACGTCAGCAGGGGCACGGACGCCACCAGCACCTGTCCGACCCCGGCAGGGGATCGGACGAGACCCCAGTAGACGAGCGCGAATCCGGCACCGAACTGCAGGCCGCCGTAGAGCATCGCGCCGCGAAGCGCTCGGCCTCGTGGGAACCGGGCGCGGAGCGCCAAGGCGATCACCGCGAAGATCGCGCCGGCAAGGGCGAACCGCATGGCCGCGCTCCAGAACGGGTCGAGGTCGCAGGTCTCGCAGGAGACGTACCGGATCGCCACGGCATTCCCGCCGGCGACGATCACCGAAGCGATGAACGCCGTGAGGGCCGTTCGATCCGTCCGTCCGGCCGCGTCGCCGGGGTCCGGCATGCGGGGAGGATATGCTGGGTGGGCGCCGCTCAGGTTCGAGTCAGTTCCGGCCGCAGGCGCAGGCCCCACCGCAGCCGCACCCTCCGCCCCCGCCGCCGTACGAGGCGGTGGAGCCCCCGGAACCCACGAGGCCGCCGATCAGCGAGATCAGGCGGTTGACGTCGGGCGAGCCGCACGACGCGCAGGCCGGCGCCTCGGATCCCATCGGCAGCAGCCGGTCGAAGATCTGTCCGCAATCGGCGCAACGAAACTCGTAGAGCGGCATCGTGTCCTTCACTCCGAATGAATGTGGCGACCTTGCCGCAGAGTGTAGACGGCCCCCACCGTGGCGAGTACCCCAACGCCGATCGACGCCACCCAGGTTCCAGCGGTTGGCGCCTGGCAGGCGTCCATCTCCCCTCCAAAGGCGCGACCCACGGAGTGGGCGAGCCTGTCGAGGAAGTTGCCCGATCCGCACAGAATGAACCTGCTCGGTCCGAGGCCCGCGATCAGGACGGCAAGCGCCAGCCCGATGACGAGCATCGCCACTGCGAGCAGAGCTCGGAACCTCACGGCCGGATTCTTCCACGGTCGCGTCTTCGTTCCGGCGTCAGGGGAACGAGACGGTCCGGATCACCCGTTCGCCCTCCGTGAACCACCGATCGAACGGCTTCGCTCGCGCGACGGCCATGGCGACGACCATCTCGCCGTGGACGCGCACGAACGTGATGCGCAGCGACGAACCGACGAGCGCGGTGTAGTTCCCCGTTTTGCCGAACACGTTGGTCTCGACGCGCGGCGTGAGCACGACGGTCGCACCCCGGAGGCCATCGACGGTCTCCGGTTCCACCTTGCCGGGCCGGAGGTCGCGGTTCGCCGCCAGCATGCCCGCGGCCTCGTGCGGGGTCATCCCCTCGACGTCTCGCCGCACCCCCTGGCGGTCGAACACGAACCCGGGTGCGCCGAATGCCACGACCACCTCGGGCTGCTGGACGTCGAAGAACTCCTCCAGCTCGTGGCCGGCGATCCACCCATCGCCCACCCGGAACGAGACCGGCGGGGCGAACGGTGCGAACGTGTACGTCCCCGGCGCGAGCTCCGCCTCCGAGGTCGGCATCGGGGTCGCCCCCGGGATCGGCGAGGCCGCCGCGGTCGTCGGCGCCGGCTCCGTGGTTGCGGCGGTCGTCATAGCGGGCTCCGTGGTCGGGGCCGGTTCCGATGCGACAGACGTCGCCGGAGCCGTGATCTCGGGCGGCGCGCTGTCACCGCCGCATGCCGCGAGCGATGCGAGCGTCACGAGCAGCCCGACGGGCAGTCGGACCAGAGTCTTCGTCCCTCTCACGCTGGGTGATACGCGCCGGTACCGCGGACCGGATGCCCCCGGAGCAGTGTACGAACGGCCGCGCCGCCTGCGGATCGTCACGTCCGTTCGATCACCGCGAGCCACGCCGGGATGCCGTCCTCCGAGAACAACACGTCCATCGGGGTGAGCTCGATCGAGACCACGTTCCATCCGTCCGTGAAGCTCGCGTGGATCTCGTCTCGGCTGATCCGTCGAGGCCCCGCCGTGCCGGGCACGCGGTCACTGAAGCAGAGCATCAGCAACCGCCCACCGGGCGAGATCGCGTCCCGGAGGCTTCCCACGTACCCGGCGCGATCCTCGTCGCCGAATACGTGGAACAGGCCGCAGTCGATCGCGGTGTCGAACAGCGCGTCGGGCACGGAGAGCTGGAGGGCATCGGCGACGAGGAACCGAACCTCGAGGTTCCGCTCGGCCGCCTTGCGCTTGGCCCGGTCGATGGCGCGTGGTGACGAGTCCACGCCGACGGCCTCGAATCCCAGTGTCGCGGCCATCAGGGCGTGCTCGCCCGTCCCGCAGCCGACGTCGAGGACCCGTCCCCGCAGGGCGCCGTCTTCGGCCAGCCGAACGAATGCAGGCTGCGGACGCCCGATGTCCCACGGCGGTGTGCCCGAGGCGTACGCGGCGTCGAAGTCCACCATCGTGGCGCACAGCTCAACAGGTGACGTGGATGATGCCGTTCGTGTCCGGTGGGTCGCCTTCCAGAAGCACGATGGCTTCGCGGGTCGGCACCGTCACCAGATCGACGCCCCGGGTCTCGGCCTCCTCGCGGACCTCTTCCATGACCGGGAGTGAGCCGGAATCCCCGGTTCCGATGACGAGGCGACGGCAGTTCCAGGGGATGCCTTCCTCCGCGGACAGTGGCGTGTGCCCGAAGTGATCGCGGTACGCCTTCGATGGGCCCTTCTTCCGCTTGGAGATCGAACCGTGGTCGATCACGACGTCGTGCTCGTAGGTCTCCCCGTCGATCGTGATGACGCCGAACGAATACGACTCGAACCGCACGAACTCGATGGTAGTCCCGAGCGGCCTATGCGGCTGCCTGCGAGTCGGGCGAGTCGTCCTTCGGGCCCCCGCCGAACAGGCGCTGGAAGAACCGGACGATGGCCCGCCAGAACGCCCAGAGGCCGAGGCGGATGCCGCCGATCTTCTTCGCCGTGGCGACCGGCGCAGGCTTGGGGGCCGGACTCGGAGCCGTCTGCTCGCCGGCGGAAGCTCCCTCCGCGGTTGCTCCCTCCGAAGCTGCGTCGGATGTCCCGGTGGTGGAGGCCTCCGCGGCGGTCGCGTCTCGTGCCTCCTGTTCCGCGGTGATGTTCGTCTTGAGGCAGTCGGCGAACTGCTTGGTGAGCTTGCCCGAGACGTCGGACATCATCCCGCGGCTGAACTGGGCGACCGCGCCCGACACCGTGATGTCCTGCTTGAACCGCACCTTGGTCGTTGCGTCGCCGGCCGGCTCGACCCAGGCGGTGATCAGGGCTGTGGCCGAGCCCTTGCCGCGCTGTTCCATGCCGGTGGCCTTGATGTCGATGCGGTGCTCTGCGGCGTCCCGCTCGGTCACGGTCACCGTCCCGGCGAACGACAACGAGACCGGCCCGAGCTTGATGGTCACCTTGCCCTTGAAGTTGTCGTCGTCGATCGTCTCGGTGAGCGTGGCGCCGGGCATGCACGGCGCGATGCGTTCCACGTCGAGGACGTAGTTCCACACGGCGTCGACCGGCGCGGGCACCTCGAAGTCGTTCTCGATCAGGATTCCCATCTACGTCCTCCCGCTGGTGGCGCGGGCAGGCCGCGCGTGGATGGGTCCGGGCCGGTCGCGGAGCGCGCCGCCCGGCCCGCCGCGCTTCACCGCCAGGATCTCGGCGGTGATGGCCGACGCGATCTCCTCGGGCCCCTCGGCGCCGAGGTCGAGCCCGGCGGGCCCGTGGATCCGGGCGAGGTCGTCCTCGCCGACGACGACGCCCTCCTGCTGCAGCTCATCGAGCAGCCGCTTGGTCCGCGCGCCCGGTCCGAGCATCGCGATGTACCGCGCGTCGGTGGTCAGCAGCGACCGGAGGTAGTCCTTGTCGCGAAGGAAGTTGTGCGTCATCACGACCACGAACGTCCGCTTGTCGATCGGCGCCTTCGCGGCGACCTCGTCGGGCCGCTCCAGCGCGATGAACGCGGAAGCGGCTGGATACCGTTCCGGATTGAGGAACTGCGGCCGGTCGTCGACCACGATCGGCTGCCACCCGATCGTCGCCGCCACGGCGACCAACGGGATCGCGTCGTGTCCGGCGCCCAGGATCACGAGCCGAAGCGGCGGTTCCAGCACCTCGACGAACACCCGCACCTCGCCGTCCTCGGTGGCGAGGATCCGGATCTCGGAGCGCTCGGCGTCGAGCAGCTCCGCGGCAGCCTCGCCGGCGGCGGCATCGATCACCGCGTCGCCGAGCGAGCTCTCGGTCGAGCCGTCCGGCCTGACCAGGCGCCGCGAGCCCCACTCCACTCCCGGAACGTCGGAGTCGAGCACCGTGATCATCGCGATGGGCTGCTGTTCCTCGAGCGCCATCCGCAGGACCCCCGCGGTCTCGGCGGCCTTCTCCGCGGGCTCCACGAACAGGTCGATGGCGCCGTTGCAGCCGAGGCCCCAGCCCCACACCGCCTCGTCGTCGGCGGTGAGGTCGAACGAGACCATGCGGGCCTGGCCCTCCTCCATGACCACACGGGCCACGTCGGCTACGTCGTTCTCCAGGCAGCCCCCGGAGATGTTCCCGATCGGCGCGCCGGTCTCGGGAACGAGCAGCCGCGCACCCGGCCGGCGATAGGTCGAGCCGCGGACGGCCACGATGGTGGCCAGCGCCATGCGCTGTCCCTCCGATTGCAGCCGCTCGATGGCGGAAAGCACGTCGACGATCTCGCTCACGGCCCGATACCCCCGCGCGAATCGTATCGCGGCTGCGCGCTTGCTCCGTCCGTCGAGACGCGTCCGCGCTGCTGCTTTACGGAATGCTGGCGAAGCGCACGTCCACTCCCGATCGAGCGAGGTCGCGAACCAGGCGTGCGAAGAACGGGTGTTCCTCGACCGACAGGTCCCGCCGGTTCGCCACCAGGAACAGCACCCCCTGAGCTCCCAGCCGCTGCCGCACGAAGTGCGCGCCGTACCCGCGGAGGCCGGCGGCAGTAGCGCGCGCATCGGCTCGCGCCACGGCGATCCGGATCGCTGAGCCGAGATGGGGCAGGGCGGCAGCGGTGGTTCGGGCGGTTCGCGCTGCGGCCGCACGTTCGGACGGAGGCAGGGGAGCCGCCAAGGGTCCCGTCGGGTCGGGCCCGACGATCGAGTTCCACAGGATGCGCTGCGTGCCCTGGCTCCAGCCACGGAAGTTCGGATCGATGGAGAACACGACGGATCGTCCCGAGCCGACCGGCTCGTCGACCACCGCGGCCGACCCGCCGAGCTGGTCGATTCCCTCGGCCAGACCCGAGACGCCGAACGACGGGCTCCCCTGAGCCGGGAACGCCGCCGCCGCGTAGCCGGCGCCGGGCTTCATCACCATGTCGTCGAGGTACATGACCCAGTCGGTCGATCCGACGCCGTCGCCCAGCGGGCTCCCCGGATCCATGGTGACGCGCACGAGCGACCCGGGCATGTTGGTGTGCGACATGACGAGGGTCGCGGTGGAGACGCCGGTCTGCGCCGCGATCTGCGCGCCGCCCTGCCAGCCGATGTAACGCCCGCCCGCCTTCACCCAGGCGAGCAGGGCCTTCTTGCCCTTGGCGCCGAGCGCCTGGAGCCCGTAGTTCGCGTAGCCGTTGGGGACGATCAGCACGTCGATCCCCGGCAACCCGGCCGTGATGTCGGCCGCGGTCACGTCCGTGTACGGGAGATGCCACACGGTGTCGAAGAGCCACCGCGCCTGACCGGCCGCCTGGAAGCCGGCGGTGCTGCCCGGGATCTCGAACAGCCCGACCGACGGGAACGAGCCCGGGGTCGGCCACGCCGGCGTGGCGGCCGGCGACACGAGCGAGGCGTTCGGCGACAGCACGTCGCCGGTCCATCCGCCCGCGATGTTCTCGAGCAGCGGGTTGCTCCAAGCCGTCACGTCGTAGGTCACGTTGAACGGGATGTAGGTGTCCTCGTTGAGCATCGCCTGGACCCAGTGCTTCTGTCCCTGCGCGAGCGGGACCCAGTACGTCCCGGCCGGGAGCGTCGTCGAGCGCGACGGATCCGCGTACGGATGGAAGTGCGGCACGGTGAGGGGGGCGTTCAGCTGGTACACGCTGACGTCCATCCGCTGGAGCCGCCGGACCAGGAGCTGCAGCTCGAAGGCCCGTGACGGGCGTGTTCAGCAGGAAGTAGTGGCGGACCGGCGCCGTCGGCACCGGCTGCAGGAGCGCGTGACCCTTCTCGAAGACCGCGTTGGGCTCGAGCTGCCCGTTCACGCCCTCCTGGTAGGCCTGCACGTACGAGTCGTGCCAGTCGCGCACGATGTTGGGGTCGCCCGCGGCCGCCGAGATCGACGCCCACATCGACGTGAAGTGCTCGTGGAACCGGACGGCGATGTCCTCGAAGTTCGCCTTCTCGAACGTCATCCCGGCGGCTCCGAATCCCGCCGTCGGCACCGTGTCGCCGAAGATGGGCGCGAAGAAGTCGTACGGCGCGCCGTGGAAGAAGTGGATCTTCTCCCGCGTGAACTGCTGGGCGATCGCCGGGCTGTACAGGTCGTTGATCCAGTGGTGGGCGGTGTCCTGGATCTCGTGGTACTCGGGGTCGGCGTTCGGGGGGAAGAAGTAGTTCTGGAAGCCGAACTCGTGCGCGTCGATGTACAGCATCGGCGGGTACTGCCGGACGACCTCGATCTTGCCGTCGGTCTCCGGCTGGGTCCGGGCGAACCAGTCGCGGTTCATGTCGAACCCGTTCGCGTTGCGGCGGGTGTTGAGCTCCCGGCCGTCGGGGTTCTGGATCGGCAGGATCACGACGATCGCCTTGTCCAGGACCGTACTGACGACGCAGTCGGACCGGTCGGCGAGCTCGTAGAGAACCTGCAGCGCGGCGTCCGCGCCGCTCTCCTCGTCGCCGTGCACGTTCGCGGAGATCCACAGGATCTCCGGCGTCGCCGCTTCGAGGGCCGCGGCCTGCGCCGGTGTGATCGTCGGGTTCCGGAGTGTGGTGGCGTTCGTCCTAATCGTCGCGAGCGCCGAGGGCGTCATCCGATCCTGGCGGCCGACGACTGCGTAGCGGAGCGCCCTGCCCTGCACGGATGTTGCCGCAGTCCCCGAGATCACCCGGTCGCTCGCATCGGCCACCGCGTCGAGGTAGGCGTTCGTCTGGGCGACGTCGACCTCCTGCGAGCCGAGCGGGAACCCCAGGAACTGCTGCGAGGTGGGGGCCACGTGCAGGTAGCTCGGCGGGGTGGTGAACGGGTCGCAGGCCGGCTGGGGCGCGGCCGACGTCACCGAGGGAACGCCCGCGACGAGCGCGGCGACGAGTGCGACGGCGGCGGCGAACGCGGCAGGGGATGTTCGACGAGGCATCCGGAACCCTCCCTCTGGTGTCGGAGACCGAGCATGGCCTTGCCGGCCGTGAGGGGTCAAACCGGCCCGTGGAGCAACGGAGATCGCGGGGGAGTCAGCCCACCGAGGCGAACTTCGCGGGGTCGGCCTCAAACGTCGCCCGGCACCCCGCCGAGCAGAAGTAGTAGGTCCGGCCCTCGAACGAGGCCACGTTCCGCGCCGTCGCGACGTCGACGGTCATGCCGCACACGGGGTCGACCTCCTCGTGGCGGAGCTCGGCGTCACCCGCCGTCGCGTCGTGTCCGTGGTGCCCGTGCTGGGTGTGGTCGGCGGGAACCCCGGACGCGATCTCTCCCGCGGCCTTCTCCTTGACGATCTCCGCGAGGATCGCCACCGCGATCTCCTCGTGCGAGACCGCGCCGAGGTCGAGCCCCGCGGGGGCGTGCACCCGCGCGAGCGCGTCCTCGGGCACGCCGCGGTCCCGGAGGTACCCGAGCACCGACTCCGAACGCTTCCGCGACGCCACCAGCGCCACGTACGCGTGTTCCGACTGGAGCGCCCGCTCCAGGGCGTCCTCGTCGTAGTGGCCCTGCGTGGCGACGACCACGAACGAACCGGCGTGCGCGCCCGCTTCCGCGAGGTCGAGGGTGGTGACCACGCGCGACGCGGTCGGGTGCGCGGAGTCTGCGGCGCCGTCGTCGATGACCACCGCCTCCCAGCCGAGCGCCGTGGCCAGCGCGGCCAGGGTGTCCACGGCGGGGGAGCGGCCGATCACGACGAGGTGCGGCTTGGGCAGGACGGGTTCCACGTAGACCTCCAGGGCTCCCTCGCTCTGACACGCGATCGGCACCCGGACCACGCCGGCGCGCTCGTGTTCCGACAGCTCCTCGGGCGTTCCCAGGAACAGCAGGCGCGGCGTTCCCTCGGCGATGGCCTGCCTGGCCTCGCGGACCACGGTCGGCTCGGCGCAGGCGCCGCCCAGCCACCCACGAACGGTGCCGTCGGAACGGATGATCGCCGTCGAGCCTTCCTTGCCGGACGACGGCGCCCGCCGCCACACGACCGTGGCGAACGCGAACGGCTCCCCGCGTTCGGCGAGGTCGCGCGCGAGCTCCAGGACCTGCCGGTTCACCCCTCGGCCCCGGAGCTCCCCGGCAACCCACCGCTCTCGTCGTGGGACACGACCTCGGACCCGCCCGCCTGCTCGAGCGCCTGCTCGCGCGGGGCGTCCGTGGATCCGTCGCCGCCGGCCTTGGCCGCCTGGATGGCCTCCCACACCTTGGCGGAGGTCACCGGCATGTCGATGTTGCGGACACCGAGGTGCCACACCGCGTCGATGACGGCGTTCACGTATGCGGCCGGGGAGCCGACCGTGGCCGATTCGCCCACGCCCTTCGCGCCGATCGGGTGGTGCGGCGACGGCGTGACGGTCTCGTCCAGCTCGAACCGCGGCGTCTCCCATGCGGTCGGGATGAGGTAGTCCATGAAGTTCGAGCCGATGCAGTTGCCGTCCTCGTCGAACGTGATGAGCTGCATGGCCGCGGTCGCGTAGCCCTCGGTCAGCCCGCCCTGGATCTGGCCCTCGACGATCATCGGGTTGATCCGAACGCCGCAGTCGTCGACGGCGACCATCCGAAGCACCTTCCACTGCCCGGTGTCGGCGTCGACCTCGACCGTCACGACGTAGGTCCCGAACGGGTACGTGAGGTTCGGTGGGTCGTAGTAGTACACCGCCTCCAGGCCGGCCTCCATGCCGTCCGGGAAGTTCGTGTACGCCGCGAACGCGACGTCCTGGATCGTCTTGGCCTGGTCGGGCGCGCCCTTCACGTGGAACGAGTCGGCCTCCCACTCCAGGTCGTCCTCGCTGACCTCCAGCAGGTGCGCGGCGATCTTCCGAGCCTTCTCGCGCACGCGGCGGGCGACCATCGCCGTTGCGGCGCCCGAGACGGGCGTCGACCGCGACGCATACGTCCCGAGCCCGTACGGCGTGTTGTCCGTGTCGCCGTGCATGACCTTGACGTCCTCCGGCTGGATCCCGAGCTCCGCCGCAACGATCTGCGCGAACGTCGTCTCGTGACCCTGGCCCTGGGTCTGTACCGAGAGCTTGAGGATCGCCTTGCCGGTCGGGTGCACCCGCAGCTCGGCGCCGTCGTTCATCTTCAGCCCGAGGATGTCGTAGTCCTTGTGCGGCCCGGCCCCGACGATCTCCGTGAACGACGCGAGCCCCACCCCGAGCAGCCGTCCCTCCTCGCGGGCCGCGGCCTGCTCCGCCCGGAAGTCGGAGTACCCGGCCTTCTCGAGCGCGACGTCCATCGCGCCCCGGTAGTCGCCCGAGTCGTACACGAGCCCGGTGGCGTTCGTGTAGGGGAACGCCTCCTTCGGGATGAAGTTCTTCTTCCGGAGGTCCGCCGGGTCCATGCCGAGCTCGTACGCGGCGTTCTGCACGAGCCGTTCGATCATGTAGGAGGCCTCGGTGACCCGGAACGAGCACCGGTAGGCGACTCCTCCTGGCGCCTTGTTCGTGTAGTAGCCGTCGGCTTCCACGTGTGCCGCCGGCAAGTCGTACGACCCCGTCACGACGTGGAACAGGCCGATCCGGAGCTTGCTGGGCTGCGCGTCCGCGTGGAACGCCCCTTCGTCCGCCTGGAGCGACACCCGCAGGCCCTTCATGGCGCCGTCCGACGACAGCGCCATCTCGCCGTGCATGTGGAAGTCGCGGGCGAATCCGGTGGAGATGAGGTTCTCGGTGCGGTCCTCGATCCACTTCACCGGCCGGCCGAGCAGGAGCGACGCGGCGCTCGCCACGACGTAGCCCGGGTACACGGGGACCTTGTTCCCGAATCCGCCGCCGATGTCCGGAGACAGGATGCGGATGTTCTCCTCGGGCAGGCCCGTGACCAGCGCGAACACCGTCCGGATGGCGTGCGGCGCCTGGGAGGTCATCCAGATGGTCGCCTGCCCGGTTCCCATGTTCACGTCGGCCACGCAGCCGCACGTCTCGAGGGGGGAGGGGTGGGAGCGCGGGTAGTGCGTGTCGAGCTTGACCACCACGTCGGCGCCGTCAAAGGCCGCCTCCGTCGCGTCCTTGTCGCCGGACTCCCAGTGGTAGATGTGGTTCGAGTCCTGGCCTTCCTTGTCGGTGCGGATGACCGGCGCGTCGGCCGCGGCCGCCTTCTCCGGGTTGGTCACCGCGCCGAGGGGTTCGTACTCGACGTCGATCAGCTCGAGGGCGTCCTTGGCGATGTAGGCGCTCTCCGCGACGACCGCCGCGACCTCCTGCCCCTGGAACCGCACCTTGTCGGTGGCCAGCACGGCCTGGGTGTCTCCCGACATGGTGGGCATCCACGCCAGGTCGCGCGCGGCGAGGATCTCGCCGGTCACCACGACGACCACGCCCGGCAGCTCGCTGGCACGTGAGGTGTCGATCGACTTGATCTCCGCGTGCGCGAGCGGGCTCCGCAGGATGGCCATGTGCGAGCATCCGGGGGAGCACCACGTCGTCGACGTAGTTCCCCTGGCCCCGGATGAACCGGTCGTCCTCCTTGCGCTTGACGCTGTGTCCGATGCCTCGGATCTCGGTCGCCATCGAGTCTGTCTCCCCGCTCGGTGCTGCCGTGGCGACGCCTTCTTCGGCGACGTCGGAGGCCGGCACCGAAGTCCTCCGGGCCAGGCCCGGACTCGTCGGCCGTGCTGTCGGGGCTGATCGGCGGCGCCGGCGCCGTCGCCGTTGCCGGCGTTCTTGTGCGCCGCCCACTGGATGGCTTTGACGATGTTCATGTAGCCGGTGCAGCGGCAGATGTTCCCGCTGATGGCCCACCGGATGTCGTCTTCGCACGGGGCGGGTTCTCGTTCAGGAGGTGTTTCGCGACGAGCATCATGCCCGGGCGTGCAGAAACCGCACTGCAGACCGTGCTCCTCCTTGAAGCCCTCTTGGATCGGGTCGAGGCCGTCGGCGCCGATCATGCCCTCGACGGTGGTGACCTGACGGCCGTCGGCCTGGACGCCGAACACCGTGCACGACTTGACCGGCGTTTCGTCGAGCAGCACCGTGCACGCGCCGCACGAGGTGGTGTCGCACCCGATGTGCGTTCCGGTGTACCCGAAGGTCTCCCGGATGAGGTGGACGAGGAAGCCTGGCGGGGCTCGACGTCGGCCGAGTGGTCCGCTCCGTTGAGTTGACCGTGACTTCCATGGCTGGGCTGGCCCCCCCTACAGGCGTGGGCCATCTCGAGGGCCCGGGCCAGGCCGCGACGGACGAAGACCTCGACGATGTGCCGCTTGTACTCCGCGGAGCCGCGGACGTCAGAGTTGGGTTCGGAGGCCGCCGCGGCGAGCCGGCCGGCCTCGGCGAATGCCTCGTCCGTGGGCTCTGCGCCGGCCAGGCTCTGTTCGGCTTCGGAGGCCTGGATGTTCTTGGAGCCGACCGCCGTCAGCGCGATGCCGGCCCTGCCGATCGTGCCGTTCGACAGCTCCAGGTGGACCCCGACGGCGACCGTGGCGAAGTCGCCGACCTGCTCCATCTTCAGGTAGGCGCCTCCAGAGCGGCCGCCCGGCTGGGGAACGCGGATCTCGGTGAGGATCTCGTTCGGCTCGAGCGTGGTCGTGAAGGTGTCCTCGAGGAACTCGCCGATCGGGATCTCGCGCTCGGCGTTCGCCGACCGCACGATCACGGTGGCGTTCATGGCCAGCATGACGGAGCCCCAGTCGCCGGCCGGGTCGGCGTGGGCGAGCGACC
The DNA here is from genome assembly GCA_963707645.1 of uncultured Actinomycetes bacterium. GTDB lineage: Bacteria > Actinomycetota > UBA4738 > UBA4738 > JACQTL01 > DATBHM01. Next base: position 239,453 of record CAVPQW010000003.1, read on the forward strand.
CGCCGATCGTGCCGAGGTTCCGCACGATCGGGTCGGAGATCATCGGCGCCGCCTGCGCCATCACCGGGTATCGCTGCTTGAGCAGCTCCGAGTGCTCGAGCGTCGTGTGCCGGGTCATGGCCCCGACACGCAGCTGACCGTCCGCCTCCTGCACGTCGAGCCCCGGGATGCGGTTGATGTCGATGAGGTGCTCCGGCGCGGCGAACCGGAGCTTCATCAGCGGGATCAGGCTCATCCCTCCCGCCAGCACCTTGCCCTCGTCGCCGTGCGTCGACAGCAAGGTCAGGGCCTCGTCCAGCGTCTCCGGACGGTGGTATTCGAACGCAGCGGGAAGCATGTCAGTCCCCCTTCACTGCTCGGTGGGTCGGGGCCGGG
>CAVPQW010000004.1:0-19408 GCA_963707645.1 uncultured Actinomycetes bacterium
CACCTGGCGAAGGTCTGGCCCGAGGTGGTCGGGGAGCGGCTCGCGGCCGAGTGCCGGCCGGTACGCCTGGAGGCCGGGAACCTCACCGTCGCGGCCTCGAGCGGGCCCTGGGGGGTCCAGGTGAAGTTCCTCGCCGGGGAGATCCAAAAGGGGGCAAATCGGGCACTGGGGGGCGACCCGGTGGCCCGGGTCGCGGTGGTCGTCGACGACGGGCTGGCAAAGGCCCCGAAACCGTTGTAGCGCAAGGGTTTCGGGGTTCGTCCAAACCGGCCGGGAGGGGGTTGCGCATGGTATACTCGGGGCCGGAAATCCCCCCGCGCGGCAGCCCCCTCGCGAAGACATGGTTTGGCGTGCCGTGGGCGGGATGAGGTAGGAGGAAACGTGGCAGCAAAGACCGGTCAGAGCAGTTCCTACACATCGGAGAACATCCGGGTCCTCGAGGGGATCGAGGCCGTCCGGCTGCGCCCGGGCATGTACATCGGCGACACGAGCCCCCGCGGCCTGCACCACCTCGTCTACGAGGTCGTCGACAACTCGATCGACGAGGCGATGGCCGGCCATTGCCCGGCATCCAGGTGACGCTCCACGCCGACGGCGGCGTCTCGTTCGTCGACGACGGCCGCGGCATCCCGGTCGACCCATCCCGAGGTCGAGGACCGGCGGCCGGCTGTCGAGGTCGTCCTGACGACGCTCCACGCCGGCGGCAAGTTCGACGACGATGGGTACCGCGTCTCCGGCGGCCTCCACGGCGTCGGCGTCAGGGTCGTCAACGCGCTGTCCGAGCGGCTCATCGTCGCGGTGGAGCGCGACGGGTTCCAGTGGGCGGCAGGAGTACTCGCGGGGCAAGGCGAAGGGCAAGCTCCGGAAGGGCAAGCCGTCCAAGCGCGACCGGCACCGCGGTCACGTTCTGGGCCGACCCCGAGATCTTCGTCGAGGGGATCGAGTACAAGCGCGAGATCCTGGCCGAGCGGCTCCAGGAGCTGTCGTTCCTGACCCGCGGGGTCGAGATCGTCCTGATCGACGAGCGCGAGGACCAGCCGGTCAAGGAGGTCTTCAAGGCCGCCGGGGGGCTCGCGGACTTCGTGAAGCACCTCGCCGTGGGCAAGGAGGTCCTGCACACCAAGCCGATCCACTGGAGCGCGTCGAGGAGACGGCCGAGGTCGAGGTCGCCCTCCAGTGGAACAACGGCTTCGATGAGCAGCTGCACTCGTTCGCCAACACGATCAACACCCACGAGGGCGGGATGCACGAGGCGGGCCTGAAGAAGGCGCTCACCAACGTCGTCAACCGCTCGGCCCGCGACAAGGGCAAGCTCAAGGAGAAGGAGGACGGACTTCACCGGGGAGGACTTCCGCGAGGGGCTCGTCGCGATCGTGTCGGTGAAGCTCCAGGACCCGCAGTTCGAGGGCCAGACGAAGACCAAGCTCGGGAACGCGTCCATGAGGTCGATGGTCGAGACGACGGTGAACGACGCGCTGGCGACGTAGCTGGAGGAACACCCCGACCGACGCCGCGGCGGATCGTTGCCAAGAGCATCGCGTCGCCGAAGGCCCGCATGGCCGCCCGCAAGGCGCGCGACCTCACCCGGCGCAAGGGGCTGCTCGACGGCGGCGCTGCCCGGCAAGCTCACCGACTGCCAGTCGACCGACGCCGAGCAGTCCGAGCTGTTCCTCGTCGAGGGCGACTCGGCCGGCGGTACGGCCAAGCAGGCCCGCGACCGCGTGACCCAGGCCATCCTGCCGATCCGGGGCAAGATCCTGAACGTCGAGAAGGCCCGGCTGCACAAGACGCTCGAGAACACCGAGATCCAGGCGCTCATCGCCGCGATGGGGACGGGCATCGGCGAGGAGTTCGACCTGACCAAGGCCCGGTACCACCGGGTCGTGATCATGGCCGACGCCGACGTCGACGGCGCCCACATCCGGACCCTGCTGCTGACGTTCTTCTTCCGCCAGATGAAGGAGCTGATCGAGGCCGGCTACGTGTACCTGGCCCAGCCGCCGCTGTACATGGTCAAGGCCGACAAGCAGCAGCACTACTTCTACACCGAGCGCGAGTGGGAGCAGTTCCGCTCGTCGAACGGCCACAAGAAGTTCGACAACCCGCAGCGGTTCAAGGGCCTCGGCGAGATGGACGCGAACCAGCTCTGGGAGACGACCATGGACCCGGAGGGCCGTACGCTCCTGCGAGTCGACGTCGAGGACGCCGTCGCCTCCGACCGGCTGTTCTCCATCCTCATGGGCGCCGACGTGGAGGCCCGGCGGGAGTTCATCCAGACCAACGCCAAGGACGTGCAGAACCTTGACGTGTAAGGGCGGGGCCTGATGTCACAGAGCATGCTGACCGGCAACGTCGAGCCGGTCGACATCCAGGACGAGATCAAGCGCTCGTACCTCGACTACGCCATGTCCGTCATCGTCGGGCGTGCGCTGCCCGACGTGCGGGACGGGTTGAAGCCGGTCCAGCGCCGGATCCTCTATTCGATGCTGGAGAGCGGGCTCCGGCCCGACCGCCCCCACCGCAAGTGTGCGGCCGCCGTCGGCGAGGTCCTGAAGAAGTACCACCCGCACGGCGATCAGTCCGTCTACGACGCTCTCGTCCGGATGGCGCAGAGCTGGTCGCTCCGGGCGCCCCTCATCGACGGCCACGGCAACTTCGGCTCCCAGGAGGGCGACCCCGCGGCCGCCTACCGGTACACGGAGGCGCGGTTGTCGCTGGTCGCCATGGAGCTCCTGCGGGAGATCGACCAGGAGACCGTCGACTACGTCCCGAACTTCGACGGCTACGAGCAGGAGCCGGTCCTGCTCCCGAGCCGGTTCCCCAACCTGCTGGTGAACGGGGCCGGCGGGATCGCGGTCGGCATGGCCACGAACATCCCGCCGCACAACCTCGGAGAGACCATCGACGCGGCGATCGCGATGATCGACGAGCCCGACATCGACGTGGCCGGCCTCATGCAGCACATCAAGGGTCCGGACTTCCCGACCGGCGGCGTGATCATGGGACGCCAGGGGATCCGCGACGCCTACGAGACCGGTCGAGGGTCGATCCGGATGCGGGGGCTGGCCACCATCGAGGAGACGTCCAAGGGCGGCCAGCGCATCGTGGTGACCGAGGTGCCCTACCAGGTGAACCCGGCCTCCCTGGTCCAGAAGGTGGCCCAGTTGCGCAAGGACCGGAAGCTCCCGGAGATCGCGAGCGACACGCCGACGCGCCAGGCCATTCGCACCGAGAGCAACAAGCAGGGGATGCGGCTGGTGTTCGAGCTGCGACAGGGGGCCAACCCCCACGTCGCGCTCAACAACCTCTACAAGATGACCCAGCTCCAGGACTCGTTCGGCGTGATCATGCTCGCGATCCTCGACGGGCAACCCAAGGTGATGCCCCTCGACGAGGTCATCGGCCATTACATCGACCATCAGATCGACGTCGTCACGCGACGGACCCGGTTCCAGCTGCGGCGGGCCGAGGAGCGCGACCACATCGTCCTGGGTCTGCTGATCGCGCTCGACCACATCGACGAGGTCATCGCGCTGATCCGCGCCGCGAAGGATTCCGAGGACGCGCGCACCAAGCTGATGTCGCGGTTCGAGCTATCGGAGATCCAGGCGAACCACATCCTGGACATGCCGCTCCGCCGCCTGACCCAGCTTGCGCGCGCCGAGCTCGAGCAGGAGCACAAGGACCTCCTCGAGCGGATCGCGTACCTCCGCGGGTTGCTCGACGACCCGGTGAAGCTGCGCGGCGTGATCAAGGACGAGCTCCTCGAGATCCGGGAGAAGTTCGCCAATCCGCGCCGGACGAAGTTCGTGGCCGACCAGGGCGACCTCGACGTCGAGGACCTCATCGCCGAGGAGGACGTGGTCATCACGGTCTCCCGCGCCGGGTACGTGAAGCGCCAGCCGGTCGACTCCTATCGGCGGCAGGGGCGGGGCGGCCGCGGCGTCATCGGGACGAACCTCAAGGAAGAGGACGTCATCAGCCACGTGTTCACCACGACGACGCACCACTGGCTGCTGTTCTTCACGTCGTCGGGCAAGGTGTACCGGGTCAAGGTCCACGAGGTTCCCGAGGGCTCGCGCACGGCGCGCGGAATCTACGCGGCGAACCTCCCCGGCGTCGCCGTCTCCGGCGAGGAGCGGGTCCAGGCGGTCATCGACCTCAAGGAGTACGAGGACGGCAAGTTCCTGGTGTTCGCCACGAAGAAGGGCATCGTGAAGAAGACGGCGCTGCCCGAGTACGACTCGCCGCGCACCGGTCTGGCGGCGATCAACCTGCGCCCCGGCGACGAGCTGATCGACGTCCAGATGACCACCGGGTCCGACGACATCTTCCTGATGTCGCGCAAGGGCCAGGCCATCCGGTTCTCCGAGACGACCGCCCGCCCGATGGGCCGCCAGACCGGCGGCGTGATCGGCATGCGCCTCGCGGAAGACGATGAGGTCATCGCCATGGGGCGTTCCTCCGCCGGCGAGGAGGTCATCTCGGTGAGTCAGGGCGGCTACGGCAAGCGCACGGCGCTGCCGCAGTACCCGCGCAAGGGCCGGGGCGGCAAGGGCGTCGTCAGCCACAAGCTCACGACGCGGACCGGCCAGGTGGCAGGGGCGTTCGTCGGGTCGAAGGACCAGGACCTGTTCGTCATCAACTCCGACGGCATCGTGATCCGGGTGGGGGCCGCCGAGATCCGCCGCGTGGGCCGCATCAGCCAGGGCGTCCGGACGATGAAGGTCCAGCCGGGCTCCAAGGTCGTCGCGATCGCGCCGGTCGTGATGCAGATGGACGAGGACGAGGCCGAGGCGCCCCCGCCGGGCTAGGGGGTCCGTTCCACCAGCTCGAACGACACGTGCACGGATGCGTTGACCTCGACGTCGCCCGATTCCACGGGGAGGTCGGGCGCTGCCGACGCGGACTGGGCGACGCGGAACATCGCGGCTTCCGGGACCGGCGGGCCCGGTCGGATCCCCGGCTCGCGGACGCTCAGCACGCGGCCGAGCGTCAGGCCCAGCGCGGACGCGTAGGCCGCGGCCTTGCGGCGGGCGTCCTCGGCAGCGAGACGGCACGCCTCGACCCGGGCGGGGTTGGTCGGGTCGACCTCCCACACCGGGCCGTGCGGCCGCGACTGCGCCTCGCGCGTCGACTCGGAGATCACCGTGCCGAGCACCGCGAGATCGGTGATCCGGACCGTGAGCAGCGTCGCGGCCCGGTAGCCACGGAAGACCTGTTCGTCGCGCTTGTAGTCCCACTGCTCGGTGAGAGACACGCCGGACGTCGAACGCGAGGCCGGATCGACCCCGGCGGAGTCGAGCACGGCCTGGAGCTGGGTCGTACGGCGAGCCACTTCGTCGAGCGCCGCCTGCGGCGTGTCGAACTCCGCCCACACCTCGAGCGAGAGCACGGCGGCGTCGGGAACGGCGCGGACCGTGGCCTGCCCTGCGGTGGTGGCCGACGGGGGGCGAGTCCCCCCGGCCTCGTCGTGTCGCATCGGGTGCCGAGACTACCCCGCACTGCATGGGATCATCTCCGGTCGATGAGCGACGCGGGAGGCGTGATCCTGATCGTTGCGGGGGCGTTGGGCGTCCTGGTGACGGCATTCCTGCTACGGCGCCGCCTGCCGGCGGCGGCCGTGTTCGTGCTGGCCGCGGTGTTCAGCGTCACGCTCACGGGCGGGGCGCTCGTGGTCCAGGACCGCGTCACCACGGCCGACTGGGTGGTCGCCCTGACCGCGATGGCCGTGCTCGGTCCAGCCCACGTGCGGGTCCTGCTCGGTCCTTTCGGGCCGTCGGCCGGACCGGGAACGGCCGCCACGGAGCCGGTATGAGCTCGCCGACGATGTGTGGCGAATCCACGGCCGAGGCTCAACCTGCTTGCTGTCGGGGCCGAGGACCGATACAAAGGGGTATCCACAACCCGAGCACGGTGGCCGCTCGCGCCCTGGCGGGCGTTTCCGACCGCCGCACCGACCCGAGAGGAACACGCTAGGAGATGGCTCGCACCGTCGAGGTGAGGACGCCCACCCGACCCCCCAAGGCGGAGACCGGGACGGGGACGGTCCGCAAGACCCGCGTCATGGTCAAGCGGGTCGGGCCGTGGTCGGTGTTCAAGTTCTCGCTGCTGTTCTACTTCTGCGTGATGATCATCGTGCTCGTCGCGCTGACCATCCTGTACAACATCCTCTCGGCGGTCGGCGTGATCGACGCCATCGCGAAGTCGATCGACACGCTGCTGTACCAGAAGTCCTCCGTGCCCGGGCAGGAGAGCGAGCAGATCTTCTTCATCGACGGCGGCTGGCTGTTCTCGCGTGCGTTCGCCGTCGGGCTCGTCATGGTGGTGTTCTGGTCGCTCGTCAAGCTGCTCGTGACCTTCATGTACAACCTGATCTCCGACCTGGTCGGGGGCATCGAGGTCACGCTCACCGAGCGCCGGTAGCGCCGGGCCTCCTCCCCGCCACATCCGCGGAACCGCAGGTCAGCGGCCGCTGCCTCGAGGATTGGCAGGGTTTCTCGGGCGCGGGTATCCTCCGATGTCGAGGCCGGGTCCGGTGGCCCGTCCAGCCCACGGGCCTGTAGCTCAGCTTGGTTAGAGCGCATCCCTGATAAGGATGAGGTCGATGGTTCAAGTCCATCCAGGCCCACAGACTTGATTCGAGAGGAGGCGTGATGAGCAAGGACAAGGAGAAGGGTTCGGGCAAGAAGAAGTTCTTCCTGTTCGTCTTCTTCGCCGGTGTCATCGCCGCGATCGCCGCGTTCTTCAAGCGTCGGCGCGGACAGGGCATCGAGGAGAGCGAGTGGCAGGAGCTGCCGCCTCCCGAGGGCGGCTGATCGCCCGAGCGGTTCCGACCGTTCGAACGGAGCCCGCGGCCCTGTCGGGGTCGCGGGTTCCGTCGTTTCCGGGGCGCATAGACTCCCGGGCGCGATGGCGTCGGAAGCGTGGGAGCTCGCGGAGCAGGCGGCCGCCGGGGCGGACGTGGAGCTCCGGGTGCTCGACGACATCGCGCACGCCGACCTGGTCCTCGAGGTGATGATCGCGACGTGGGGCCACCACCAGCTGCTCCCTCGCGAGGTCATCAGGGCGCTTCAGGGGAGCGGGAACCCGCCGATCGGCGCGTTCCGGGACGGCGGGATGATCGGCTACGTGCTCGGATGGCTCGGGAACGACCCCGACGACGGGCTGCACGTGCACTCGCACATGCTCGCCGTCGTTCCTTCGCTCCGGGAGGGCGGCGTGGGGTACGCCCTCAAGCTCGCCCAGCGCGCGGCCGCGCTCGAGGCCGGGGCGGACGTGGTGCGCTGGACGTTCGACCCCATGCAGTCGAGGAACGCCCACTTCAACATGAACAAGCTCGGGACGACCGCGGACCGGTTCCACCGGCACTACTACGGTGACATGACCGACGTGCTGAACCGAGGCGAACGGACCGACCGGCTCGAGGCTCGGTGGGACCTCACCCTGCGACCGGTCCGCCGGCCGGCCATCCCCGGCGAGGAACGCATCGTCCTGAGGAACGAGGGGGGCCGGCCGTCCCGGAATGGCGATCCCGACGCCTCGGTCGCCGGTTCATTCCGCGTGGAGAGCGTGCGGGACTATCCGGCGCTGCGGGAGTCCGACCCCGCCGCCGCGTCCGAGTGGCGGGACGCCGTGGCCGGTGCGCTCGAGGCGTGCACGTCGGCCGGGATGGTCGTAGCCGCGTTCGACTCGGATCCTGCCGGCGCACCGGCGTATCTGCTGGCCCGCCCGGGACACGTCGTCGAGCGGTCCGAGGCAGGGGAGGCCTAGATGGAGATCGCGGCGATCGAGCTCCGGCTGGTGGCGCTGCCCCTGCTCCGGCCGTTCCGGACCTCGTTCGGTGAAGAACGCGAGAAGGAGGCGGTGCTGGTCCGGGTCGAGTCGACCGACGGCGTGGTCGGGTGGGGAGAGTGCGTCGCTTCGCCGGCTCCCCGGTACTCGGAGGAGTTCAACGAGGCGGCCTGGCTGGTGCTGCGCGACCACCTCGGCCCGGCGGTGTTGCGCGCCGGCGACGTGGACCCAGAGGGGCTGGCCGGCGTGCTCGGATGGGTCCGGGGACACCGCATGTCCAAGGCCGCGCTCGAGATGGCGATGCTCGACGCGTGGCTCCGCCGGCGGAACGAATCGCTCGCATCGTTCCTCGGCGCGAACAAGGACCGCGTGGTGTGCGGCGTCTCCGTGGGGATCGCCACCTCGGTGGAGACGCTGGTCGAGCAGGTCGGTGGGTACCTCGACACGGGGTACCGCCGGATCAAGCTGAAGATCGAGCCCGGGTGGGACATCGGGCCGGTGACCGCCGTGCGGAACGCATTCCCCGACACGATGCTCTCGGTGGACGCCAATGCGGCGTACCGGTTGACCGACCTGCCCGTGTTCGAGGCCCTCGACGCGCTGGACCTGCTGATGGTCGAACAGCCCCTCGGGCACGAGGACGTCTTGGAACACGCGGCCCTGGCCCGGCGGGTCGCGACGCCGATCTGCCTCGACGAGTCGATCCGAAGCGCCGGTGACGCCCGCACGGCGCTCGAGCTCGGCGCGTGCTCCATCGTGAACATCAAGCAGGGCCGGGTCGGCGGGCTCCTGGAGGCGCGGCGGGTTCACGACGTCGCGGTCGACCACGGCGCGCCGGTGTGGTGCGGGGGCATGCTCGAGACCGGGATCGGCAGGGCGGCGAACCTGGCGCTCGCGGCCCTGCCGGGCTTCACGCTGCCGGGCGACACGAGCGCGAGCGACCGGTACTGGGCCGAGGACCTCACGCGTCCGTTCGTGCTGGAACCCGACGGGACCATGCTCGTCCCGGACGGCCCCGGCCTCGGCGTGGAGCCGCTGCCGGACCGCCTGGAAGCCTGCACGACCCGCGTCGAGCGCGTCGCGGCGTAGGGCGGATCGCTCCGTCCATCCGAGCCAGTTCACTCGCCCCGTCGCGGGTCCATTGCCTGCCATCGCGACCGCTCGTCGGCTATCGTGCGCGGCTGGGAGGTTCTCCGGCGGCCGGCTGTGCCCGCGCCGGATCCCGCCACGGTACGACTCGGTCGCGAGCGTTCGCGCGGACGTGCCGGGCCCGCATCACGAAACGGAAGGGGAGGTACGTGCGCATGCGCCTCAGGTGGAATGGTCGCGCCCGGAACGGACGGACGGGGGTGCTCCGGATGACGGCGGTCGCCGCCGTCGCGCTGATCGGGGCCTCGCTCGCGGCTCCGGGCCCCGCCGCCGCGGTCGGGAAGCCGAGCGGCTCCGCCGCGACGGACGTGCTGGGATTGCAGAACTTCGACGCCCGCTCGGGGTCGAGCTACCACGCCGCCGCGCCCGCATCGGTGGTCGCCGCCCGCGACTCGCTCGCCGCGTCGCTCGGGGCGCAGGGCGTCCTGCAGATCGACGAGCTGACGGGAACGCCACGCGTCGTGGCCCGGCTCGACGGGTTCCTCACCGGGCCCGAGCACGGCGCCGGCCGCGCGGATCGCGCTCGACTACGTCCGGGCGCACCTGGCCGCCTTCGGGCTCGACGACGGAGGACCTCGCGACGCTGCACCAGAGCCGCGACTACGTCGACGTCCTGGGGACGCACCACCTGACGTGGCAGCAGCAGGTCAACGGGCGTGCCGGCGTTCGACAACGGGCTCCGGGCCGCCGTCACGAAGCGCGGCCAGCTCGTGAACGTGATGGGTTCCCCGATCCACGGGCTCACGGTCGCGTCGACGACGCCGCGCCTCGGCCCCGACGCCGCGGTGGGCGCGCGCTCGGCGAGGCCGGCGCCGCGTCGACCGCGCCCGGCAAGGCCACCCGGCGGGGGACGGACGCCCGGATGTCCACGGTCTACGCGAGCGGCAACCGCGCGTCGCTGGTCCTGTTCCACACCGGCCGCGGCACGTCGCTCGCCTGGCAGGTCAACGCGGCGGCGAGCTCCACCGCCGACTACGTGTCGGTGGTCGACGCGAACGACGGCAGCGTGCTGTGGCGCTCGAACATGGTGAGCTTCGACCAAACAGGGAACGGCCAGGTCTGGGAGTACTACCCGAGCAACCTGCTAGGCCCGGGCGTCGGGTCGCAGAGCGCGAAGCAATTCCCGGTCGTGAACGGCACGAAGCTGGCGGGCAACAACGCCCACGTGTACAAGGACGTCGCCGACGACAACGCGCCGGTTGCGGGCGACGAAGTCCCCTCGTCGAGCGGCGTGACGTGGAACTACCCCGCCACCCTCGACGGCTCGGACTTCTTCAACAACTGCGATCAGCAGTGGAAGTGCACCTGGGACTCGTCGACCGCGTTCAGCTGGCAGGCGAACATCAAGCAGAACGCGACGCAGGTCTACTACTACATCAACCAGTTCCACGACCACCTCAAGGCGAGCCCGATCGGGTTCAACAACGCCGCGGGCAACTTCGAGGTCGCGGACCCGGGCGCCGGGATCGGGCACGATGCTGTCCAGGGGCAGGTCGACGACGGCGCCAACACCGACAGCGGGTTCCCCGACCAGGACCACATCGTCAACGCGAACATGTCCACCGCGCAGGACGGCATCCCGCCGCGGATGCAGATGTACCTGTTCCCGGCCGGCCAGCTGAACTTCAACGCGCCGTCGGGCGAACGGCGGGCGACGACGCGTCGGTGATCTACCACGAGTACACGCACGGGCTGTCGCACCGACTCGTGACCACGCCGACGGGCATCCCGGCGCTCAACAGCTTCCAGGCGAATGCGATGGGCGAGGCCTGGAGCGACTGGTACGCGATGGACTACCTGGTGGCGGAGGGCTTCGACGCCGACACCAACGCGGTCGGTGACGTGCAGGTCGGGTTCTTCCTCGGCGGCGGCACGACCATCCCGCTCCGTTCGGAGCCGATGGACTGCCCGGCGGACAGCAGCAGCCACGCCGGGGCCTGCCCGGGCGGCACGACGTCGGGCGCGGGCGGCTACACGTACGGCGACATGGGCAAGGTCATCGGCGAGCCCGAGGTCCATGCCGACGGCGAGATCTGGGGCCAGACCATCTGGCAGCTCCGCCGGGTGCTCGGCAACTCGAACCAGGCCGAGACCCTCGTCACGCGGGGCATGGAGCTCTCGCCGGCAGACCCGTCGATGCTCGACATGCGGAACGCCATCCTCCAGGCGGACCAGGTCGCGTTCGGCGGTTCGCACAGGAACCAGATCTGGCAGGTGTTCGCCGACCGCGGCATGGGCTTCTTCGCCGACTCCGACGGCGGGAACGACACCACGCCGGTCCAGGACTTCCACACGCCGCCGGCCTGCCCGGCCAACTGCGTGAACCTCTCGGGGAACGTGAAGGACAAGGACACCGGCGCCAACATCGCCGGGGCCCGGGTCAGCCTGGGCGGGTTCACGAGCGGGCTGCCGGGCGACCTGTCGGCGGCCACGAACGCCACCGGGCACTACGTGATCCACAACGTGCCGAAGCACACGTGGCGCCGGGTCGTCGCCGGCAAGGCCGGGTACGAGCCGGCCGCAGTCACCAACGTCGCGATCAACGCCAACAAGATCCTGAACTTCCAGATCCGCCGGGACTGGGCGGCGATCTCCGGCGGGGCGGACGTCAAGAGCGTGACCAAGCCGGACTACACGCAGTTCGGGTGCGGGCCTGAGGGCGCGTTCGACATCTCCCAGGGCTCGGGCTGGGGGAGCGATGCGCCGGGCAACAACTCGAGCGGCGTCGGCGGGCCCCGGACGGTGGTCCTGCAGCTGCCGAAGGCCGTGAACATCTCGAGCTTCGCGATCGACCCCGGGGCCACCTGCGGCGACAACGCGTCGGCCGGGGTGAAGGCGTTCACCATCTCGACCCGGAAGACCGCGACGTCGGCGTGGATCGTCGCCGTGAACAACACGGCTGCGCTTTCGCCGGGCGTGTTCCACACGCTCACGCCGTCCGCCGGCAAGACCGGCGTGCGGTTCATCAAGCTCACCATGAAGACGAACCGGGGCGACCCGTCGTTCATGGACATGAGCGAGCTGTTGGTGCACGGGAAGCCCGCGTAGCGGGCGTCCCGCAGCTCACGACGGAATCGGGGCCGGCCCTCTCGGAGGGCCGGCGCCGTTCCATTTCTGGCCTGTCGGAACATCGGGACCGCGTCGCCGGTTGTCGCCAACACGGACGTCTCGACAGGGAGGAGCGCACCATGCCGACCATCCGAGCACTGGCCCTGGAGGACCCCGACGGCCAGCCGACCGTGCTCGACGTGCCGGCGCCCGAGCCGGCCGAGGGCGAGGTCCTGGTGCGGGTCCGGGCCGCGTCGATCAACTACTACGACGTGTTCGTGGCGTCCGGGGCCATGAGCCAGTACGGGTACTCCTACGAATACCCTGCGGTGCTCGGCCAGGACGTGGCCGGCGTGGTCGAGGCGGTCGGCCCCGGAGTGGAGGGCTTCGCCGTCGGCGACCGGGTGTTCGGCTCGCTCGGCAACAAGCCCGTCGTCCATGACGGCACCTTCGGCGAGCTGTCCACGCCGAACGCGTCGGAGCTCGCCCGAACCCCGGATGGTCTCGAGGACGCCGCCGCGGCGACGCTCGCCGTGGCGGGGACGACCGCGCTCGAGGCGCTCGAGAAGATCGGGCTCGGCGAGGGCGAGATGGTCCTCGTCGTCGGGGCGACCGGGGGCGTGGGGTCGTTCGTCCTTCAGCTGGCGGCTCTTCGGGGCGCCGTCGGCCATCGCGACCGTCAGGCCCGGCGACGAGGAGTTCGTCCGGTCGCTCGGCGCCGCGGAGACCGTCGACTACACGGGCGACCTCGCCGAGGAGGTCCGCCGCCGGTGGCCGGATGGCGTCGACGCGTTGGTCGATCTCGTGAACCGCGACCCGGCGGCGTTCGCGTCGCTCACCGGTCTCGTGCGCCCCGGTGGACGAGCGGTGTCGGTGGTCGGCGCCGCCGGCGAGGAAACGCGGATCGGCGAGGTGGACGTCATGGACTCGAACGGGAACGAGGCGCACCTACCGACGCTCGCCGGGCTGGTCGTTGACGGAAAAGTTCGTGCCGCGATCCAGCGGACCTACCCGCTCGAGCGGGCTGACGATGCGCTCCGGGACTTCACCGAGCAGCACACGCTCGGGAAGGTCCTGATCGAGATGCCCTGACGGGGCCGGCGTTCAGGCGGTGGCCCGCATCTCGAGCGTCGAGGAGATTTCCCGCGCCCACCCCCGGATGCGGTCCCAATCCCGGTAGTCCCCCGCGGACTTCTTCGCGACCGCGCCGGCGATGAGGCCGGATGCGTCCGGAGCCAGGCAGCCGCCGAACGTGGCGTGTCCCCGGGCGCCGACCTCGGCGGCGAGCTTCGCGACGAACCCGACCGCCGGGATCTCCTTCTCGTCGGCGCTCCGATCGAGCGGACCGCTGCTGAACAGCCACACCGGCATGGTGCGGAGATCAGCGGCGTACCGGCGGGCGAATCGCCGCGCGTCGGAGTGCCACCTGCCCATGTAGAGGGCGCCGCCCAGGACGACGGCGTCGTAGCCCTCGAGATCGAGCACGGCGTCCGCCGACCGCACCACGGCGGCGTGGCCGTCGCTCCGGATCTCGTCGCCGATCGCCTCGGCGATCTCCCTGGTCGAGCCGTGCTTCGAGCCGTACGTGACGAGCACGTTCATCGCGGTTCCTCCTCTCCCATCGTCCGACCGAACCCACGCCGGTGCTGCGTGCCGACGTGTCGAGCCCACCGTCGCATGGGCCCGTTCCGGCGCCACGGGTCGAACGTCCCGGCCGGAGCGGGACCGCCCGCGGCATATGGCCAAGGACCCCGTCGCCGGGGGGCGTATGGCCCGTGGCCGGAGCCGGTTCGCTGCCGAGCGTCGCTCCGACATGGGAGCGAGCGGCGCGGGGGTCGCCCGGGAGCGCCGGAAGGGGTGTGTGAGATGGGAGCGAACGCGCTGGTGGTGAGCGAGGACTTCGTCCGCCGCAGCCGGTGGGCGGCAGTGCTGCGGGCGGAGGGGTTCGAGACGGCGACCTGTTCCGGGCCGTTCGTCACGCGGAGTGCCCGCGGATCGACGAGGAGCTGTGCCCCCTCCGGGAATGGGCGCACGTCGCCCTCGTGGACGTGCCGGAGGACGCCGACACGGAGCTGTACGGGGGCATGCCGGAGCGAGCCTGCACGACGCTGCCGGACGACGGGCGGACGGTGTTCCTGTACCGGTCGTCGCTCCCGTCCGAGTGGCACTCCGGGCGGAACAACCTGCAGTACCCGGTGCCCGATGCCGTGCTGGTGGACCGGGCCCGGGCCTCGGCGCGGGTGATCCGCCCGCCGCGGTAGCGCGCGGAGCGGATTCAGGCGGGAAGGCCGGGCGGGTCGAGTCCTCCGGCCTCGCTCGTCGGGGCATGGTGATGGAACCGCCTGCCGGCGAACGCCACCACCGCGGCGATCCCTTCGACGACGAGCACGATCACGGCGAGCGAGAGCAGGAGCCTGAGCAGGTAGCCGGCGACGGGTTCCATGGTCGTCACCTCCGATCCCAGTGCACCACCGCCCGGCCCGGGCGGAGGAGGCCGGTCGTCCCGCAGCCTCCGGGACCCACCGGGGGAGAGCCCGGCGCGGCCGGGTGGCTACGATGCCGGTGCCGTGGACGAGCCGCGCCCCTACCCGCGTCACCGGGAGGCCGACGTCGCGCTGCGGGACGGCTCGACCGTCCACGTCCGGCCCGTCCGCCGGGAGGACGAAGCGGCCCTGGGCCGATTCCTCGCCGACCTCTCGGAGCAGTCCCGATACCTGCGGTTCTTCAGCGGGGGCGTGGACCTGGACGCGCAGGCCCGGTGGGCGGCCGACGTCGACTACCGGGACCGGTTCGGGCTCGTGGCCACGGCGGGGCCCGAAGGGACGGTGGTGGCGCACGCGGTGTGGCTCCGCACCGGGTCCGACCATGCCGAGGTGGCCCTCGCCGTCGCGGACGCCCTCCAGGGTCGCGGTGTGGGGACGATCCTCCTCGGGCAGCTCGCCGAGACGGCGGCCGAGGCGGGCGTGGCGGTGTTCGAAGCGCGCGTGCTTCCCATGAACCGGAGGATGATCGAGGTCTTCCGGGAGAGCGGCTTCCCCACGAACATCCGGTCCGAGCTTGGCGAGACCCTCGTGGACTTCCCCACGTCGCTGACCTCGGAGGCCCTGGAGCGATTCGAGGCCCGGGAGCAGGTCGCGGCCGTCGCGGCCATGCGCCGCTTCCTGGTTCCCCGCTCGGTCGCCGTCATCGGAGCGTCGCGGTCGCGCGGAACCATCGGCGGCGAGGTGTTCCACAACCTGCTGTCCTTCGGGTTCAACGGCCCGGTCTTCCCGGTCAACCCCAGCGCCGAGGTGGTGCAGTCCGTGACCGCGTTCCCGTCCGTCGAGGCCATCCCCGGCCCCGTCGACCTGGCGGTGATCGTGGTGCCGGCGGCCCGCGTCGTCGAGGCGGCTCGGGAGTGCGGCCGGAAGGGGGTCCGCGCGCTCGTGGTCATCTCGTCGGGGTTCGCGGAGGTCGGCGAGGAGGGACGGGCACGGCAGCGGCGAGCTCCTCGGCGTCTGCCGCGAGTTCGGCATGCGGCTGATCGGGCCGAACTGCATGGGGATCGTGAACGTGGCCCCGGAGGTCAGGCTCAACGCGACGTTCGCGCCGGCGGAGCCGCCGCACGGACGGGTGGGGTTCCTGTCCCAGAGCGGTGCGCTGGGCCTGGCGGTGATCGACTACGCGCGGTCCCTCGGGCCTCGGCCTCTCGTCCTTCGTCTCGGTGGGGAACAAGGCCGACATCTCGGGGAACGACCTCATCCACTACTGGGAGCAGGACCCCGACACCGACGTGATCCTGCTCTACCTCGAGTCGTTCGGGAACCCCCGGAAGTTCGCCCGGATCACCCGGAGGGTGGGCCGGACGAAGCCGATCATCGCGGTGAAGAGCGGACGGTCCGCGGCCGGGGCGCGGGCCACCTCCTCGCACACCGGCGCCCTGATCGCGGCGTCCGACGTCACGGTGGACGCGCTGTTCCGCCAGGCCGGCGTGATCCGGACCGACACGCTGGCCGAGCTGTTCGACGTGGCCTCGCTGCTGGCGAACCAGCCCCCGCCGCGCGGGCGATCGCGTCGGCATCGTGACCAACGCCGGCGGGCTGGGGATCCTGTGCGCGGACGCGTGCGAGGGCCACGGCCTTCGGGTGCCGGCGCTCTCCCGCGAGGCCCAGCGTCGCCTCCTGGAGTTCCTTCCCCCGGAGGCGTCGCTCGGGAACCCCGTGGACATGATCGCCTCGGCGTCCGCCGAGGACTACGGCCGGGCGATCGACGTGGTGGCCGACCACGGGGACGTCGACGCGGTGGTGGTGATCTTCGTTCCTCCGCTGGTGACTCGGGCCGAGGACGTCGCCCGGGCGATCCGGGAAGCGGTCTCCCGGCTCGAGGGCCGGCTCCCCGTGCTCACGGTGTTCCTCTCCGCGCACGGCGTGCCCGGCGGAGCTCCGGGCGGGGAACCTGCGCATCCCGTCGTACGCCTTCCCGGAGGGCGCGGCCGTCGCGCTGGCGCGCGCGGTCGACTACGGACGGTGGCGAGCCGCTCCGGAGGGACGGGTGGCCGAGTTCGCCGACGTTCGGTCCCGCGACGCCACCGCGCGTGATCGAGGACGCGCTCGAGCGGGGAGCGGGATGGCTGGCGCCCGGACGAGGTCGCGCGGCTGCTGGACGCCCACGGCCTCCCGGTGGCCGAGTGGCGCGTCGCGGCGACCCCGGAGGAGGCGGGCCGGGCGGCCGCCGACGCTCGGCGGTCCCGTCGCGGTCAAGGCGGTGGCGCCGTCGCTCGTGCACAAGACCGAGGCGGGCGCGGTCCGGCTGGGGCTGGTCGGCGCGAAGGCAGTCGCGGGCCGCGGCCGAGGACGATGTCGCGGGCTCTGCGCGCGTCGGGACACCCGCGCCGACGCGTTCCTGGTGCAGCGGATGGTCCCGCCGGGTGTCGAGATGCTGGTCGGCGTGGTCCACGACCCCCTCTTCGGCCCGGTCGTGGCGTGCGGGGCCGGGGGCACGGCGGTCGAGCTGCTGAAGGACGTGTCCGTGCGGATCACGCCGCTGACGGACCGTGACGCGACGGACATGATCGCGCTCGCTCCGGACGTTCCCGCTCCTCGACGGCTACCGTGGCGCGCCGAAGGCGGACGTCCCCGCCCTCGAGGACATCCTCCTGCGGGTCGGCGCATGGTGGAGGCGCATCCGGAGATCACGGAGATGGACCTCAACCCGGTGATGGTGCTCCCGGAAGGGGCACGAATCGTGGACGCCCGAATCCGCGTCGACACGCCGAGCCCGCCCCGCCAGTGGCGATCTCGGCGACGGCGCCGGTAGCGGCCGACCGGACGATTTCGAAGGGGGTCCCCGGCTCAGGCCAGCGTCGTCGTGAGCGCGGCGGCGCTGTCGGCCGCGGCCCGCACCGGCGCGTGGGCGACGTCCCCGGTCCGGTCGCCGGCCACCAGCACCGAGCGCCCCGCGTGGCGGATGACCCAGTCGCTCACGCTTCCGAGCGCGAGGCTCGAGGCCGCTCCTCCCACGGGCGCCGACCACGACGAGATCGGCGCCCCAGCTGGCCGCCGCCGCGGCGATGGCCGGTCCGGGCCGGCCGAACGCCATCTCCCGGGCCGCCTTGACGCCGATTGGCGGCCGCCAGCTCCACCGCCGGCTCGAGCGGTTCGAAGCCGGTCGGGTGGCCTTCGAGCGTCCACCCGGAACGCCGTGGCCGCCGGCGACCTCGACCGAGTGCAGGAACCGCAGCTCCGCGTTCGCGGCCAGCGCGATCGAGGCGCCCAGCCGCACGGCCTCCCGGGACCCGTTCGAACCGTCGACGGGCACCAGGATCCGGGAGGGGAACGACCGCGCTCCGTCCTCGACCGGGCGGGCCACGAGGGTGGGACGGACCCGGCGATGAACGAGGTGCGCGGCCACGCCGCCCAGCAGGTGGGGCTTCTCCACGAAGCCGGCGTCCGGCCCCACGCACACCAGGTCGCTCCACCGGCGCACGGCCTCGACCGCGAGCATGCGGGCAGGCTCTCCCACCAGCACCCGGACGTCCGCCGCGACCCCGGCGGCCTCGGCGGCCTCGACGGGCGCGTTCCAGCGCCGCGTCGGCCTCGGCCAGCCGGGCGGCGCCGACCCCGCCCAGGCCTGGAACTGCGGGGTGCGCCACGAACACGACCTCCAGGCCGGCTCCGGTCACGGCCGCCAGGCGGGCGGCCTGCCGCACGGCCTCCTCGGCGCGCGGCGTGCCGTCGGTTCCGGCCAGGATCCGCTCGAACATCGGGTGCGGGTGCATGTCAGCGCGATCCGTACGGGACGACGCCCCACGGCGCGGTGGCCGACCGGCCGGATCTGGGTGTCGTCGAAGTCGAACGAAAGCCGGGCCTCGACCCGGACGACGCCGTCGACGCCCTCGGCCAGCCGGACGAACACGGGGATCAGCGAGGACCTGTTCCATCTGGCCCTCGAGGGTCACGACGCCCTGTTCCACGGTGACCCGCAGGGTGTCGGGTTCGAGCCACAGCGCGTCGCGGACGATCTCCTCGACGATCTCGTCCCGGATGTCCGCGTCGGGCCGGAGGAACGCCTTCAGCAGGTCGCGGCGCGCCACGATCCCGATCACCCTGCCGTCGGGGTCCACCACCGGCATCGACCGGAACCCGTGCACGTGCATGAGCCGCGCGGCATCGGCCAGCGGCGCGTCGGGCCCGATCGTCACGACCGGGGTGCTCATGACCTCGCCCCGCGGTCGATCCGGCGGTCTTCGCCACGTCGGTGTCGGATCTGCGGGAATGGCCGTGCTCGAGGAACTCCTCCTTCAGCAGCAGGTCGGCCTCGGAGACGATCCCGATGGCACGGTCGCGGGCGTCCACTACCGGAAGGGCGGCGACACGGTGCTCAGCGAGGCGCCGGGCCACCACCTTGAAGGGCGTGTCCGCGGTCACCACCGCGACCGTCCTCGTCATCACGTCCTGCACCACGCGTCTCACGACTCATACCTCCTGGGCATCGAAGTTCGCGAAGCCACGCTACGGGCGGGGCGAGGCACGCCGGAGGGGCCGAGGGTCCCCCCGGGGACGGGACCCGGTCCCGTCCGGCCTGGTCACGCCGGGGTCCATTCCGGGAACCGAATCCGCGGGCGTCAGCGGCGACCAGGCCTCGAGGAGCAGGAGGTCGCGCGAGGAGATCACGCCGACCAGCTCGCCGTCGTGCATGACCGGGAGATGCCGGACGCCGAGCGACATCATCTGCCGGGCGACCACGCGGCTGTCGGCGTTCCATTTGACGGTCGCGGGCGACGGCGTCATGTAGGCGCGAACCTGCGTCTCGCCCGGGTCGGCGCGGTCCATGAGCGCCCGCGCCATGTCGCGCTCGGTGAGGATCCCCGTGATCGCGCCCTGCCGCACCACCGGGAGCGCGCTGATGTTGTTCCGTGCCATGCGCCGGCCGGCCTGGA